>VFGZ01000069.1 GCA_009392215.1 SAR202 cluster bacterium | reverse complement strand
CACAGCCATATAAAACAGCTGTCATAGCTAACAAAACAAGGAAGTATCTGCGGAATAACCGCGCTGTCGACGTTCCAGTCTCTCGCATAACAAAATACCTCAATCTTAATCATTCCTAACGAGTTGCAGCAAATCTAACAGTTTTTTCATAGATGTACAGCGTATATTGCGCATCAATCAAGTGGATAAATACTGCGATAGCACATATCGAATGTACGCTGAGGAAATAAACACAACTCGGTACTATGTGTATCTTTAGCCGTATGTTTGCCATGGTGCAAACAAATAAGAATGGAAATAAATCGATGGTAACCATCCGAAATTGGCAAGACGTGGATCCTTATGTCGGTCATGAAACGGCCATAATCTGGCCTGTATTCCGTGCCGAATCAGAAGCAGATAAAGTTAGAAATCATGAAGACGATGCCCTATTTATCACTCGTGGAATTTCAGGTTTCACTCGCCACATGATGCAGCCTGGCAAGTCCGGTGACTATCACGATCACGAAAAAATCGAACAAGTTTATTACATCGTTTCGGGGCAAGGGAAAATGAAATTAGACGGAGAGCTATATCAGATTAGACCCGGCGATACTGTTCATATTCCACCAAAGGTAAAGCACCAGCTAATAAATGACGGTGATGACTGGATCGAACACCTACTCATAAGTGCCCCCGTACGCTAACTTTTTTAACTACCAGGTCCTCATCCATTCAGTGTTAACGCACGACCTGACGGCTTTACGATGTCAGTTTATTTTCGGGTCAACATATGTTTCGGGTGAGTCTATCTGATCGTCACTCAGTTCCCTGAACGTCTTGCGGTAAATCTGCATCCTGTACCGCCCTGAATCAATAACGTACACCCTGAACTCCTGGTCTACCTTCACCGCAGTAGGTTTCCAAAAAAGCTTTTCACGACCTAAATCTGTTATGTGATCGCGCCACCTGAGCATATCAGGGTTCGCCATGAGCTTATCCGCTCCCCGTTCTGTCATCACTGCATCACCACGCATGGCCTCTATAAACAATCCTGCTCTGTTAAACTGAACTAGTCGATCGTTACCACGGTCACAAACGTACAGATCCCCATGTGCATCAACTGCAACATCGCTCGGTCTGCTCAACCGCCCCGCATCCCTACCCAGTTCATCCAGCACCTGTAGTAACTCACCTTCTGGAGAAAACCGCTGCACCCTGTCATTTCTCCAGTCAGCTACAACAACCGATCCATCGATTGGATCAACTGCCACGCCCCATGGATGGTCTAACTGACCTGATTGGTTTCCGACTGATCCAAAGCCACGAATGAATTCGCCGTCCCTTGTAAATTGTTGAATCAGTGAAGAACGGGAACTGACAACCCATAATGTGTCATCTGGGAGATAGGTTATTCCTGACGGAGCGTTCAATTCTCCATGGCTATCTCCTGTATCGCCCCACGAATCAGTTATTTCTCCTCGCTCTGTTGTCAGGGTTACAACCCTGTTGGCACGCTCATCTGTAAAGAACATACTGCCATTTTGGTCAGAATCACAAAATACAGGTGATCCATATATCTCCGAACCACGTATTTGCGGTTTGCCATCAATCAATGGCTCAATGTTCTTAGGAAACTGATCGTCAATATCACAAACCGCTATCCTCACCATCGGGCGCGCCGTATCGAACGGAATAGCATCACGTCGGTTAAGTACGTAAAACCATCCATCTCCGCCGAATGCAAAATCCATTGCTCCATAAAAACCATCGATAGCCAGACGCTGACCGATCGATGTTTCAAACCTATGACCCATTCGAAGCAAATCAGGATATTTCAAGTGAGTTTTTTCTTTTATCTGAGCCGTTGACTTCACCTAAACTACGCACCAACCGCTGACAACATTCCTGGGAATCGCTCAAACGAGCCATTAACTATCGGTTCTGGAGCAATACCCATAAAGTCATCAAGGATTGTTGAATACAGCATTCTAAAATCGTTATTAAAACCTAGGTCGCCGCTTACTTGAGCACTTGGATCAAGTGACGGGTAATCAGCGTACATACCGCCGTTGACACGTTTACCGATCAATAACGCGCCACCACCAGACCCATGATCTGTACCGTTACCGTTATCCCTTATGCGTCTTCCAAACTCAGTGAACACCATCATCACAACATTTTCTGATGCATTATGCAAACGTAAATCATCGAAAAAATCTGTCACAGATAGAGCGAGGTTGGATAAAAGATCCGCCTGCGTGGCAATTTGAGCTCCATGTGTATCGAATCCTGGCAACTGTGCATAGAACACTCTCGTCCCAATGCCGGCCACATGAACCTGAGCTATACCTTTAAGACTTTGAGACAGGGCATCAGCACCATATTCCACCGTAGATTCGTACGTCTTAGGAGCCACACTTAGCATCTCGGCACCAACCATAGCGTCGATACCTGTCTGACCGATGTGGTTCATCACCATTGACGCTTCATCAATTTCCTCTGGGACGTACATTCGCTGGAAAGCATTAAGAGCCTTCCGTTGGCGCTGGCCCGGCAGAGAAGTGAGCAGACCATAACCTTCCAAGTGACTGACCGAGATCGCCGGAGTCCCCATCAAGTACATAGCGCGTGGCAGACCTTGCCCGAAACTGACGCCGGTACACACATTCTGCTTCTGTGGATCCAACTCTCTGATGACCCGTCCCAGCCATCCCTCTCCTATGACCTTAGTCGGTTCCGCTGTATGCCATATATCCATCGAGCGAAAATGAGAACGATCAGGATCTGGATAACCAATCCCAGAAATTATCGCCATGTCGCCAGCATCGTAAATTCTTTTGAGTGATTCGAGTGAGGGATGCAAGCCGAACTTATCGTCGATTCCTAGTACGTTTTCCTCAGAGACTCCAACGGTCTGACGAAAATCATAATAAAGTGGATCTCCATACGGTATAACAGTATTCATAAAATCATTGCCACCCGAAAGCTGCAAAACTACAAATACCGGATCCTTAAATTTCTCACCATTATTACTGACAGCCATAAACCAAATCCTTAATCAAGAAAGTTGAAATTCTCGAGAGGCCACTATCAATTCCATCACCTGACCAACGCGTTCCCCAAAATTGGGGTCGATGACAATAGTTTCCTCTAGGGCAAGTTCACTCAACAATATCGATTTCGTCTTGTCATCAAGTTCAACGCATCCCAGTTCGTACAAACAGGCATCCACCAAATCTAACGGTGAAATCGATTTTCGCTCCGAACCTATTCTTTCCAAAATATTTTTCATGCCAGGTGAATTCGGGTTACCTAACATTTCAACGGCGTAATTAACTCGTTCTATCAAGAACGACGAGTCAATCCACTCGCGCCCCGTATGCCATCCCTCAACGGTGGGAGGATTTAAGAGTTCCTGACCCATCAGTGCCGATTTGGAAGCTAAGTTCTGAAATCCATTTTCATAAGGATCGTTAAAAACACCGGCAATATTCACGATGTTCACAACATGCTCAACCGGCCACCTGACCCTATCAAAGGCTGAATTTTTGAATTCATCGGAATTAAATAACTGCTTGAGCATCGATTTAATTTCGTAACCAGAATCAAAATAAGACTGAGCGATACGATCAATCGAAGGTTGATGAGGTTGATCGGATATGAAAAATCGATGCAAATTAGCAGCGACAAACTCTGCCGTCGCATCCTGCTTAACGATCTCCGCAATGATGTCATCACCATCCAAATCACCTGATCGGCCAAGAAACGTCTTATCATCGTGATCATGATCCTCATCACGAAAGACAAAACTGAAGTCCCACCAGCCGTTTGGATACCTCGGAATCGATTGATCGTGCGTCCAACCGGTAAAGGCTCTAGCAGCAGACAACACATCGTCTTCAGAATAGTTACCACGGCCCATCGAAAACAACTCTAGAAGTTCTCTTCCGTAATTTTCGTTCACAGCGCCTGCATGATTAGTCTGCTGATCAAGCCACCATATCATCGCAGGATCTCTTGAAAGCTTTTGAAGTAAAGTCTCAAAACTACCCATCCCATAATCCCGAAGCATTTCGAGATGAGCTCGCATCATCAGATTAACATTCGATTTTGCGATGCCTGTAGCAAATCGGTTATGCCAGAACAAAGCAACTTTCTCTTCAAGCACTCTTTCAGAATTGATCATCCGATAAAACCAGCGCGCGGCAGTCCACACACCCGATTCCTCGTCAGCATGCTGAGTGTTGAATCGTTCCAGTAAATCCTCTTCGAGGCGTGACTTGACATCTACCTCAACAAAAGAGTCCACCAGATCCTCATAGGGTTGCTCTGCGAGACGCTCCAGCTTCCAAGCCGGTGCACCAAAAGCAGCCCTCCTCATAAAGTGCGCCACCAACTGGATATCGGTCTGAGTCATCGTTGTCATTTAAATGATTTACCCGCCACGTGTTTATACCTGTATCTGGGAACATACTAAAAACAAGTCAGACCGTCAATTGGCATCACATTATCAGAGTCATGTAACTACCTACCTGCGTACATCATTGCCTTGGTCAGATCGATAACCTGATAAGGAATATCCATCTGCTTAACCGCGGCAACTCCTCGCTGGGTTGTCAAAATTTTTGCACCATTACCGACAACACGCCCATTGATCATTACGATGCAACCAGCGACCACCCCATAAACTGCGCGACCGTATGTCGGGTCTATTATCGTAAGATCACCGTCATTCCCTTGTGAAAGTCTGCCTTTATTTTCCAGTCCAATCATCTTTGCTGGATTAAGGCTTAACTTCGTCACCAGTTCAAGTGGTTCTAATCCTCCAAATTTAACCAACTGCATACACTGCTCGATATTAACGTTACGAGGCAATATACCCGCGTCACTGCCAACTGCATCTATTATGAATTCGCCTTCGCTATTTTTTGCCACTGTCAGCTGAAAAGCAGAAGTCGAATTATTAACAGGAAAACTCATCTGAACATCCGTATTGCCCTCATCAAAGAGCTCCACGCCTCGTTTCCCTGAAACAAGGATCAACCCTGTACTTGTTTCTTCAACGGTCGATGCGTATCCGTCTATTAAGGCGGATCTAAGTCCATCAGCCGTTGTAGCGTAGCCTTTCAGACTCAAGCAGTTCTGGCACACATCTGCCAAAACGTTACCATCTGGATCGCATTTACCAAGTGTGAAATTCGGACGAGCCAGATGCACCTCCGAGACAATTTGAGATCGCAAATCGGTAAGGATCTGCAAAGACTCAATTATCTCCTCCTCAACCGGTAAGATTGAGCCGCGGCAATACGCATTGATATGGGCTATATGGACTCTACCATTAGCACCGAGCAAGGAAGGAATCTCTCGAAGACCGTCCAGGCGAGAACCGGTCTCAGTCGTGCCAAGGTGAAAAGCTACATAAGCTGTCATTTCATTAGCAGCTCTAATGAAATTCGAAGTTTCTTCAGGCGTAAATGGGTAATATCCACCCCACAACTTGACCCCAATCGATCCGGCGTCCATTGCCGTGTTAACAACCTTTTCGATTTGAGCGTAATTTATACGACCTTCAGGTACGGTCTCACCTGGCTTTAAATAACCGAGACCCGCAACATTTATACCCGAACCTCTCGCCTCGATTGCCATGCGAAGAGTGTCCATACTACCGCCCAGATCGATGACGGTAGTGGCGCCTGCAGACGCGAGCATCTGAAGGCCTAACCCATAAGTGTGTCCTAATGTTGATGATTCGGCATTCGGTTTGCGCTGAAACTCAACATGAACGTGAGTATCAATCATCCCTGGAATGACCCATTTACCAGAAGCATCGATAACGTCATCAGCATTATTTGGATCTATATCAGTCTCTAAACTCTGTATGACACCATCTGATATGCCGACATCAGTTACAGAGTCAAGACCAGACTCAGCATCAAGCACGCGACCGTTTTTTACAAGTAATTCGTATCGCAGGGGAAAAGCTCCTTTAATTCTCTGCCGTTTTCATGATGGATAGACAACCCAGTACGAAAAAGTAAATGCCAGTTTATGCAAAATCGTGAAAGTCTGAGGAAAACTCAGGCAATTAGCAGTGATATCAACGACTATTCTAAAATGTAATTATTTCTAAACAACGTTTGAGAGAAATTATGATCATACGTACTAATCAGGCACGTCAACCTAGGAATTACATGAAATGAAATTCACGGTCGCGGCTCTGTACCATTTCACAAGAATTAATGAACCTGCTGCAAAACGATATCCACTGCTTTCACTTTGTAGGTCTGAAGGAGTTCGTGGGACTGTTCTCCTTGCGACAGAAGGTATAAACGGCACCATCTCTGGAACAACGGAAGGTATTGCATCAGTTATCGAACACGTGAAGGGTTGGCCTGAGGTTGAGAGTCTTGAAGTGAAATATTCCTTTAGTAATGAAAATAGCTTCAAGCGATTGAAGGTGAAAATAAAAAAAGAAATCGTGACCATGCGTAAACCCGAAATAAATGCTCGCCTAGACGCTGGACAATACATCGAGCCCACGGAATGGAACGATTTGATCAAGCGTGACGATGTGATCGTAGTTGACACGCGAAACACTTTCGAATTCAACATCGGTCGTTTTTCTAATGCTATTGAACCGGGAACCGATAGTTTCCACGAATTCCCCAACTGGGCAGATAAGCTTGCTAACGATCCCGATAAACCCTCTACTGTTGCCATGTATTGCACCGGGGGAATCCGCTGCGAAAAAGCAACCGCTTATATGAAACAAGTCGGATTCGATGAGGTGTATCACCTCAAGGGGGGCATACTCAAATATTTAGAAGTTGTTCCAGAAGACGAAAGCCTTTGGGAGGGTGAATGCTTCGTTTTTGACGGCAGAGTTTCGCTAGAGCATGGGCTGAAAGAAGGCAATTACGAACTATGCTACGGATGCCAATTCCCTGTCTCACAATCTGATCGTAAATCACCACTTTTCGAACAAGGGGTGACCTGCCCACGCTGCCATGATTCTCTTCCGGATACCGACAAGATTCGCTATCGGGAAAGACAGCGCCAAATCGTTATGGCTTTATCACGGAATGAACAGCATATAGGTGATGATGCAAACTCAGCAATCCACGCTCGTAAAACAAAACGTTATTCACAATAGGTTTAATGAACATATCCCATAGGCCTATATTCATACAAAATCAAAATACAGCCTCCATGTGTATGGGTAAATCATTGTCTGGTACGTTCCGCTCACATGAATGGTAGACATTAACTATTACGAGTAGTCAAACCCATAATCTTTATAAAGGAATGAAATGACGCTACAAAGATTTACCGCCTTGTTATTAATTATTGGCCCAATTTTACCGTTTTTGATGTTTCCTATATGGCCTAGTTCGGATGCTGAATCTACGGCAGAGAGTGTTAAAGCTATAGGCGATAATACGACTTTAAGCACAATTGTTTTCACTGTCGCACATCTAGGATTTGCCGGCTTCGTAACTGGATATTTTTTGCTGACCAAACAGTTGCAGAATGGCGTTGCAGGCGGTGCCGCCACGGTTGCTAACGCTATGTTGATCTTATCGGCACCATTGATCGTTCTTCAATTCGGCCTCAGGCTGGCAACCATATCTTCCATCAGCGACCCACAAATAAGTGAACCGATAATCGTAGAGACTCTACTTGTGGTTTCCGGAACCGCCGGTGATGCCACTGGTCTCTTTGCGGGCATAGCAATGGTGCTTGGGGCTTATGTTTTACGACAGCGAAATGTCAATGCAGTACTTACGACAGTCTTAGCCATAGCCGGCATAGGTTTTATTGTCGACACTTTCCTTTCAGGTAATAGTGACTTGGTTGATACGATCGGTTTCGTGACATGGATTTGGTTCTCACTTAGCACAATCGCAGTGGGCGTGTTCGCATACAGAAATAAGCTGACAATCTAACTGAGAAATCAACATTGGGATTAGATCAGTAACGGATCAAAACGTACGTTTTTAAAACAGTGGGTCAGCTGAATTCAGCTGACCCACTTACGTTAACTACGTAATAATTTCGTATGATCAGACGACATCAAACTGATCACGAAACAAATAGGAAGTTTATTTCCATTCCCACAGGTCCCATGAAGCATTGCCCTCAGGGTCTACTACCCA
>VFGZ01000068.1 GCA_009392215.1 SAR202 cluster bacterium | reverse complement strand
ATCTCATCGTTCTCGTACATGAGCATGGACGTACCGCCGCTGAGAATCATCTCTACCTCGGCCAATTTGGGCGGACCCAGATGATATCCGTCGTTGCGGCTGAGGACGAGTGTCTCACCGACCTTGTATTCGGTCATGCGGAACGGCCCAGTGCCGTTGGGTTCCCGGAACCAGTTCTTGGGGTTGGCTTCGATGTTCTCCTGGTCAAGCACGAAGGCCGTGGGATAGGTCAGTTTGGCCAGAAAATAGGACTTGGCCTGGTCGATGGTGATTTCGATGGTCCGCTCGTCAATGACGCGCACGCCCGAAATCTCCAATGCGTCACCGGCCACCTTGTCGTCAACACCTTCGATGTCGCCAAGGTACTGGTCTACGTTGGGCGCTTCCGTCAGAGGATTGGTGGCACGCTCGAATGACCAGCGCACATCTTCGGCGGTTACCGGCGAGCCGTCGTGGAAGGTCGCGTCCGGGCGGATGCGGAAGGTATAAACCCGGCCGTCGTCGCTCACGTCCCAGTCTTCGGCCAGGTCGGGCACCACGTTCAAGTCCGAATCAATGGTCACCAGGCCGCCGAACACTTCAACGATGATCTGGGCTGAGGTTGCATCGGTGGTCAGATGGGGGTCCAGGGTAGGCGGGTCCACATATAGCCGCACAAAACGGCCGCCCTCCAGGGGTTCTCCGGTACCCGTGGACTCACTACTGGCGGGGGCGCTGCTCGATGTGGCGGTCGCGGCAGACTCTCTGGATTCGGGTGCGCTCTCTCCTCCGGAAGATCCGGAACAGGCGGCCACCAGAAATAGCACGCCAAAGGTAAGCAGTAGTGGCTTCCAACTCATGTTTTGTTCCTCGCTGGCCGGGCCGACCCGGGTTGCAATGATTGGGGATAATTGGCCAAGGGCGGTAAATGTCAGCCGCAGCGCTTCGCTATAGACCTATTTTAGATAGGCTGGCAGCTTTATTACAATGGGACGCCAGCGGGGGGCCCATTGGGGCGCGCCTACCTGTCCTCTCTCCACGGCTGGTGCTCCTTGTAACAGGCACGGTCATTTGCTACCATATCCAAGCCTAGCATCAACGGCATCCCGAGCAGCCCAGTCCCCTGGGCGCGGTGGCCGGCAGGTCAATTTTCCAACACGGCGAGCGTAGCCAAGGGGTCTAAGGCGCCTGTCTGTGGCACAGGAGATCACGGGTTCGAATCCCGTCGCTCGCCCCACCCGCAATTTTCCGGACTTTCCCCGTTAAAAGCGCCTGTAGCTCAATGGATAGAGTACTGGGCTTCGAACCCAGGGGTTGCAGGTTCGAGTCCTGCCAGGCGCGCCACGATTTAGGCACAAAAAAGCCCCCTGACTAGTAATCAGGGGGCTTTTTCTTTGGCCTATGTGTGCAAGATGTGTGCAAATTTTTTTGTGTCAGTTGTCGGCTCCCATTAACACAGGATCGCCAGTTACCGTTCCAGCTAAGAGGGTGGTCGTGGGCCAATGGGGCGGTGATCGTTAGTAAGCCTCTCTGTTTTGCATGGTGTCCGGCCCTGGAAGTAGTGGTTCCAGGGCCGGTACTCATCATTGAGGGTCATCGGCTTTAGGCATGCCGGTGGCCCTTTCTAACCAGATTACTGCTGGACTAAACAACTATTCGGGAATGGCTCCCAGTTGTTGCATCATTGACATGTCATTCCCTACACCCCAATGCTCGACCCACTTACCGTTAACTATTTTAGCAACATGTATCTCCCTAACAGAGAAACTCTTTCCCGAAGGGGGCATACCCATGAATTCCCCGGATTGTGTTCCAGAACTGGTCGTCATGATCGCTACTACCAAATCACCTTCTGAAACATATTGGTCTACCACGATATTCAGATCTGGGAATGCAGTAACAAACATCTGCATCATTCCTACCATTCCAGCTTTTCCTGAGGGCATTCCAGGCATCGCATCATTATCGACAAAGTCGTCGTCGATAAGTGACTCCATGGCGCTCATGTCCTTCTCATTCAAAGCAGCCATAAATTTTTCGAACACCAACCTGTTCTGTTCTGACATGTTTCTCTCCTTTATTTCTGAATCGATTAGATGTTGCCTAGCAACCCGAAGTTGATCTTGTATTTGATCTCATTCTTTTTACGTTCAATGATACTCATACGTAGTCTCAGGCACAATTCTGAGACTAGAAAACACATATGAGTACGCCTGAAGATGATTTCCTACTAACTCTTAATCAGTAGGTTCTCGGTTCGACCCCGAGGCGGGTCACCACGATTTTAGGCACGAAAAAGCCCCTGGACACGGTTCCAGGGGCTTTTCTTGTTGGGGATTTGACATGAACGTTACCAAGTTTAGTGCCTGCTAAAATGGGCCGCATTTGGTTAGCGTTATTTCCCATGTTGAATCGCGACCTAAGGGCATTTGCATTGGCGCGTTGTATTAGATGGCAGTCACAACATTGAGATTAATTTAC
Source organism: SAR202 cluster bacterium (assembly GCA_009392215.1). Classification (GTDB taxonomy): domain Bacteria; phylum Chloroflexota; class Dehalococcoidia; order Lucifugimonadales; family Lucifugimonadaceae; genus Lucifugimonas. The sequence continues at coordinate 8,079 of VFGZ01000068.1, read as the reverse complement.
CATCTCAGAACTTTCATGATGTTGTTAGATAAAAGGTTTGCCTCTACATCGGGTACAAGTTTTACGGCCCCAACATGCTCCAATGCGCGTGTCATATCCACAAATGGGAAATCGCTGCCAAAAAAGATCTTCCCTGCACCCACAGATTCTGTTGCGACGGAGAATATCTCCGGTGTGTACAAGGATGGTGAAACCGCACAATCGAAATACACTAACTTAAGTGATTCTTTAACTTCGGGCATCAGAGAATAAAATGGTAATCCACCACCCCAATGTGCACAGATAATAGGATTTCCCGGAAAATTCTGGATGAATCTGTATAGTTTTTCAGGAGTAGTACTATCTTTATGCGGGTCTCCATGTCCGATTGGTTCAGATGCATGTACCATTACGGGCAGTGCATCTGAACGTGCCAATTCCATAATCGGTGCAAGATCCGCTACTTCCCGTAGATCGAAGTTCTGGAAATCAGCTTGCAATTCTCCTATTCCAGATAGACCAGCCTTGATACATCGTTTAACTTCATCAAATGCGAACTCACCCCAATTTGGATTGACTGAGCAAAATCCCCTTAAGCGATCTTTGTTATCGTTTACCGACTCAATGATGTAGTCATTGGCTTCCGTTGCTATCTCAATGTCGGACCAACCAATACCCATGACTACTGCTCGGTCAACACCGTTTTTGTCCATTTGAGAGAGCAAATCATCAACCGTAACGAAGTTCGTATGCGATTTGGTAACCAGAGACGCGAAGGCGGCATCACGCTCGACGATCTCTTCTTTTCTCCGTAAGAAAGACGGCGGAAAGATATGACAATGAGCATCAATGATCATTAATATCGGCGTTCCCTAATCATAAAAGATAAGGCAATACGCTATGCCCATACATTGGGCGGCGTCCGCTTTCATGTGATGTAGCCATTTTTTACGTCCCAGTCTCGAGCCGTCAGGCTCCGGTCTGCCGGATCGCCATAGCCACCCCCGCCGGCTGAAAGACAATAAACGCGGTCTCCAGGTTGGATGGTCACATTGGTTTCCTTGGATTCCAAGACTCTTTCTTCGCCATTGGAAAGTACGGAGTAGAGATGTGGAAGGCCGTCATTGCCACCGAAGAGACCAAACGGTGGGACTACAACTCCATCACCAGCAGTGTTCAATAGTGCTGGAGTGTCACCTTCATAGACTAAATCACAAATTGCACCCAATCCACCCCGCCAGGCACCATCACCCCCAGAGTTAGGGCGAAGTTCATGGCGCCGGATGAAGAACGGGAACCTTTCTTCGGTGATCTCCACGCTCGGACTTCGGATGCCCCCTGCCACATTTATCTCTCCGACGTTCGGCCATCCATCAAACCCATAAGCGGCCCCACCACCCCCCCTGGCCATGAAAAAATGCCAAATGAACTGCTTGCCGTTTCGAGGATCATTACCAGTAATAGCGTAACGCAACCGCCGTGAAAAACCAGCATTTACGGCGTATGGTATCGCAGGAGCAAGGGCCTTAAACACAGCCTCAACGATTTCTTCAGCACAATGGTTCGTACTCATGCAAACTGGAGCCGGTGGCTGAGCATTAACAACTAGACCTTCAGGTGCGATGATCTCCACAGGCCGCATAGAGCCCTCGTTTTTGGGAACGTCGGCCGGAGCCAGGAACATGATTGAGGCGTGAGCTAACGATCGTGTGTTGGCATAGGCACTATTGATAAACCCTGTAACCTGAGGACTCGACTCGCTTAAATCTATGGTCATACTATCCCCAGAAATGGTCACTCGGGCACGAATCGGTATTAGTTTGTTACCAAATCCATCGTCGTCGACTTGAGATTCCCCAAAGTAAACACCGTCGGGCCACTTAGAGATGACCTCCCTCACCTGCTTCTCCGTAGCAGCCAGGATTTCCGACACAGATCCCAACAGCAACTGCTCTCCATATAAGTTCAACAGTTCATTTATTCTTTGGGCGGCAATCATGGTCGAGCCAATCTGAGCGTTCAGGTCGCCGATGAAATTTACAGGTAGACGCACGTTTGCCGCCAGCATATTCAAAACATCATTCCGCAGAATGCCACGGTCGTGGAGCCGAACTGGCGGTATGCGGATACCTTCCTGGAAAATTTCTTTAGCCGCGGGATTGTACCCTCCGTGCGTACCTCCACCTACATCGCTATGATGGGCCCGATTGACCGAATAAAACATTAACTGGTTATCTCGGAAGATTGGGCAAATAATTGTGATATCGGGTAGATGGCTACCACCGAAATAAGGATCATTCAATATAAATAAATCACCTTCATGGATATCATCCCCAAAATAATCGCGTACGGCAGCCCCTGCTACTGGCAACGCACTAACATGAACTGGTATTCCCTCGCCTTGTGCTACTAACTGACAGTCGGAATCCAGAATAGCAGTTGAAAAATCGCGGCTTGAGTTCAAGATTTGTGACATGGCGGTACGAAGCATTACTTCTGTCATTTCTTGGGCGATGGACTCCAGTTTGTGCTCTATTACCGCCAGAGTAATAGGATCCGGATGGTCCTTCGCTGTCGGAATGTTGGAAACGGAAGTTGGCGTGTCCAGGTCAACATGAAGGTCTATACCGCCGAAAGAATCGATTTCAGCGATATCTCCAAGTTCAACTAAAATGGTTGTGAAATCAGATTCTATGATACATGGGCCCATGAGCCGAGCTCCGGTTGGTAGGGTATTCAGATCGTATACTGGTATGTCCCTCCAGAAGTCCAAATACACCCGACGAGTTCCCTTGTCTGCCGCGGCTATGCTCCCACCTGATGGTTTTTTCTTCGAGTCCAGACGCGGTAATAATCCATTTACGGTAACCCGCAGTGTTACCATCCGAATTTCTTGTGTGGATTGACTGTAGGAATAAAGATCTTGATAGCGTTGGTGAAAGTTTTCGGCCCATTCCTGGAGAATCGATTCGTCGCTTTGGTTCAATGCGGGTAATGGAACATTTATCTCGTAGATTTGGTCCAAATACCGCATATCAGATGATATGGTGACCTCTATTTGGTCAACGTTTATTCCCTGAGATTCGAGTTTGTTTCGCCCCTCAGCCTCCATCTGGGTAACAATTGTCCGAACTGTCCCCAGATCGATTCCGTCCAAACTGGCGGTGAAAGAACGAGAGTAATCGTATTTCAGATCAGTCGAAAGCATACCCTGAGCTGAAAGCACAGGTGCTGCCGAGGGCAAAACGACGCGGCTAACCTGGAGTTGTCGAGCCACGCTGGAGGCGTGAAGTCCAGCTGCACCGCCGAATGCCATCATGCTAAATCCACGTGGGTCTACCCCTCGCTGAACGGACATCAGCCTTATCCCTTCTGCGATAGTCGTGGAAACTATCTGAGAGATGCCAGCCGCCGCATCGATGATGGACAGACCCAACGGGCCCGCTACATTATCTTGAATCGCTTTCTCCGACAGATTTCGGTCGATGCTGGCAGCACCGCCTAAAAAGTTGTCCGGATCTAGGTAGCCCAAAGCCAGGTTAGCGTCGGTGACTGTTGCTTGGTTTCCACCTTTGGCGTAGCAGGCCGGCCCTGGATACGCGCCTGCGCTCTCAGGCCCCACTTGCAAGATGCCACCGGGTCCAACCGTAGCGATGCTACCGCCACCGGCCCCCATGGTATGAATATCAATCATGGGCACGGCAATCTTCCATCCTGCTTCGAACCTTTCCGAGGATAGGTGAGGAGTGTCATCTTCTATTAGAGATATGTCAGTGCTGGTGCCACCCATGTCAAAGGCGATGATATTATTGGCGTTCACCAACTGGCCGTAGGCCGCCGCTCCATTGACCCCGCCTGCTGGGCCGGACAGGATAGCTCCCACTGCCAAACGCCTGGAGTCATCAATGGGAGCAACTCCTCCATTCGACTGCATGATTAGCACATCACCTGATCCAGAATAAGAGGCTAAGCGATTTTCCAGATTCTTTAGGTACTCACCGAACACTGGTCCCACATAAGAATTAATTACAGTTGTACTGAGGCGATCGAACTCTTTGATCTGTGGGATGACCTGCGAGGAAAGTGAAGTGTACATGCCAGGAAACCGCTCTTTTATCGTTTCTCCAACTAGCCGTTCGTGTTCCGGGTTCAGATAAGAAAAAAGAAAACAAACCGCCAAAGCTTCGACACCGTCCCGCTCTAACTGGTCCAATGCCAAATCCAGTCCTACTTTGTCTAATTTCTGGACGATTTGGCCGTCCGATCGAACTCTCTCAGGGACCTCGACCCTAAGGTATCTGGGCACTAGCGGCTCGACTGGCGCCATACGCAGGTTATACCTATCCTCCTTAAGCCCTTCCCGCATTTCCAGAAGGTCCCGAAACCCGTCAGTCGTCAGTAGGCCAACCTTAGCACCCTTTCGTTCTACAAGGGTATTAGTGGCTACAGTACTGCCGTGGATAAGCAGGCCTGCCGACTTAATAAACTGATCAAGTGTTACGCCATGTGCCGAGGCAGCATCGTGTAACCCAGCCATTAATCCAACAGAAGGATCATCTGGAGTAGAAGGGGTCTTGAAAAAACGAGGTGCCTGATTGTCAGAGGCTACTACGATATCTGTAAATGTCCCACCTACGTCGATTCCGATTGTATACAAAATACGGAATCCTCCTATTGTATTTCCTATATCACGACTAGTGTCACGAACAACCCGTAATTATGGTGGAACATATCATTCTGTTCGAGATCGTATTAATACTACGGTAACCACATTTGTAGATTAATAGCCATTAGGAATCAAAATTTTTTAGGTTTCGCATTGATTTAGCTTCAATCGGCAAGTAATCTTCCCAATCTTCGATAATGATCTTGTTAGTCCGTTGCATGGATAATATAACCACAGCACCGGCGAGGCTGGTAGCCACTGACATAGCAATGGTCAGAACGTAGTCTCCGAAGATACCGAACATTACTCCACCGATCCAACCACCTGTGGCCATGCCCAGCATTGCTCCGCATAACTGCCACCCGAAAGAACGACCCAGTGAGCCTTCGCCGTAGTACCGGCGATTTATAATGGGAAATGCCGATCCTTCGCCCCCGTAGCCGATACCGAAAATTACTGCAAAAATGTAGAATGACAGACTGCCTTCTATCCAGAACAACATCATCACGGGCAAACCCTGGAGCACAAACATCACCGCCATAGTTCCTCGAGGGCCTAGATAATCAGCAATGACCGGTGTTGTAAACCGAGTGAGTCCGCTGACGAGTGAAAGGGTGCTTAAAACGCCGGCAGCCGCCACTGGAGAGACCCCTGACATCATCGCAATAGGGATGATGTAAACAATTACTATTGCGTGGGAAACACAGCCGAGATAGTGGACCAGTACAAGCTTCCAAAAGCTAGAAGTGGCTTGCACTCTGGAGGCACGCACCTTTTCACGGATTTTCTGGATTTGTGGTGGAAAGTCCTGAGTCTCGTACGTAACAACCGAATCTCCGTAAGGATCAAGTCCAACATCTGATGGCTTACTGCGGAAAAACCAAACAATAAGACTCATAGTTATGCCACAACCTATTCCAAGAACCCAGAAAGCCACTCGCCAATCGTAGCTTTCTAGCAAAATACCAATGAGAAGTGTGGTGCCGGCAGGCCCTATTCCTTGGGAGAATTGCAACAAACCAACGCCTATTCCCAGTTTCTGCTTGAACCAGTAAGTAGCGGTGGTGATCAATGCCACATTCATCGAACTATGGGTGATGCCCAAGAAGAACCCGTAGGACACCCATATGTGCCATACCTCTGTTGCCACAGCAGATATCACAGTGCCGATAAAGAACGCGGCTACCCCTATCCATAGAACCACTCTGCCGCCATAACGATCGGTCGCGATCCCGGTCAGCGGAGACAGTCCTGCGCTCACGACAGCGGAGATGCCATAAGCCAACGTGATTGATCCTTGGCTCCACCCCCGTTGCTCTTGAAGGGGAATGATCACTACTCCGAAAGCTTGCGTGATGGAACCACCAGCTAGATATAGCAGCACTGACAGTCCGATTATCACCCAAGCATAGTGGAATGGTGGCTGGCGCATTGACATATTTTATATTAAGGGTTTTATGATTCCTGAATGTGGTCAGCCTAGTAGATGCATTTGTTGCAGGTTCCTCTATTAATTCCCAAGAGGCAACACAACTTTGACAGAGGGAGTATCTGTCAGCATCCGTACAAAAGAATCATCTCAATTTGGGAACGAACACGTCCCGCGGGCCCGGTTCTGCAAGGCGTGTTAAGGCGTTTCGACCTTCGCCATTATGGAATGAAATCAAGGCTTGAATGTGAATTCCAATACATCTTAGAAAGATGCTAGGAAGTCTTATGTTCTTAGATGTAGCATCGATAATACTGACCAACCGCCCTCTCATCATCTAAGGTATGAATCGTCGGATTTCTAACAGGCGTGCATTTCTTGGGCACCGACCCCTGGATTTTGGCTACTAACCGAGTCAACCTAATGTTCCCGTTTTATCAGTTCTTAAGACTAAATATGAAAACCCCCGCGTTTCAATTAACTATGATGGTGGTGTCAGGGTTACTGTTTTTATCTTGTTCAGGATTGAAGCAAACCGCCACCAGTCCAGAGTTTTCTTTGCCGAATTCAACAGTAGATGAAACTAAGGCAAATGTGGCCCATACCCCAGATGTTAAACAACTATCACCAAGCTCATATGCACCGGATGAGTCAACTAAAAATGGTGATATTGATGACGCGACAGATGGAAATGCATCAGCACAAAGTACCATTGAATCAAGCCTGACCCAATCCAGTCAGTCAGAACATCCAATAATAGAATTTGGGTATGGCGGGTTGATAAAGGATTTGAGTGCTTGGTCTAAGATAGGCTTACCAAAATTCGTAATCGCTTCACATATAGATGTGGAGCAAATCGAGTTCATATCAAAATTTCGGTCGTCCGCTGGACATGATTTTTCAGATTCATTTGAGTCATGTTGTTCTATGAAACATTATTATCGGCCGCTAGACTACTATGATTCGCGATTTACCCAACCAATCTATTCCCCAGTGGACGGTGTCCTGCTTTATATATCCGATCGTTCTTACGGCAGTTCTTCTAACGAGTGGGAAATTGCGTTTGAAGAAGCATCAGGGAAAACCGTGCCGGCAGATTATTTGGACCTAGACCTCTACATCCGCCCAGATAATGCTCCCAACGTTTGGGTTAGGCACATGCACGTTAATCCCATATATGAAATCCTTGACGTTGTTTCGATAACCTCGCCGATCGATTTGATGATGGGGACTGCTAGACCTTCCGAAATTGGATTCCGTGTTACGGCCGGAGACCTTATCGGACACGGTCTCGGGGAGATCAGTATTACCAAACACCATGACGGAACAGGAATCCCGACCCCATGTAACTCGAAAAGAACCAGAAGTGAATGGGCGAATTCACCTGGATGTAAGGAAGTGATTAGCCACCATTCTGTCTTCGAATTGATGTCAGATGAAGTTTTTGAAGAATATGAAAAAAATTCTCAGGTGGGTAGGGCTGATTTCATAATCCCTGTTGAAGAACGGAAAGCGAACTTTCTCGAGTGTGATGGTGAAGATTTTCTCAACCCGGGAAGTACTGGGGACCCCGAAGTATTTGTGCGTCTGCAATGACCTAAGCGTCCTGTCACTCCAAACGGCTAAAGCCTTTGGCAATATTACGACATTCAGGAGCGATTCATGAATATAGACCTTTCTATTGAAAAGGTATTAAACAAACTAACGGAGGTGGTTCGGTGCGGCGACTGTGCGACAAGACTCCGGTTTGGTGACAAGGAATGTCCTCATTGCGGGTCCGATTTGGATGACCAACTTCGTCTCTGGTCCAAACAAATGCTTGAAGGACTGGATTCTCCAGAGTGACCGTTTCTATTAGCAATGCGATCTGCATTGTTTTGAGGATTTTTAACGTTTAGTAAAATCGATAGTAATTCGAAACATGCCATTGCCCAGAAGTTACAAACGATAAAATATATATGAGTATCCGGCGCAGGTGGGAAGCGGTGTTTCTGCAGAGATTCTC
>VFGZ01000067.1 GCA_009392215.1 SAR202 cluster bacterium | reverse complement strand
CCTTCGACAGAAATGAACTTGTTTTCCAAAAAGGTCAAGACTACACCTACAAACGGTGTTTCACATTAGCCGGGGCCAGACTTAAAGAAGTCGGGCGTGAAGATGGTTGTACTGTAGAGGAAATGGAGGCCGGTATAGGTCCTAAAACAGCAGGGATTGCTTTCTACGAAAGTGGTCTTTGGGGCGACGAATGGGTTTCCATAGAGGAGGCCCGGGCACTGGCAGACAAGCATGATATCCGTCTCATAGTCGATGCGGCTGGACAGATTTATCCGCTTGATCAATTTACAAAAGTTGCTCAAACAGGAGATGTAGTAGCATTTGGAGCCAAATACATTGGTTCACCCCATTCCACCGGAATATGCACCGGACGAGCTGAATGGGTCGAGTCGGCATTTCAACAGAACTTTATTGGGGTAGAAGTGGCAGGAATGAAAGGGTTACCGCGTGGTTATGGACGACCCTACAAGACGGACCGAGGAGAGGTTGTAGGAGTGGCTGCTGCCTTACGCAGGTGGTTCTCAATCGACCATGAAGAACGACTCGCAATTGAAGAGGCAAAACGGACGGCGTTCCATCGCGGTCTAAATGATGTCAATGGAATAGACGTAACAATACCGAATACACCTCAACTAGGCCCGAATACGACCGTTTTCATACGATTCGACCCTGAGGTTACAGGGGTAGATGTAAATGAGGTTATTAAACGTCTCGAACAAGGAGATCCACCCATTTGGACCCGTGTTGGCGGCGACGAAGGATCTATAGGCATCGGGGTTCAAATGTTAACCGACGAGCAGGTTGAAACCGTAATACAGCGGATCAAGGAAATTACCTCCTAACCCTTCAAACGACATACATGCTCTAGAGAGGAATTAACAGCGATATGCAATGGAGCATCCTGATTACAGGTGGCCGCGTGATCGATACCTTCTCCGGTATTGACGAAGTCAAAGACGTAGCTATTTCGGGAAAAACAATCAACGAAATCGGAACAAACCTTCCGAAGGAAAACGCAGACCTCCATATAGATGCTCAAGGAAAAATTGTCACCCCTGGATTTATCGATCTTCATGTGCACAATTACACTTCTCGTGGGAACCAACCAAGCGTTGATTCTGACACGACTAACCTTGCATTCGGAGTGACGACTGCGCTCGACGCGGGAACGGCTACTCCGGGAGAGTACCCTCACTACTGGGAGTCTGACATACAAAATACGAAAGTCAGACTGTATTCACTCGTAAGAATGCCAGACCCATATGGACCAACGCCCTCATCGGTTGGAGAAGTTCAAGATCTCATCACCAGTTACGACACGTTGCTAGGGGTGAAATTCCACCATTCGCAGAAATTTTCTTCACTACCTTTGGCTAGAGAAGCGGCGGATTTCGGCGGCGGAATACTGATGTGTGAAGCATACGGTGCGCCGATTCCACAGCTTCTTGATTGGATGAACCCAGGTGATATTCTCACCCACACTTTTCATGCCGCATTCCGCTTCCCTATTTTCGACCATCGAGGACAACTGTGGTCAAAGATATGGGATGCCAAAGAGCGGGGTGTATACCTAGATATCGGACACGGTGCAAGAGGTTTCGCTTTCCGAACTCTTGAACAAGCTGTCGCACAAGGATTTAAACCCGATACGATCAGCACGGACGTGCATGTCGGGAATATAGATGGACCTGTATTCGACATGCCCACAACCATGTCTAAGATGTTCACTGTCGGTCTATCGCTGAACGAGATAATAGATATGTCAACACGCATCCCAGCCCGAGCACTAGACCAAGAGCGAGAGCTCGGTTCACTTGCTGTCGGCACAGTAGCTGACGTAGTAATCAGCTCGATCGATCAGGGCGATTACACCTACATGGACGTGCTGCACGAAACACGGACTTCACGTGAAAAGATTGTTGCAGAAACGATTGTCTATTCAGGTAATGTCTATGAAGGCAGCCATTACCAACCTGTGGAGATGTCCCATAAACATGACGCACCACCAGGATTCATCCTTACTGAGACATAATCAGATAACGATCTACTGCAGCTATGCTTTAGGCGGGTCGGCAGTTGGTTCGTAAAAATAACCGGCCGTTGAGTAGTACGGGCCTGCATTTTCAGGTGGGTTTGCATCCAGTATTGCGGTCACTTCCTGACGCTCCTCTGAAGTGATTTTCCATTCAGATGCAGACGCATTTTGTCGAATCTGCTCTGGAGAACTTGCTCCTGCTATCACAGTGGACACAATCGGCTCCGCCAGAAGCCATGCAAAAGCCAGTTCTAAAACGGAATGCCCACGTTCATTTGCCCAGTTATCCAGTAAAGATACGATTTTTAGATTCTGAGGAGTAATCCAACGTTCACTTGATTGTTGTTCGATAGCAAGTCGTGTACCGGCCGGAGGTAACCCGTCGCCACTTATTTTGCCTGAAAGTAACCCTGCAGCGAGCGGTAAGTACGGTATTACCGCAACTCCCAGCGCTCTGCATGCAGGAATCATTTCGGATTCTGCTGAGCGAGCCATCATCGAGTAGGCGAATTGAGAAGCTGAAAAACTCACAAGATTGTTAGCTTTTGACGTCCAGAATCCATCAACGAAACGCCAGGACTCGAAATTACAGCCGGCAGTGTAAAGAATCTTACCCTGCGTAACTAGATCATCAAGTGCCCGCAGTGTTTCTTCCATCGGCATGCGCGGATCAGGTCGGTGAATCATGTATACGTCAATGCAGTCGGTCTGTAGTCGCTGGAGACTTTCCTCAACCGACCTCATGATGAATTTACGTGATCCACCGAAATTGTTAGGTCCCTGTCGACGCATGCTTCCGAATTTAGTTCCTATCAGCATTTCACCGCGTCGACCCTTTAGTGCATCTCCTATGTACTGCTCAGATATACCCTGCGCATAGACATTCGACGTATCAATGAAGTTTATTCCGTGATCAATGGCAGCGTGAATTATGGCTGCTGCTTCAGCACGATCGCGCCGGCCCGGTTCTCCGAAACTGTTTGCTCCAAGACCTATTTCAGATACTTCTAAGCCAGAATTGCCCAGGTGCCTATATTGCATCAAGAATCATCCCGTTAATTTTGTTTATTACTTGAGTTTCTCTTATCGCCACCAGATTATAATCCGGTACATTTTTCAAATAGCAAGAACGTATCAATCATTGGACATTACATGACGCGAGAAAAAAACCCGAATCTAGTCTATATTTTCACTGACCAACAACGAGCTGACACTATGTCGGCCTACGGTAACGATTGGATACATACTCCGAATTTGAATCGTCTTTCTGAAGATAGCATCGTCTTTGAAAACGCATATGTCAGCGCTCCAATATGCACTCCCTCTAGAGCTACACAGATGACCGGTCTATGGCCTCATACAAACGGCTGCACAAAAAATAATATCCCCTTGGCCGACGACATACAAACTTTCGCTGAATTTTTTCCGGATGATTACCACACCGCTTATTACGGTAAATGGCATCTGGGTGACGAAGTCATAAAACGAAGAGGATGGGATGAGTGGCATTCAATCGAGGATCAATACAGGGTCTGGTCGACCAAAGAGGATAATAATGAAACCCTGAGTGATTACCATCACTATCTGATATCTCAAGGCTATAAGCCTGATAAGGAATCCAGCGGTAAGATGGTTTTTTCAAGATCATTCGCAGCTCAGTTACCCGAGGAGCATACCAAGGCCTCATATCTAGGTCGCAAAGTCAGTGATTTTATAGGTCAGAATAAAGAAAACCCGTTCGCTATATGTGTCAACTTCTTCGAACCACACCCGCCATATACGGGACCATTTGACGATCTTTATAAACCTGATCATATTCCTCAAACTCCTGTTTTCAGAGTCGATCCTCCAGATAACGCTTCGAAAATGTCCACCCTTATGGCGAAGGAAGAATCTGGAAAGAAGACCTCAATTAAGCAAGAACGCAGAGCATCAATACTTAAAACCGATAAAGAACTAAATGGACCGCAGAATAATTCCGAAAAAGAATTTCGAAATATTCAAGCGAAATACTACGGTCTTGTAACACTCATGGACAAAGCAGTAGGACAAATATTGGATGCGATAGAAAAAGCCGAAATCACTGAAGAAACTATCGTGGTTTTCACCTCCGAACACGGAGATCAGATGGGAGACCACAACTTTTTTCACAAGATAGTCATGTACGAACAGTCAGCCAAAGTACCGATGTTGCTTCGTGTCCCATGGCTGGAAAATTATCGAGTCAAGGGACGATACTCACATATCGACACCATCCCAACTTTGCTTGACTTGATGGGGCACAAGATTCCTGATCATTTACAGGGCCAATCGCGCCTTAAAAATTTAGAAACGAAAAAATCTCTCAAAGAAAACGACGTTTACCTAGATTGGAATGGAAGAAGCGTCGATCAGACATTCCCGCTAAGTGAGTTAGAACGGATGAGAGAGATTCCACACCGCTGTGTAATAACAGGGGATGGCTGGAAGTTGAATTTATCAGTGGGAGATCAGTCAGAACTGTACGATTTGAACAGCGACCCTTACGAACAAGTCAATCTTTACGACAACGTTAAGTTTTCTGGCAAAGTCCTCGAGTTAGCACACAAAATAAGGAACTGGCAGCTTGAGACCGGAGACACAGCATTAATCCCAGAAGTGTATCCAGGCGTGGGTTACGTTATGGGTATGCGATAGGGCGGAACTATCCGAAATCACAACCTAAGGTATATCCAAATCTGTTTTAGGAGTTACAGACCAGTCATCCTTAGATAGACCATCGTAATCGAACTTCACTACACCATCTTTGATAGTCAACTGGTTTATAAGACGGCCATCTGCTTGCATAATGCGATAACCGGTTGGCCCTGAATCTGAAAGCCCGGACGGACGATCCTGAAATTCCAAAACCGAAATATCAGCTGATGCGCCAGGTGTCAGAGTGCCGATTTCAGTGTGGTTTATCCATTTTGCCGGTTCCCACGTCGAACGGGCTACTACTTCTTGTATAGGCATTCCCATGGCAAGAAATTTGCTCATGACTTCGGTCATTTGTGCTCTAGAAGTGTGTAGGCTCATTCGATGCATGTCTGTGGAAATAGTATCTGGAGGAAACCCTTGGTCTAAGGCAGGTTTCGCCATAGAAAATGAAAATGAGTTATTACCGTGCCCAACATCAAACTTTACACCACGTGCCCTAGCATCGATGTAAGACTGTTTGACTTTGCCATCATTTCCAATCATCGGTTTCCCATATCCGAAACAATGCGTCGTACCGTCCCCAGGTCGTAATCGTTCCAGCATTTCGTCGAATGGACGGGTCGGCTTGCTGTTTTGATCAACAAGGCAGAAAGATCCTGATAATCGAGCCGCTTCAACACCCCTGTCAATGGATTCCCATCCGCGCCCGCCAAAATGCGCCACTTTTACCCCGACCAAAATATCAGATCGTTGTCTGATTTTTGCGGCAGTCAATTCGGCATCCATATCGTCTATATCCTGTTCAACATCACCTTCCATTCCTTGACCGACAATGTTGAGAAGCGCAAAAACCCTTACAGCTGACTTCTGAATCACATCACGATTGAAAGCGTCAAAAGTCCGCCATCCGGATCCTCCACAGTCAACCATCGTAGTAACGCCGTATGGAAAACACATTTCTTCAGGAAACATTGCACCAGAGAATCCAGTGCAGTGCGCATGGATATCGATCAAGCCAGGGGTAATCCACATCCCAGTCGCGTCTATCACTCGTCGACCCTCTGATTCTGGGATATTCGGTTCCACGGCACCAACAACCCTGCCTGCGACACCTACATCCATTAAAGAATCAACGTTATTGGCAGCGTCTATAACGTGACCGCCTTTTATGAGGAGATCAAAACTTGGCATATCTTCAAAATCCTTTTTTGAGGGTAGGGGTGTTTATTTATTTAGGGTTGTAAAAAATAGCTAGCGAAGGAAATCAGTTTGTTCAATCACGCAACTGTCGTAGGCGAGGATCAGTTCGATCACGGATCCAATCACCAAGGAAGTTCATTGCCATCACAGTTAGGAATATGCCCAGACCCGGGAAAAATGAAACCCACCACGCGTCATCTAGCGTGTCTCGGCCGTCACTGATCATTTGTCCCCATGAGGGAATATTAGCCGGAATACCGACTCCTAGGAAACTTAACGATGCTTCGGTCATTATCAGACCACCAACCCTCAGGCTGGCCAAAATTAGTAAGAGGTTACTCACACCTGGGAATATATGTTTGTACATCAATCGTATATCTGATGCGCCGGCGACACGGGCTGCGAGTACATAGTCTCGCGTTTTCAAACTAAGAACTTCAGCCCTGACATTTCGTACAAGACCAACCCAGGTCAACATGATAAGGAGGATCATCATAATGAACACTCCTTGCCCAATTGTTATTGAAACCACCAATGCAACGAGCAAAAATGGAAGTGCATTCCAGACATCAACAAACCTCGTCATCAGTTCGTCGAACAATCCACCATAAAAACCGGTTGTTATACCAGCCCAAGCCCCCAGAATAGTTCCACTAATCATTGAAATCAGAGCTACTGAAAGCGAAATACGTGCTCCATACACCACTCTACTAAACACATCGCGTCCATATTTATCAGCGCCGAGGATATGTGGTGTTTCGATTTTACTGCCTACACGATCATTCTCGTAATACTCTGTATACCAGAACGGTTTAGCAAGACTACTTCTAAGGTTTTGATCGTTGGGATCGCTAGGCGCAATCCAAGGGGAAAAAACTGCAAACACCGCGAGTACAAACAAAACTGCCGCCGGGATTACCGGCCATCGCCTCACGAAGTCCCAAGATTTAGAAAACGGTCGTAGCAGAGTATTAACCCCCGTACTGGCAGGTTGGCTGGATTCAGTTCGAACTGTCATGAGTAACGAATCCTTGGGTCGACGACCGCATATAACAAGTCAGCTACCAGACTCATAAACAGATACAGGAATGTAAACAAGAATACAGTGCCAGTAATCATCATGAAATCATTTTGATTAACGGCTTCAACAGCAACTCGACCGACGCCAGGCCAGGCAAAGATAACTTCGACTAAGACCGCACCATCCATAAATCCCGCAAGCAACAAGGCGGCAATGGTGAGCGGCTGAATCAACGCATTTCTCAGTGCGTGTTTCCAGACTACCATTCTGTTGGACACGCCTTTAGCTCTGGCAAGCTTTATATATTCGGAATCCAATACTTCCAGCATGGCTGATCTGGTGATACGCATGTATCCCGCCATCGGTCCCCAACCTAAAACCAACGTCGGCAATATGTAGTGTTTCGCTTGCTCTAAGAATGGCAGGTTGTGACCTTTTCCAAACACTGGCAGCCAGCCAAGGTAAACCGCAAATATCCAAATACCTACCAAACCTATCCAGAAGGCAGGTAGGGACTGCCCAGCTAAGGCGAGGCCACGAGCAGTATAGTCAAGAAGAGATCCTCGTTTTAAAGCAGAGAGTATCCCCAACGGTACGCCCGTTATAGTGCCAAATAACCACGCAACACCGGCCAATTGAGCGGTAGCTGCCCATTTCTCTCCAACAATGGTCACTACCGGCCGTTGTTGTTGGACGCTATCTCCGAGGTCGCCTCTCAACATGTTGCCAGCCCAAGTAAGGTATTGCATCACTAAAGGCTTATCCAGACCCCATTTTGCCCTCAGGGCTTCAAGGGTTTCGGGAGAAACAAAGTAACCCGGTTGTATAAAGAGGTTTATAGGATCCTCTTTTGCATGAGCGAGCCCGAAAACAGCCATTGAGGCAATTATTAGGGACAGTATTGCAAATAACAGACGACGAGCTAGAAAATTTTTCATCTATAGGGTTCCGTTAGCCCTGCTTACGTGTGTGTAAAAAATGGGGTGTGGGAAGTATTTTAATCTTCCCACACCCCAAAACTGTTTAGTTGGAGTTCAACTACTTGAGTTTAATGAACTCTGGGTGGTGCAATGCTGCTTCTCTAACGGCAAGCGGCATGTCCCAGCTAGCGATCTTGTTCGGGTTAGCTAATGCAACGTTCGGCCGGGCAACAGTACCGATAACAGGCATGTTCTCAGCAAGGAACTCTACGTTAGCGTTACGAAGTTCGATTCGTGCTGCTTTGTCAGACTCAGCATTCATGTCATCCATGAACTTACAAAGCTCATAGATCTCAATACCGATGTTGAAACCACCACGTCCACGAGAACACTCGGAGTTACCCATAACCGCCCAGTCCCAGGGGTTATGAGGAGCTTCAGCACCTGCGGAGTGAATCCACGGAGCAATTGCTGTCCGACCGATCAAGTTTGGACGGTAGGTCTGGTACTGGGCTTTCCAGTACTGAACGTCGATACCGATTTCTCCCCACATACCGGATACAGCGACTCCAATGTCTTCGTCACCGCGACCGATTCGAATGAAGAACGGCATTTCGAATCGAATGCCTTTGTCATTCTTGGGATAACCAGCCTCATCTAGCAGAGCTTCGGCAGCAGCCACATCATACGGGGTTGCCCACTTATCCTGCCAGTTGGGGTTATTTATGTCAGCACCGTACACGTAGTTCGGCCATGCTGCATTGGCAAACAGAACTTCCGAAATCAACTCACGGTCGATCGCCCATGAAAGAGCAGTACGAACCTTCTGTGCCCGCTCCATGTTGGTCATACCTTCTGGCGGATTTCCGAAGTCAGGTCGTTCGGGGTCTCCAACCCATGGCATGTGGTGGCGAACCGTGTAGTTAGTTCCAAGGTCGACGGGGTCACACTCTCCACCTTCCTCAATGCTCGTACCGGCCGCACAGTACTTGGTGCGTTCCCAGTAGTTACCAGAGAAGGAGATCGAGTGGAAGCTACCTGCGCCAGCGCTTAGAACCTCAAATCCAGCTTTCTGTAAAGCGGTCATCTCGTCCAGCGCGACGTCAGAGACGTCTACTGTTCCAGTTTGGAGTGCTGCTTTGGCGGTGTCATCGTCAGGAATAGCCCTCAAGATGTAGGTCTTAACCTCAGGTGTAATCCTGTGGTGACCTTCCACAGCAGTGAGTTCCAAAACATCATCACGGGAGTAGTTCTTGACCTCGAAAGGTCCTGTGCCAATCACGTTATCCCGCACCCAGTCTTCACCCTTTGTGTCATAAGCGTTCTTGCTAGTGATACTCAATCCTAATCCAGATTGCCCAAGAATAAACGTAGGCCAACGGATGTCGAAGTTGTCAATAGGAATTTCCACAGTGTATGTGTCAACTGCTAGGACTTCATTGTCGCCAATGAATCCAATCCAGTTAGCACCACCATCGGTAGCAGACTCTGGGTTATAACCAGGGTTACCTGTGTTTATTGCCCATGCGACGTCGGCAGCAGTCAAGACACCGAAGTCATCACCGTCTGGTCCAGAGTGGAACGGAATATCCGGCTTCAAAGTGATTGTCAGCTTAGAAAGATCATCAGCTAAAGTCCAATCACTCACTACCTGATTCACCGCTTCTCCAGCAGCGTCGGTAAGGAATAATTTTTCGGTTACCGACTGGCCGGTGAACATTCCACCAGATGAGTCGCCAGGCATTCCAGAACCTCGAAGCTCAAGTCCGCCACGTACTACCACAGTGCCATCGGCTGACTGTGGAGCGGGAGCTGGATCTACAGAGTCAGGTACGGCGGGTAAAGGTAATCCGTAAAAAGTCGGAACCTCTTCGGCCTCGACTTCTACAATCTTTTCCTTTTCGACGACAACTGTCTGCAGCACAACCTCTTTGTCACCTTTTACAGTTTCGACAACCTTCTCGACGACTGTTTCGATTTTTGTCTCGCCAGGGACCAATACTTCTTTCACAACTTCAACTTCTACCACCTCACCGGCAACCTGAACTTCTTTGATTACTTCTTTCTCGACGACTACCGTTTCTACGATAGTCTCGGTACTAGAGCTACATGCCGCGACTATCGCTGCTGCCATCACGCTTAGCGCGAGTAGCCCGATAGTGCGAACTATATGCATTCGTTTCATATTCGCCTCTTTGAATGGAATATTTACTTCATATAA
>VFGZ01000066.1 GCA_009392215.1 SAR202 cluster bacterium | reverse complement strand
TCAAAGAAGGTACTTTCTGATAAAGCTACCCCGTTAGCATATAGACAGCGCACTTTTAACCAGTTCCATTACTAGCATTTACTTAATGGAATATTGCTATATTTTTTCTCCCATATAGTTACCTTAAGGCAAAAACTTGGACCTAGGATTCTTCGGAAAATACCTCACACTGTGGGTGGCACTTTGCATCATCGCGGGTGTGGGCATCGGAGAGTTGCTGCCAGCCTTTCCAGACACGCTCAGTCAATTCACACTAAGACAGGTGTCTATACCTGTAGCCATACTGATCTGGTTGATGATCTATCCAATGATGGTACGCATAGATTTTTCCAGTGTCTTAGATGTAGGTCAGCGCCCGCGCGGATTAGCTTTAACTTTAATTATCAACTGGCTAATCAAACCACTCACAATGTTTGGCATTGCATGGTTTTTCCTAAAAGTCGTATTCGCCTCCTGGATATCTCCTGACCTGGGCGCACAATATCTGGCGGGGGCGATACTGCTCGGAGCAGCACCATGTACTGCTATGGTTTTTGTGTGGAGTTATCTGACACGCGGGAACGCTGCTTACACATTGGTGCAGGTAACGGTTAATGACCTTGTACTACTTTTTGCTTATGCCCCGATAGTAATTTTTCTACTTGGCATCGGAGACATTACTGTCCCCTACGATACAGTTTTTCTGTCTGTAATCCTCTATGTAGTCATACCACTGGCAATCGGCTATTGTTCCCGGGTTTGGATAATACGAAACAAAGGATCAGAGTGGCTGGATAGATCTTTCTTACCCAGACTCGGGCCAATCACGATTGTTGGCCTACTACTCACACTAATCCTGTTGTTTTCTTTCCAAGGTGAAACAATCCTGGATAATCCGATACACATTGGATTAGTAGCGATACCGTTAATTCTTCAAACCGTGATCGTCTTTGGAATCGCATACGGCGTCGCAAAATTATGGGGCCTAAGTCACGACATTGCCGCACCCGCGGCGTTAATCGGAGCTTCGAACTTTTTTGAACTTGCAGTTGCTGCAGCGATCTCAATATTCGGACTCGAGTCTGGCGCAGCAATGGCCACCGTCGTTGGAGTACTCGTCGAAGTCCCTGTCATGCTATTACTGGTCAAAATAGTAAACGCCACATCTACGTCATTTGCTCACAATCAAGACGGTAGTTGCTGCCCTGCAAATACAATTCTTAAGGAAGATTCCGTCGAAGGTGTTGCATGATCACACTCCTTTATATTTTTTGCAGATATCCTTCAGGCAAGCAATTAGCCGAACCGTTTGGAGCCATTAATGGCACTTGATGAAATGCAAGAGATAAGAGCCCAACTCATACCTGTAGTTAAGGATTTCGTACAAAAAGAAGTAATTCCGAAAGCGGCCCAACACGATGAGGACGATACATATCCAACAGAGCTAGTCGACCAAATGGCTGAGATAGGTCTATTCGGGATGGTAGTGCCTGAGAAATATGGAGGTATGGGACTCGACTTACTGACGTTCACAATGGTGTTTGAAGAACTATCTAAAGGATGGATGTCGATCACAGGACCGATTGGGACGCATTCGATGCTGGCATTCGCAATATCGAAATACGGTACTGATAAACAAAAACAAAGATGGCTACCTGATCTGGCAACCGGTAAAAAACGCGGTGGCTTAGCTTTAACAGAACCAAGTGGCGGAAGCGATGTTGCAGGCATAAAAACCCGTGCGATGCGTGATGGCGAGGAATACGTCATAAATGGAACGAAACAGTTCATCACGAACGGCCATCACGGGAATGTATTTTTACTCGCTGCAAAAACTGATACGGAAATCAACCCGCAACATAAAGGAATATCAGCTTTCATCGCTGAAAAAGGTCCAGGACTAACTTCAGGTGCGAAACTTAACAAGCTTGGATATCGTGGAATAGATACCGCCGAACTAATCTTGAAAGATTATCGAATATCATCCGATGAACTTATAGGCAACAGGGAAGGTGAAGGTTTCTATCAGATAATGGATGGGTTGGAGACCGGCCGTATAAATGTCGCAGCAAGAGCCGTCGGAGTTGCTCAGGCAGCATTCGATGCAGCGATCATGTATTCACAACAGAGGGAAACGTTCGGGCGCGCTATTTCAACACGACAATCCATTCAAAACATGTTGGCTGATATGGGAACAAAGATCCACGCCGCTCGTCTTATGACCAACGATGCAGCTCGACGAAAAGACCGTGGTGAAAGAGTAGATGTCGAGGCAGGTATGGCAAAACTCTATGCAAGCGAAATATGTGGAGAAGTGACCATGGATGCGATGAGAATCCACGGCGGATATGGATTCATTAAAGACCAGCCTGTCGAACGTTATTATCGGGATGCTCCGTTGATGATCATTGGCGAGGGCACTAATGAGATCCAGCGACTGGTGATCGCCAAACATCTTTTGAAGCGCTACGAAGTCTAAACTCAATAACGATTAAACCGCCATAATCACGCAAAGCGTCCATATAATACCGGCTGTTTCATAAGACTATTCCCAAATTGTCCTATCTGTTGTCGCACAGGCCATGGAGTCAATTTTGCAGCCAAATATCGTTTTTGCTTTTGCTGATGACTGGGGTAGATACGCCAGCGCATATCGTGACCAGCCAGGCGAAAGCTCGATCCACGAGCTCATAGACACACCAAACTTCGATCGAATCGCAGATGAAGGAACCATATTTCTTAACGCCCATGTCCCCGCCCCAAGTTGCACACCATGTAGAAGCTCGATTCTAACGGGCAGATACTTTTGGCAGACAGGAATGGGGGCAATCCTGCAAGGCGCCCGATGGGACGAGACCATACCTACGTACCCATTACTACTGGAAAAAGCTGGCTACCATATCGGCTACACCTACAAAGTGTGGTCTCCAGGCGTCGCGGTCAATGCTCCGTACGGTGGTGCAAGAACGCGCTATGAATCAGCTGGAATCAGATTCAACAGTTTTTCTGAAGAAGTAACTAAAAGACCAGCCGAGCAGACCATTGAGGATGCAAAAAAGGAACTTTTGGACGAAACTGGCAATAACTTCGATAGCTTCCTAGAAACTCGATCAAATGACCAGCCCTTCTGCTACTGGTGGGGTCCAACCAACACACACCGAACCTGGGAACAAGGTTCAGGGAAAGACCTCTGGGGGCTAGACCCGGATGATCTGACCGGGCGAATGCCATCTTTTCTACCGGATGTACACGAGGTAAGAGAAGACTTCAATGATTACCTCGGTGAATGCCTGGCTGTAGATGCCGGATTAGGGGTAATTATCGACCGATTGGAAAAGGCAGGAGAATTGGATAACACCTTGATCGTCGTGAGTGGCGATCACGGAATACCAGGATTTCCTAGAGCGAAAACTAATCTCTATAACCTCGGGACCGAAGTCGCGATGGCTGTTCGATGGCCTGAAGTAATTTCTTCAGGCAGGACAATTAATGACTTCGTAAACCTGATGGATCTAGCCCCAACATTCCTTGAGGCTGCAGGTGTCGAAGAACCTGAAGACATGACAGCAAACAGCCTGCTCCCACTACTAAAATCAAATGTCAGTGGACGTGTTGATTCCGAACGATCATTCGTAGTCACTGGTCGGGAACGACACAACCTTGCCCGAGAGGGCGGCCTTCCATACCCACAACGGGCGATCCGCACAGATGATTTTCTATACATCTATAATTTCGAACCCGATCGGTGGCCAGTAGGAGATCCCGAAGGTCTCGATGATCCGAATACCACTCCTCCTCCAAGAGAAGAAATCCTTACGAACTATCACTCGGTTTATGCAGACATAGATAAAAGTCCTACAAAAGTTTGGATGATATATAACCGAGCAAAAAAAGATGTGCATCCACTTTTTGAACTCGGTTTCGGTAAAAGACCTCAGGAGGAACTCTACGACCTGCGTTCAGATCCGGACTACCTGTCAAATGTAGCTTATAAGCCCGAGTACATAAAGATTCGAGAAAAATTGAACACCCAACTTATGAACCTGCTGCTCAAGCAAGAAGACCCGCGAATAGTGGAATCTCCACCAAGATTTGAACAGGCTCCATATGCCGGCTCCGTATCGGAAGAATGGCAGGCCGAAAACACCAAACAGTTATGGGACTATGACCCCGGATCGGTCCCAAAAACTACAAAATGAAAATTCAGCCCTAAAAAACTGACTAATATCAGTAGCCAACAACCAAAATAAATAAATGCGAGAAATTAATTGCAACGCGTATATATAACCTTAAGAGGCGATGACAGGATCGCTATTTACAATTTTGACCCTGCAGATGGTGCCCTAACTCATCAGGAAGATATATATGTGCCGGGAGGGCCATCCCCATTTGCTGTTTCACCCAACGGCGAACACGCTTACGCAGGCCTTCGAGAGCAGTTTAAACTCGCAAGCTTTAAAATCGACTCGAGAACAGGTTCCCTAACTACAACTGGCACAGCAGACCTTAATTCAGACCCATGCCATATTTCAGTAGATAAC
>VFGZ01000065.1 GCA_009392215.1 SAR202 cluster bacterium | reverse complement strand
GCGCGACGGCCTCCAGAAACTCATCGACTGGCGCGATGCCACAAACTGAAACCAGGCAAATCCCTATCGCTTCCCCCTTCATTGGTGAGGAGGAAATCCAAGCTGTCCGTGAAGTAATTGAATCCGGTTGGCTGACGCAAGGCCCGCACGTCGCTGCTTTCGAGAAACATTTCGCAGAGATGCACGGCGTCCAGCACGCCATCGCCGTTACCTCTTGCACCACCGGCCTTCACCTAGCGCTTCACGCCATGGGAATCGGCCCTGACGACGAGGTGATTGTTCCCGCTTTCACTTGGGTTGCTACTGCCAACGCCGTCATTCACTGTGGCGCAACTCCTGTGTTTGTTGATGTCAATCGCGAAACCTACAACATCGACTTTACGCGAATAGAGGCCGCAATCACCAATCGCACTCGTGCCATTATCCCCGTTCACCTCTTCGGGCTCTGTGCTGACATGGATGCCATCCGTGAAGCTTTACCAGATCATATCAAGATTCTCGAGGATGCGGCGTGTGCTGCGGGTGCGTGCTATTGTGAATCAAATGCAGGGGGTTTAGGTGATGCGGCTGTTTTTTCCTTTCATCCGCGCAAACCGATGACGACCGGTGAAGGAGGTATGATTACAACCAACAATGATGAATTGGCCGCGACCCTTTGTCGTTTTCGTAATCATGGCGCCAGTATTCCTGAAGAAATTCGCCACAACAGTCTAAAGCCATATGAACTGCCCTCTTTCGATGAGTTTGGCTTCAATTACCGGATGACCGATCTGCAGGGAGCCGTGGGTTTGGAACAGTTAAACAAGCTTGATGGGTTTATCAGTGAACGCTCGAAATGGGCAGATTGGTATCGTAATGAGCTGATTGATGTTGAATGGTTATACTGTCCGCGAGAACCAGACAAAGGCCGACATTCATGGCAGGCCTTTGTGACGCGGGTAAGTTCGGCTGCTCCAATTTCGCGGAACGAAATAATGGACCGGCTCTATGCGGAGGGAATATCGACCCGCCCTGGGACTCATGCGGTCACCGATCTGGGCGCGTATAGTGGATTCAAGGCAGATTGTCCTGTCGCGACAGAATGTGCTCATCAGACAATGGCTTTACCGCTCCACAATCGAATGAGCGAGACAGACTACTCGCGAGTGGTTAATGAAATAAGACGTGTCGATGGCCGGTGAATGAGTTTTTCGCTGTAATCAATGTTATGTGCGGTATAGTCGGCATCTTGCACTTGGATGGATCTCCTGCATCTGGCGAGATTTTGAAGAAAATGACCGATGCCATTTCTCATCGAGGGCCGGATGGGGAAGGGCACTGGGCCGAAGAGAACGTGGGTATCGGGCATCGGCGACTGGCTATCATCGATCTGTCGTCCGCAGGTCATCAACCCATGATATCTGCTGATCATCGTTATGTGCTCAGCTACAACGGCGAGGTGTACAATTTTCAGAAACTACGCAGCGAACTGAGGGTCGCCGGCTATTGGTTTAAATCCCAGACAGATAGCGAAGTAGTGCTCCATGCCTTTGCTGAATGGGGGCCGAAATGTGTGCACCGCTTTAATGGCATGTTTGCGTTTGCCGTGTGGGATCGTAAGGAGAACACCCTGCACTTGGCACGGGACCGTTACGGCATCAAGCCCCTTTACTATGCTCAGTGGGGTGACACCTTTCTCTTTGGCTCGGAGCAGAAGGCCATACTGGAACACCCCGAGGCAAAAAAGGAAATCGATAAGAAAGCGCTGCTGGAATATTTTACGTTCCAGAACATCTTCACGGACCGCACCTTGCTCGAGGGTGTAAAAATGTTTCCTCCGGCTACCTGTGGGCAACTCTCGCTAAACCCCGGGTTCACTGCCTTACAACTTAATCCCTATTGGGATTACCACTTTGAAGAGCCGAAAGAGCCAAAGGACAGGCGGGAGTATGAGGAAGAACTCAACCGACTACTGAAGCAGGCTGTTAGTCGTCAATTGGTTACAGATGTGGAATTGGGTTCCTATCTCTCTGGAGGAATGGATTCTGGCACGCTTACGGCTTTGGCCTCGAGAGAACTGCCTTACATCAAAACCTTTACTTGTGGCTTTGACCTCTCATCCGCGTCAGGAATGGAACTTGGCTTTGATGAGCGAGAAAAGGCCGAGGCCATGTCAGCGCTCTACAAGACCGAGCACTACGAAATGGTGCTTAAGGCGGGTGATATGGAGAGGTGTATGCCCAAATTCGCTTGGCATTTGGAGGAACCGAGAGTTGGCCAGAGTTACCCCAATTATTATGTGGCAGGTCTGGCCGGTAAATTTGTAAAGGTAGTTTTATCTGGCACAGGCGGGGATGAACTTTTTGGCGGATACCCGTGGCGTTATTACCGGGCACTGGTAAATGACGACTTTGAACACTACATTGACCAGTATTACCTTTTCTGGCAGCGACTGATCCCCAACACAGATGTTCAGCAAGTTTTTGCCCCTGTCTGGTATGAGGTAAAAGATGTCTGGACCCGTGATATCTTCCGCGATGTTTTTTTGAGCCATAAGAATGAGCTCAATAAACCGGAAGATTACATCAATCATTCTCTTTATTTCGAGGCAAAGACATTTCTGCATGGCCTGTTGGTAGTGGAAGACAAATTATCCATGGCCCATGGATTGGAAACGAGGGTACCCTTTTTAGACAACGATTTGGTGGATTTTGCCGCTCGCTGTCCGGTGGGTTTAAAACTAAACAACCTGAGAGAAGTGGTCAAAATCAATGAAAATAATCCTGGCAACAAACGGGGTCAGTACTTTGAAAAAACCAATGACGGCAAGCAGATTCTCCGAGACGTGATGGGAAATTATGTCTCTGACTCTATCACAGGTGCTGCCAAGCAGGGGTTTTCTTCTCCGGATGCCAGTTGGTTTAAGGGAGAAAGTATCGATTTTGTCAGGCAGAAGTTGTTTGAGGGTGAACCCAGAATATATGATTTACTAGATCGATCAGTTGTCAAAACGCTGGTTAACCAGCATCTTGAAGGGAAACAGAATCGGCGATTGCTGATCTGGTCACTATTGAATGTTGAAGCCTGGCTTGAAACTGGATTTGCATGAGGCTCGTTTTCATCGGATCCAGCAAGTTTGGACTTAGATGCCTGCAGCTTTTGAGTGAGTTAAAATGCTGCACGGTAACGGGGGTGGTGACGGCTCCTTCTGAGTTTACCATTTCATACAGGCCAGAAGGGGTTACTAATGTTTTGCATGCAGATGTCTCCTCTTTTTGCATTCATCAAGACATTCCACTTGAGACCATCATATCTGGGATGAATGATCCTGGATTGCCGGAAAAGGTGCGCCAATGGAAACCACAAGCATTTATCGTAGCTGGTTGGTACCACATGATCCCTAAATCATGGCGTGATATGGCTCCGGCTTTTGGGCTGCATGCTTCTTTGCTGCCCGATTATAGTGGAGGTGCCCCGCTGGTCTGGGCGATGATCAATGGTGAAACAAAAACTGGTATAACCTTGTTCCAATTGGATGATGGAGTCGATTCAGGCCCGATTGCCGGACAGGTTGAGGAACCCATATACCCACATGACACGATTTCTTCCCTATATAAACGGATTGAAGAGCGAGGCTTGGAATTATTGAGTCGGCATTTGCCGGAGATGACTACTGGTTCTCTGGAGTTAAATCCTCAGGATGAGTCAAATCGGCGGGTATTCCCCCAACGCGTTCCTGATGATGGGAAAATTGACTGGAATCTTGATGCGGGCTTTATCGAAAGATTTATTCGGGCACAAACACGACCATACCCAGGGGCCTTTACAATTTTGGATGGAGAGCGTTTGAGCATTTGGGCTGCGCGGAACACCATTGAAGTAGAGGGATGGGAAACAGGAATGATTAGGAAGGATGGTGAAGGTTTCTTTGTTTCCGCAGGAGAGCATAACCTGAAATTAGAAGAAATTTCATTTTGCGGGCGTAACTATACATCTGAGAATATGAATGAAATTCTTAACGATGGCGGACAACAGCTGGGATCGCAATAGGCCTGAGAGTGTCGTTAGCATGAGCGACAAAAACACAAATAATGAAGCACGTGCACCAACAGCCACGATAAGTTCCATAGATTTTGAACGGCCTCAAACATGGGAGAAGAAAGTATATCTAACTATTGATATTGATTGGGCGCATGATGACATTTTGGCGGATACAATTCAAATAGTGGAGAAGGCTGGAGTATGTGCTACGTGGTTTGTCACACATGAAACTCATGTACTTAGCTCACTCAGGTCTAATCCTCGATTTGAGTTAGGCATTCACCCTAACTTCAATTTCCTTTTACAAGGAGATGCTCGCATGGGAGCCACAGCGGAAGAGGTGATTGAGGGCATTTTAGAGGTTGTTCCAGAAGCCAAATCAGTACGTAGCCATTCGATGACTCAGAGTTCCGTGCTGCTTGATTTGTTTAAGGAAAAAGGCCTGACTCATGACTGTAATCATTTCATACCTCATGAGGTTGGGTTGCGCCTTAGGCCATGGAAATTTTGGAATGGCCTGACACGTGTGCCTTACTTTTGGGAGGACGATGTGGCCTTTATTAACAAAGAGAATACTCCTTTTAAAAGGCTTGTCGGTTGTTCAGGTATAAGAGTATTTAATTTCCATCCAATTCATGTCTTCCTGAACACTGAATCTATGGATCGTTACGAACGAACCCGGGACATTCACAAGTGCCCCAAAAAATTAATTGACCATCGAGGAGACAGTTCACAGGGAGGGCGGTATAGATTGTGCGAATTGCTTGAATCGCTTTGAAATTCCGATAATTTCATTCTGATGGATCAAAAAGCAAGGTACTTGTTTATTAATTCAATGTCTCGCTCTGGGACAAGTTTGTTGTATCAGTTGATTTACGGTCATCCAGATATTTTTTTTCCTCCATTTAGGATTCAATTTGCATGCTCCGATCCTTTGGGATTTCCGGCCACGCATTGTGTCATGTCAAATGAGGAATTCAGTGAATGCTTACTGGAGAAAACAACGACCCCGGTCAATGTTACGACTGAGACACAATGGTCAAACATCCAAATAGAGACGTTGTGTCGGCAAGGGGTTGAATGTAATGGCGGGGCATTAAGTTCAACTCAGTCAACTGAAAGAGGGCAATCCAGTTTGGATAGGGCGATCGACATTCTCCATACCTCCTTGAGAATGAAAAAGGAGGTTTCTCAAGCATATTACTGCCTTCATGACGATCATTCATATGTGCTGGGAGCCGGTTTATTATCTGCCTACTCTGTCAAGGTGGTGACTACGATTAGATCTCCACTTGATATGTTGGCATCCAAGAAAAACATGCTTCTTTTCCATTTATTCAAGACCACATCTCCCACAGATTATAGAATGTGTGAGATGGCACTGAAAAGAGAATTGGCACGCGCTATTTTTTCCTGGCTGGTTGCAAGTTATGAATATTCAAGAAAAGCTATTTATTATCCAATTCTCTTTGAGCACATGAAAGGTGGATTTCGCGATGAGACCATGGCGCGCCTTATGGAACATTTGGATTTAGAATACTGTTCCTATTTGAACACAGATCAAAACGAGTTGCCACAAGATACGCCATCAAACGAGCTCTTATATGCAGGTTCTTCCTTGCAACAAATAACGGACGGAAATTCAGACATAACGGTTGGCTCCAGTAATTATTCACTAACGGAAGAGGAACAGGGATTCTTATTCCAACGCATCGATGATTCAAAGATTCAGAATTATACCTCTTCGAATCCTGCATATTTCTACTCTAATTTTCACACCCTTTGGAAAAATGAGATTTATGAGGATTTGCCAGTGTTGGATAAATGGATGGATTGGTATGTTTCCGGGAATAATGAAGAACTCTTCCGGGAGTATTCTAATTACAATTATGGCTTCTCCAATGCATCGGCAGCCTTCTTATTAAACTAGGCTTGCTGCAGGGTAAACAGAAGTCAGCATATTGGTGAGTTTTGGGAATCTTAACTGACAAAGGATATATAAAGAGGATGCCGGTTGAAGGTGATACTGAATGGGTTTGATCCAAGATTGCCATCCAAATGACTGATCCAAAAACAAGAAAGACAATGAATGTGGGCAACTTAAAATTCGGGGACTTCACCGGGTTGGCAAGCGATTATTCAAATAACAGGCCGGATTATTGCCCCTCGATTTTGTCTGCACTCTTGGGAATGTTTGATAAGCCAATTGGGGATATTGATTTTGTGGATGTTGGAGCAGGAACAGGAATCTGGACAAGGATGGTCAATTCAGGGGGTGTCAGATCATCTGTAGCGATTGAGCCCAATGATGATATGCGCAAGCATGGCATTTTGGATAGCTCCGAAGTATCCATAAAGTGGATTGACGGGAATGCTGAAAAAACTGGGTTGCCGGACGAGTCTTGTGATTGGCTGACGATGGCCTCGTCCTTTCACTGGGCTGATTTTGGACTGGCAACCAAAGAGTTCCATCGAGTTTTAAGGAAGGGAGGAAGGTTTACTGCTCTCTGGAACCCTCGCGTGATTGAAGTAAATCCATTACTAATAGAAATCGAAAAATATCTTAAAACTCTGCGAGCTGATATCAAGCGAGTATCCTCTGGGCTTTCGGGTATTACGGATACTCTGACGGCCAAGCTGCGGGCTTCTGCATACTTTGAGGACGTTGTTTATTTGGAAGGTCTCCACGTTATTAAGATGAGTTCGGAGCGTTACCTGGGAGCGTGGCGTTCCGTAAATGATCTGCGTGTTCAACTTGGCGCGGAAAAATTTGATACCTTCCTGAGGTATGTCGAACGGCGACTTGATGGATTAGATGTCATCGAGGCTACATACCTAACCCGCGCCTGGTCGGCCCTGAAAAAAGACTAATCGGTGTCACTCACCTTTTCCACTAAAGCCAGAACGCTAGCGAACTTGCAGGGGAAGTTGCATTCGGCCCGAATTGCATCTTCAGTTTTTTTTACCGTGGGTGATTGGCAAGGGGATCGCAATGATTGCTTGAGACGAGTTCAGGCTGAACTGGGCGACGTTCCATTTATAGTGCGTTCAAGTTGCCTGCACGAGGATGGTATGGCCGAATCAAAAGCTGGAGCATTCTTATCCCTTCAAAATATACCATCCAAAGAACTGAGGGGTGCCATTGAGCAAGTGATTGCATCCTATGATTCGGCGGATCCTGGCGATGAAGTGCTCGTGCAGCCAATGTTACAGAATGTCCTGCGTTCCGGAGTGGCTTTCTCACATGATCCCAATACGTGCTCCCCATATCGGATGGTGAACTGGTCAGAAGGCGTAGATACAGCTGTTGTGACTGGAGGTCTGGGCGGAAGTACCTGGCAGCAGGCAGCCAATTCATCTGTGAATCCGCCCGGCAAGCTCTCCGGAGTTTTGGGCTTGCTGGATGAGTTACTGACTTTATTCAAGGATGCTCCGATAGATTGTGAGTTTGCTGTGACCAATGAAGGAGAGAACCAAGTACTCTGGCTTTTGCAGGCACGCCCACTGGTCCTGTCGCGGAATCCGGAATCTGCTTCCGAGCAGTCGGAGCGTTTGCAATGCATCTACGACAAGGTGGAACGCGGAATGCGTCCCCATCCTTTTTTGATGGGACATCGCACTGTCTATGGCGTGATGCCGGACTGGAATCCTGCAGAAATTATCGGTGTTCGGCCCAAGCCTTTGGCTTTATCGCTCTACCGTGAATTGGTGACAGATTCTATATGGGCTTATCAACGCCATAATTATGGCTACCGTAATTTGCGCAGCTTTCCGCTGATGCCGCATTTTTATGGTCTCCCATACATTGACGTGCGGCTTTCATTTAATTCCTTCATTCCCG
>VFGZ01000064.1 GCA_009392215.1 SAR202 cluster bacterium | reverse complement strand
ACTCAGAAGACGATTAAACCAAATTATATCAGCGGGGATTTCATTAACGATCTACGACCAAAAAATTAATTTGTGCCTTCTTTTGGTTTCTCCAAACCGAGACTATCAGTTAATTGTTCATTGCGGTTGATGATGCCTCACTGCATCTCCTTTTTGACCAAAATTCTCCAAGCACAAATCCATCGTTGATGAATTGATCGCGTGGAGTTGGGAAGCCCCCCGCCGCCTATTCGGAATTAGCTTGCTGGATTAGATGAGCCTTGTTTGAGTTCGTCCCGTCTGAACTGACTTTTGTGCCGGTAATTCGCTGAAAGTTGTCAAATTAATCGGCACAAACTGAAAACAGGCCGCGTATTTCCTTGGAAAGAAAGTTTTTTAGATGACTGCGGCGGATTTAGGATCCGGTTCCCTCGGGAGTGAAGGTTCGACTCCTTTCGCGCGTACTATCTTCAAGCATCCCCTACCTCGACACTTCAGATAAAACCTTAAGTGTGATCAAGGTAATGGCCATTACTTCATAATTCAACATTGCTTAAACAAGCAGAAAGCGAGAAATTGGCTCCTAATGTAACAAAATAATAAAAAATTACATTATAGAAGATGAAAGTTGCGTCAATTATACCATTCACA
The DNA here is from genome assembly GCA_009392215.1 of SAR202 cluster bacterium. Lineage (GTDB taxonomy): Bacteria > Chloroflexota > Dehalococcoidia > Lucifugimonadales > Lucifugimonadaceae > Lucifugimonas. The sequence goes on along the minus strand of VFGZ01000064.1, from coordinate 2,189 downwards.
ATTTTACTACTGGCGGGGTGTCAATCTACTTTCCAAGGTGTGAACCCCGCTGAGAACGGAGTCATTCACAAAGCAGCCAATGCTGGCGATTTGGAAGCGGTACGCGATTTTCTGAAAAATGGTGTGGACGTTAACTCCAAATACTTTCTCCCCGGTGAAAAGCCACCCACACACAACTTGGGAACGCCATTGCTATTCGCTGTCGAAGGTGGAAATATCCAGATCGTCGAGCTACTTCTCGAAAAAGGTGCGGACGTTAACGCGAAAAATATCGTCCAAGTCACTCCGTTACTTTCTGGAGTCGATTTAAACAACTACGGTATCGTCAAACTACTCATAACTCATGGTGCGGATTTAAATGCCCAAACTGAGACTGGAACAAGTCCATTGCACAATGCCGCCATTTATGGCCGTAACAGGATTCTCAAACTACTGGTTGAACATGGAGCGAATGTAAATATAAGAGCCAGATACGGAAAAACGCCATTGGATGAAGCGATCAAATATAAGCAAACCGCTGTTGCTCAAATACTACGCAAACATGGTGCGATAACTGGTGAACAATTAGACTCTGAGAAACAATGAAATACTTCATTTTTACGATCGCCGTGGTGTTGCTGACTGGGTGTGCCACCCATAAAACGAATTCAATCGATTTTGTGACATCGATGCCATGGAAATCCAGACTGGAACGAGACATCGTGTATCATACCGTAGATGGGATGGATCTCAAATTGGATATCCATCTTCCAGATGCTTGGATGGCCGGCCCGCCTTGGTGGGGAGATCATGGTTTAGGCAAAAGGCCGGTCTTTTTTTACATCCATGGAGGCGGGTTTGTTGTGGACGACAAAGAGTCTCGTCAGCTGAGGATTTTGCCCTTTATTGCCCGTGACTGGATCGTCGTAAATATTAACTACCGATTGTCACACGAAGCGAAGGCCCCAGCAGCGGTCGCTGATTGTTTAAAGGCGCTGGATTGGGTATTCGAGAACGCAGAAAAATATCAAATTGATACCGATCGAATAGTGGTTTCAGGCGATTCTGCCGGTGGCCATCTCGCATTATTGACTGGCATGCTGATGGAGGGCGATTCCCTATGTGGGGGTAAATACGTTGTGGATAAAACAAACCGAGTTGCCGCTATCATCAACTGGTTTGGAAGCACAGATTTTTCTCTTCAAGATCCTTATCAAAGAAGTGTCTATAAAACGCCACACGACTGGTTTGACCCTAATGATGATTATGAAGAATTAATCTACTCGTTGTCGCCTGTTAATTACGTTCGCAGCGGAGGTGTTCCGGTACTGACAATTCACGGTACGATCGACCCTGCGGTTCCCTTTAACCAAGCTGAGTTATTGCACAAAAAACTTCGAAATGCCGGCGTGATGGAAAAGCTGGTTTCGATTCCGGATAAAAAGCATGGAAATTTCTCTGTTGAAGAAAGAGTTATGATTTTCAAGGAGACAATCGCTTTTTTAAACCGCTGCAATCCTGCAATCAAATTATGATTCCAGAACGTAGCGTCAAAGAGCTTAGGAAGAACGTCTAACGCGACGGGTTGTTGATAACTTGAAAGGCATACAGCCGGCCGTTTTTCAGGTGGAACCGCAGTTGGATGATTTCGCCTTTTGCCGAACCCAAGTCGCGTCCACCTTGCCAGCGCGGTTCCCAGCGCAGGGCGTCCAGTTTGCCTGACTCGGCGGTGTGGGTGATCCGGCCGGTTTTGTCGAGTACCTCCACGCGGATGTTGTCGCCCTGCCCGTTGACCTGCAGTCGGCTACCCTCGAGCCTGAAGGGCTTGATCAAAATCATCCCGGGCTCCGCCCCTGTGGCGGTGAAGCTGATGAAGCGGTCGCGCTTGAGGGTGGCCAGGCCGATGCCGTGCGGACCTCGGTCGGGGATACCGTGGCGCTCGCGGAAACCGTTGTAGTACACCCAGTGGCGGTCTTTGTGGGTGACAATTTGTGAGGCGGGAAAAATCATGTCCTTGTCAAAGCTGCCATCCGGGCCGCGGGGGACGAACGGCTGCCCGGCATACACCCAGGTGAGGTCCCACATAGCGTTGCCGCGGGTGGTGCCGATGTAAAAATTCACGATGTCTTGCTCGTGTCGCTTTTGATGGTTCGGACGACGATCATAGGGCGCGCCCGGCTTGGGGATGTTTTCGTAGACGGACATCAGGG
>VFGZ01000063.1 GCA_009392215.1 SAR202 cluster bacterium | reverse complement strand
CCGATAATCTCTCGTTTATATGACTACCCAATCAAATGTTTCGACCAGTGCATTACAGACTTATGATGTCGTTGTTGTCGGTGGCGGGATTGCAGGTTTGACTGTCGCATACCGAATCGAGAACAATAACGTTTTGCTTCTTGAAAAAGAGCCAGTTGTCGGAGGGCGTACACTTTCAGTCAACATGGGTCCATATGTCTTCAATCAGGGAGCCCAGATGATTCCTGGAGGTGAGACTAACGTCGCCAAGCTGGCTGACGAGTTAGGCTTAGAGCTGACTCTCATCAATAAGACAAAAACGTCCACGTATATCAATGACAAGTTTGTTATCGCTTCATCGGAGTTCAAGTATCTGCTGGATCTACCGATTCCATTGGTAGAGAAAATTAAGATGGGCCTAAAAATCCTGCGTATACGATCTCGTTACAGCGATGTTGTGGATAAGTCCCCTCGCTCGCGTGATCCGAAATTCCTAGAGTTGGATGAGAAAACTCTCGTTGACCTGTTGAACATTCGTGATCCGGATGTGAAGGCACTTTGGGATTCGATTTCTAAATCGTCCAGCACGCTCCGTGCCGATCAGGTCGCGTCGTTCCAGCCTGTCAACACGTTTCTTCACCACGCAGCCGACGAATTTTTCGTGGAGGGCGGTACGGTCGAGGTTACACGAGCACTCGCTAACCAAACCGCAGCCAGAGTGGAGACAGGTGCAAGCGTGATAAGAGTCGCTTCAAGCGATACGGGCGTAGCAATCCAGTACGAGCAAAACGGAACAACGCATAGTGTCCAAGCTCGTAAGTGTGTCATGGCCGTTCCGGCCCCCGTGGCACTTAGTGTTCTTCGTGATCTACCCGATGCTAAGCGAGCTGCGTTGGCACAGTGCGAATACGGCGCGATGTCATCAGCGGCATTTCTGGTCGATAAGCCCTCTGAGCACTTCTTTGGCAAAGGAAATTGGCGTGTCCCAGTGGTTGGAATGACGACGATAGGAATCGGAGATCCGACCTTTACTTTTTCCGAAGATGTCAAACTGCAAGACGGTCGTGGATTGATTAGGTTGTACGCTGGGGATCATGGATCACGAACGCTTCAACAGATGTCAGATGATGCGGCACTAGAAGTATTTGAAAATGACCTGTTCCATATCTTCCCCGCTGCTCGCGGACTCGTACTGGAACGCTCCCTTAAACATTGGCCATATGCGATCTGTCCGTGGCGGATTGGCAGGTTGGATGCGATCGACGATATACGTTCCCCCCACAACAACATCCACTACTGTGGGGACTATACCGAAAACTCAGGTCTAGAATCCGCAGTACTGAGCGCCCTACGAGTGGTTTCAGAACTTTCGAACGGGCAATAACCTAAGCAACATGCCTAGTTTCGGTGGAATGGCGGCTATTATGCCGACACCGTAATCATGTGGGGTCAGTGTGCCAAGAATTCGATAATGTATCGAATTTCTTCGATATGATGTAGGAATGGATATAGGCGAAATTGCTCAGATTATTACAGGAACGGCAACGCTGATTGTTGCCTTAGCTTTACTTTGGCAATTACGACTTCAAAAAAAGAATCTGGATATCGCTCATCAAGACGCTGAAAGAGATTTATCACTAAGATCTTGGCAAATGATGATAGATGAAATTTACCTTGTAATAAAAAATGATGATTTCAGAAAAATATACGATAAGAGACATAAAGGGTTTAACTCTTTAAGCTCTGAAGAAGCATCTGCTCTAGAGAATTTCTTCTACATACTATTAGGCAGAATTAATACCGATTACCGATTAGGAAGAGTAGGAAAAGAAGAATATTATTACCGTTTACATTTCGAAAGATTAATGGATTCAAAAGCTGGTATTGAATTCTATGAATCTACTGGAAGAGATATTTTTAATTACACGCCTCAAAAAGGTAAGGAAGAACATTTAGAGTTTCTTCAAGGGCTTGGCGATCAAATTTACGAAGAGATTACCGGGAATAAATTTGAACCACCAGCTCGGAAGCATCCGCGGTCTTAGAAAGACAATTTCGGGAAAAATTAGGGTCCGTAGTTTGGATCGCCGTCAACGATGGCTGGATCAACTCTTTTTGATATCGGTATTGCGATTCAACATTTTATTTACCAAATCATAATATTCATTTGGCATTTCAAATCTAATTCCATGGCCTGTATCAAACTCATGGAACTCAATTAGAGGATTTAAATTTTCTACTTTGCCCATTACTTCATCAGGAATCATTCCACCTTTTTCAGTGTTAGCTCGTGCGACATAAGTGTTCACTTTTAATCCACGGCAAATTCTTTCATAATCTTGATTATCTTCAACGTTAAGCAACTTCATGCTATTTAGTGAAGCTTCATAAAAACTGAGTGCAAACATAACTGAATCTACGGTCCATGAATCTTTATCAGGCCCATTCATGCTGTACACGGCATCTACAGATGTTTTCCAATTTTGTTTATGTTTCAGGGCAATAGGGACAGGTCCCCAATCTTTAATGTCTGATCCATCGTAAGTAATTATCCAGCCTGGATCTTCTGCTAATAACCCTGATAATTTCTCGCCAATTTGCATGCCTATTTCGCATGCCATTAATGCACCATATGAGTGACCGATGACATAAGAATGGGGATGATTAATTGATTGAATAAATTCCACCATTGGTCGAACAAAAAATTCGAAATCAAAATTGTCTAAATCTCCACTTTTACCCCTGCCTGGTGGATCAATTGCATAAAGTGAATATTGATTAAACTCTTCTGTAAATTTTAACCAACCTCTCCAATCGCTCCAGCCTCCTGGAATAAGGAAAATCGCTTTGTCAGATTCAACGCCATTATGGAAGTAATTTAAATTAGTTGTAGTTGAATTAAATGTATATTCGGGCATTGTGCATTTTCTTGGTCGGGGAGTCTTATTTGATTTAGGGTATTGCCTATAACCATGAAATAAATAGATTAAAGTATTTGGTTACCCTACATAAATAAGGTCGGTGATATTCGCCATGCGCTAAGACAAGTGGATAGGTGCGTGTTTAAGGTCCTGTGATTCTCGTGATAACTCCTATGCACCTATTCTAGGTCTTACAAATGAGTAACCTGACTGGGACCTTCCAAAACATCAAATCCTTTATCTGATAAGTTGGTAAAGTTGGGATTGTTTGCTAAGGCCTCAGCATAGAGATCACCGCTTCGGTATGCTTCACAAGCTTCTTGACTCTCCCAGTAGTACACACCACCGTAGGTATTGTTGGCTTCGTCACTTAGCCAAGCTTTTGAAATTAAACCGGGGAGCTGGGCGAAATTTGGTGCCACTTCATTTGCAACACCCATAAAATCATCGCGCGTAATACCCTCAAGATTAAAGTTGATGACCTGAATATATGCGACCTTGCTCATCATTGTTCCCTTTCCATTTTTCAACGGCTTGACTATATGTGAAAACTCAAACAGACGACCTTTGTTGCCTTCTTGCCCTTAGTGTTTTGGACCGCTGGAATGCCTAGATTTGAAGACTTATGGCAATAATGTAAATCGATATTTAAAGGACTTGCAACCGAAAAATATATCGAGTAATTATATTTAAATGGTCTGTATTTATACGGTCAATGATTAAGTTCATCAACTGGTATACATTGTTCTGGGTGTTCTGCGTTACTAGAAGGCGAGCAACATGGATTTCTGTCACCTGTCTAGCGCAGGCCTTTTGTTATTGAAATTCCAACCGGATATAAGAAATTGCATTGCACGTGAGTCGTCCCTAGATCCAAGACCATGCTCCAAATAAATCTGATGTGCAGATTCTAGGGCGTCCATATCGATCTCGATTCCAAGGCCCGGGGCAGTTGGAACTTCAATTTGGCCGGCAATTATCCTGGGAGGGTTCTTAGTCAAAGCTTGCCCATCTTGCCATATCCAATGGGTATCTATTGCCGTGATTTCACCCGGCGCAGCAGCTGCTACATGGGTGAACATCGCTAGAGAAATATCGAAATGATTGTTTGAGTGTGAACCCCACGTTAAACCCCATTCATGGCACATCTGGGCTACTCTTACTGATCCTTGCATAGTCCAGAAGTGTGGGTCTGCGAGTGGAATATCAACAGACTGGAGCAAGATTGTGTGAGCCATTTCTCTCCAGTCAGTGGCAATCATGTTAGTGGCCGTTTTTAAACCTGTCGCTCGTCGAAATTCTGCCATCACCTCGCGGCCAGAAAATCTCCCTTCGGCACCGCAGGGATCCTCCGCGTAAGTTAGTACTGAATCCAATCCTTTGCATAGGCGAATAGCATCTTCAAGCATCCAGGCGCCGTTAGGGTCGATAGTGATTCTGGCCTCAGGAAAGTGATCCGCCAGAGCCTTGATTACCTCAATTTCCTCCTCTCCGGGTAGAGCGCCTCCTTTAAGTTTGAAATCTTTAAATCCATAACGCTTGTGGGCGGCTTCAGCCAGCGTTACTACAGCTTCAGGAGTAAGAGCTTCTTCGTTTCGAAGACGGATCCAAGCATCATCGGACTCAGCTTCAGTTCTATAGTCGAGATCAGTCTTGTTTCGATCCCCGATGAAAAAAAGGTATCCCAGAGCGTTTACTCGATTTCTTTGTTTTCCTTCACCCAAAAGCTCAGCGACACTAAGTCCTAAATATTTCCCTAGCAGGTCTAGTAAGGCTGCTTCGATCGCAGTGATGACATGAACTGTGGTTCGGAGATCAAAAGTCTGAGTACCTCGACCTGCGGTATCGAGGTGAGAGTAGCGACCTCGTACGGAGTTAAGGGTTCTGCGGTATGCGCCAATCTCACTGCCTACAATGATTGATTCACATTCCTCAATTGTTGACTTGATCTGCTCACCGCCTGGGACCTCACCAACCCCTACTCTGCCCGTCTCATCTTCCATGATGACGATATTTCTAGTGAAGTACGGACCGTGCGCCCCACTCAAATTCAATAGCATACTATCCTGTCCGGCCACTGGTATGACTCTTAGGGAAATCACCCTAGGGGACTTCTGGATGAAACCGCTATTCATCATCTGATCACTCATTTATCTACAACTTTCTTGAGTCGATTTTGCACTAAGTCATCTTTAATTTCTGGTTTGGTATCTGTGGTCATGATGTCGAAATTATGCCATAAAGGTGAGGCCGCGATAGGGCCACGGCACTGATACGAAAAAGTAGATGGATATTAGGGTTACTCGACCTTCTATTCGATTGGCTCAAATCTAGTTTAACCGTCAAATCAATTTGCAATCGTTATCCTGTTTTCACTGGTAATTGATTAGGGTAAGCAACTAATCTCTTAGTCATAAAATACGGATATATCGCTGTAGCATGTTTCCTCATTCACCTTTCTTGTGGAGCTAGTTGTTATGAAAAAGCAGGCAATCCTAGGGTCAACCATTATCGATGGAACGGGTTCCGCACCATTACGGAATGGAACCATTCTTATTCAGGACGGAAAGATCGTTCAAGTTGGTGGCGCAGATCAAATAACGGTGGGGCCAGATGCCGAGATCATCGATGCCACCGGAAAATTTACGATGCCTGGAATTATTGACTCTCATGTTCATGTGACACCCAACCAGGATGTTCCTGATGACATACGCATAAACCTACGAGTTGGATTTAATGCGATCAGCTTGCTCCGTCAATCACTAGGAGCGGGTGTCACCACCGTTGTTAGCATTGGCGGTGGACCACCAGCTGTGGAGCTGACCAATGCGATCAACGAAGGCTATGTAGATCGTTGCGCCAATCAGATTACGGCAGGAGTGGTAAATGCTTCTGGGGGACATGTTCGTGGTCGACATGCCGATGGGCCATGGGAGATCCGTAAGGCCGTTAGAGAATTGGCTTCTGCCGGATGCACAATGATTAAAACAGCGGCTACTGCTGGTTTTCAGTGGGAGCATGAACGGGTGCATTGGCCTGATTACACGGAGGAAGAATTAACTGCGCTTGTTGATGAGGCACGTATGAGGGATATGCCGGTTGCTGCGCATGCACATGGGCATGAGGGCCTTAAATATGCGGTTAACGCCAGGGTTCATATGATTCACCACGGTGCGTTGATAGACGATGAAGGGTTGGAGGCGATAAAGAAGGCTGATCTTTATTTTGTGCCGACGTTGTTCACGACAAGCGTTGGGAGGGTCGCAAAAGTTGAGCAACCCTGGACCAAGGAGCGGATGGAAGCTGCTTATCCTATCCACAGGGAGGGCGTTTCAAAGGCTCATAAAATGGGTATCAAAATTGCGCTCGGAACTGATGGTGGAGCGGGTGATGCTATGATCGAGTTATCTGAATTTGTCGATTGTGGGCTTTCGCCGATGGATGCTATCGTGGCTGGAACACGTAACACTGCAGATGCATTATCGATTCTAGATCGAGTTGGCACAATCGAGGGTGGAAAAGATGCTGATTTGCTAATTATTGGTGTGAATCCGCTTGAGGATATTAATGTGTTGCAGGATCAAGAAAATATTGAGCTGGTGATGACACACGGAAAGGTGCAAACCACTTCGAATGAAATGAAGGTTTATCTGAACCCGCGCTTGGAGGGTCCTCCCAGGCGAATCGTTCGAGTTAACGTTGATATGTAGTTGTTATTGCACCGCCAACGGTCTGCCAATATTGAATCTTATGCTTTTTAATATTATTTATGCCTGATGCCCGTATCAGCCCGCCTCAGAACGAGAGGACATAGTATGAGGCTTTCTATTCCATGGATAATTCAAGCAATCAGCTATATTGTCATAGCGATATTTTTGTTTAACGCCTATAAATCGAAGAGACAGAAATACATTAAATTTTCAGCTCTTTTCTTTCTTGTTTTTGGTTTGGTCGCGTTTCTCATTCTGGTTATTAGCGCAATTACTCAAATGTTCTTTAGGTGAAGAAAAGCTGTAAGCCAGTCACGCATACGGGATTCGAGGACGTGTTAAGCTCGCTAATGTGTGCTTATAAAATTCAAATGAGTATCGAAATTTTGAGGAGAAAAAATGAATATTTGTGTTGTGTCAACTTTTGATGGAACTACAGAAGATTACATGGAATTATGGAATTCTTTAGAAGGTCAAAGAGAAAAGATAATTTCAGACTATGACATTGGTGTGGTACGAGATGGGAAAATCATCCTAATGATGAATGTAATCGATATGGATTTGTTACAAGAAGTGATGACATCTGACGACATGAAAGCCTGGGATAAAAAACACAATTGCGTAGATGTAATTTATTCACTAGAAGAACAGAATTAGTTTTTAGAGGGTTTGAATTAAAGCGAATTGTCGTCAAAGATGTGGTCGTGATGGGGATAGTAATATCTCAACTTGACACTATTCCCAACTTATTGGGTTTATTGTTCACTTGAGCGAGACGCAGCCAAGGATCTTCGATATCACTCGTCGGCAATACAAGCACGTAATCCCGATTCCAATTCTTCTCTTTCCAGATTTCTTCCGATGAACACTACTTTGTTGAATCGATCATCATCCCCCCAAGGGCGATCAGTCTGACCGTCAAATATAGCGTGTACGCCTTGGAAAACCACCCTGTCAGGTACGTCCTTAAAGCTCAACACACCTTTGGAGCGGAATATGTCAGCGCCTCGATCGTGGCCTAACTGGTGTGCCCATTCCTCAACTTTGTTTTCGTCGAGCTCACCTTTGAAAGTTATTCCCACTGAAGTTATGCCTTCAGCTATACCACAGTCATCCTCTTCATCTACCATCAAATTCGGATGAGTCGATAAAATGCGATCGATTTCAAAGGCTCTGATGTCTAAGATGTCCTCCATTTTGGCCACCGAGTTTTGTGTGCGGTGTATCTTCGCTAGCGTATTGATATCCCTGAGATGGTCTTCCAGTTTCGATAGCTCTAATTCTGATGCAAGATCTGTTTTGTTTAGGAGAACAACATCTGCGAAGGCGATTTGCTCTCGTAATTCTTCCCGCTCGTCGATATGGAGCCAAACGTGCTTAGAATCAACGAGCGTTACGATCCCGTCAAGCCGAACTTTCTCTTTCAGGTAGTCGTCCATGATGAAGGTTTGTGCGACGGGACCCGGGTCTGTGAGTCCGCTTGTTTCGATCAATATGTAGTCGAATTTTTCTGCGCGTTTCAAAAGGTTGCGCAGCGCGACCATCAGGTCCCCCCGCACCATGCAGCAGAGACACCCATTGTTCATCTCAACGATCTCTTCTGCTTCACTTACCACAAGATCACGATCAATCGACAATTCGTTGTATTCGTTCTCTACAACCGCAATTCTCTTGCCGTGGTTTTCAGTGAGGATGCGATTGACTAGGGTCGTTTTACCTGACCCTAAAAATCCTGTCAGTACTGTCACTGGTACTCGAGAATCCATATCAGGCTTGGTCATGTTACATCCCGTTTATCCATGGTTTTTGGGCTAAAAATAGTTGATTAGTTTTTGCTGTGAGTTCGTCACTTATTTTTGTTGGGTTATGCCGTGACAAACATATAAAAAAAGAGCCTGCCACACGGGGATTCTTGGTGGCAGGCTCTTTTTGGCATAAAGATCATTGTCCGATTAGCTTTTTTACTTTCTCTACGTCGCTTTGGCCTAGGATTCTGAATACTTTGCTACTAGGGTCTTCGGCAGCAAAGCCGCTTACAGCCATTCGACCGTTTTTCATAGTGACCAACTTCGGTTCTTTAATTTCAACTACTTTTTTCAACTTGACGGAATATGCCGTAAGTTTGTCCATATTAATCTCCTTTCAAGAGATCCAAATTTGTAGGTACAAAAAATATTTGTACACAGACACCACACTCAGATATTTTTCTTCAAGTTCATACGGTCTACCACTCTGAGCCTACGTTGAAACAACAAACAACGTAGGCTCAGAGATACCCGTCCTTAGAGCCCGGAATGTCCGGGAGTTACTCGCAACGGAGGGCAGCACGGAGCGACTTCAGGTTCTCGTCCATAATCGAGAAGTAAGTCTCCCCGCTATCAAATTCCTCAGGCGTCAACGATTCCATTGGGTGAAACGGCAAGACCTCGGTATTAGTGTCAGCCGCAACCGACTCTGCTAACTTCTGATTTCCGATAGGCTCCTGTAGAACGTGGTTTACACCGAGAATCTTGATTTCATCAATGATTTTGGCGATTCGCTGGGGACCTGGTTCAACTTCCGTGCTAAGGCCTGACAGTCCGATCTGTTCGAAACCGTAGCGCTCGGCCATATGTCCGTAAGCTTCGTGAGACACGATCACATGGTCAAGGGCACATGATTCAAGTCCGTCAATGAACTTTTTATCAATTGCTAATAACTCTGCTATCAGCACGTTGGCGTTTTCGGCGTAGGCACTGGCTCCAGCTTGATCGGCGTTAGTAAACGCCGCCTGAATGGCGCGTACCTGCTCGACCGCCTCCACGGGGTTCAGCCATACGTGAGGATCGAGGAGCGTTTCATGCTCATCACCATGCTCGTCACCATGCTCATCACCGTGCCTATCTTCCTCGTGGTGGTGTGCACCGATGATCGTTTCGATTTCTTCGATCCCGTCGCCGGCATCGATCTCTCCAGCTTCGACATGGCCGATGACTTTCTCAAGTTCTTCAAGCAATTCATCTAAATGTTCGTCGTCGACGTGACCTTCATGAGTGTCTTCGAGTACGTGCACGAGATTTTCAATTTCTGAGATGCCCTGTTCAGCAGTGATGTCGCCATGTTCGACCTCTTCAATCACATGACTCACCGATTTGACCAGAGCTGCTTCTTCATCACCGTGCTCGTCACCGTGCTCGTCACCGTGCTCGTCACCGTGCTCGTCACCGTGCTCGTCACCATGTTCATCACCGTGAGCGTGACCGTGAGCGTCTTTAAATTCAATGTCTTCCGGTAGGTCAGCACTCTTGACTACAATCAGTGACTCGCTGCCGGAAGTTGAAACGGCGTCCACTACCCAAGACTCAAATGCTGGATGGTTGTAGACCAGGACATCCGCGTTACTAATCTTAATAATGTCACTCGGCGTTGGCTCGAAATCATGGGCATCGACACCGGCCTTTATTAATGACTCAACGTTTGCCCTATCTCCACCTACTCGCTCTGCAAAATAGGTGACAGGGTAGATCGTTGTCACAACATCTATAACCGGTTTGGCGTTTGGTTCAGCAGAGGGTTTAGAAACCTCAGACGTGGGAGCAGGAACCTCAGATGTGGGAGAAGAAACCTCAGATGTGCAAGCTATTACAATCAGAAGCAGAGGCAACATAAGCATTGGCGCATAGCGCTTAAAAAATCTTCGGCTCACCGACGGTTCTCCTTTTGGCGACGCATTGCTGTAAAGGGGGGCCTAGTCTAGCAACACTTTGCCTGAGTGTTTGTAAAAAGATCAAAGCTGCATCCAGTGATGATATTTTTCTACCAATGTCACCATAATTAGGCGCGCAGTTGATACTAAGTCTCAAGTATAACTGATACTAAGTATCAGTCAATACCTGCTACGCAAATATATTTTTGCTATGTGTTT
>VFGZ01000062.1 GCA_009392215.1 SAR202 cluster bacterium | reverse complement strand
CTGCAAGAGCATTCACCGGCAAACAGAAACTCATAAAATGCGAAGGTGCATATCACGGTAATCATGATGCTATACAGATCAGCGTTGTCCCGCCGCTCGACGAAGCTGGCGATGCTGAATCGCCAAAATCTGTAGCCGCATTTCCAGGAATATCCGATACAGCAGTCGACGATATCTTCATAACACCATTCAACGATATTGCCGCGGCAGAAAAAATCATTCGCAAACACGCCGACGATTTAGCAGCCGTGATAGTGGAGCCTGTTAATGGACAATGTGGGATGGTGCCTGCTAAACCAGAATTCTTGGAAGGTCTGCGTCGAATAACCGAGGATCTGGGCATCGTATTAATATTCGATGAGGTAATCGCATTCCGAATCGCCTATGGAGGCGCTCAGGACTACTACGGTGTAAAACCCGATTTAACCTGTTTCGGGAAAGTAGTGGGAGGCGGAATGCCTGTAGGAGCCTTCGGCGGCCGTGATGACATCATGTCATTATGGGATCCCTCTGACGGAGGATCTGTTGTCCAGCACGCCGGAACATTCAACGGTAACCCCATGACGGCAGTGGCTGGGGTGGCAACGCTTGAAAGCCTCACACCAGATAAATACGAATACCTAGAACGCCTTGGAGACATGCTCCGCAGCAAGTTGAGAACACTTTTTGCGGAACTGGAAGTTCCTATGAGCGTAACTGGAGTGGCATCTCTTTTCGCTTTACAATTCACACCAACAGAAGTTACTGACTACAGGACCTATGCAACCAACAACAAAGAGATGATGCAAACAATGTTCATAGGATTACTGAACGAAGGATTCCTGATGTCAAATCGCTGTGCAGGTAATGTTTCTACTGTTCACACCGAAGACGATGTAGATGCGTTTGTATCAGCAGTAAAGAATGTTTTGAGACGGAGTGGATATGCCTAGTAAGTAGGGAATCAGTCGTCAAGAGGCTCATCAAATTCGCCAGACATAGCAGATCCGACAGGCCCATCCTCTAATAATCTAACAACCAACTCTTCAACTTCGACCTCATCGGTATTCTCAATTTCACCTGGATCGTCTGTCTCTAAATCATTGATCTTCTGTTGAAGATACAAGGGGAACGACGCGATGTGGGCCTGTGCACGTGAACGCTTAACTTCACGAACAATAACTATCACTTCGGAATCTGTTAGCTTCGCAGCAAGCACTTCATATTCGTTACCACCATCTATCATCTTCTGTAATCTAACCACGAGGCGAACATCCAGCGCACCCAGATATTCACCGCCGCTGGTCTCAACAGTTCCTATACCTTCATCAATAACCAGCTTCAGGTTATCTCCAGGTGATACGGAAGCAAGAATTTTTGCATCTGCCACTTTGTTCAGTTCAGAAGCGGTCGCTACTGCAGGGTCGGAAATAAATAACGCGGGACTTATAGCGGTATTGCCAAAAGTTCTACGAGAAATTTCTGAATCATCAAGTTCCGAGAGTCTGTCCCACTGACGCCTCGCAACTCGACTACCTGGATCTATAGCTAATGCCCTTTTGATTGAAGCACGCGCCTGTTTATATCTACCCAATTCAAGATATGCCTTTGCCAATCTGTTGTGACATCCAATATTTTCAGGGTAAATCGCCGATCCCTCTAGGTTCAGCTTAACTGCTTCTTTCCATCGACCTGATAACGCATGATCAATAGCGATTTGTTCTATCTGGGTAAAGGATCGGTCATTTTGAAGTGCTTTATTTTTTATAACCATAAAAGGCTCTTTAAACAGTCTCGTGATACCTACTGATCAAGAATTTAACGTCCAGTTACCTATGAGATTTACCAGCCAACTATAGGTCATAACAACAATTTCAAGTACGCCGACTTACTGGTTTTACGAGTGCCGAACTAAAGTCGAATGAAAAACCCAAGAATTTTCACTGATGGCTCCACGAAAAAAATTCGGTTCAGGACATAGAAAAAACGCGTTGTACTATCGCCGAATGCGTAGCCAGGAGAGACGAAAGAACGCTTCCACTACAATGCCAAAAGACATCTTAGACTTGCCAGCTGTACGCTCCATGAAAACATATGGATGCTCAACGACTTTCAACCCTGTCTGTTCACATCTGTACGCGACTTCGGCCTGAAAACCAAATCCACTTAACCTAAGTCGATCCAGCCCAATACGTTCTAAAGCGGTTCTTCTGAAAGCTTTGAACCCGGCTGTAGCATCCTTTACTTCAAGCCCGAGTATTAGCCTGATGCCGACGTTACCCCAGTAACTGATCTGTTTTCTTGCCCAACTCCATCCCGGATCTACGCCCCCACCGGGGGTGTAGCGAGAAGCGACAGCAACATCTGCCTCATCAAGCTCAGCAATAAGCCCAGGTAAGACTTCGGGAGGATGCGATAAATCTGCATCCATTTCCACAATGTTTTGAGCTCCGGCATCTAAAGCCGTTTGGAATCCTGCCATATACGCAGTACCCAGTCCCTGCTTGCCTTCTCGATGAAGAACAATGAAAACGCCGGTAAATTCATCGGCGAGTCCGTCGGCAATTGCCCCTGTGCCGTCAGGTGAACCGTCATCAACAACAATGAAACCCAGTCCATCAATGCCTTGTGCGACAACTTTTTCAATCAATTGAGGCAAAGTTTCCGATTCGTTATAAGTCGGAACTACAACCGCCACTTTCAGGGTGTTTTGATCAGGAGTAGAAATTGCGTTTACCACATCTACAACCCAAGTTTCATTGATTTATGCTCAACCATAATGCACGAGTCCATCACGACCTCAAGGCCCCTATCTAGTGCAAATGTAGCGGCCTCTTGATTGACTATTCCTTGTTGAAGCCAGAGAACCTTCGCACCAGATGCAACCGCATCTTCAGCTACCGGCACAACACTCGCAGATCGCCGAAATACATCGACAATATCTATTTTGTCTGGCACATCCTCAATGGAGTCATAACTTTTCGATCCGAACCATTCCTCAATGTTCGGATTGACCGGGTAGATCTTGTAACCCTGAGATTGCATATAGTCAGAGACGTAGTTACTAGCGCGATCTTCTCTTTCTGATATACCAACCACGGCGATAGTTTTTGCCTGCAGCAATATAGATCGTATTTGCGATGTAGGAGGATTTTGAAACAGCATTATGATCCATCGTTACACAAAAGAATACCGTACTTACCCCGCAGATTGTTGAATCCAACCTTAGCGACATCAAGCACAGCGACAATGCCTTTAGCCAGCGTCATTTTAGAGCCTTCTCCGTAATACCAGTCGATTGGCACCTCACCAACACCAAACCCTGCTTTCTTGGCCATTACCAGCAACTCAACGTCAAATGCCCATCCATCAAGAGATTGGTGTGGAAACAATTTCGTTGCAGATTCTGCTGAAAACAACTTAAAGCCGCACTGGGTATCTTCAATTCCTCGTAATGCAAGTATTTTCACCGCATAGTTGAATAACCGTCCTTTTACATGACGACTCTTCGGTTCGTTAAATCTTCGAGACCCCGAAGCCTCTCGAGAGGCTATAGCAACGTCATGTTCAGGATGCCCGTCAACTCCAACAAAAAACCTCGCTAGATTATCTATGGGCATGGAAAGGTCAGCGTCGCACAAAAATCTCCACTCCCCTCGAGCCTCAGCCATACCTCTTCTAACCGCTGAACCCTTACCACCGTGCGGGAGGTCAATAAGTTTGATCCGACCATCAGATTCGCTCAATTTAACGACTATCGAAGCTGTGGAATCACTTGATCCATCATTGATCACCAGAATCTCCCAATTACGCAATGAATTTGAATCGGGTAACCATCCAGAAAGGTAATCAACTATAGATTTAACGGTCGAGGCGATCCGGACCTCTTCGTTGAAGGCAGGAATTACGACGCTTAGGTACGTTTGGGTCAAATTACAAATTCAAGGCTATGGAGAATACACGGAATTTTATATAAACGAATTTATTGTGACTTTTCAAGTTCAAAAGCATCATGAAGCGACTGCACTGCTTTCTGGACCTGTTCTCGATCAATAATCGTCGTGATACGTATCTCAGAAGTCGTGATCATGTCTATATTCACCTTAGCTTCGGAAAGTGTGGAGAACATTCTCGCAGCGTAACCAGGAGCATTCTCCATACCGGTGCCGACTATGCTCACCTTTGCCAAATTAGATCCGGTGATGACCTCAGCGTACTCGATGACCGACTGATCCTCAATTAACTGTGCAGCTTTAACCACACTCGCCTGGCCAACGGTGAACGTGAAATCAGTTGTTCCATCAGAACTAGTATTCTGAACAATTACATCAACGCTAACGCCCTCATCTGCCAACGGCTTTAGGAGGCCTGCCGCAACTCCTGGTCGGTCAACCACACCTCTGACGGTAATCTTGGCTACATTTGAATCTACAGCGATACCTGTAACTGCCTTACGAACCTCCATCGTTTGCTCACCTCCATGGATAAGAGTTCCTGGCTCACTTGAAAACGACGATGCAACATAAACGGGCATATCGTAAACCGCACCGAGTTCAATAGAACGCGGGTTCATTTTTGCCCCGAGAACAGCCATTTCGAGCATCTCATCGAAGCCAATTTCAGATAACTTGCGCGCCTTATCAGTTAAGCGTGGATCCGTGGTGTAGATGCCATCAACGTCAGTATAAATCTCGCAACGCTCCGCATCGACCGCCACCGCCAGTGCGACAGCAGTAGTGTCAGAACCCCCTCTGCCAAGGGTGGTTATATCACCTGATTCAGCCAGACCCTGGAAGCCAGCAACTATAACAATACGACCTTTATCAAGTTCAGTGCGAATACGGTCTGTATTAATGTCGGCAATACGGGCCGATCCATGCACAGCATCAGTCTTAATACCGGCCTGAATCCCACTAAGACTGATCGAATCACATCCGCGAGCTTTCAGTGCCATGGCCATCAGCGTGGAACTTACAAGCTCGCCTGTAGACAACAGAGTGTCCATCTCTCGTGCATCGGGCTGCGTGCCTCCCGCAACAGCTTCTGACAGAGAGATTAATTCATCGGTCGAATCCCCCATAGCAGAAACAACCACTATTACATCAACACCATCATCCCTGCGTAGTTGAATACGAGCCGCAACGTTATGGATATGCTCAGCGTCAGCCAGAGAACTGCCACCATATTTCTGTACGACGACAGGCCTAACATCACTAACGTTGATAGTCATGAACTTGACAACACCGATGCACCACCTTGAGCAACTGGCAATATCATGGCCTTGCCATCCACACCCAACGTCCGAGCAGTTTCTGTCATCTCGTAACTAATAGTCACCTCGCGTCCGGTCGCCAAAGCCAATACTGAAGGACCTGAACCAGATAGAAAGGCACCATGAGCACCACCCTTGATTGCGGCATCTATAAGTTGTGGCATAGCCTTGAATCCCTGTGCTCGATGTGGCTGATGCAATCGATCGTCCGTAGCATATTTCAAAAGCTCCAAACGCCCTGATGACAAAGCATTAACGAGCATTGCAGCCCTTCCTATATTGAAAACAGCATCACTGCGACTTATCTGGTCAGGTAGCACTGCTCTGGATTCATGCGTATTCGTCTGCACTTCGGGAACAAAAATCACAGCGCATAGCTCTTCTGGAATATTCACCTGGTCAACAATCCAGTTATCGGTTCCATTACGAACACCAACAGTGCAGCCACCGTAAATCGCAGGGGCTACATTGTCAGGATGACCTTCGATGTCGGCAGCCAACGTTGTTATTTCTTCATTGGTAAGATCAGCACCAGACATAGCAGAACCTGCTATCAATCCGGTCACAATCGCTGCTGAACTACTACCGAGTCCTCTCGCAAACGGAATCACGTTACTACACTCATACCGCAACCCAGGTACTGGTTCGTCGATATAATTGAAAACTGCTTCGAGACCCGTCACAACCAGATTACGAGTGTCCTGCGGAACAATATCCACACCCTCTCCAGTTGCGGTCACCAAAAATTTTCCGCGCGTCACCGTCAACTCATTCCAAAGGCCAAGAGCTAGGCCAAGACTGTCGAATCCAGGCCCAAGATTGGCGGTGGTCGCAGGAGCGCGAACGGTTACTGAGTTCAATTTAATTACCGTGAAAAAATGATCAACATATTGAAGTTTGTTCGAACGAACTGCTACGCCATTAATGCCATACATTGAATAAGATCGAGGCTTAAGTAGCAATTCGACCACATCTTGTAAGTATAATCTGCCGTCGAGCATACGGTCCGCTTTAAAAGTAAACCGTTTTATCGCTATTCGTAACCACAAAACAGAAAAACTAAAACTTATGTCTAACATCGTAGTAATCCTCAGTCCCACAAACGAAGGCTCCGAAGTTCGAATGAAAGAAACGCAGGACGCAGCCAATCAAGTCGGTCAAATCGACCTCAGGATTGTAGATAGCGAACAGCCATTAGAGGATGTAGCTGAACAGTGCCAGGGTGCGGTCGTAGTCGTACCCCACGGCAAATACGATGAGTTAACCGAACTGGCTGAAAAGATCAGCACACTGAAGCTGGTCCAAACGCCCAGTGCCGGAACAGACTGGATAGATAAAGCAGCACTTGCTGAACTAGGTGTGGATGTCGCCAACAACGGTGGAGCAAACGCTGTTGCAGTCGCCGAACACGCCATCGGGCTAATGTTCTCAACGAACAGAAAGCTCGATGTTCAGATCGAAAGTGTCAAACAGGGCACATGGATGGCAGGGGTTGAAGGTGATCGAACAGAATTTCACACCCTTGTCGGCAAACGTATAGGGATCATCGGGCTTGGAAGAATCGGATCAAGAGTAGCAAAACGCCTGGCCGGATGGGAATGCGAATTGGTATATCACGACATTATTGATCACCCTGCAGATTACGTAACTGCAACAGGCGCCAAAAAAGTAAGCCTAGAAGAGCTGATCTCAACTTCGGACATCATCACGCTTCACGTGCCTCTTGATCGCGTAACTACTCACATGATGTCTGACCGTGAATTCGAAATGATGAAGCCTACCGCAATCCTGATTAACACATGCCGGGGTCCTGTAGTCGACGAAAACGCCCTGATCAGAGCACTCGAGTCGAAAGAAATTTTTGCAGCTGGCCTGGACGTGACGGAGATCGAACCAATCGAATCAGATAATCCTTTGCCCACCATGCCGAACGTTGTGGTAACTCCACATCTGGCAACTCGTGCCCTTGAATCAGAACTCAATGCAGCCCAGTTCACAATGGAGAACGCAGGACGGGTTGTACGAGGTGAAGGAGCGGACTGGATCGTCAAACCTGTTTGATAAACAAGATTCATCCAAGGTGAATCCATTAGGTCTCTCAACAGACATCTTCGCTGACTTCATAGCAGCACAGATATAATCTTTATCCATATTCGGGGAGTGGCGCAGCTCGGTAGCGCGCTTCGTTCGGGACGAAGAGGTCCCGGGTTCAAATCCCGGCTCCCCGACCATTTTTATAAACCAACTCTGTATGGGTTCACTTTAACCTGAAGCTATTTAAAGCACCTAAGCCAACTACTTAAACTCTGAATCATGTCGAGAGATCAAAGCCCTGCAGAAACTGAAAAATCTCTCAGCGTATCTCCGGATGTTGAACTTCAGACAGACGTCATCCGGTATCACGGCCTGGATGCACTGCGGGCGCTTGCAATGGCGATGGGAATCGTTCTCCATGCTGCTCTGCCATATTTTTTTACAGACGGCTTCTGGCCGGCAGATGATCAATCAAAACCAATAAAAGCCATATTCGAATTTATACATATATGGCGTATGCCAGTGTTTTTCATATTGTCAGGATTCTTATCGGCCCTCGTTATAAGCAAGCGATCTACCATCTACTGGGCTGATCACAGGTTCAAGAGAGTGGCGCTACCGCTTTTTATCTTCTGGATACCGATAGCCCTGGTCCTGCCACAAATATTTGGGTACGGATTCAAGGGTCAATTCCCGGGTGCGGATGGAATAAAGGCCGAGATATTTTTCAACCCAAATCATCTCTGGTTCCTGATACACCTGCTGCTGTTCGTCGGGATAGTGGGAATTATCAGACTGATATCCTCAGCTACTGTAACGATTTTCAGGCCAGATATTTTCAAGACCTCATGGACCATGTTCAAAAGATTTTTTGTAGGGGTTATATATCTTCCTGTACCGCTGGCCATAATCATTATTTTGTTTTTCGTGTTGATACCTACCGGCGGTGAGTTGATCGCCAATCTAGCTGGCACCTCGATATATTTCTTTCTGGGTTACGGTTTGTTCAGCAACATGAGCCTGTTTAATCGCATGAAGTCTTACTGGGTCTACTACGTGATATTCGCATTGCTTGCTTTCGCCGCGTACCTGTGGCTGATCTCTGAACTGGGTGCGTACGATCCAAAAAATGAAGAGGATGCTCCGCTCTGGGGTGTAGTGCTGCTGCTAAAAGCGACCTGCGCCATACTGTTTTCTTACGGATTCATAGGACTTTCAGAAGCCAAATTCGGTTCAGACAGCCATACATGGCGCTGGCTCTCAGACTCCGCATACTGGATATACCTGGTACATCTCCCGATCGTGACGATGATCACCTTCGCCATGTTTTCTTTTTCTATACCAGTAGAAATAAAGTTCACATTGTCGATCGTTATGACCTCCGTCATAGGAGTGGTTACGTATAAGTACCTTGTACGCCGAACCGTGGTGGGCCTGCTGCTGAACGGCAAGAGGTCTTGAAAAAAGATGGCTAATACCCAGATCAAAACGTAATGAGGGGAAAAGTTGGGCCAGATGGTCCAGGGTGGACATTGAAAATCAGTTAATGACTCTGCTTGAACCGGTTGAAGGGGAGTCAACTGAACCTCATCAATTAACTCCCGGCAACCCCCTTTCGACCGTGTTTCAAATAAACTCTTCCTCACAGAATATTCGATCTGCAAATTCTGGATCGACTGAAGGAGTTATGTAATTGAAAATCACTGATGTCAAAACAATGGTTGTCGAAAACGAAGCTCCCTATGTCGGTGGTAAATATTTCCTTTTCGTGATGGTCGAAACTGACGAAGGCATCACTGGCTTAGGCGAAAAGGTCACCGGCAGTACATTCAACCGCAGCAACTGGAAAGAGTTCACTTCCCAGATTCAACTGATTCACGAAACTGCAGAGGCATTTGTAATAGGGCAAGACCCGTTTAATATTTCGCGAATTTTTGAAAATGCTTACGGCAGTCGACACGATTACCGACATCACAGCCTGCACTACACTTCAATTCTCGCTGCATTCGATATTGCCCTTTGGGATATCGCAGGAAAAGCAAGCGGCCAACCAACGTACAACCTTCTCGGCGGTAAATTTCATGAAAAACTTCGGGCTTATGCTTACATGCCATCGGGCTGGCAGGACAACCCGGAAAAAGCTGGTGAAATAGCGCAGCAGCTTCTAGAAGAAGGAAACTCTGCATGCAAACTGGACCCGTTCGCAGGAGTCCACTACGGAACCCCACGAGACATTTCTCTTTCAGAAATTAAAAACGCAGAACGCATTTTCAAGAGCATAAGAGAAACTGTGGGAGATGAATTAGAAGTCGGTATTGGAACCCACGGCCAACTCACAACGTACAGCGCGATACGAGTGGCCAAAATCTTAGAACCCTATAACCCGTTCTGGTTTGAAGAACCGGTACCACCAGAAAATATCGATGAGATGGCACGCGTCGCAGCCCATACAAGTATACCGATAGCCAGCGGAGAAAGACTTGTAGGTAAATATGAATTCGCACAGTTAATCGAAAAACAAGCTGCACAGATCATACAGATTGATGTAGGTCAGGCGGGTGGAATATTAGAGGCAACGAAAATAGCAGCGATAGCTGATGCCCACTATGCAATGATTGCCCCACATATGTATTGCGGACCCGTGGCAGCGGCCGCTGCAATTCAAGTTGATACCTGCTCCCCAAATTTTGTAATTCAAGAAGCCAACCAAGGTCCATTACACAAGACTATTTTCAAAGAGCCCCTGGCATTCGAGAACGGATACATCATTCCTCCGGCTGGGCCAGGATTGGGCGTCGAATTAGACATGGATGTTGTAAAAGCACGTATCGTTGAATAGATACAACAGCACACGTCAATTATCCAACCGTAAACTAATAAGTCCCAACTAATGCTGCACTGATTTACCTATCCGACAAACCAACGTCATTTATCTCAATAATCGGAACACAAGTATCTTGAAAAATGATCACATAGAACACCACAACGTGATCATAGTGGGTGGAGGTCCCGGAGGATTAGGTGTAGCCGCGACGCTCGAAGGCTGGCACCCAATATTTAGAGGTGATTACAGATTTCCGTCAAGCGAAGTTCAACGCTTAGCAAAACAATACGAAAACAACCCACTCGCCTTAGACATGCATGCACTCCTAGATAACGGTCACCGGCCGATAGAGTTTTTTCGTATGCGTCACCATCCTACCCAGGAGGCATTGCCACCTCACAAATGGACTCTGGGGTTCACAAAACGTGCTCGTACCGACTGGTTGATGTTGACCACCGACAGCCCTGGTGGTCTCTGGAACAATGTGCCCCGTGAACAGATGACACTTGGACCCGCGCATTGGATGGAGCTGGCCCATTACCCCATCGGAAAGTTCTATCAAGAAACTGGACGTATTCGAGATCTAAACGATCTCGCACATCGGGACGATCTTGTCGACTACTACAAAGCTTTTACGCAAAAATTAAATCTCGAAAATCACATACGCACAGGAATAAAAATAACCAAGATCTCACCCGCACCTGAAAAGTCTAAGAAAGCTTTTATCGTTGATTCAGTCGAACAATCGACCGGTAGAACAAAACAATATTCATGCAATCATCTGGTTTTTGCCGTAGGACCCAGATCAGTCGTTAGAAAACTCCATGTAAAGGGCATCCAACACGAATATGTTTCATCTGCATATACCCACGCGGATGATTACCCCGGGGAGCGTGTAGTTGTAATTGGGGGAGGAAGATCCGCCGATTGGGCTGCTCAAGAATTACATGACAGTGGGCGTTCAGTCGTCTACGTTATGAGACAAGAAGCGAGATCACATCTCAATCTAATTAATGCTTCACAATACCTTCCCTATTATCAACGTTGGGCAGAAATCCTTTCGAGTGAACAAGAACGTATGGGTCTGCTGTACAGTTCAAAAGTAACGTCTTTTGGTAGAGATGGCCTAGTAAATATCACTACTCCTGAAGGATCTGTTGTGGTTCAAGCAGATCATGCCATCGTGGAAATAGGAGGAGATCCCGATTACGGATTACTTAGTTCATTCGGTGATTTAACTTTCCACGAAAAAAGAGATAACTTCAGATTCCAGCTAAACCAGATGGTTGTTGACCAAGCCACATTTGAATCTGTAGATATCCCGCATTTGTATGCTGCTGGCTATATCGCGCAGGGTACAGGGTTAAGCGTTATTGGATTTCATGCAGGGTGTTTTCTGATCGCTGGGGATATTTTGTCTAAATCAGCCAAGGCGCAGTAGGACTCTACGCACTAGATATCAGTCAATCACGATCCTGTACACCCATCCCAGGGTAATAGGTTTGGCACACCCTCACTTATTCCAAACGCGTGCTTACAGACAGAACAAACTAAGGAGCCTTGAATAACATCATCACCTTCACGCTTTTCTACAACAAGCTTTAATGATGATTTAGAAGTCGGACAGACCAGTATCTCTATCAATTTTTCCTTCATTGATATCGACCTAGTCGCCAGAAGAAGCAGATACAACCGCAGCTTCCAAAATACCGGCGTCCTGCTGCTTAGCCTTTACTTCCATGGTGTGTTGATAAGAAGAAAGAGCAGCAATAGCCCCCTGAGAAGCGGCTGTGATAGTCTGCTTGAGTTCTGTGCCATCAGTCAAATCACCAGCTGCATATATGCCTTCGACTGAAGTCCGTTGATTTTTATCTACATGGACTTCACCAGTCTCGGAATTAATATCTAACCCGAGTTGTTTTGGAATCTCCAGCCGAGGATCCGCACCGGCCTCAACGAATAGTCCATCAATGGACAGTTGGCTCTGACCTTCCCATTGCTTGCTGATACGAATACCAGTCAGACCAGTTTCATCAGAACCCAATAGCTCAGTTACCTCAGTACTGTAGAGAACCTTGACATTATCAGTCTGCTCTAAAACCTTTAGTAATATTGGCTCGGGACGCGTTAACTTATCTCTGCGGTATATCAGATATACCGTGCGAGCATACTTAGCTAAAAGGATGGCTCCTTCTACCGCTGCATTACCTCCGCCTACAACCGCGGCGGCCTCTTTATTGCGATACAAAGGAGCATCACAAGTTGAGCAATAAGAAACGCCATTACCCGTCCATTCGGCCTCGTTTGGGAGATCAAGTGTCCGGCGTTCACGACCTACGGCCAAAATAATTGATAGTGCATCAATTTCTGTTCCATCGCCTAAAACAGCTCTAAACACATCACCATTATTGTTTACGTATTCTAAGTTAGAGTGCGCAATTGGAGTGCCGAGCTTATCCACCTGATCTTTAAATTTCATCATAAGATCGAAACCGTCGATGTCAGGCTGACCAGGATAATTCTCAATCAATCCGCCTATAGCAGTCTCTCCACCAAACAATTCACCGGCTATCAAAATGCTCATTTGATAACGAGCTGCATATAGGCCAGCTGCAAATGCCGCTGCCCCCTGCCCAGCAATCAATACGTCAACCTGCTTAATGTCGCTCATGTCACCTCACACCATAGGTGTAGATATCTCCCAAAGTCGAAACTCTACTTCCAAGCTTAGAAGCACCCAACAATTGTGTCGATAGGTACCGTATTAATTTATCTCCATCATTGACGAAAGAAATGTCACAACCCAAGTACCGTAAACACTGAACCAATCACCATCCATATGGCCCTCGAACGGACACTGACAGATAACACTCTATCGATATGCTACACGCGCCTACTGATATACTTTGAACGTGATTTGAACTGCGACACTACTCATTTTGGGACATCGGCATCACGGTTAGCAACTGACTGAATTATCCAAATGCGTGGTGTTTATTTTTTAGATCGCTATGGGAACTTAATTCAACTTAAATACATGCCAAGCCGGGCAATTCACATTTAATAGCCATGACAATTCAAATTGCGCCAGTACCCAACGGTACGGTTACTTCAGCTAAAGGCTTTTCTGCCGGAGCAGTTTTTGCCGGGATTAAAACTCCAGGCACCGACAAACGCGACATCGGTTTACTTCTTTCAGATAAACCATGCAATGTAGCGGGTACATTTACCCAAAATAGCATCATATCTCCATCCGCCAGCCTCACAAGAGACCGCGTGGGTATTAACAAGAAAGTAAAGGCCGTAGTAGCAAACAGTGGTTGTGCGAACTGCGCAGTAGGTGACCAGGGCCTTTTAGATGCAAAAGAAACAACAGACATCGCTGCGTTGCATTTGGGTACAACGTCGGAGGAAACACTGGTCGCGTCGACAGGAGTAATTGGAGTCGAGCTACCAATGGCCCTGATGCGTGAATACATCCCAAAAATAAACGTAACTGAAGATGGTGGCAGCGAATTTGCGAAGGCAATATTGACTACTGATAAAAGGTCAAAGGAAATCGCTATTTCTTTCGAAGCTGATGGAATAACTCACACTGTTGGCGGTGTATCTAAAGGATCAGGAATGATCCACCCAAATATGGCCACCATGCTCGCCTTCACCACAACAGATGCTAATGTGGACCCGGCGTTCTTGCAAGAAACTCTATCGAATGCCGTAAAACTATCTTTCAACCAAATCGATGTTGATGGCGATCAAAGCACTAATGACACCGTGATACTCATGGCTAACGGCGCCGCTGAGGGAGCTTTGCTCAAGGGCGGTGATGATGCCTCTGATGCATTTGCACAGGCCGTACTCGAAGTATGCAAGCACCTCGCCATTGAAATAGCGCGTGATGGAGAAGGTGCTACCAAACTTATCGAAGTAACAGTTGATGGTGCGCACTCGGATGACGATGCTCTTCGAGCCTCCAGAGCATGTGCAGCTTCGCTTTTAGTGAAAACAGCAGTCTACGGCCGAGACCCTAATTGGGGACGCATTTTCATGGCGGTAGGTAAATCAGGAATTAAGTTGGATGAATCCAAGATCAACTGCTACGTGAATGACATACAGATAGTAGCCGATGGCAAGGGAATTTCTTATAACGTCCAGAGCGTGGTAAGCGCCCTGGGTGACGATGAGGTGCGGCTTCGAGTTAACCTCAACGTTGGTAACGGATCAGGACAGGCATGGGGCTGCGATCTCACCGAAGAGTATGTCGTATTCAACTCGGCATACACAACATAGTCATCAAAAAAAGGCTATTCCAGTGATAGGCCATCAAAAGGTTGAGCTGTTGCTCATTAACCCGAATTACGGGTACTTTTATAAACACATGGTGGTGTTTGTATGACCACCTCAATACCACGCGTCTTGGAAAATAAGACGATCGTCATAAAAATCGGTGGCAGTACTCTTGGTGAGGGCGACAGCACTATCCCTGATATCGTCGCTTTATGTAAGCGCGGAGCAAAACCGATAGTGGTGCATGGCGGTGGCAAAGTGATAACTGACTGGGTCGCCAAGCAAGGAATACAACCAGAATTCATTGATG
>VFGZ01000061.1 GCA_009392215.1 SAR202 cluster bacterium | reverse complement strand
TGACACAGTTCAGGTCAAGCTCACTGAGCAGGCAGCTAACCCAATTGTTGGTACAGTTAGCGATATCCTGGTATACAAGACCGGTACAGCGGATGCTGTAACTGGCATCCGGGTCGCAAGCATTGACTACGCCGGTAATGGAACGCTCGCACCAATAATTACACTTGCTATCGATAGCGGGACGGGTGCGCATGTTTCCGCAGAGGGTGACACTCTCTTTGACATCAGGTACCCGACATCTGCTTTTGATGTAGCAACGGCATCTGTAAAGAGCGTTGTTGATACCACTGGTGCTGTAATAACTCTTACTGAAACTGGTCGAAACACCGGTCGATTCGAGGGTTATGTTCAGGTGAACGAACGTACTTCTAGGACTACGCAGGGTACTGGTGGTAACTACTGCCCGACCATTGTTACTAGAACTGCATTGACTGCAACTGGTACCTGGGACCCAACCCTCTGTATTGGTTCAGTTCTCGGTTCATCTACTGCGCCTGTGACTATTCCGGCAACTGCTGGTCCTATCACTATCGCTTACAAAGACGCAGCTACCGCAGGTACTTCGACAAACGTAAGCCGAACTGCTACTTACACAATCGACGTTACGTCGCCTACTTTGACTTTCACTGCTCCGGTTTCCGGTTCAGCGGGTCAGAACCGTCTACCAACCTTCACGGGTACATTTACGGACAACGAGTCCGGTGTAGACGAGAGTACATTTGAACTCAGGGTCGACGAAAGTGACGACGCAGCAAACGCAACTCGAGTCATTTCAGCTGGTTACAGTTGGTCTGCTACTCCGGATGCTGGGGCTGGAACTCCAAGCACAGTTGGTGGTCTTGTGGCTGCTGACTTACTTAGCGTGACGCTCCCGACCGCTGTGGTCGATGGTACTAAGACGTTTACCTTCAGCAAGACTGCAACAGCTACGTTGCCTGGCAACTCAGTAACTAACCCGGATCACATAGTTGACTTCCAGGCTAGGGCTGCTGACTTGGCCGGTAACTACGGTTACACAGACGCAGACACTGCTTCTGGCCTTGCTGGTGCAGTCGTTGGTGGTGGTACTGGTGGTGGACGACACGGTAACCAGCCGCACACGATCCGAATCGACCAGGTTCTTCCTTCGATTTCATCGGCAGCGGCCGGTAGTGGATTCGATGAAACCTTGGCATGTTGTACAGCCAAGGCTAACGTTCGTGACATGATCAAGGTCACATTCGACGGCAAATTGAACGCTGACTCAGTGGCTGCAACGGACTTCTCGGTTGTCCTCGATGGCACCGGCGGTACGTTTGTGCCTGCTAACGTTACTGTGAAAGACGCTGTTGTCTACCTAGACATCGACTCGACGATACCGTCTAACGACACTCCTGCAGTCAAGCTCGTTGGTACTGTCCAAGACCTTGCGGGTAACTCCTCAAGCGCTGGAACAACCAACGCCACTGACGCTCTCTCTCCTGTTATTACCGTTGCAACAAGTGGCGGTTCAGGTACTGGTACAGAAGCTGACGGTGAAGATGCTACTGCCTACACCAAGGACGCTATGGTGATCACGATAACCTCAGATGAGGCCTTGCAAGGTCCGCCTTTGGTTACAGTGACTGA
Source organism: SAR202 cluster bacterium (assembly GCA_009392215.1). Lineage (GTDB taxonomy): Bacteria > Chloroflexota > Dehalococcoidia > Lucifugimonadales > Lucifugimonadaceae > Lucifugimonas. Next base: position 10,480 of record VFGZ01000061.1, on the reverse strand, counting down.
CATCTCGGCTACTGGTGTTTCCGGTGCAGATTCAGGCAAGGGTCTTGGAGTTGCGTACAACGGTGTTCTTGCGGTAGCACAGGGTGGCAACGTTTGGAAGTTCACAGCCAACAAGCTGACCTCTTCCGTCATCAACAGTGACACTGCAGTGTTCCGAGCTGTAAAGGTTGTTTCGACTGACGTGGCGTCTAACGCTACCACGACGAACGCTCCGACTACAGCTACACCTCCAGTCCACACAAAGGCCTACACGTTAGACCTTGTCCTTTCCACGCCTACGTCAACGCCTGCCAACGGTGGAACGACGACGCAGACGAACCCGTTCTTGACAACCGACTACAAGGCCGGTCTAGAGAACTCAACCGTTACCATTACAGAGGCTACGATCGCTGCCGGTACTGCAACTGCTGTTACAGTTACTGACTCTGTTGTCGCTTCCGCTGATGGCAAAACGTTCTTCTACCAGCCGTCAGAAGCGCTTGCCGATGGTAAGCACACCTACACGATCAAGGGAGTGGATGCAGCTGGTAACAAGCTGACAACCGCAACCACGTTCACAAAGAGCGCTCGCAAAGACTTCGTGGTCGAGTTGTTCGCTGGATGGAACTCAGTTTCTGTACCTTCGAACCCAACCGACACAGCTGTTGATGCTGTTCTCTCGAACGCAGGTATAAAACAGGTTGTTTCCTACGACGCAACCACGCCTGCACAACCGTGGAGAATTGCTTCTAAGGTTGATGGGACGTTTACGTCACAAACCGACCCAGGTTTGACGACGGTTACTGCTGGTCCTGGATACTGGGTTGAGACTTCTGACTTTGAAGATCAGACGATCGCTCTTGAAGGTCCTACGGCGCCAGGCGATGCTCGCCCAGGCCTGACCACGATTGCAACCGGTGACGGTTGGAACTTGGTTGGTGTGGTCGACCAGAGCAGGACGCAAACTCAGAAGGGCAACAAGAATGGCACGCTGACACGACCTAATGCTTCTGGTGTTGCGACCAACGTAACTGTTGGTACGTACTTCAACACCGTGAATAACGGTCGAGCGTACACGTTCAACACTGTCGCATCCGAGTTCCGTGAGCTGGTAACTGCAGACACCATGACTATTGGTTCTGGTGTATGGGTGTTCATCAGTCCACAGACCAACGGAGGACTTCCGCATATCGTTCCGTAAAGACGATTGCGAGAAGTAAGAAAGTAATAACGGGCGCCCCCCTTCCGATATTCGGGAGGGGGGCGTTCTGCTAATGCAAGGTCTGAATAAAACGAAAACGCCGAATGGCAATGGAGATCCAAACATGAAACTCAGACTGCTGGGGATGTTGTTGGCTAGTGCTGTGCTGGCTAGTCTTGTCTCGGGTATTACCGAAAAAGTGTCGGCTCAGGCAGGCGATCCCAGCACGATGCCAGCTGCTTCATTCGTTACCCTGCATGGCAAGGTGGCCATCGCAGGAGGACTTGATCCGAATGGAATGACGCTCAAGGCAAAAATAGACGACTGGGAATCCAAGCCGGTAACGATAGGAGATCATTCTGAGTACAAATATGTAGTACTCGTGGATGCGCCGAGAAATTACATAGGACAAACCATTACCTTTTGGCTTGAAGATCAAATCGAGGCACTGCAAACTTCACCTTTTGTATATGTGAATGAATCAGATAATTCATATGCGCTTGAATGGGAACTGCCGCAATTGAGAGAACTTGATATTGAGTTTGGAGCTGCTCCCGTACCTACTGCTACACCTACTATGGTTCCGCCTACTCCCACTTCAACACCAGTTATTTTGTCACCAACTTTTTATGAAGGAAGAGTTAGGGCAGGTTCGATTCCACCACCAGATGGAACGTTGATCTATGCAGTGATCGATGATTATGTGACTGCCGATGCTTCGGTTTTTGGAGGTCAATACTTTCTTACGGTTGATCCATTAATGGAAAAATATGATGGGCAAATCGTGGAGTTTTTCATCGGAGATATGAAGGCGATACAATCGGATATATTCGCAAATGGAGAGCCACGTGACGACTTTTTGTTAGTGTTTCCAGCACTGCCTACTCCGACGCCTGTCCCACCAACTCCAACCATGACGAGCACACCAGAGCCAACAAGTACGCCCGTACCCACGATCACTCCTACCCCGACCGCGCAACCGACACGGACTCCCACACCTACGCCTGTGCCCACGGTGCTTCCCTCTGCCACTCCGACGCCTACTCCTATAGCTATAGCGACTACGGCTATTGTTGAAAATGCATCTGCGATTGAGGAAGAAGAGGAAGAAAGCGGCGGTATCTGTAGTGCACGCGAAGGAGGCCCGGCGAGTATTGGTAACCTGGCATTGCTTTTCGCGCCTTTGGCCCTGCTTGCGTGGAGGCGGTTTGAAAAAAGGGTTCACTAATCAGGTTCGATTAAGATTGGATTATCAACGCGGCGGAATTACCTGTGAGTTTCAAAGGCTTCCGCCGCTTTTGTTTACTTTGAACTTTCTTTTACTCAGATCCCATTTTCCTAGAAGGCTATAAAGACAGAACATTCAGGAACAATGCCTCCAGATTGGCGAAGATATTCTTGAAAAGTTCCATTGCCACCATTTAGTCTGTTTGGACGCCTCTCACCAAAGTTGCCACAAACATGGGGCACGGAGATTGTGGGACGTTCATACTAATCATGGTTTATTGTTGCTAATGGAGGCTGGATCTTGGGCAAAATCAATGTGGCGATTATTGGTGCAGGTAACTGCGCATCTTCCCTGGTTCAAGGACTTTATAAATACGGTGAAATCGATGAAGGATCTGCGAGTATCCCTGGACTTATGCACAACGTTCTTGGTGGATATGCTCTTAGCGACGTGAATATCGTTGCCGCTTTTGACGTTGATAATGCGAAAGTGGGTAAGGACCTTTCAGAAGCTCTTATTTCAAAAAATAATAACGCTCTTCAGTTTCATGAAGTTCCGCACATGGGTGTAACGGTTGATCGTGGAATGACTCATGATGGTATTGGAGAATTCCTTGATGAGGTAGTCGAGAAGGCACCGGGTGAGACATCAGACATTATTGGGATTTTGCGAGAACGCGAGGTTGATGTGGTGATCAATTACCTTCCCGTAGGATCCGAACAGGCAACTAAGTGGTATGTTGAGCAGGTTTTGGCTGCTGGATGTGCTTTCGTTAACTGCATTCCCGTTTTTATTGCAAAGGAACCTTACTGGCAGAAAAGGTTTGCTGATCGTGGGTTGCCTATTGTTGGGGACGATATCAAGTCGCAGGTTGGGGCTACCATTGTTCACAGGGTGCTTGCACGGTTGTTTGAAGATCGTGGAGTACGCCTCGATAAGACATACCAGTTAAATTTCGGTGGTAATACAGATTTCTACAATATGCTCGAACGATCACGACTTACATCGAAGAAGATCTCTAAGACTAATGCAGTTCAATCACAGTTGGAAAAGGAACTGCCAACGGATGATGTTCACATTGGGCCATCTGACCATGTTCCGTGGTTGGAAGATCGTAAATGGGCTTACATTCGGCTTGAAGGAACGTCCTGGGGTGATCAGCCATTAAATGTTGAACTTAAGCTTGAAGTTGAGGATAGTCCAAACTCCGCCGGTGTGGCTATCGATGCCATTCGTAGCGCTAAGATAGCGCTCGATAAGGGTGTGGGTGGGGCAGTTGAACCTGCATCTGCTTATTTTATGAAGTCACCGCCTATTCAAATGCGAGATGATGATGCTAGACGTGCAGTTCAGGATTTTGCCGACGGTAATATCAACTGAGCTGATGTGCTATAGATTTCTGCTATGTGATGATGCACAACGACTAGCACTCTATCTTTGAAGCTACTATGATTGGTTGAATTTAGAATCGCATGGTTAATTAGTTAGTTTTTGTGTCTATTATGTTTGGGAGCTTAGGTGTAGATAATTGCGAATCGCACAAGTTTCTCCTTACGATTTCGCCCATCCTGGTGGCGTCCAACGGCACATTGCTTCTCTAAGTAGAGAGTTGCAATTACGTGGGCATGAACTTTCAATTCTTTCCCCTTGCTCCAGTGAACAATCGTCCGTAGATACTGGTGATGTCAAATTTCATTCATTCGGAAGGTCGGTGCCAATTCCGACGGCTGGATCGATAGCTCGGATTTCATTTTCTGTCTGGCACGAATGGCGACTTAAGAATATGCTCGAGTTTGAACAGTTCGATATTGTGCACATTCATGAGCCACTGATGCCAATGTTTGCCCTAACGGCTTCTAGGTTCTCGCCTTCTGCGACTATTGGTACTTTTCATGCTTACAACGAGGGTCGAGGTAACGGATATACCATTTGGAAGAGAATTCTGAATCGTGGAGCTATTCGGCTGAATGGTCGAATAGCTGTTTCCAAACCAGCGAAGAACTTTGCTAACCGGTATTTCCCAGGTGATTATCGAGTTATTCCAAATGGGCTCGATGTTGATAGGTTCTCAATGCCTGCACCTAAACCTTCGGTTATGAAGGATGCTGATATAAATATGGTCTTTGTTGGTAGAGTTAATGAATCAAGAAAAGGGTTGAAATACGCTCTTGGGGCGTACTCGTTGTTGAAATGGGAATATCCGAATTTAAGGCTTATTGTCGTCGGTGGAGGTGTTCCTGATCGTGAATCTTATCGAATGATGGGGGAACGCTCACTTGATGATGTCGTGTTCGTTGGTCCTGTAAGTGATAACGAATTACCTGGCTTTTACCAAAACGCCGATATATTTTTGGCACCTAATACAGGTAAAGAAAGTTTTGGTTTTATCATCATCGAAGCGATGTCAGCATCCGCACCGATAATCGCATCTGATATACCCGGCTTTGCCTCGGTTATGGAAGATGGTAAAGAAGGACTGATGGTTAAACCCAAAGATGAGGCAGCGATGGCGCAGGCGATAAAACGACTTATTCATAATCCTGGGTTGCGTGCGCAACTTGGGGTTGGTGGTAGGGCTACCGTTGATCAGTATCGGTGGGATCGAATTGCTGATAAGGTGCTTGCCTATTACGAAGAGGTTACTGATAAAAAGCTCGTTCCACCAGCTCACTACAGGGGCTGGTAGAAGTTGGTTGACCTGCAATCGGCGCGCTATCGACTCCGTGGTTCGATCACTAAATGGTTCGAACGTCCTGCTGTATCGTTCTTGATCGCACTGAAGTTCACACCGTCTGTTGCCACGGCGCTAGGTCTCGGCATTTCGCTTATAGCCGCTTATTTCCTGTATCAAGGAGAATTCTTTATTGCTGGCATCCTTGTTTTATTCGGTTCAGTTTTTGATTTGCTCGATGGTGGCATAGCGAGGGCGACTGGTCGTGTTAGCAAACGTGGAGCTATGATGGATTCCGTGTTTGACCGTGTGTCGGAATTAGCGGTTTTTGTTGCTTTGGCGATGTATTACACTTCAGGTCCGGATGCTGATCAATTGGGTGTTTTGTTGGCGATTGTTGCTATGTCAGGCTCACTTATGGTTAGTTACGTTCGTGCACGTGCAGAAGGATTGGGAGTTAAGGGGACTGCGGGATTTCTCACTCGCCCCGAACGAGTGGTTGTCATTGTGGTTTGCTTATTAGTTGGATACCCCATGGTTTCTCTTTGGGTTCTTGGAGTAGGGACACCGCTTAGTGCGTTATGGCGCTTTATTGACGCCTGGCGTGCAATTGATAGTGGATAACTCGTATGCGACGTAGTCATTATTAGCATTCTGGGCTAAACCATTGTTTGACCTTATGTAATCGGTGACACTTTATAAATTATTAAATAGGGAAGTCCTGTGTATCGACCTGAAGTACTTTCATATGTATTCAACACGAGATGGTTGATTGTGCTTCTGGTCACTGTGGTTTTGGGTGGCGTGTCAGAAGCAGGTTTGAAGAAAGGACATGCCCAGAGTGTTGAACCATTCACGATTAGAGATTCTGGTGTGCAGTCACAGTTTCCCGAAGGGCTGACATTTACGATCGATATACAGTCGGAAATCCGTATTGACGATGTCCGAGTTACATTCGAGGTGGGGGGCCGCGGTACTACGCAATATGCTTATCTTGATCTCGACCAGTCAAATAGGCCATTGATAAATGGGGAATGGTTCCAGCGAACTAATAGCAATGACCGATATATTCCTCCCGGATCAATGATCAAGTACTGGTTTGAGATCATTGATGAAAACGGCGATTCCTACTTTACTGAGCCTGAGACTTGGAGATTTGATGATTCGCGTTTTGAATGGGATGAAGTTACTGTCGGAACCGTTACGGTTTTGTATCACGGTCCGGTGCGTACACGGGCAGAACGACTTGCAAATGCGGCTATTCAGTCACTCGAACTCATGGCAGAGGTGACCGGGGCTGATACGCAGACCCCTATTGTTATGGTCTTATATAACAATAATGCTGAGATGATTGAAGCCGTTGTTGCAAAGAGTCTCGCGAGTAGTCGTGAGTTGATTACTGAAGGTCAAGCTTTTGATGCGGAGAGCGTGGTTCTTGTGTTGGCCGGTCGCTCAGACGTTGGAACTGCTACTCATGAGATGACTCATATCCTTGTTGCAAGGGCAGCAGGATCACGGGCTTCAGTTCCCTTGTGGCTGAATGAGGGATTGGCTGAGTACGGTAACCTCGATCAGACCATTTCATATGAGAGATTTCTGGAATGGGCTGTAGGAACAGATCGTCTTATTCCTTTGAAAAGCTTGCGTTCATTCCCTGGGGATCCCAATTTAACCCTGGTTGCGTATGGTCAGGGCCGTAGTGTGGTCAAGTACATGATTGATGAATTTGGCACAGAAAAAATGTCTGAACTTCTTGCAACGTTAGGCACTGGAATCGGTATCGATGATGCACTGGGTGCCGTTTACGGCTTTGGCATTCGTGGACTGGAGGATAAGTGGCGTGAATCGATAGGTGCTGACCCCTATATTGAACCGACACCAGGTCCAACACCAACACCATCAGCTGATCCAACGCCGACTTACAGGTTATTGACGCAACCTCCTGAATCGGTTGAATTGGAGCCAGAGTCAGTCCGGGCGGATCAACCGGCCGAGTCCCCCGAAGTTTTAGATTCATCCTCAGAAAGGGATCATTCTACGGCTGACGAGGTTTCTCTTTCAGCTAGAGGAGCGATTCATCAGTTTGTCGCATTGATGTTCATTATCCTGTCTCTGATGTTATTTGTTGCGCATTCATATGCATTTCGCATCAAAAGGGATTCGTAGTTCACTTGGTCGGTTTATTTATTTACCGGACGGGTTTTGCTCAGCAGCCTGTTTAATGTGCCGCCTATTATGGATTTTTTGTCAGATTCACTGATGAAGTCACAATGGATCCTGAAAGCTTGGATAGATTGGAGATGCGTCATTGATTTTTTTACGACCGGAAAATCAGATCCCCAACACATGTTTATACCAAAGGCTTCGTAACATTCCTTGTAAACCCAGTGGGTATCAGAATAAGGGAAATTCCATTCGGCGTTTGTAAGGTAATGAAATCCCGAGAGTTTGAGGAATATGTTAGGTAGCTTGCTTGATTCGATCACGCTCTTAAGATTGGCGCGAGCATCATTGCCATGGGCTCTGAGACCGGACATATGATGGCATAGTATGTCGAGGTCGGGATGTCGTTCAGCTACTTTTCGTAACTCCGATTGGTGATGTGGGGACAGTGCGATGCTGGCAATTAGACCTGATTGCTCTGCAACCTTGAAGAAATCCTTACCATCCGTTGAATTAAACCAGCTGCCGTCATCTTCGGCAGCGACGTAATGCGTGAACGCTTTCATTGGCCAGCGTTCTATTGCTTTCTCTAGTCTTGATGCGGCACCTGGCAGGTGGTAGGTGTCTGACCACATTGAATCTACGTCTGCGAACTGTTCCAGCCGTTCAGGATATTTTTTCAGGGCTTTAGCGACATAGTCATTATTATTGAAATTCTGAAATATTTGTGCGCATACAATCGTAGCTTTATCGACTCCGTTTGTATCCATCTGGTGTATGAGCTGTTCGACATTTCCGTGATTTTCGGGGTCTGGTACTGCGGGAAGGTAAGGCCACATAGCCCATGTGTGACAGTGAGAATCGATAATCATTCCGAGAACCCCCTCACCCATGTTGTTTGGTTCGAACAGTTGTTACTCAACATTGAAACTCCTTATTTCATATGTTTAACCAGCCTGTCACGCTTCTGCAACATTTCGGAAACATCTAGGGCATAGATTACACAATGTATTTTGTTAAGTGGTTTTAGTTTGGGGAGAGAGTTAATTATGGATTCTGGATCAGTAGCTTGGATGCTAATGGCATCCGCACTCGTTCTGTTTATGACTCCTGGGTTGGCGTTCTTCTATGGCGGACTTGTCCGCGGTAAGAACGTTGTAAACACTGTCATGTACAGCTTCGTATCAATGGGTGTGGTCAGCGTAGTTTGGGTTTTATGGGGTTACAGCCTTGCTTTCGGAGAAGGCGGCCCGTGGATTGGCAACTTTGATTTTCTAGGATTCAAAGACGTTTCGAGCAATCCAGAAGAGGGGGCAATGTTGTTTGCCATCTTTCAGATGATGTTCGCCATCATCACCCCAGCACTGATTACTGGTGCAATAGCCGAACGGTTCAAGTTCACGACTTATCTTGTGTTTTTGGTCGTATGGATTACATTCGTTTACGCTCCGATTGCTCACTGGGTCTGGGCTGGTGACGGATGGTTGTTCGAAATGGGTGCGCTCGATTTTGCGGGTGGTACGGTCGTTCACATCAACGCAGGAATCGCAGCTGTTGTAGCAGCGTTACTAGTTGGTAAGCGTCGTGGCGTAGACCGTGGTGTAGAACCCCACAATGTTCCGTTCGTAATTCTTGGTGCCGGGATCCTCTGGTTCGGCTGGTTCGGTTTCAACGCCGGTTCAGGTCTTGCAGCAGATGGACTTGCCATCAGTGCATTCCTCGTAACAAATGTTGCTGCCGCAATGGCTTTGGTTGCATGGGTCATCCTTGGCCACATTCACACGGGCAAAATGAGCGCAGTTGGAGCAGCCACTGGTGCAGTCGCGGGCCTTGTCGCCATCACGCCTGCATCTGGTTTTGTTGGTCCGATGGGTGCCATCGCAGTTGGTCTTGGTGCCGGGGTACTGACGTTCTACGCAGTTCGCATCAGACATAAATTCGGATTTGATGATGCACTTGAAGTAATGGCCGTTCACGGAATTGGCGGAATCTGGGGTGCGTTGGCTACGGGTATCTTTGCGGTAGGTGGGATTGGACTTATCGATGGCGATGCCACAGTGCTGGGCTACAACGTAGTTGCCGTTCTGGCTACCATCGCCTACTCATTCATCGTGACCTTTGTAATACTGAAGATTCTCGACGTAATACCTGGTCTGGGTCTTCGGGCTGATAAAGCAGATGAAGATGCTGGACTCGACGTATCGCTCCACGGTGAGCGTGGATACGTCAGTGATGGAGCTGACTAAGCACTCATACAACCTGCGTGATCTACGAACAGGATTGATCACGCAGTAGGAGATATGATCATGATCAAAATTGAAGCAGTAGTTCGGCCGGAGCGAGTCAATATTGTTGTCGAAGCTCTGGTTGATGCAGGCTGTGGCGGTTATCACGTGTCAAACGTGACGGGAAAGGGTACGCAGCAAGGCGTCGAGGTATTCACTGGCAGAGGTGCTACCACTACCACTCGCGCGGCTCTACCTAAGACGGTTATCACGACAGTCGTGACGGACGATATGAGAGATGCCGTTGTATCGGCCATTCTTGGTGCCTCGAAGACAGGTGAAGATGGTCAGATAGGTGACGGTAAGATATTCATCTCATCTGTATCTGAGGTGATTCGAGTTCGAACAGGTGAGAGGGACGACGAAGCTCTTTAAATAGGGTTTGTCTTTCTCCATCGGAGAAAAAATGAAAGGCCACTGTTTGTCCGGTCGGTACTCATCAAGGTATGATTGAGTGCTGCGGGTAATCAGCGGCCTTTCTCTTTTTGCCCGTTGTTTGCTCCTCGCAGGAGCGTAGCTCAGTCTGGCTAGAGCACTGGTCTCCAAAACCAGCGGTCGGGGGTTCGAATCCCTCCGCTCCTGCCAAATATCAGTCGAAATTAATAAGATAGTTTGCAGTGTAGTTTTCACTGTCACCCAAAATGCCGGGGTGCTGAAATTGGTAGACAGGCTACGTTGAGGGCGTAGTGTTCGTAAGGACGTGTGGGTTCGAGTCCCACCCTCGGCACCACATATTTTTGCTAATTCCGATATTATTTGATCTTGTGCGTAACTGAATCAGGCGTGTGAAAGTTAGTTAGTAAGGCAACATAATCACTTAGTATGTTGCTGATTGCCTAAGGGTCGATGCCTAATTATCAGTCATGTGGCGACGTGGCCAAGTGGTTTAAGGCGGAGGTCTGCAAAACCTCTATTCGGCGGTTCGAATCCGCCCGTCGCCTCCATATTGCAAC
>VFGZ01000060.1 GCA_009392215.1 SAR202 cluster bacterium | reverse complement strand
TCTTGAGGAATGGAAATTCCTCGCAACATTCTGTCGACAGCTGTGCCAACTTCAGGGTGTATCGTTACCACATTTCGTTCTCGTATTTCCACCACTATGTCGAATGTAGGTTCGTGTTTACGTTCCAAGACTGTCTTTTGTGTTCGTCGACGTCGCGCTTCGATATCCCCGAGTGTGACGGTCTGGGTTCCACCAACCAGGTCTGAAAGAGTTGGATTCGAAACCACATTTGTCAGTGAGTTGCCGTGTGCAGTGGCGACGAGTTGCACGCCTCGTTCAGCGATAGTTCTCGCGGCTATAGCCTCGAGTTCAGTGCCCATTTCATCGATCACAATTACTTCAGGCATGTGATTTTCCACACCTTCGATCATCACATTATGTTGGAGGCTTGAGTTGCCAACTTGCATGCGTCGTGCACGTCCGATAGCCGGATGTGGAACGTCTCCGTCACCAGCGATTTCATTCGATGTGTCGACAATTACAACTCGTTTTTTAGCTTCGTCCGCTAACACCCGGGCCGTTTCACGCAGAATAGTAGTTTTTCCTACTCCTGGTCTTCCCAAAATTAGAACACTTTTACCTGACCTGATAAGGTCTTCAATTAACCTCACTGAGCCATACACTGCTCTACCCACCCTGCAGGTAAGTCCGACAGGCTCACCTGCGCGGTTTCTCACTACAGAAATGCGATGAAGTGTCCGCTCGATACCTGCTCGATTGTCGTCCCCGAAATGACCGACATGCTGCACGACATAGGAGATTTCATTTCGTGACACTTCCTTTTCGCTCAAGGGTATTTGCTCTGAGGGAAACCTCGCTTCAGCATTTCTGCCGAGGTCAAGTATTACTTCAACTAGGTCACCGATATCTTCTCTTTTACGCAATGATTCCGCAATTGGATCGGGGAATATACCGATAAACGCTTCGAGATTATCTACAACGTCTGCGTTGGGTTCTGTCAGGATGGGATGCTCCTTTTTGCGGGGTTAACTAACAGCTGCAAAAACTTGTTTTGTTCCAGATATTGGTTGGGTTAATGGTTTGACCATCACTTCATAGTTTGCTTGTTTGTTAAAGCCAATGTTTTCTAGCAGGTTTGCTAGAGTTTGTTTGTAATCTGGTACAGCAGTTACGGCTGATACATCATCAGTTTCCTTTAAAGCTAAAGCAGCAGCGATTATTCCTTCTAGGTGAACCTCAGCATTCGTCCCCCAATTGACATTGAACATGTGTTGGGTTTTGGTTGTGTTTATTTGTATCAAGGCACCAACCTCTCCAGTTGGCAGGCCTAGTATCCATTCTGAGGATTTGCGGCCAAACTGTTCCATACTGGCAGCCCACTCTTCGGCGGTTTGACCCGTCTTTATGCGGAGAGCCATTGGTGTTACCACATTGTGCATGCGGAATAAATTAACGTCATCAGATTGGCATTTTGGTCGTAGCTTGAAAAGATGATCGTTATGTCCTAGCTTGGATCTAGCTGAATGGATGGATTGAGTTTGGTAAATGGTTTCACGGTAGATTGTAGAAAAACCGGCTTTTCTGGCGAAATCCGAAGCATTACTGTCGCTGGGTATTCGTATAAAGATGCGGTATGCACCCGCACCTCCGGCTTGAACGGCAATCTGTTCAAGTAGATCGAGTATCAAACTTGTTTTTGAATTTCGAAGATAAAGTTCGCTAATTTCCCATGCCTGTTTACCTGAACGCGGTCCTGCTCTTAGAACACCGTTAATTTTTCCATGTTGGTTTTCCACCCAGCAACTTTGCCATGATCTGGGAGATAGTGCGATGGTGGCGTATTTGGCCGTAGGGAATCTACTAGGTCCTCCTCTAAGTGCATTTACCAAAGTGCACGTATTGCCCAAACCTGCAGAAGCGCGGAACTGCAATATTCTAGGTGAATCAGTCGGGTGCAGATGGCGGATCATATAGAACCGATATTTCTTTCGGAGGAACGATTTAATCTTGGGTCTTTTTGTGCCTCCTTGGCAAGTTTTAGAAATAGGGCGTGTAGCCGGGTATCACTTGTTAGCTCTGGGTGAAATGAGGTTGCCAGCACTCGGCCTTTTTTCACAGCAACTGCCTGTCCGTCATCAGTAGAGGCGATTCGTGTAACTCCTTTTCCGATGGTTCGAACAATCGGTGCTCTTATGAATACTGCTCTCATTGGGTCACCATTAATGCCCTCAATGTTTAACTCGGCTTCGAAACTATCCACCTGCCGTCCGAAGTAGTTTCGCGCTACACTGATGTCGATTAAATTGAGTGGAATTGGATATGGATCGGCAAGTTCGCGTGCGATAACGATCATACCTGCACAGGTACCCCACAGTGCCATTCCAGAGGTAACTCTTTCACGTAGATGGTCTATGAATTCGAACCTTGTAAGCAGTTTGACAATTGTAGTGCTCTCGCCACCGGGGATGATCAAACCATCGATTTTCGAAAGTTGTTGCACTTTTCGAACTTCTATAGCTTCGATACCGATTTTGCGGAGCATATGAATATGCTCCGCAAAATCGCCCTGTAAAGCGAGAACACCAATGCTAGGTTGCAAAGGTGGCTGTTGGTTCAATTGATTACCAACCGCGCGTTTGAAGCTGTTCTGTTTGTGGAACTTTATTTGCTTCTATGCCTGGCATAGCATCGCCCAGCCCTCGTGAAATTTCAGCAAGCATGTCTGGGTCATTGTAGTGAGTGGTCGCTCGAACAATGGCATCAGCCATTTTTGCCGGGTCTGAGCTTTTGAAAATTCCGGAACCTACGAAGACTCCTTCCACCCCGATTTGCATAAGCAAGGCAGCATCTGCGGGAGTTGCGATACCACCAGCTGCGAAATTTACTACTGGGAGTTTGCCGGTTCGGTGAACTTCCACGACCAGTTCATATGGAGCCTGAAAGTCTCGCGCTGCAGACATCAATTCCTCGGCTGGCATATTCTGTATCGTTCGTATATCTGCTTGGATCTGACGAGCATGAGTCACAGCGTGGACAATGTCGCCAGTCCCAGCTTCCCCTTTTGTACGTATCATTGCTGCACCTTCACCGATTCGGCGTAATGCTTCACCGATGTTTCGTGCACCACAAACATATGGCATTTTGTACTGCCATTTATCGATATGGTATTCGTTGTCAGCAGGGGTTAAAACTTCGGATTCATCACAATAATCTACGCCAAGGGCTTCTAATATCTGTGCTTCAACGAAATGTCCGATTCGTGCTTTGGCCATTACAGGAATAGATACTGCATCGATAATTCCAGAGATGAGATCTGGATCGGACATTCTAGCAACCCCGCCGTCACGACGAATGTCTGACGGGACGCGTTCGAGGGCCATCACTGAGACAGCGCCTGCGTCTTCTGCTACTTTTGCTTGCTCAGGGGTCACAACGTCCATGATGACACCGCCTTTGAGCATTTGCGCTAATCCGCCTTTTACACGCCAATCCCCAACTTCAGGCTTGGACATTTCCTTCCAACTTTGCGCACTTGTCGTTCCATTACTTGTGCTTGTGGCCATCTCTATAAGATCCTTCCGGCTTTTGAAAATACACCCTGTAATTTCTAAGGGGTCAAAGTGATAAGTGTGACCGCGACACCGAACCCGCGCCACACCTTTGCATCAATATGATGCATTGCTTCGAATTATACGTGAGCTTGCAGTCGTGTTGTTTTACTCGGACCCAATTTAGCTTGATTAGGCTCCTGAGAGACGATTCAAATTCACGAGATGCCTTTGGTGGCCATCATGTTGGCGAGATCAGCGGTTCGACAAGAATATCCCCATTCGTTGTCATACCAACCCACGACCTTGATGAATTCACCGCCAACAGATGATGTGGCAAGTGAATCGATCGTACAAGAGTTTGAATTTCCTATGTAATCGACTGAAACCAGTGGTTCATCCGAATATCCTAGAATCCCATGTAAGTTTTCATTCATGGAGGCTTCTCGGTAAGCGTCGTTTACATCACTTACTGATGCATTATTGGTGAGTTTGATGGTTAGGTCGGTCACGGATCCAGTGATCACTGGTACACGGTATGCCATTCCATCGATCTTCCCGACTAGTTCAGGTATGACAAGTGTTACAGCTTTCGCTGCACCAGTTGTGGTTGGGATGATGCTGTTGGCGGCTGCACGGGCTCGACGTAGGTCTTTATGGTTTTGGTCGAGAATATTTTGGTCGTTGGTATAGGCGTGAATTGTAGACATCAAAGCACTTTCGATGCCGAACGTATCATTTATCACTTTGGCCATTGGTGCTACGCAGTTGGTAGTACAAGACGCGTTTGAGATGATGTGATGATTTGCAGGATTGTATTGATTGTCGTTTACGCCCAATACGAGTGTTAGGTCTTCGTTCTTGGCTGGAGCAGAGATGATTACCTTTTTTGCCCCGCCTTCAATATGACCTGTCGCCTTAGTGGCGTCCGTGAAAACTCCTGTGCACTCTATAACAATCTCTACGCCGAAGTCGCCCCAGCTGATCTCAGAGGGGTTTCGATTGGATGAGCAGTGAATATTAGCGCCGTCAATTGTTAATGCGTCATCTTTATACTCAATTGTTCCTGGGTAACGTCCATAGGTTGAGTCGAATTTCAAAAGGTGTGCATTGGATTCTGTTTCACCCACATCATTTATTGCTACTACTTCGATAGTGTCAGGGTAGCGCTGCTTCAGTGAACGAAAAACTTGGCGTCCTATGCGTCCGAAGCCATTAATACCAATCTTAGTTTTTGCCATTAATCTTCCTTGTAACTGGTACCTATGTGTGAGTTTTGAACTTTTATCAACTGCTAGCTATTTTTAGGGAGAATCCGCTTTCCTGCATAACTCGCCTTCTTTCCGAGAAGTTGTTCGATTATGAGAAGGCGATTGTACTTAGCTACGCGTTCACTCCGTGATGGAGCGCCTGTTTTGATTTGGCCTGCTGATGTGCCAACTGCGAGATCTGCAATAGATGTATCTTCAGTTTCTCCCGAGCGGTGGCTAATGACAACACCGAAATTTGCCATTTTCGCAAGATTGATCGTTTCAAGAGTTTCGGAAACGCTGCCAACCTGATTCAGTTTTACTAGTACAGCATTCCCTGCTTCATTATCTATTCCGCGTTGAACATATCGAGCTTGAGTCACATAAAGATCATCTCCCACCAACTGAGTGTGGTCGCCAGAGATTGATGTGTGATTTGCCCATCCGTCCCAATCATCTTCCGCGAGTCCATCTTCAATTGAATAGATTGGAAAATCAGCGGATAGGCGTGAATACTCTTCCACCATCTGTTCGCTTGAAAGTCTCCTTGCTTCTCGGGTTAGTTCGTAATTGCCGTTGTCGTAGAATTCAGAAGATGCTGGATCTAGCGCAATAAATACTTCTTCCCCCGGCTTGTAACCGGCACCTACTATCGCTTCAGTGGCGTACTCAAGGGCCTGACGGTTTGTAAGTCCCTGTGGGGCGAATCCTCCCTCATCGCCTACGGTTGTGGCATGACCATCAGCGTGTAGCTTTTTATTCAACCATTGATACATCTCAACTCCACACTGGAGAGCTTCTGAAAATGAATTCATGCCAGCGGGAACTAACATGAACTCTTGGAAATCGGTGGAGCCCATTGCGTGGGCACCACCGTTTAGCACATTAAACATTGGTACCGGGAGTTCAGTTGCGGACTGATTTCCGGCCAAGTCTGATATATGTTCGAACATTTCTTGATTCGAACTAATAGCAACGGCTCTAAGCGTGGCAAGAGAAATTGCAAGGATTGCATTCGCTCCGAATCGACTCTTGTTTGGGGTGCCATCGGTCTCAATCAGAACCTGATCTATTGTTTGTTGATCGGTTGCATCAAGCCCTACGACAGCTTTGGCAAGCTGCCTGTTTACCGCTGACACTGCCTTCAGGACTCCTTTACCTCCGAAGCGATTTGGATCTTCGTCACGAAGCTCCACGGCTTCTCGGCTGCCAGTGCTTGCCCCCGAGGGTACCGCGGCCGAGGCCGTAGCACCATCATCCAACGTTACGGTCGAACTGACCGTTGGGTTTCCACGTGAATCGAGAATTTCGTGACCGGTTACTGAAATAATTTTTGTCATGTGTTTGTGTTTTGGGTCAGTATTAGTGAACGGGGCTGATAGATCTAAAACAGTTGTTGAATCTAGGCGTTATATTTTTGTGTTTAAGGCGGTGCGTTGTGCTTTAAGAAGATTATGAATACCTGTTTCAGCCAGACCTAACATCTCAGCTAATTGCTCTGGGCTGAATGTCGCTTCTTCACCACTTCCCTGTATTTCTACAAATTCTCCATTACCGGTCATTACGATGTTCATGTCTACGTCTGCTACTGAGTCTTCACTGTAATCTAGGTCTAACATAGCGACGCCTTCTACGATGCCGACACTTATGGCGGCGATCTGATCCTTAATGGGAATTGATTTAGTAATTCCCGTTTTCACAAGCCCTGATAATGCTTCATGAAGTGCTACATATGCCCCCGTGATAGAGGCAGTTCGCGTACCTCCGTCAGCGCGTAGCACGTCGCAGTCCAACAGTATGGATATCTCGCCCAGTGCTGCTAGGTCGGTTACTGAGCGTAATGAGCGTCCAATGAGTCTTTGAATTTCTTGAGTTCGACCACCAATTTTTCCTCGTTCTCTACGGATTCTTTCAGGGGTTGAGCGTGGAAGCATCGAATACTCTGCAGTAACCCATCCAGTACCTTTCCCCCGCATCCAAGGCGGAACTCTTGATTCTATTGTGGCCGCACACATCACCACCGTATTTCCAGTTTCCACAAGGGCTGACCCTTCGGCATCGGGCACATAGCCAGTTTTGATTTTTACGGGTCGTTGTTCAGTTGTTGAACGGTTGCCTGATCTGAGTCGAGTAGGACGAGACAAATTGTTAAATCCTTCATTGAATAGGATTACGATTCTAGCAGTCAATTAGGGGTTTCTTTCATGCAACTCAGCGGTATATTGGGGACAATATTTTTCGCTGAACAAGTAATTAGGAATTAATTGTTTAGAAGCTACCTTATGGCTTTGAACAACAATGGAAATATTCGGATAATGTTGGGCGTGAAATAAAAATATTAACTTTTCAAAATCACTAGGTGGCGATAATGCGTATAGCAGTAATGGGTGCCGGAGCTGTTGGAGGATATTTCGGCGGTGTGCTGGCACATCAAGGAGAGGACGTTGTCCTTATTGCTCGAGGTTCACATGGCGATGCGATAGCTAGGAATGGGCTTAAGGTTGACAGTTACTGGGGTAATTTCAATGTCAATGTTAATGTCACAGATGACCCTTCCAGTATTGGTATTGTCGACTTGGTTTTATATTGCACGAAACTTTATTCTAATGCCGAAGCTTTACCTGCGATCAAAGGAATGATTGGTCCCTCTACAAGCATCTTGACTATTCAAAATGGGGTTACCAGTGGATCTATAATTGCCGATTACTATGGTTGGGATCATGTCTTGCAGGGAGCCACATATATCGAGTCAGGAATTGTTGGCGACGCTCATATTCATCAAAGTGGATCCACAGCCAGGATTGAATTTGGTGAGAGGGACGGCTCTAGTAGCGAAAGAACTAAGGCGATTTTCGACCTACTAGACCGAAAGGGTATTCAGGCTGTGGTTAGCAGCAACATGCTTGATGCCTTATGGAACAAGATGGTGATGGTAGGTGCTATTGGAACAATAATGGCTGCCTCCAGAGCATCACTTCCTGAGATTTTAGCGAGTCCTGATGGTGAATATGCTATACGAAGCACCATGGAGGAAATTGTTGCCGTTGGTCAATCTCAGGGAATTACTTTCCCTCCTCGGTGTGTAGAATCGAAAATAGAAACAGCTATTGCAGAAGCAGAAGAATTTCAAGCTTCCCTTCAATATGATCTTACGGTCGGAAAACCTCTAGAGCTTGATGACATTCTTGGATCTGTTGTCAAAATCGGTCGAGAGGCCGGTATTCCTGTCCCATCAAGCGCTGCCCTAGTGACGGTTCTTGATCGATTTAAACATGGTTCTTGATTAACACTTGTGATATTCCGGGGTGGAAACTGTTATGGAACATGCGGTATCGGACGCCACACTTGTCAAACTGGGGGAGCTTCCAACTCAAACCTTGATTGATGGCTTATGGGTTGATAATTGGCCTCAGTCTATGATTCACGGAGCCCGGCCGATTTTTCCAGGTCAGAAAATGGTTGGCAGGGCAGTAACACTGCGATTTGTTCCTCACCGCCCAGACATTTTGAAGGATAAACCTCGCGCAGAAGAGTCTCCGGAATATGTAGCTTTTGAGTTCTGTGGACCTAATGAGGTTCTAGTTGCTTCTTCTGTTGGACCGTGGGAATCGGTTGGAGGTGACATTAAATTTTACCGGCTTGCTCAGTTGAAGGCTGGCGGACTTGTTACTGATGGTTCGGTCCGAGACACAGCTGAACTCAAGAATTATGGCTTTCCAGTTTTTGCTTATTCCTCCACCGCTAAACAAGGTCCTGCGGTGATGCAGCCCTGGGGTGTAAATGAGGTGATTTCATGTGGTGGTGTCGTTGTTCGACCGGGAGATGCAATAGTTGGAGATGATGATGGTGTTGTTGTTGTTCCCTCAGCTATGTGTGACCGGGTGTTACAGATTGCTGCGGAACGCGAAAAGATTGAACGCGTGATCAAATTAGAACTTCGCAAGAACCCAGGATCACCTGGTAAGTATTATCCCTTTAACGAAAACACAAAGCAGTTGTTCGAAGACTATAAGTCTAGAGGTGAAGCCTAAGATGTCTTCTGCTTTCGTTTGGAAACGAAACGGTCAAGCGGATCTTAGTCACTGAGTGGAGTCCCGTCGGGACGAAGACCTTGGTCTGCCATGCGTTTTACACGCAACTCGAAGTCAGCGCACTCCTCGCAAACACTTTCTGGGATTATGCCTGACTTGATAAGTAATCCAAAAATGTAACAACCTATGCATATGCCAAAGACACTTTCTAGTCCAGCGGCAAATATCAATCCCCCAAGCACACCATAGGCTGCGCCATTTAGACCGAAAGCCAATGAAAGGATAGCTGCCGTAGCACTGAATGCGACTCCTAGACCCGCTGAAAAGCGTTTTGGGGGTCCGGCAACCGGTCGGTAAGGTAATTTAAATATCGGTACGATGACCTTTGTGGTTAGAAGCGCTAGTGGGCTTATACGGGGTCCTGCAGCCACACGAGCAACGAATCCATACAAAATCAATAAAGTGATTAATGGCTGATCGAGTAAGATCGTTGCCGCAGACATGATTACGACTCCTCCCGCGACTACTCGTGCAACGCTCGAGTTCATTGGATGGGGGAAGCTAAAGAACGGTGTCTTCTGGTCGGTTGATGTAGTCATAATTGGCAATCTTACAGGGTGTTATGTGTCGATCTGTTGATTCTTTAGATGTAAACACCATGTCGCACTGATGTTTGGATGTGTACCTGTCTTGTCAGCTTTCTTTTTGAGCCTGTTAGAACAATAAAACGATTATCGAGGTTTCTTTATTTTGATTCAGAGTAACTCTGAGTCAGGTTGAGATGCAAATTTCCTAAGACACTTCGAAGAAATAAGAAATTTAGGTTTAATGAGTTAACGAACAGTCGTATTTTTTAGATACTTTGATATCAATTCGTGCGATCTAATGCTAATATCGGCCGGATTGTGAACCAGACTTAGTAAGCTGAGGTGGAATTCGTACAGGTCACCTCGGATGTTCGGAGGCAAGCTAGATGGCTGATTTGAGCACGAGTCAAATACGAAATGTTGCCTTTGTGGCCCACAGTGGAGCCGGTAAAACTTCATTGGCTGACGCGCTGTTTTTCACATCCGGTGGAACCAATCGCCAGGGTAAAGTCGATGACCAGACGAGTCTTTCTGATTATGAACCTGAAGAACAGAGACGGGTCTCAAGTATCCAGCTTGCTGTGCTCCCATGTCTATGGAAAGACCATAAAATTAATGTCATAGACACTCCTGGCTATGCTGATTTTCGTGGAGATATGCTGTCAGGACTCCGAGTTGCTGATGCTGTGCTCATAGTTGTTTCAGCAGCGGCGGGAATTGAAATTGGTGCCCAACAGGCTTGGAGCTACGCTGAAGATCTGGGAATCCCAACTGCAATTGTTGTAAATAAGCTCGACAGAGAGAACTCATCCTTTGAACAGACATGCGAAGAAATTGTCGAGTCTTGGGGTAGGCATTGTGTACCCGTGCATAGTGTGGATGGGGATGGTGAATCATTCCGTAGTGTTTCAACCGGCGATCTTTCAGAATCGGTGATAGAAACGATTGCAGAATCTGATGATGAATTGATGATGAAATATCTCGATGACGAGACTCTGAGCGATGATGAGGTTAATGCAGCTATTAAGTCTGGTATGACGGCTCGTAGCATTGTTCCGATTTTTGCAGCGTCTGCGTTGAATAACATTGGAACCGGTGAGTTACTTGATGCAATGACGGCTCTTTTTCCATCGCCTGATGAAGTGGAGTCTCCTAGCGTTCCGGATGGAGCTCAGGCAAATCTAATATTTAAAACTTCTGCAGACCCATTTGTGGGTAAGCTTTCCTATTTTCGAGTTTATGGTGCGACGCTGGATTCAAATGCTCAACTATGGAATGCCAACAGAGGGGAAAATGAACGAGTTGGCCAAGTTTATGTGGCTGCTGGCAAAGAAACATCCGGCGTTGACGCGGTTATACGTGGTGATATTGGGGTTATCTCAAGACTCAACCATACAAAGACATTCGATACTTTATGCGACAAGGCAACTGAAATTAAACTCGGTGGAGTAGATCTTCCGTCACCCGTGTTTGCACTTGCGGTTTCACCGAGAGGCCAATCAGATCTGGATAAAATGGCCGATTCTTTGTCAAGAATTATTGAAGAGGATCCGACACTTGAATTGGAACGAAATACGGATACTTCGGAGACTGTTCTTCACGGGCTTGGTGATATTCATGTGGACCTAGCGATAGAGCGAATAGCGCGTAAATTTGAAGTTCATCTCGATACTGCACTGCCCAACATCGCTTATAGGGAAACGGTCGGAGGCCAAACATCCGTTTCTTATAAACACAAAAAACAATCTGGTGGGCATGGACAATATGGTCATGTGGTTCTAGATATTTCTCCTGGAGAAACAGGCAAGGGAATAACGTTTGATTCCAAGGTTGTAGGAGGGAATGTTCCCAAGGATTACATTCCAGCTGTCGAGAAAGGCATTCGCAATGCGGCTAGTAGTGGTGTGGTCGCAGGATTCCCCGTCGTAGATGTCGCTGTCATGCTTACAGATGGATCTTCTCACTCTGTCGATTCATCTGGTATGGCATTTGAGATTGCCGCGAGCATGGGGTTTCGTCAAGCCGTTCGTGAAGCACGGCCAACCCTACTCGAACCAGTGATGAAGTTGAGGATTCTTACTCCGGAAGATTGTGCAGGCGATGTTATGAGCGATCTTAGTACGCGACGTGCACAGATAGGTGGAATGGACTCCAAAGGTAACGGAGTAACAGAGATAATCGCTGAAGCTCCAGCTTCAACAATGCAGCGTTACGCGGCTGATCTACGATCTTTGACCAATGCGCGCGGAGACTTTACAGCGATCATGGATCACTATGAACCACTCCCTCCGCAAGAGGCCAATAAGGTCATAGCTTCTCGGCAATCTACCGAAGAAGAATAGTTCGTAAATATTTGAAGCTTTGGTGGTTTTGTCTTTGGGTTGGCCCAAGGTTTTGTTTGTTGTTGTCTCTTCAGTGCCCGAAAGTGAACTCTATGAGACTTTTTGATTATGAGAAATTGTCTGCTGAAATGCACGCTCGTGATATTGATGTGATTTTGGCGGGAACGAAGCCAAATGTTGAATATCTAACTGACGTTGAATGGATGCGCTGGTTCGATAAAGAAAATTTTTTGACAGAAGATGGCGAAAATTATGCTGCTTCCTTTGTTGGTCTTCCACGTGATCAAAAAGTTGGACCTTTCTATGTAGCGCCATCGACCCAAACCGGCTATCCGGAAAACTATGGTATGTGGATTGAAGACATTCGTTACTGGGGTCCAGTGTTTTTTGTTGATGGTTCAGATGACCAAATGGATTCGGCCGATAATCCAGTTGCTAGAGTGGCTCAGGTATTACGTGAAAAGGGTCTTGATAAGGGAAGGATAGGGGTTGAATGGCGACATATAGAGATGCAGTTTGTAGAAAATCTACGTGAATTCTTGCCTATGGCTACTCTAGTAGATGCTGAGCAGATACTTTGGGAACTTAGGATTATCAAATCAGAGGAAGAAATTAATCGGATTAGAAAAGCATCTAAGATAACGAGTGAAGTTGTAAATTCGATTTACGCAGAATTTGCCTACGAAGGTATGACTGAATGGGATTTAGAGCGATATCTTGGTGTCGCATTTGCAGAAAGAGCTTCTCGTCACCTGTGGACCGATGTTGGTTTTGGACCAAAAGGTGCGCGTTTCGCTGGTCCCACTGATGAGAAATTGAAACGTGGAGACATTCTCAGAATAGATGCCAGCGGCTGGTGGGATGGATATGTATCTGATCAGTCTCGTTCTCTTGCTTGGGATGGGGAACTTACCGATAAGGCGAAGCGGGCACATGCGGCAATATTGCGCATGAATAGAGAACTTAGAGAAGCCGTTCGACCGGGTGTATTGCCCTCTAACCTTTATAAGCTGACAATGCAGATTTTCGAGGATGAGGGCTATGAGTCGCTAACTCCCCAGGCTGGCCATTCATTAGGGAGAATAGCGCATGAACCTCCATTCCTTGTTGAAGGATATGACCGGCCACTCGAACCAGGGATGATTGTGGTTGTTGAGCCGACGATGCGTGTTGAAGGTGTGGGGAGCATAAATATCGAAGATACGACTGTTGTCACTGAAGATGGCTGTGAAGTTTTGACGGAAACTCCACGCGAGTGGGACGCATTTCTTTAACCGAC
>VFGZ01000059.1 GCA_009392215.1 SAR202 cluster bacterium | reverse complement strand
CGATGACTGGGACGAAGTCGTAACAAGGTAGCTGTACCGGAAGGTGCGGCTGGATCACCTCCTTTCTAAGGAGTTCCTCATATGATTTGCGTTGGAATGATCGTTTTTCGTTGGTACCCGCGGTGGGTAAACGACGAGAATACGACCAACGTGATTAATGTCATAGCGAGGCTACCTAGGTCGACCAGCAGGCGGCTGGATGCGAGAATTTTCTTGAGCGAGATTCCTGAACTTGGTGTTCAGTTGATTTATCAACTGCGTCCCAGGGGAGTGGAAGTGGCTCGTTAATTCGGACGTTCAGCAAAAAAAACCTGTTGAACCAAAAATCATAGACTCTTTTCAGAGTCTCAAAACTTCGAAACTTAGATATTCTTTCTGTTCACTGTTCAATCTGTTAAGTCTTTTAGATTGAGATCCGGCTGTGCCGGATCTCTTCGCGTCGCTTAGGATCTTAATTTGAATTGAATTGTAGATTCTTGCTACACAATAGCTTGTTAGCAGTAGTAAAATTTCTCTGCGTTGTAAGTTCGTTTTGTTTTTGCGAGAGGCAACGAAGGGCCCGTAGCTCAGCCGGTTAGAGCGCTACTCTGATAAAGTAGAGGTCGGATGTTCGAGTCATCCCGGGCCCACCAAATTTCGCACCTGATGCCCATCTTTCCGTTCTTGTTGGATAGCAATATTGAGTTTGAGTTTTCCACGATTAGCCAAGCAACGGACTCGGGGAGATTTTTTCCTTTCTCTTGGAGCTTTGATAGCTGTTTTTCTAGCTTGTTCAACGGTAGCTGGGGGACCTGTTTATCTTCGTTCTCTTGAGCGGGTCGGTATGGCTGATGTCGTAAAAAGTGCTGGGCCATACAACAAGAACGTGATTGCGATTTCCGATTGGATCCCACTTGAACATGTAGAGATAACCCGTGCTAATTCGGTTGTTGATTCTGCAGTGAATGAGCAGTTAGAACCGCTTATCGAAAGGCGCTCTACACGGATAAAGTCTCGTCCACATTTTTGGGGACTAGATGATGGTGACCCAAACACTCGTGTAGAGACCGTGCGCGGAGAATTCGCATCCAGAGCTTATTTTCACGAGATGGAAGATTTGCGCGACGTAGTTACATATGTTGACGGCAGGGCTCCGACTTCTAATCTGCGTATAGATGGGGATGGTGACAGGGTGGTCGAGGTTGCCGTTTATGAAAATCGATCACGAGGGATTCGACATGGGGAGGTACTTGAAGATTTAAGTGTCGGTGATCTTGTTTTGGCGTCCTCCGTATCGCGCGGATTTGGCAGTGTGAAGGCTGAGATTGTGGGAATTTTTGCTGCTAATGATTTAAGCGACCAATTTTGGCTTGGTACTCCAAGCGCCATATTAGAACCTGATCCTCCAATGTTGTTTGGCGGTCGAGATCAGCCTATTGTCTTATTTACCGCGGAAGGTGCGATCGCACCAGGGCTGGGTCCTTCTAATGCAGGGTTACCCATGAATTACATGCGTGTGTTATTTATCGACCCTGAAATGATTTCGTTAACCAAACCAGGTGTTTTTGTTGCTGCGGTGGACCATTTTGAAGAGGTTGTAAAAGCCGATTTACCACTGGTCAAGACACTTTCTGGTATTCGTGCCGCTACTGAACGCATGGAGACAAAAATCTTGTTTCTTCGTTTGCCTGTCTTGTTATTGGCTGCGTTCGTGGTGACGGTAGTCGGATATTACTTGTTTTTAGTGTCAGGATTAATTGCCCGTAAGCGTGCATATGAGATCGCTATGCTTAGGTCGCGTGGGCTTTCGATATTTCAAATATTTTGGCTGCAAATTATTGAAGGACTAGTGGTTATTGTATTGCCAGCTTTGATCGCACCACTACTGGCGGCATTCGGAATAGGTTTAGCGGGTAAATTGCCTGTATTTAAACCTCTAACTGGGGGCGCTTACTTGCCAGTTGAGCTTTCTGCGTTCGTTTGGGTTTGGTCAGGGATTACTACGCTAATAGTTTTTTTGATTTTGCTTACTCAAGTATTGATAGTTGCTCGCTCAGGTATTACTAATGTTGATCGTTTTAGGGCACGTCCTGATCGGCCGCCGATGTTTCAAAGATTTTATTTGGATATCCTGGTAGTTATTCTTGGTGGTTTTTTCGTATGGGAAATTTCCACTCGCGGGATCGCCACAGCTCATAAAGATGGCGGTATTGCTACAGATGTAACTCTGTTGTTCGCGCCGGTCATGCTGCTGATATCCACAGCGTTATTGATACTTCGTTTGTTTCCGGTAATGGCAAGGCTTTCTTATTCCATTGCTACCCGATTTACATCCGCTTCCATGGCTATAGGGTTTTGGAGATTGGGTAGAGATCCGTACTGGTATTCCTGGCCTATCCTACTTCTTATTTTAGGAACAGGACTTGGAGTCATGGTAGGGACGTTAGGATCAACGCTGGAGCGTAGTGCGAGGGAACAAATTTTCTACGATAATGGTACTAACTTAAGGATTTTACCTGGAGGTATGAGTGCTAACGTTGACTCGGGAGATATAGCCCAGATTGAGGCTGTTGATGGTGTAAATTCGGCGACGCTGGCATTTCGGCAAATTGCTAGGTTCGGTACAACCAACCAAGGTCCGACATTCAAAGTTTTTGGAGTTGATTCGGAGAGATTTGGGGATATCGCTTGGTTTAGACAGGATTTTTCTGAAAAACCCATCGATGATCTATTAGTCAGTCTAAACATCGCTTCTTCAAAACCAGCGCCGTTAATATTGCCTGCGGGCACGATGAAAATCACGGTATGGACTAAACAGCAGCCTTACGTAGCAGATCATTTTTTTTGGATTGTCTTGAAGGATGTAGAGGGCCGTCAGGTTACCGTTACCTTGGGCCAAATAGGTGATAGATGGTCAGAGCAGTCTGGTGATGTGCCTCTTCATCTTGTCGATCCGATTGAAGTCACATCTCTGCAGACCTTTATGCAGGCTGGTGGAGATGGCGGCGCGCCTACCACGTGGTTCATTGATGACCTTAAAGCGATAGGGCCTGACTTTGAACACATGATGTTGGATTTTGAGTCAGAGGGACTTTGGACTCCGTTACCGACTTCTAATGGTCTTGACGATACTTATGTTGATGCGACTGAAGAACCTGGGGTTGGCGAGTTCGGTGCTGGGGTGGGCACTGTTTTCTTGGAGCGTGGCACTATCGCTGGGGTTCGTGGGATTTATCGCAGCGCCACGGGAGAGCCGTTACCTGCAATAGTATCCGATAATTTCTTGGGTTTGACGGGGGCAGTTCTTGGACAGCCCGTGGTTGTGCAGATCGCTGGTGGTTTTGTACCCGTAAATCCAATTGAGACCGCTTCGCTTTTTCCTACACTTGATCCTATTGATAGACCTTTTATGATCTTAGACGTTGAAACACTTTTGGATTTCGTCGAACTGCGCGGTTTGGTTAACATCCATGCAAATGAGATATTTGCTGATATTGATCCTATCAATCATGTGGAGATAACAGAAGAAATTCGCGGTATCTATACTGGGAGCTCTATATGGGATAGGAGAGCACGCTTAAGTCAGTCAGTTATTGATCCTTTGACGGTAGCTGGTTGGCGTGGCATGAGTATTGTGTCTTTGATCATTGGAGGGTTGGCGCTCCTATTGGGGTACGTGACTTACCTACTTGCTAATTCAAATAGGTTTACTCATGATTCGGCTTACTTACGTGCCATGGGGTTGTCGAAATCGGGATTTATCCGGAGTGCGTTTGTAGAGCATGGAATCCTTTGGTTATTTGGGTGTGTTGTGGGCGCTTCGGTTGGATTATTTGCCAGCAGGATGGCTGTAGGTGCGATTGCATACTCTGAGACAGGACGGGCATTGCTCCCGCCCTTCATTCTTGAAACGATGTGGTTGCCTTTATGGATGATTGTGTTCATGGTGCTAAGTGCAGGTGTGGTGGTTGTAGGATCTTCATTTGTGAGTTTCCTCCGAAGGCCATTGCACGAGCTCACGCGTTCAGGGGATTAGAAATTTTGGATATCGATGAAACTAAACCGACATCTGCAAGCTTTGCCTGATGGAATTATTTGGATTTAGTGCGGTCTGCTAGAGTCTTAGTAATTTAAATGTGGTTATTGAATTATTGGCATGACGGTGAAACATAAGTGTCAAGTGATCATAAGCATAACTTACCGAGTTTGACCTCCGGACCTGATGGGCATCCGGTGTGTTCTGAATGTGGTCGAACTATTTGGAATGATCCAAAAATAGCGTGTGCTGCGATTATCCCAATGGAAGATGGAATTGTCATGATCCAACGCGCTATCGAGCCTGCGGTTGGTAAGTGGAGTTTTCCTTCTGGTTATGTAAATCGCGGAGAGAAGATCGAACGTGCAGTCGAGCGTGAAGTGCTGGAGGAATGTGGGCTTGAAACGGTTGTCGTGCGATTGGTCGGACTTTATTCAAAAGAACATGACCCTGTCATTTTGTCGGTTTATGAGGTCAGCGTGACTGGGGGTGTGTTGCATTCTGCCGATAACGAAACGTTGGATGTGGGGGTTTTCACTGTCGACGATTTACCCGACCTTGCTTTTGCCCATGACCGACAGATTGTAGATGACTGGCTGTACTCTCGAGGGGCGCCTAAGTGAGAACTCATAGTGATGTGGTCATTGTTGGCGGCGGGGTAATAGGTTCTTCTATTGCGTATCGGCTTGCGAGCGTGGGGTTGAGTGTCACGGTCGTTGAGCGCGATTCTATAGGGAGTCATGCTTCTGGGTATGCTCTTGGACTCCTTAATCCAACTAGTTGCACTGGAAGCATAGAATCCTTGAGTCATCAATCGTTCGTTATGCATCAACAAATGCTGGAAGAGGTTGAACACGAATCTGGTGTTGACGTGCAGGCACTGCACGTGCCTCACATTGAGTTGGCTCTAAAGCAGTCAGAGGTTCCTGTAATGATGCAAGAACATGATCGTATCGCTGCTTTTCCAAATTTTACTTGTGATTGGATTCAGCCCGATGAAATCAGAAGGCTCGATTCCAGAATCACGCATGAAGTTTATGGCGGATTGTTTATCGATAAAGTGATTGCTATAGATAGTTACAACTTTACCTTGGCGACTGCGCAAGCTGCCGAATTTAAAGGTGTTGAGTATGTATCGGATGAAGCGGTCGGATTGGTTTATGACAGAGATCGTGTGACTGGAGTGATGGTTGGTGACGATTGTATAAATTGCGGCACTGCAGTACTGGCGCTTGGTCCATGGTCAGGTGCTGTGAGTGCATGGGTCGACATTGATATTCCTGTTGTGCCCCAAAAAGGGGAAATACTTCGAGTTGAAGGGTTGAGTCCGAGGCTTAATTTTCACATTCATGGATTTACTCTAGGGAGTTCGTGTTCCATTCTCCAAAAAGCTGATGGTGCGATTTGGTTGGCGGCAACAGTGCAGGACGATACTGGTTTTGATGTGACCCCATCCGTGGATGCGCGTGAGTCTCTCATTCTGCGAGGTATCCGAATGATGCCCGAATTGGAATGGCAACGTATGTTGCTGCAGACAGCTTGCATGAGACCTGTTACGCCTGATGGCGATCCTATATTGGGTAAGATCCCTGGTAAAGAAGGATTGTTTATCGCTTCAGGAACTGGCGGTCAAGGAATTTTACTTGCACCAGTAATAGGTAGTTCTATGGCTGACCTGATTTCTACTGGCAAAAGTGATATCGATATTACGCGGTTCGGTATGGAACGATTTTTAGCTATTTAGTTCTCTGATTGCATTCGCACCATTTCAGCAGCAAACCATAGCGCCATTGCTCCGCCTCTTTCATCGACTCCATCAGTGTATGGACGCTTTATATATTCTTCGAGGGATGCGAGTGGTCCGGTACCGACGCAAACTTGTTTTATCGAGCCATCCTCACCGATTCGCTGGGAGACAGCATCCCATGCCCGTTCTACCGTTGGCCGCCATGCATCACTTAGCCAATGGTTTCTAATTCCTCGTGCTATAGAGTATCCAATCATACAAGTGGCGCTGTGTTCGAGATACGTGTCGGGTCTATTTATGACTTGTCTCCACATGCCTGATGCATCCTGATGTGTTGTTAGACCTGCAAGATGTCGTAGGTGAGTTTGCATTAACTTTGGGCGAGAGGGATGGTTTACAGGTATATAGGTCATCGCTTCAGCAAAGCCTAGTGCAGCAAATGCGTTGCCACGCCCCCAAAAGTACGGGGACGTCTTGCAATGCCACCACAAGTTATTCGACTGGAGAGTGGTGAAAGATTCTAAAAATTCTGTTAACAAAGTGACGTATTTTAATTTGCCCGTGCTTCGGAAGGCTCTTCCTAGCACAGTAGATGCAAAGAATATATCTTCGACTCGCAAGTCTGGATCGAGTGGTCCTTCGTTTACTGTGGGACCGAACCGTTGTGCAGCTAATTCTATTAGTTGTAAATATCTTTTATTGCCTGTGGCTTCTGCTAACTCGTCTGCCCAGCATAAACCGGCATAGTTGGCAGTTCCATCATCTACTCCAAATATAGAACTGGGCTGGATTAAATAAGGCGAGACCATCCGATCTATGTTTTTTGATGTGTTATCGGTACTACCTAATGCTTTTTCAACTCGTATACGACCACTTAATGCCACTCCCTGGGTGTAAATGATGGGTTTTCCTAGTCTGTGACCGTAGCGAATTACGAGATTTGTTGCGATTTCAACTGGATTTTTCAATTCATAATTTCAACTGAAGTTATCACTTGGTGGACTGACTCATTAGACTAATGTTTCCTGAACGATAGCTGAATCATGAGAGTAGCGCTATGTATTTTTCTATCTCTGGTTGAAATTTTGCGATTTGATGCTTAAATGATGTAAAAATCCGGTAAGGTTTGCGTTGAAACCAAAAACGAACAAATATAGCGACACAAAATCACGTCATTATGATCACTAAATCCACAGCTGACATGGCACTTACCGCTCATCTGTTGCGGCGTGCTGGATTTGGCTCTGACCGAACGGAATTAGAGCGTTATGTGGAACGCAATTATGAAGATGTTGTTGAAGACCTTCTAAATCCTGATCGTTTTGATGAGCCGGAAGATGACATTCTATCTCGGTTTTATCCGCACTTGCATGCAAATATCGATAACCCAGCTATGTGGAATGGACGCTGGTTTTACAGGATGGTTAACACAGCGAGACCTCTCGAAGAAAAGATGACTCTTTTCTGGCATGGTGTATTTGCTACTGGGTGGACCAAAAGTGAGCATACACCGACAATAGTCGACCACATCCAGATGCTTCGTGAAAACTGTTTGGAGAATTTCAGAACATTACTACTTGGTATTTCTCGTGATCCTGCGATGATTTTCTGGCTCGACAATAACGAAAATCACGGGAGCGCCATAAACGAAAATTATGGTAGAGAGATTCTTGAGTTATTCTCGATGGGTATTGGCAACTACTCTGAAGACGATATAAAAAGTGCAGCTCGAGCCTTCACCGGTTGGACCTATGAGCAGCCCGTGCCTCTGTACCCGTACGGTCAACGGTCGGTGCAATATAGCTTTAGGCCAGATGATCATGATTACGGTGAAAAGACCTTTTTAGGCCATTCGGGTAATTTTGATGGTGGCGATGTGATCGATATCATCGCTAGGCAAGAAGCTACCGCGCGTTTTATTGGTAGGCATTTATATAATTTCTTTGTGGCGGATGAGGCACAAGTGCCAGCGTGGAGTATAGAACCGCCTGCTGATCAACAAGCGATCGATGACCTCGTGGAAACGTGGATGGACTCAGACGCTGATATACGTGCTGTACTCCGTACTTTGTTCACTTCTGAGTGGTTTAAAGCAGCTAGATTTAAACATGTGAAATCACCGACAGAATTTGTAGCGGGGGTTTTGAAATTATCGGGGGAGTATAGTGAGCCAGCACCGGATTTGCATAAGCTTGAGACCACGACTATTGCCATGGGTCAAAAGCTTATGGATCCACCCAGTGTAGAAGGGTGGCATACCGGTAAGGAGTGGATTGATGGTGGTACTTTGACCGAGCGGGTTAATTATGCCGTTGATACGCTAAACGATCCTGATAAGCCAGGGGTTAAGGCATTGATTGAACGGATTAGGGCAGGAAATGATTCGATTACACCAGCCGAGTTTGTCGATCAGGTTTTGGATCTGGTGGGGCCATTAGTGGTTGAAACTGCAACTAAAGAGGCACTGGTTTCACACGCTGAAACAGAAGGTTCGCTGGATTGGGGATCAAAAGAATCAGTGGAAATAAGTACAGCGCGAGTGGTTCAAATGTTGACGCTTGTTGTTTCAACCCGAGAGTTTCAGTTCTCGTAATCAGATTCTTTTTTTGACAACTGCAGATGCATTGTGATTAGGATGACGGAGGGATATAAATTATGACCGTTCAAGCTAACGGCAAAACCAAAGATCCAGTATTGGTCGTAGTCCAATTATCTGGCGGCAATGACTTTATGAACACCGTAATCCCGTTTACGGAAGGGATTTATTACGATAATCGGCCTTTAGTTGGCATCAAAGAAGATAAATCGCTGCCA
Organism: SAR202 cluster bacterium; assembly: GCA_009392215.1. Classification (GTDB taxonomy): domain Bacteria; phylum Chloroflexota; class Dehalococcoidia; order Lucifugimonadales; family Lucifugimonadaceae; genus Lucifugimonas. Next base: position 5,729 of record VFGZ01000059.1, on the reverse strand, counting down.
TTTACTGACACCCTCGCCTGGCATCCATCAGCTGCCGCGTTCAAGCGCATTTATGAGCAGGGCAAAATGGCAATTGTTCAAGGGGTCGGTACTGAACATGCAAGTAGATCTCATTTTAGGGCCATGGATATTTGGCACACTTGCGAGCCAGAAGTGGTTGCCACAGAGGGTTGGCTGGCAAAAGTAATCAGAGAAATCGATCCCGATAGTAACAACCCTGTAACAGCGGTCAATTTTGGGCGCGGCCTTCCTAGGGCTTTGGCCGCACCTGGTGTGGTTGCAACTTCGATTGGGGACCTTGATAAATATGGATTGATGTCTGGGATAGAAGTGCAAGAAGAGCGGGATCGAGACTTGCAGATATTCCAGCGAATGTACACTCCTGCGATTGGCTCAGGTCAGGTTATGAACTATCTGAGTCAGACGGGTAATAATGTGCTGACCGGTGCGGATATGCTTGCGGAGGCTCCACGCAAATACAAATCAACGGTCGAGTATGCAGATAACCCCATAGCGAAGTCTCTAAGAGATGTTGTCAGAGTTCATACTGCTGGGCTCGGAACGCGAATTTTTTATACCAATCATGCCGGTTATGATCACCATGCTCAGGAAGTTCCAACACATGCTCGGTTACTTACAGAGTTGACTGTTGCTATAGAAGATTTCATGGAGGATCTTCGAGAACATGATGCGGCTGATGAAGTTAATATCCTAGTGTTTACTGAATTTGGTAGACGCATAAAAGACAACGGTTCTGGGACGGATCATGGCACTGGTGGTGGTGCATTTATTATTGGAGAGAACGTCAAGGGCGGACTCTATTCTGAATATCCGTCTTTAGAAGTTGCTGACTGGAAATTTGGTGAAGACATGGATTTCACTATTGATTTCCGAAGCGTTTACAGCACGATCTTAAACCAATGGATGGGACTCGACCCGATCGATATTGTTGGTGGATCTTTTGAACAGTTCAAACCCTATAAACAGACGATGGTCTAAGTTAGGCAGCACACCCAAATGACAAAACCACATGCCTTGCTTCGAGCAGCATTCCCTTATTATGCGACGCTAGGAATGCGTCGCGTCACTACTTCTCCTGCTGATATTGTTGCTTGTGATGATGGGGATATTTTTGTACTTAACCGTATTGATGGGGAAGGTGGTGAGATTCGTTGTACCAATTGGGATGACGAGGATAATGGTGTCATAGGAAACGGTTTCATTTGGCCCGTACAGATTATAGAAGGCCCTAATGACATCTTGATGGTTTCTGATGAGGGTAATCACTCGATCAGTTCTTGGACTAAAGACGGTGAAAAGATAGACTCGTGGGGAGATTACGGAAGCGCTGACGGGGAGTTAAACCGCCCTTCCGGAATTGTGTTGGATGCTGAAGGCAATATAGTTGTTGCTGACACTATGAATCATAGAATTCAGAAATTTACGATTGATGGTAGATACATCTCAGGATTCGGGCAATATGGTAAGGCTGATGGTCAATTCAATATGCCCTGGGGTGTTGGGGTAGATCCTGACGACGGAACCATAGTGGTTTCTGATTGGAGAAATGATCGGGTTCAGAAATTTTCTGAAGCAGGCGAATATATTTTTCAATTTGGCTCATCTGGAGATGGCAGAGGAGAATTATGCCGGCCAGCTGGGGTGTCAGTTGATAAGCATGGTGACATTTACGTAGCTGACCGTGGGAACCACCGGGTACAGTTGTTTGGAGAGGGTGGTAATTTTGTCGATGTGTTTACGGGTAATGCAGGACTTTCAAAAAGTGGTCGTATTTATATCACAGCAAATCCTAAAGTACTCCGATCACGTGAATTGATTAATCTTGTTGATGAAAAACTCCTACGCGGTCCGGCTTCTGTTCGTGTATTTGACGATTTAATGTATATTCCTGATGCAGGTTCCCACCGTATCCAGATATATAAAAAAGAATGCTATGAATTGACAGAGGACCAGATTTACCCAGCGCCCAGCGCTCCGTCCTTGTATACGGTTTGAGTAATCCATTGAGTATCAGAAAGAAAAGCTTGGAATCAATACTTCGCGATGAGTTGATGCAATGCCGATGATGTATGGCTTTGCTGTTCAGCGACGACAGATGCTTGAATCAGAGTTGCAACGTCTTGTAGACGAAATGCCGCAACTAGGGATGCAGTCGATGTACCTTGTGGGCCCCTTTTCGAAGGGAGATGTGGACCCAAGCACTGTTTTGGACCTTGTTGTTGTTCAAGAGACGGATGAAGTTACGCATCGCAGGGCTGATTTTTGGACGACTCATTTACGGCCTCGGATCGGGATAAATTTTTACGTGTATACCCCTCATGAATTCGAGAATAATGTGGATGATGATTTATTGCTGCAATACGCGCTAAGTATTGGCGAAAGGGTGTACGGGTAATTTTATGAGTTCTTCAGACCGCTTTGCGAGTTGGCTGGCGCAATCTATAGCAGATTTGGAGGCTGCTCGAGCAAATTTTGATCAAGGCCGGCATGCATTGGCTTGTTTTTTATGTCATGAATCGGCCGTCAAAATTATCAAGAGTTTTCTTTATAAGCAGGGCGCAGAGATGGTCTGGGGTCAGCATCTATCGGACCTCTGTGAAGATGCGATGGCGTTTGATCCATCATTTGATTTTGTCAAGTCGGTTGCTTCATTGTTAGATAAGCATGCGCTCGCAACGCGTAATCCTGACGCTGTCGCGGGGGCAATTCCATTTGAAATTTACGATTCGAGCGACTCCGAGCATGCTCTTGAAATAGCAACCGAGGTTCTCGAAACGGTGCAGAGTAAAATATCCGAGGGATAACCTCGGGCGCTAACTTTTAGCCCATTCGATGACTGATTTGTGCATGATAGAAACTCCGTTTCTAAATTCATCGAAGTTAATCCCGTAGTTCCAGTCTGCCCATAACTCATCACTCACTATTAATGTGTTGCAGACCTTGACATTACGATAATTGGCCAAATGGTACATGGCCGATGTTTCCATATCGACTCCGATTATTCCTGCTTCGGTATGAGAGGCTATGTCATCGGTCATTTCACGATAAAAGCCGTCTGTACTCCACCAGTCGCCACTTGCAGTTTTTCCACCATTTTTTTCAATTAAATAGCAGAGTTTGTTGTGCAGAGCGGTGTCACCACTAGGAGGTTGTTGACCAGGATAATGCTTGGATGTACCTTCATCAATTACCTTGACAGTTTCTGGAATTAAAACGGTTCCTACTGTGTGTTTAGCGTCTAGACTGCCTGATGCTCCAACGCCTACGAATGATTCCGCTCCGCAGGCAATGAGATCTTCCATTAGCATTATTGTTCCTGGTGCCCCGATAGGAGCAAAGGCAACAGTAATTCCACCTTGATTATTATCCGTTGTCCGTAGCCAAAACGTGTTAGAGAACATGGTTCTTGGTGCCGGTGTGGCCCCTAATTCATCTGCAAGTTCCTCACCCCAGTTTTCAGTCCACGTGAGCAGAACTTTCGCACCAACTCGTATGTCTTTGAACGATAGCCCTCGAGCTTTTAGGCGGCTATAAACAGCTTCGCGTGGTGTGAAGCGTGGGTTAATCATAGAAAGTTAAATTCCTAATGGCGATTTGACTTCGTCCAGATAAGCAGCGGCTCCTGCTTGTAGAAATTTAGGTGCAGAATTCACGATCCATTTTATTCCACGTCGGTGCCAGAAGATGGTCTGTTCCGCCGTTATACCGAGTGTGCCGGTGTGTTTACCAGCTGCATTTATCTTGGCAGTTAAACCTTCGATCGTTTCAATCACCTTATCGTGCATAGTTTCACCAGGGATACCGAAGTTTACAGAAAGATCTCCAGGACCTAAGAAAATCGCATCTACGTTATCGGTACCGATGATTTCATCTTGATTTTCAATCCCAGGAATATTTTCGATTTGGAGTGATATGAACGTTTCTTCATTTGATTCTTTTATGTACTCTGCCATGTTTTGAAGACCAAAATTAGCATTACGTCCAGCGAAAGCCCCTCGCTTGCCCATCGGGGGATACTTGATCGCATCAACAACCTTTTTAGCGTCATGCCTGTTGTTGATGAGCGGAATCATTACGCCGGCAGCTCCTGCATCCATATATCGTTGAATATTTTGCTGCTCATTCAATCCGATTCTTAATATTGCAGTGATATTTGATAGTTCCGCAGCTCGAATCATATGTTCTGCAGTTTCGTAATCCATTGGACCATGCTCGCAGTCGATTACTACAAAATCGAATCCCATCCAACCCATCGTTTCGACTATTCCAGGTGATGGCAGTCCTACGAATGGTCCTATGGTGGTTTTGCCTTGGTTGAGTTTCTGTTTAAGTGTATTTTTTCGCATCGGAATGTCTCCTGAGTTTGGGTAACTATCAGGTCATTTAGCTTTTTAGTAGTTCCTCTGGAACGCCATGGTTTGTCAAGCTTCGTCTTACTCGTTTTAATATGGCATCGGCAATGCGGTGACCAGCTTGATCGGCTCCTATTACGCACCACCTTCGATCACCTTTTGACATTTTTAAGTAGCCTTCACGAACTTTCTTGTGGAATTTCAATGGGGCTTGTTCAAACCGTCGCTCACTTTCATTATCAATTCTGACCTCTGGATTTTTGTTCGAAGGGTCAAATAAATCTGGTTTATTAGAAACGCGGGCTAAGCTTAGTTCGGGATCTATATCTAGCAGTATTGTCAATTCTGGAATTAAACCTGCTGTAGCAATGGTGTTTAGATGTTGAATAGTCTTGATTTCGCCGCCGCGTCCATACCCTTGATAAGCAATCGTTGAATCAATAAATCGATCCAGAATAACAATTTTTCCTTTGCTTAAAGCAGGTTGTACCAGTTCAAACATCAATTGGGCTCGTGCGGCCTCGAATAATAAAGTTTCGGCAAGCGGCGAAGGAGAATTGGCGCGCTTTATCCATCGCCGAACATGGTTCCCAAGATCCGAGCTGCCTGGCTCATGTGCTAATACGACATCTATCCCATAGCTATCAAGTTTGCGGAATAGGCGTTCCGCCTGTGTGGATTTTCCAACACCCTCACCGCCTTCAAAAGTAATGAGCAATCCGCCTGTGACAGTTCGCTTTTTTAAGCGATTACCAGTGGCACCGAAATTCATTGTTGTCTGGCCTGTAGACATCAATATGCATACCCCATTATTGGTTGTGGTCTAGTTGATAATTGATCTTCCGTGTCGTAATTGGAAGCCTACCGTTTGCGACGTCGAATTACAACGCGTCGGGAAGGTTCTCTTCCGGTGCTGGCTGATCCTAGGTTGTTCCGAGCTGCCAGTCCGTGTTGTAGCCTGCGTACGTATGGTGGCTGCGCTGTCAATTCGACGCGTCTTTCGCCGGAGACCACACGGCTGATCGCGGTTTCTGCTTCTTTTATTGCTTCTCTGGATCTTCCGCGCTGATCCAGACTTTCATAATTGCTACTGTTGATATTTTGAGGGTGTGTTTTTTCTTTGAAAAATCGCTTGACCCATTGTGTGATCTGTTCTTTAGTTCCACGGCGAAGAACATGAACTGTAGTTCCATCCCGTTCTGCTCTTCGAATAACGGAAGGGCGCCGGCTATAGTGAGATTTGGTTGTTACGAAAATTTCAGCGTCATCTCCGAAGTCGACGAGGTTTATAGGCACATTCAATTCCGTAATCACATCAGTGATAGTATTTTTTGGGATACCGAATGCAAAAATTGA
>VFGZ01000058.1 GCA_009392215.1 SAR202 cluster bacterium | reverse complement strand
GAACCCATAGGCGTTAAATTCACGTTTATGATACCCAGACCCCACACCTAAAATTAGGCGTCCCTGGCTGATTTCTTCCACCGTGTCAGCCATCTTTGCGAGTAGGGCGGGATTGCGCCAACCCATCGCCAGCACTAATGTCCCTAGCTCTACACGTTGCGTCGTAGCGGCCAAGGCCGACAACAGCGACCACACTTCCCAAACACCTCTAGGTTCCTCTTCGCCCTGAAGTTGGTACATCAAATGATCCACTAGCCACAGGGAATCCAAACCGATGTCCTCGCCTAGCGTTGCCATTTCGCTGACCTGTGACCACCCGCGTACGCCGGGGCCACGTACACCCTCGGTTTGTGGCAGCATGAGTCCTACTTTTAGTTTCCGACTACCTGCGGCAACAGTCACGATAGTTTCTCCAAAGGGGTTCGATTTGCGTTTAGTGCACCAGAATGGGGGAGTTCAAGTCGGTCTGTTTGGTCGCAAAAGGCGTCTCGACGGAGCCGTACTTTAAGGACATCGGCAATACGCAGCATCAAAGTGAACGACAGCCTTCTTCATGGGCGCATCAACCATTGTAAAAACGGCGGAAAGCGTGGTAGCCAAGGGTGGAATCGAACCACCGATACAGGCATTTTCACTCCCTTTGCCTACCGCTACCGCCCGCATAAAAGCTGGTAGAAGCCAAGCATCCTGAGCTTACGCTTAGACATAACTAGACATAACGGCACACCAGTTAGCGAGCCTTTAGCGACGGCGGCAATCGGTAGTTGTTTGGCTATGGTAGGGACATCCTTAGTTCTACCGCAGAGGCAAAGCTTGCTCGCAACTGCGATTTATCCACATCGCATCCGTTGCCGTTGCTCTGCAGTAGCACTCTGATCAATCATTGGTTTAGTGCTTTCATCGATGACGACCCCATATATCTGAAGGGCATGGCCAATTGTAATTCGCCCCTCAAGAAAGTCGTCCAAAACGTCGATTGGATCTCTATCCAGAGGACTACCATACCCACCTCCGCCAGCCATTATGTGACAAAAGCGATCGTTAGCCTGGAGGTAAACAGGCTCAGTCATTGTCGCTGGGAGGATCGACTCATCGCCATCACCCTGGTTGATGATATTCCAGGAAGGGGCTCCCGTTGAGCCGCCATATAAGCCATGTGGCGGGTAAGTGCGTTTATCAGATCTCACAACAAGTAACGTTTCGTCAACAAGTGCACGAAATTCCCGCAGAATTGAGTTCCCGCCGCGAAATTTTCCCGCTCCACCCGTATCAGGCACCAAACCATAACGCTCGACACGCAAGGGGTACTCAGCCTCGATCATTTCGATCGGCGTATTGGATTGATTTGCGCCCATATGGGGAACTCCGTCTTGGCCATCATGGTTTTGCGCGGCACCCCAGACGCCCATGAAAGTTTCAGCATAGATAAACGGTTTACCATCATGCCAACCTGCTAACGTCGGCAAAGTCGAGCCCCCAGTAGAGTCCGCCGTTACTCGTTCTGGAACAACCTGCGCCAAAGCTCCAAAAAGACAATCGATACATCGATACCCTGTGATAGCACGTGAACCGCAGGCCGATGGGGGACTCGGGTTTACCAAAGTGCCTTCGGGAGCAAAAACCTTCACCGCACGTTCGAACCCATAGGAAGTTGGGACATCTACCTCCATTATCGATCTAAGTGCCGCAAAACAAGCCGCTTTCGTAAACGGTAATGTGGCGTTGATTCCCCCCTTTACTTGCTCTGAGGTTCCCGTCCAATCAATATACACTTCGTTACCAGAAAACGTGATGGCGACTTTGATGTCTATTGCTTCGGGATCCGCTCCGAGTCCATCTAGGTGGTCTGAGAATGAATAAGTGCCATCAGGAATTTTTTCAAATTCTGCGCGTGTTAATTGCTCTGTGTAATCATGCAATTCTTTCCCGTATTCAAATAATACGCTGAGGCTATAACGCTCAATTAGCTCCTTTAGACCACGCTCACCGGCACTGCAAGCAGCGATTTGAGCGTCCAAGTCACCGATCAATTTGTCAGGTAGACGAACATTTAACTTGATAATGTCCCATACGGAATCAATCCGTTGACCAGCGGAGAATACTTTTACAAATGGCAAACGAAGTCCTTCTTGGTAAATCTCTGTAGAACCAAGAGAATTACTGCCGGGAACTAAACCACCTACATCACATTGATGCGCCAATGTCACGGCCCAACCCGCAACTATCTGATCAGAAAATATTGGCTTGATAATGTAAATATCGGGAAGATGCATCCCATTCGCTTCGTAGGGATCATTAGCAATAAACAAATCACCATCCTGAACATTGTCACCATACTGCGTGATTAGGCGACGCATCGCATCGTAGAAACTCCCGAGATGCCCCGGATTTGTTAACCCTTGAGCCAGTGTCTGCCCATTGTGATCACAAAGAGCCGTTGAAAAGTCCATAGAGTCACGAACAATGGATGAGTGCGACGTTCTAAGGATAATGACCGCCATTTCGTCTGCAATGGTTTCAAAAGCGTTTTTCAACACCTCTAGTTGAATCGGGTCTACCCGCTTAGACACACCTACGTTATCGCTCAACTCGCTTTCACCTCTATTCTTATGTTGCCGTATTCATCCAAGGCTGCGGAACAGTCGGGAGGGACTAGACTGGTACATTCAGACTCTTCGATGACAAAGGGGCCAGTCCTCGATCTAATATCGAGATCACTGCGATCGATAATTGGGGTTTTGACTTCACCGAGGACTGGGCCAAAATACACAGCTCGATCGCGTTGAGAGAATTGTGGATCACTGTTACGAACAAGCGTAAGTTGCTTCTGTTTAAATTCCTCTAATTCTGGCAGCAAAGCAATGCCTTTTACTCGGAGAGTGACTGCCTGAACCGCATTCTTACCTTCACCTGCATGACCATAAGTTGACACGTGAGATGCAACAAATGCGTTTGAAAGGCCATCTATATCGGCTTGATTAATCTCGTGATCGGGAAGGGGGACTGATAGCTCATAAGCCTGTCCTACGAATCTCATATCTAAGTACCGCTCAAACGATATATGCGAGCGATCGCGATGCAACTCAACCAACACTTTTTCTTCAAGTCTTCTGATCGCCTGCGTCAAGGTAGCGAGCTTAATATCATGAGTGCGTGCTAAAAACGCAGATGAATGTTCTATCTCAATGTCGGCAAGCAGTAACCCCAAGGCACTAAATATTCCAGCTGCGGGTGGGATAACAACCTCTCGCATTCCGAGTGCCTGAGCAAGTCCAACAGCATGCACGCCACCGCAACCTCCAAACGCTAACAAGGAGAAGTCGCGCGGATCTCTGCCACGATATGTCGAAACTGTTTTAATCGCACGCATCATTAATGCGTTTGCGACGACATGGATACCGTATGCCGATGCAAGATCTGACTGATTAAGCGGATTGGCAATCTGCTCGCTAATTTGAGATCGACTAAGCGCGCCATTAATTCTCACACGACCTGATGCCATTGCAGTGGGGTTCAGGTATCCGAGTACAACGTTTGCATCCGTGACAGTGACCTTATCGCCGCCATTGCCATAACAAATCGGACCGGGAGTTGCCCCGGCGCTCTCTGGGCCAACGCGAATCAAACCCCCTGCGTCTAAATGGACAATACTGCCTCCTCCAGCGCCAACTTCTGCCACATCTACGACAGGGATTTTCAGGGCATAGCCGCCTCCCATAACCAACGGGCCACTTAGAGAAATACCACCACCAACTTCGAAATCTTCAGCTCTTTGTACTTCTCCAAACTCGACGATCGACGCCTTCGCAGTTGTACCCCCCATATCCAAAGTAAGCAGTCTATCCAACCCGCAACGAGCACCATGACGTGCTGCTCCAATCACCCCTGCCGCAGGGCCACATTCCACAATATGTGCCGGTCCATTCATGGCAGCTTCGAGGTCACACAGCCCCCCGCCAGAGCGCATCACCATAATTTGGGACTGCACGCCAGCGGCTTCGAGTTTGTCTTTGAGTGAGCCTAGGTATCGGCGAACAGGTGGTCCAACATACCCGTTGATTACAGTGCTGCTTGTACGTTCATATTCGCGAATCTGTGGAAGAACATCAGATGACAAGGTCACAAAACACTCTGGGAATGAATCTTGTATTCGACGACCAATCAGCTGTTCATTATCCGCATTCACGTACGCATTGATAAAGCAGATTGCGATGGCTTCAAAACTCTCAACTTGTAATTTATCAATAAGGTCGGCAATCGCGTTTTCATCGATTGGCGTGATTACGTTACCAGCAGCGTCGATACGTTCAGGAATCTCATACCGATACCTACGCGGTACTAATGGGCGCGGCTTTATATACAATGGCTCATAGAGTCTAGGAACTCGAATTCGGCGAAGCTCTAGTACATCGCGAAACCCCTTTGTCGTTACAAGGGCAGTGCGCGCTCCTTTGTTTTCTAATATCGCGTTGGTCGCGACAGTACACGTGTGCAGAATCTGATCAAATGAGGAGATTTCCACACCAGCCAGCCCTGCGGCAGCTTGGATACCATCAAAGACCGCTTCAGAATAATCGTGTGGCGTAGATTTTAATTTGAAGGTATGTAATTTTCCCTCAGAGTCCGCTACGGCAACATCTGTGAATGTCCCTCCAATGTCCGCCGCCACTCTAAAACTCATAATATCTCCGATAACAAATTGCGTATGTTACCCACATTGCACAAGAAGTTAACCCAAACAAATGTTTTTGATGTTCCGTGAAAAGAGCAGAATGTTTGTAACTACAAAGACTGGAAAAGTTTTCCCCACCCATTCAACTTCGGGGTTACGCCGGCTAGTTGTAACGATCGAAACACTACCACGCTCACAGAATCATATAAAACTATGTCTAGCTCAGTTTCTAGTATTGGCGCCAAGTCAGCACCACGTATGTTCGTGCAAAGTATACTGATTGCTTTGGCACCATCCTTGCTAAGCTCTTCACATAATCGTTTAAGCGTCGATTGTTTTACGGTTGCAAAACTATAATTGTCTGTAATTCCAAGATGTCTTTCTGCCACACAGTCAAATCCTTCAGAAGAAAAATTATCTATAATTTTTTTCTGAACATCAGCGGTATAAGGGGTGAGTAAACCATAAGCTTTAACACCATTTGCATTAAATAAATCACGCTGAGCTAACACACTTGTGGTTACCTTTACGTCGAAACGTTGGTGGATTTCATCACAAAGTTCTTGATCGTAATCCAAACCGCGCCAACCACCTGATGTTCCACTCCACGCAATAACATCACACTGGGCGTCTGATAACAAAGATGCAGCATCTGTAAACGGTTTAATATCGAACTGCGCAATCGCGGCGTGATTCAAAGCAATTTCGGTGACTCGGAGGCGACTGAAATGTACTGAAACATTCTCGAATGTTCGAGTCATCTCATTAGTGATCGGTTCCAGAACTGTATTAGATGATGGAGTTAAGATGCCAATTCTTCTGCGGCAGTCAACCGTGGTTGGCCTTGCCGTGGTTTGTGGATTATCTAATGACACTATCTTAATCTCCGCATTGTCGAGAGCATGGTTAGCTATAGAAGATAGATTTTGCGAATGTCGGTAGTTTCGCTGCGAGACTTCAACCGTCTTTTTATTCTATGCCTAATCGGTCTAATATCAATGCGCTAGGGCGGGTCACAACAGGGTTGATATTTTTGATATAAACATATTTGGGTTACCAGAAAAATAAGGCTTTGATAGGAACATTAAGAATGAGCATGGAAAGAACGGTAATTGTCGTGCGCACGACCCCCCCAGGGGATGATGAGAACGAGTGGAATCACTGGTATGAAAACACTCATATAGCTGCGAGGCTTGAGATTCCTGGCTTTCTGTTGATTCGTCGTTTCCAGCTTAGTAGCGGGTTGCCGGCTACCTTTTCATTAGACGGCCCTCGATACCTTGCTGTTTACGAAGTTGAAAACCCGAGTGTCTTGGCGAGCGATCCTTATCTAAAACTTACGAAATCTGAAGCTGAAAAACCCGAAGATAGTTTTGAAGCGAGAACCCGTTCACACCCGGATAATTCACGAGGGATCTTCAGGCAAATTTTTCCTGAGCAAGATTATAGCCGCCCCAGCAATGCGGACTATCTGCTAGCTGTCGGACACGTTGATGTACCCCAAGACGTTTTGGACGAGTACCACGCCTGGTACAACACAGAGCATATACCTTCTTATCTGCAAATTCCCGGAGTACTAAACGCTCGGCGGTTTGCTATTTCTTCACTCCCGTCAGGCGCTACAAGCCGAAGTGGTCCACACGGCTCCGACTACATCGCACTGTATGACTTGGAAAATGACGGAGTCTTTCAAAGTCAAGCATTCGTCGAACGTAGCACAACGCCTTGGAGCACCCGAGTGCGCGAATGGACTTGGAAACGAAGAAGAATGAACAACTCCTACAAATGTATATACAGTAGTGACTCCTAAGATAATGCAATAGTATGAATTGAAATGAGCGAATTATTTAATTTGGAAGGAAAAGTCGCGTTGATCACCGGCGGCAATAGTGGCATCGGAAAAGGAATAGCAGATGGCCTTGCCGCGGCCGGTTCCGATATTGTTATCGCGGCCCGCGATATCGAAAAATCAAATGATGTTGCAACCAGTCTCGAAAAAAAGTACCAAGTAAATGTGATGGCCTTAACCGTTGATGTCAGTAATGAAGACGACATAACGGACATGCCCAGGAAAATTCGAAGCCGGTTTGAGAAAATTGATATTGTAGTAAACAATGCCGGCGTGAATATTCGCAAAATGCCTGAAGACTTTTCTAGCGCAGAGTGGGATCAGGTCATTGATACAAACCTTAAAGGAACTTTTCTTTGTTGCAAAACGATGTATCCAGATTTGTCTAAGACAGGTGGAAAAGTTATCAATATCGGTTCAATGACGTCAGTTTTTGGTTCGGCTAAAACAGCGGCTTACTCAGCAAGCAAAGGTGCAATTGTTCAATTAACTCGCAGCCTCGCTGTCGCATGGGCCAAAGATAATATTCAAGTCAACGCGCTGCTTCCCGGTTGGATTGATACTCCGTTAACTGTTGGATCAAGACAAACATTCCCCACTCTAAATGAACATATCGAACAACGCTGTCCCGCGGGACGTTGGGGCATTCCCGAAGACTTTGCGGGACCGGCAACATTCTTAGCTAGTAAGGCGTCAGATTTTATAACCGGAGAATCCATCTTTGTCGATGGTGGGTACAGTCAATCAACACTAATAATATAATGCCCTGTACCCTAATTACAGTTAACGATATTGCTCCAATTACAATTAACAATCAGTGCCAATGAAAATGGAAACGATAACAACTGCACAAAAAGAAATGGTTCGGACCGAACTACCCGAAGTGAGTCAAATTCAAGACGTCGAGTTGCGAGAGAAAGTCCTAGAAGTGTGGGCGCTAGCGATTCACGAAAGTAGCTTCAACTCCATAAGCGAAATTAAAGCCTCTGGAAACCCAGATACCCCTCCGCTCACGACGGGAACACAAGCAGATCACTTAAGGGGCGTTACGAAACTCGCGATCGCCATGGCAGATCAATTATGTGAACTGTTTCCAGATTTACCAGTAAAGAGAGATTTGTTGATCGCTGGAGCACTCTGTCACGATGTTGGAAAGGCTTGGGAGTTTGACCCTAAGAATCAGCAACGTTGGAAAGAGTCGCCGAAATCAGCGGGCCTGCCGTCAATAAGACACCCCGCTTATGGTGTTTATCTGTGTCTGCGAGTCGGTTTACCAGAAGAGGTTGCTCATTGTGCCGGCGCGCACTCTGGCGAAGGCCAACTTCTTAGGCGTAGTCTTGAAAACACTATTATTCATTACGCAGACTATTCCTTCTGGCATGTTCTAAAAGCGGGAGGCTTGCTCGCCGACGGCCAAACTCATTGAAATGAATATTTGGTAGCCTGTTCGATCGATAACCTAATCACTCATGACTTCCGGTAGCCATAGTGCGATCTCCGGAAAAATAATTAATAAAGCGATCATAATAATCAACGAAGCGACAAACGGAAGGGCGCCAAACATTACGTCATGTAGTTGACCTCGACCACGCACCCCTTGCACGATAAATAGATTGATCCCAACCGGTGGTGTGATCATTGCGGTTTCGATTAAAAGCATAATAAGAACACCAAACCAGACAGGATCAAACCCCATCGCGATAATGAGCGGTGTAATGATGGGCACTGTTGCGACCATCATGGACAACGTCTCCATAAACATTCCAAGCACAAGATAAAACAACACTACAGCTAAAAGTGTTTGCATGGGGGTTAGCCCCATTTCAAACACCATTGCATTGACCTTACTAGTTAGCCCAATTGATGTAAGAACGAAATTTAAGAAGAATGCAGCCACTAAAATCATCATGACCATACCTGTTGTTCGCATGGTCCCTTCAATAGCTGCTAACAACATCGACAAGTTCAACCGCCGTCGCCATGCCACAAGCACGATGGCTATCACGACACCCAACGCAGCGGACTCTGTAGGCGTCGCCCACCCTAGATATATCGTCCCGATAACAACCAAGAATATGATCAGGGGTGGTATCAAATCAGGTAGCGTATTCAATCGCGCTGACCAGTTAGTTTGAATTTTCCTTCCTCCCCAACTCGGTCTGACAATACACCCTATAAGTACCGTAAGCATAAACAACGAGGCCAAAATCAGTCCCGGGGTAAATCCGGCCAGATATAACTTAGGAATGGAGGTTTCCGTCAAGACACCGTACACAATCATATTGATAGACGGTGGAATAAGGATTCCCAAAGTACCACCTGCGGCTATAGTCCCTAGAAAAAAACGCTCGTTATATTTGTAACGATCGATCTCGTTGACCGCGACAGTGCCTATCGTCGCCGCCGTTGCGACACTAGAACCAGAGACAGCAGCAAACATCGTACAGGTACCAACATTAGAGTGCATTAACCCGCCAGGCAGCCATGCGAGCCAATGCGTCATTGCTGCGTACATGCGTTCCGCAATACCAGAACGAAGCAATATTTCACCCAAGAGAATAAATAACGGAACCGCGACTAAGATAAATGACGTCGATGAGGACCATGTAAATTCACCGATAGCTGGTGTGAGATTCAGAAAGGAGAAAGACTCCCCTAAGACCAAAGCCGTGATCGCAAGTGCAACTGCAACGGGAATGCTGATCGCCAGTAACCCTAACAAAACTATGACCATCACTGAGATCATTTACCTATCCTCTGCAACTGAGTAACTAGCGGCAATTTACGTTACGACTCTTGTTCAACCTCTTGCTGCAATGTACGAGGGCCAATTAATGCTTGAACCTTCGACAGGTCGCCCATACATAATGCAATCAGTGCACGAAAAAATAACAATCCAGATACCAAGAAGAAAAATATTAACCCGCTGGCCCAAAAGAACTGTGGTATTGCCAGAGGCGTCGACAACGGCGACAGTGTTCGCGAATTCATGCTCCATGACCCAGCGAACACCTTAAATCCATACCAGGCAACCAGCGCTATGATTAGTGTAAAGAGCAATTGCGCAACAACATCTAATAAAGCACAAAGTCTTGTTGGAAATATCACATAAAGGGACTCAATTCGCACGTGTGCTCTGTCTAGCATAGTAAAACTAAATGCCCACGCACTCCCAATGGCCAGCGCAAACGTAGACAGCTCGTCAGCACCCCCTATCGACATGCTGAAAAACTTCCTGATCAGGATTTCGACGGTTATAACTCCTGCCGCACCCAGTATCAGTGCACCACCAAACCACGCTCCATACCTAGCAAGCCGACGGGCCCAAATTAGTAAGTAGTCCATTGATGATGAAAAACTAGGCGTGGATGACACAGCACCTCACATCATCCACGCCAAGCTAATCCCTTACCAGAAAACGTTAAATCTTATCTAGAGGAATGGCCATGCCAACGACCTTTCCAATCGTATTATTCCACTCAACTACGCAATCTTTCCCGCAACGTTTTCCCCATTCAACTAGAACCACGTTTTCCATTAATTCCTTGTGAAGACCTTTATCAGCGTCCTTTACGGGTGCAATAGTCATCTTGGCTTTCTTGCCATAGTCACACGGGTCCTTGCCCGTGTTGCAATTGTCTGCTTGCGATGCGGACACTGCGACAGTCGCCCACAGGTCATCTTCTAACAGTTTAAAACCATCAATCAACGCCCTCTGAGCATCTGGGCCAAGCCTGTTCCAAGAGTCAAGATTTACACCTTGGAAACCAACGCTCCAGCCAAGGTACATGGGGTAAATATAATCACTGACTTCCGTCCAGCCTGCAGAATTACCACTTGTTGTACCTGTAACCGCACAATCAACTACACCACGTTGCAAAGCAGGAACAACTTCAGCAAACGCCATGCTAATTGTGGTACCGCCTACGGCGTTTACAAAATCCGACATTGTTTTGTTAAAGACCCTGATTTTCCGGCCCTTTAAATCCGATAGCTGGTTAATGGGATCCCGACACCAGAAGACCTGTGGTGGATTCGCGCCAGTTGCCAACAACTTTGTATTGAACTGTTTTTGCATAATGCGATCCATTGTTGGCTTCCACGCATCGCATATTGCTCGTGCCGCATTAACATCGAGCGCTAAGCCCGCTAGATCACATCCTTCAAACGCTGCGTTATCACCGGCTAACTTACTTACATCACTACTCCCAAAATCCGTGACGCCGGCTTTCAACAACCGCAAGACCTGAAACCCTTTAATACCCATCAAATCCATGTTGTTGTAGTTAGCCGTAATTTTCCCATTGGTGATCTTGGGCAATGTTTCATTCCAGAAGCGCTTTTCCGGAATAACTGCATGCCGAACCGTACTATTAGTACCTATGACGGTAACTTGCGTTTCTGGGATTTCGCCAGCAGAAACTGTCGACACACCCAATAACGCCGCGCTGATTACCATTGAAAAATATGTAATTAGTTTTCGCATCTT
The DNA here is from genome assembly GCA_009392215.1 of SAR202 cluster bacterium. Lineage (GTDB taxonomy): Bacteria > Chloroflexota > Dehalococcoidia > Lucifugimonadales > Lucifugimonadaceae > Lucifugimonas. The sequence goes on along the minus strand of VFGZ01000058.1, from coordinate 4,637 downwards.
GTTGTCCTCCAATATAGTCTCCTTAACAACATCAAAATTAATTCTTACGAGATTCATCACGACTATCAAGGTTGTCGCAGTGTTAATCTGAATGAACTACTGACCGGAATCAACTTTTGAAGCAAAAAATTTTGTTAAGCGTTTATTGTTACCATACTCAGTCTACGGAATATAGCGAATGACAGATTTGTTAAGCTTTCTGGAACTCGAATGTACCTTCACATATCCTAATCAATACAATATCTTCAACAGTTTCACGTGGTGGACCGAAATCCAAGCCGTAATCGATAACAATTCAATATTGTGGAGTGCGTCATATGCCAGCCATAGAAGACCCAATCGAATTTGAACTATTTAAAAATAGTATTTTCTCGATCGCCGACGAGATGGCCGTCACTATTACACGCACCACCTATTCTGGTGTGCTGAAAGACAACATGGACTTTTCCACAGCGTTCGCCGATGCTGATGGCAAAATGGTCGCCCAAGGATTAACGCTTCCGGGACATCTTGGCTCTATACCAACAGCACTGGCAGCAACTATGCGCCATTATGGCGACACGATGGCTCCGGGTGATGTATTCATAATGAATGATCCATTTGACGGTGGAATGCACTTGCCTGACATTTTTGTATTCAAACCCATCTATCGTGATGGAGTGCGGTTGGCTTTTGCTGCGACTATTTGTCACCACACGGATGTTGGGGGGCGTGTTGCTGGTTCCAACGCATCTGACTCAACGGAAATTTATCAAGAAGGATTACGGATTCCTCCGTTAAAGTTTTACGAGGCCGGAAAGCGCAATGAAACGGTGGTTAAATTCATTGAAAAAAATGTTCGTGTTCCCGTAAAAGTCATGGGCGACCTTCGTGCACAGCTAGCCGCATGCAACAGCGGTGAGAAGCAATTCTTGGATTTGGTTGACACATACGGTGTCGACAAGATCGGGCCGTACCTGGAAGAGATACTCGATTACGCCGAGAGAATGACAAGGGCTGCTATCAAAGAACTTCCTGATGGGGAATTTAGCTTTGAAGATTGGATTGATGATGACGGTGTTGAATTTGGAAAACCGATACGGCTTTTCGTAACTTTGAAGAAAAAGGGCGATAGCTTGTTGGCTGACTGGACTGGCACATCCGAACAAGTTAAAGGTGCTATCAACAACACACTGTCTTTCACACAGGCCGCCGTTTACTGCTGTGTCCGATCAGTTTTGCCCAAAGGCATTCCAAACAATGAGGGTGTATTTCGTGCAATTAAAGTAACTGCCCCCGAAGGAACTATCGCTAATATGGTGTTGCCTGGCGCCTGCGCTGCAAGAGGATTGACTGGCTTCAGGATGGTCGATTGTTGTTTTGGCGCATTAGCAATGATGTTGCCTGATCAGGTGTTTGCAGCGTCGGATGGAGGCAATACCGGCATCTCAATTGGAGGGTACGACAGCCATCGTAATCCTTTTATTTACGTTGATTTCACCTGTGGAACCTGGGGAGGTCGACCCTTTGCAGATGGGCTTGACGGAAACTCAAATATGCATGCCAACATGGCATCAACATCTGTTGAAATTACCGAAGCTGAACATCCAATCGAAATCCTTGCATATGAGTTTGTTCCTGATAAGTCAGGAGCTGGGAAATATCGAGGTGGAACACCGTACCGACGGGATTACCGACTTCTCGAGGAAGAAGCGGTGTTACAGGTTCGATCCGACAGGAGGGATTTTCGACCTTACGGACTTTATGGGGGGTATCCGGGAAAACCATCAATGAATTTTCTTAACCCAACTGGCCAAAACGATCAGCCGGTCAAGGCTAAGATCACGATGACCATGAAGCGAGGTGATGTACTCCGCCATGAACTTGCCGGTGCTGCCGGGTGGGGTGATCCACTTGAGCGAGATCCAAAAGCGGTACTACGGGACGTTCGCAACGAAATGATCAGCGTCGATACTGCTCGTAGGGATTACGGAGTAGCAGTCGATATAGATACATGGTCGATAGATGAAAGTGAAACAGAAAAACTTCGCAAGGCGATTGAGCAGGCACGCGGCTGGACGGAAGTCCCTTCAGTACTTCGCGAAGAACCTGTCGGTTTGCCATCTTGATGTTTCGATAAATTAACGCAGATTGGATTCTCATCATCATGAGCAAATATAGAGTGGGGGCCGACATCGGCGGGACATTTACAGATATTGTTTTCCTAGATTCTGACGGTCGCCTACATACTAAGAAAATCTCATCCAACGTATCCGACTATGCGAAGGCAATCATCGATGGGATTGAGCAAGTTTTCTCAGACACCGGACTCACCGCAGAAGATGTAACAGAAATACTGCATGGAACCACAGTGGCATCGAACGCAATTCTAGAATTAAAAGGTGCCAGGACCGGATTAATTACAACTAAAGGATTTCGCGATGTATTGGAAATAAGAAACCTGCGGATGCCGCGACTATACGATCTGGCGTGGGAAAAACCACCTACCTTAGTCGAGCGATACCTTAGGCTAGTCGTGGATGAGCGTATCAACGTGCGCGGCGAAATCCGGCATCCACTAGATGTTACAGAAGCCGAGTCTGTTGTAGATCAATTACTTGACGAAGGTGTCGAAGCAATTGCGATCTGCCTATTGAATTCCTTTGCGAACCCACATCATGAGCACCAAATCAGAGATATTGTCAAAAGCCGCGCACCTAACATGCTTTGCTGCATCTCACACGATGTCCTCCCTGAAATAAAAGAATACGAACGGACATCTACGACTGTTATAAATACTTACGTTTTGCCTATTGTTGCACGCTACTTGAGTAGTCTCCGCCAAGGCCTAGATGGCAAATCAATATCTGCGCCTCTCTGGCTGATGCAGTCTAATGGAGGATTAACAACGTCACGAGACGCATCTGAAAGACCAATGAACATCATTGAGTCGGGGCCTGCAGGTGGTGTCATTGGAGCCCAAGCGCTAGGAAAACACCTTGGTCTTTCCGACATCATCACATTCGACATGGGTGGAACAACGGCTAAAGCATCTTTAATTGAGAATAATGAAGTCACCCGATCACAGGAGTATCAAGTGGGTGGCGGCATCATGATGGGATCGCGACTGCTGACAGGCGCTGGCTATATGCTTAAGGTTCCAGCAATCGATCTCGCGGAAGTCGGGGCGGGCGGTGGTTCAATTGTTAGCATTGATGCGGGGGGCTCACTCCAAGTCGGCCCGGAAAGTGCGGGCGCGGAACCAGGTCCACTGTGCTACGACATCGGAGGCACTCAGCCTACCGTTACCGACGCTAACGTTATCCTCGGATATATCAACCCCGATTATTTAGTTGGCGGCGCTGTCAAACTAAACCCGGATAAGGCAAAAAGTGTATTTAACGACTCCATTGCGGGGCCAATGAATCTATCACTTGAACATGCTGCTTACGGTGCCTACCAAATAGCCGCTTCAAACATGATGCGAGCGATCAAAGCAGTTTCCACAGAGAGGGGACGTGATCCAAGAAGCTACACACTCTTTGCTTTCGGAGGCAACGGCCCTGTATTCGCGTCAGCTATGGCAGACGCGTTACAAATGAAAAGCATAGTGGTGCCCCCATCACCTGGACTTTTCTCTTCGTTTGGCCTGCTTTACGCCGATGTCGAACATCATTATTCACGGACGTTTCGACAGCTTGTGCGTTCTCTTGATGTCACACAACTCAAGAAGTCTTGGGACGAACTCACTCAGCAGGCTACCGATCAACTTGAGAGCGACGGTTTTCCCTCGGAACAAATTAATATTCGTCGATCTGCCAGCATGCATTATCAAGGGCAGACATATGAGCTAAGAGTGGATATTCCTGATCAACTGCTTACTGGTGACATACATCACAATCTTGAAGAAGCTTTTGGTGTCGAGCATGAACGAACATACGGGCATCGGGCAGGTATTGAAGAACCCGTCGAAATCGTTAACCTCTATGTGGTTGGATACATCGTGTCGAAAGAATCTCGAGTTCCAGAATACTTGCAAGGTGCTCAATCATCTAAGGTAAAGGAAAACACTCGATCGGCATACTTTGGAACGACACTTGGGTGGATTGATACAGCAATTGTTGATCGTTCGTCTCTATCTGACAAGCGAACCGGGCCCCTGATTGTGGAAGAATATGACGCGACGGTAGTGGTCCCGCCGAACGCTACTGCAAAGCTAGATGATTACGGAAACATTCGTATAGAACTAGGGTAACGATGTAAACGGTGCCTTTTAATCGGTGCCGGAGTCTGGTTTAGGCCCCGTTACCTTTTAGCATTCTATTAGTTTAGTGCGTAAGAGTTAGATTCTGCTGTGCTAAGAGCAGGGATTAAGTGGTGTACTCCACATTGTCTGCGGCATGCAGGTATTACGGAAGGTGTACATGTACCAGATACAAGCGTAATCGATATTTCACGAATTGCGGGCTATAAGCGCCTGAAGACGACGACGGGTTGTGTGCATACGGCATATAAACGACTGCATGAAGCATGCGTATAAGCTGCCTGAGCTAGGTACGTTAGGCTAGGCAAGGGTTCAGAACGGTGAATAAAAACGGCGTGGTTATTGGCTCCCCGGGCTGGACTCGAACCAGCGACATATGGATTAACAGTCCACC
>VFGZ01000057.1 GCA_009392215.1 SAR202 cluster bacterium | reverse complement strand
TACGTAGATGGCCACTAATACCTATCGTACTAATGTCTATTCTGCTGATAACGGGAGTATTCGCTCATTTAATAGCACCTGCCGATCCTATTGACCAATCTCTGGGATTCCGTAATTTCCCTCCGACATGGGGCAGGTCGATGCCCGAATACAACTCTGTGCCGAATCCGGCGGACTACGATTTGGAAAGCACCAAAGGCAAGTCTGCCTATTCCAGAGCTAAGAAAAATTCTTTCCCTCAGTCCAAATTCATCCTAGGCGGCGACAATCTTGGACGTGACGTGCTTTCTCGTATCGTATACGGAGCTCGTATCTCCCTGCAGGTAACCCTTTATGCTCTAACATCTGGAGTCATAATCGGAGCCGGATTAGGGCTGGCAGCTGGTTATTTCGGGCGCTGGACAGATGAAATAATTATGCGAATTGTGGACGTTTGGCTGGCGCTTCCGTTCATCTTAATAGCGCTCGTTATTGCACAGCAATTCCTGCATGAAGGTGGCGCTGCCTTGGGAGTGGTGATTTTTATCATCGCTTTGGTCGCGTGGACGCCTTTTGTCAGGCAAGTTCGGGCAGACGTTCTAACGATTCGCAGTCAAGAATATGTAATGGCCGCAAAAGTAGCAGGAGCATCTCACCTCCGGCTAATTTTCAGGCATATTATGCCCGGAACCCTCAGTACTATCCTCGTTATTGCCACACTTCGAGTGGGTCAACTAATTCTGACAGAATCAACTCTGTCGTTCCTCGGTGCAGGAATACCTGATCCTATTCCTGCATGGGGTAAAAGCGTAAGTGACGGCAGACAGTTCATTGAAGAGGCTTGGTGGATCTCGTTCTTCCCAGGTTTCGCCATCTTCTTGGTTGTAATGTCATTGAATTTTTTCGGAGATTGGCTACGAGACCGACTCGACCCGAAATTAAGGCAACTCGACTAAAATCAAAACTTGTATTGGTCAGCAATAATTTTTCGATCAGGCTTGTCCGATCTAATATGACTATTCGCAAGCAAATAAAGCCTTACCAAGCAATCACGTGATGAGTTGCGGGTATGACCCGTCAGGCTTATCACAAAACTATTCGCTCCGACATAGGTTATAGATTTTCAGCAACCGCACACGTTCAACAAATGATTAGAGGAGTCAAATAATGTCAGTAGGATTCGTAGGCCTTGGAAATATGGGGCAGGGTATGGCGGACAACCTTCTTAACAAAGGGACGGATCTGACAGTTTTCACTCGCACTCAGTCAAAAATCCAAGCAATGATCGATAAAGGAGCAAAAGGGTCTACATCTGTATCGGATTTAACCTCACGCGTTGATGTAGTCCTGGTCTGCCTACCAGACGTCAAGACTTCACGCGATGTGTTACTCGGAGACGATGGGGTGATCAATAATATGCGACCGGGACAGGTAGCAGTCGATCACAGCACCGTAGATATAGCGACCTCAAGAGCCTGCTCGGAGGCTGCAGAAGCCGTAGGCGGTCACTTCCTCGACGCACCGATTTCTGGAGGTCCGGGAGGAGCTGCCGATGCCACTCTTTCCATCATGGTAGGTGGAACTGATAACGCATTCAAAATTGCCCATAAATATTTCTTAATGATGGGCGCTAACATCAAAATGATGGGCCCAAGTGGTGCCGGAACCGCTATGAAATTGATTAATCAACTTTTGGTAGGAGTCAACACGGTTGCTGCAGCTGAGGCTTTCGCACTCGCAAATTCAGCCGGTGTCGACATCAAAGTCGCCGCTGATCTGCTCGCGGTAAGTTGGGGCGGGAGCACCATGGTAAGTCGAAGCGCACCTATCACTGCGGCACGAGACTTTGAAAACTCCGCGGCTCCAGTTCGTAATGTCGACAAAGACATGGGCATCATCAAACAACTGGCAAACGAGGAAGGCTTAGCATTGGATTTAGCAGTTCAGGTACAAAGCATGTTTGCTGAAATGATTGCACAGGGTAAAAAAGAACACGACATCGCTGCGGTTCTTGAGATCATTGAAGAGCGATCTAACTGAAGTCCAGACATTTGCTAACAATAACCTAATTTTAATACCAAATAACTATAGGAATTATCGAAAATGCCAACTCATAAAATTGCGATAGTCAAAGGTGATGGCATAGGGGTGGACGTTGTTAACGAAGGTATGAAGATCCTAGACGTCTTAGCACCAAAATACGGCATCACATGGGATTACACAGAATTCCCCTGGAGTTCTGAGTATTACTTTGAACACGGCAAAATGATGCCTTCGACAGCTTTGGAAACGTTGGAACAATTCAATGCGGTGTTTTTAGGCGCGGTAGGTCATCCTGATATACAAGACAACATCACTTTGGACGGATTGCTGTTGCCAATACGACGGAGGTTCGATCAGTACATTTGCCTTAGGCCGTCAGTGTTGTATCCAGGTGTCAAGTCACCTCTTTCAGGCAAGAAGCCTTATGACATCGATCTCACCGTGATTCGAGAGAACACAGAAGGAGAGTACTTAAACATAGGTGGATTCGCATACCATCGGACTCCAGATGAGGTTGCAGTACAGACGGCGGTATATACAAAAAAGGGTTGTGCACGGGCAATCAGGTATGCATTCGAGCTCGCCAGAGAACGCGGCAAAAAAAATCACGTCACATCGATTACCAAATCAAACGCACTTGGGTACATGACGATATGGGATAGAACATTCGAAGAAATTTCAGAGGAGTATCAGGACATAGACTCAGATTCGCTGCTCATTGACGCTGCGTGTATGGATCTTATTCGAAGACCCGAGGCATTTGATGTCATAGTTGCGCCTAACCTGTTTGGAGATATCGTGACCGATATCGGAGCAATCATCACCGGTAGCATGGGTCTCGCATCTAGTGCAAACATAAACCCTGACACATCTGTACCATCCATGTTTGAACCAACCCACGGATCCGCACCTGATATTGCAGGACAAGGGATCGCCAATCCTATGGCGCAGATCCTTACTGCAGCCATGATGCTTCGTCACCTAGGAGAACATAACGCAGCAGCCGATGTAGATGCAGCGGTGCTTAAATTGCTTGAACAAGGTGAAATTCTAACTCCAGATCTGGGCGGGTCTTCAACCACGGAAAGTGTGGGAGATGCCATTGCTGAGTTAATTTCAGATTAGTTATTTGAACGCAGGACAATAATAGACATGGACCCATTCAAAAAAGTTGAACTTGGAAACACCGGCATTAAGGTACCCCAACTCGGCCTTGGCACTGCGCCTCTAAGTGGAGCCACACTAGGTGACGGCCTATATGGCGGCACAGCGCATGATGAAGCTGTGAGGATCCTCAACCGCGCTCAAGAACTTGGCATCTCGTACGTCGATACTGCGCCGCTTTACGGAACAGGTCGAGCAGAGGCTCGAGTCGGACATTCTTCGTACGTCGCAACAGACCGAGACTCTTTCGTCATATCAACAAAAATCGGACGTGTACTTGATCCCCTGTCAGATGGTCAGCAAGTACAAGATGACCCAGACGGGATCGGCGAACTGATATCCGTGAATTCCTGGACTAGAGACAATGTTCTACGGTCGTTGGAAGAGAGTCTCAAACGATTGAATATAGAACGTGTTGATATCGTGTACGTGCATGATCCAGACGTAGAAATATACGGCAGAGAACAGGCTCTAAACGAGGCTTTCCCGACGCTAATCGAACTGAAAGAACAGAAAATAATCAAGGCAATCGGTTGTGGAATGAATGAGTGGCAAATGCCATTAGAGTTCATTCAGCGATTCGATCTCGATATCATACTTTTGGCCGGAAGATACACCCTGTTAGACCATTCTGGACTTCCAAAATTACTGCCGGAGTGCGTTAAACGGAATGTGAAAATAGCTGTCGGAGGTCCATATAACTCTGGAATACTTGCACGTGACCTTTCGATGCCTGTTACGTTCGATTATGAACCAGCGCCTAATAACTTAGTTTCTCAAGCACGCGAACTTACTAAAATATGCTTGGAACATCAGGTGGATCTCAAAGCAGCTGCACTGCAGTTCGTCCTTGCTCATCCAGCAGTCGCCACGGCGATCCCAGGTGCCCAGTCAATTGCTGAACTCGAAGAAAACATCAAAATGGTGCAAGAAAACATACCAACACCACTATGGGACAGCATGCGTGACGCCGGCCTAATACCCCAGGACGCACCGACACCAAGTTAAACCATCACGTTAAAGAATCAACCGGTATGGAACCCGTCGTTGTCGGTCGACGTTCCAACATGAGTTTCAACTGGGGTTTTTCCTATCAGGAAGTCAAAGTCACAACCATTCTGCGCCTGAGTAATGTGCTGGGAGTACATTTTCCCGTATCCACGAGAAAAACCACCATCTGATGGTGGTGCAGCAAGATTATCCCGCCTTCTGTCTAGCTCTTCTGGATCGACATCAAGATCCAATGACTTAGCTGCTACATCAAGTGTGATCATGTCACCTGACTGTACAAGCGCAAGGGGGCCACCTATCGCAGATTCTGGTGAAACGTGTAATACGATCGTACCGAAGGCGGTACCACTCATTCTTGCATCAGAAATTCGAATCATGTCTCTTACGCCTTGAGCCAACAGTTTTTTCGGCAAGGGAAGGAATCCCGCTTCTGGCATACCAGGACCACCTATAGGACCAGCTCCCTTCATCACGAGAATATCGTCTTTTGTAACATCAAGATCTGGATCATCTATGCGTTGCTTCAAGTCAACTGAATTTTCAAAAACGACAGCACGACCAGTATGTTGCATAAGTTCTGGAGATGCCGCTATATGTTTAATAACTGCACCATCAGGGGCGAGTGAACCTTTCAAAATTGTGAGCCCCCCCTCAGGAGCTAAAGGTGACTCAGTCGAAAGCACTACCTCATCGTTATGGCACTCTGCATCAGCAATGTTGTCACCAAGATTTTGCCCGGTTACAGTCAAGCAGTCCAAATTTAGCAGTCCAGACATCTTCTTCAATACAGCCTCAACGCCACCTGCATAAAAAAGGTCTTCCATCAGATACTTCCCCCCGGGTTTGAGATTAACTATCACCGGGGTTGATTCTGATAACGCGTTGAACCGATCTAGATCAAGTGTGATGCCAGCACGCCCCGCAATCGCTATCAGATGAATGATAGCGTTCGTTGATCCCCCAGCAGCGAGCAAAATACGAATAGCATTATCGAACGCTTCGGTGGTTAGTATGCTTGACGGGCGAATACCTTCAGAAACCAGATCAACAGCCGTACGGCCAGACTCTTCAGCAAGGATTTTCCGCCGAGAGTCTGCTCCGGGGACTACAGCTCCACCAGGCAATGACATGCCAAGTGTTTCAACTATAGCTCCCATTGTGGATGCGGTACCCATCACCATGCAATGTCCCGGGGAACGGTAAATAGAGGATTCCATTGAATCATAATCTGCTTGTGTGATGTTTCCTGCTCTCAACTCTGACCAATACCGCCGGCAATCGGTACAAGAGCCAAGCTCCTCGCCTTTCCAGTTTCCTTTGAGCTGCGGCCCACCAGTGAGAACAATTGCTGGTAAATCCGCTGATGCCGCTCCCATTAACATCGCCGGAGTGGTTTTATCGCAACCCGAAAGTAAAACAACACCATCTATGGGAAGTCCACGAATCATCTCCTCGACATCCATTGACATTAGGTTGCGACAAAACATCGATGTCGGTGACAGAAAAAATTCACCGAGAGAAATAGTCGGAAACTCTAAAGGAAATCCTCCCGCTGCAATTACACCGCGTTTGACATGCTCAGCAAGCCCTCGCAAGTGAGAATTACAGTGGGTCGCTTCCGACCATGAATTTGCTATACCGATAACTGGTTTACCAGCAAACGATTCTTCAGTCCAGCCTTGGTTTTTCAGACCGGCTCTATGAAGAAATCCCTCCAAATCTCGTGATCCAAACCACTCCTGGGAACGAAGAATTTTCTCATAGGTCTGAGACTTTGCCATGGTTGTGCGCCTCTCAAATAGATTTAGATGCGTAATAAGCAGGCGAGTCTAGCAAACTACACGGTGTTATTTTGGTGATATGGAATACATACGACATGTTCAAGCCCTATAAAAAGACTGATAAAGGCAGAAAAATGACGCCCACACGTTTTCCTGAATTAAGCGTGTCTGGTTCCCCGACACAAATGGGCCAGGACATTGGAGAGCACTTCAAAACCCAGATACATGAGGTCACAGAACTTGTTTTGGATCGTGTTAACAAAGGAACGCTCCACCAGATCTCATGGGAACAAGCAGAGAATGCTGCACGCTATAGTTTCCATCGAGCAGAAGACTTTTTTCCAGACATAATGGATGAGTTAAGAGGAACCGCGATTGCATCAAATGTCAGTCTTGAACGACTTATGGTTTTGAACTCTCGTAATATGCTCACCTTCACGAAAGATGGCTGCACGTCAATAATGGTATCCGACCAAGCATCGGCTTCAGGCATTGGTTTTGCGGGACAAAACTGGGATAACGATCCAGCCATGGCCCCTTTTTCGGCAGTAATTACACGAAAAGGTACCGGAAAAACTGCATTCACGTCGTGGCTCCAACCTGGAATAGTCGCGTACATGGGATTCAATTCGGCTGGCGTCGGAGTTTGTATGAATGCGCTGAACGGGCCGACCGATTCGAAAGGATTACCGTGGTATTTCCTTGTACGCTGTATTCTTGAGTCTGAATCATCTGAGCATGCAATCAAGCAAATCAGTTCTGCACCACGAGCCCTTACAGCTAACGCGGCCATGATTACGACAGCAGGTCCGTTAAACCTAGAGATCACGCCTGATTCACTGGCAAGCCTCCAGGAAGAAAATAATGGAATGCTAGTGCACACTAATCACTGTCTACATCCGTCATTGATATCCAATAACGAACTGTTCGCTAATCGAATTTACGGACAATCATTTGCCAGAAAAAATCGCGCGCAAGCGTTGCTTGAAAACAAAGCAATTGATGGAAAAGTCTCAATTGATGACGCTCAGGATTTGTTGTCGGATCACGAACAATTCCCCACATCAATCTGCCGACACCCAAACGATGACAGTGAAACTGGATGGCAGCGCAGTGTTATCTCAATAATCGTAGAACCGTCTCTACGTCAAATGCACGTCTCAAATGGGAATCCATGCAAGAACCCTTATGAGACCTATCACATGAAATAGGAAAATGATCAAAACAAAATGGAGGCCAGTTTTAGGTGAGATTTAGTAAACCAACACTTATGGGAGGGATCATAGGATTCATCATGGGTGTTGTATTTTTAGTTATATCACTCTTTCAATTCGATCAGAACGAAACTAATGCGCGAGACGTAACCCTCGTTAGTTTATTGTTCGGAATCCCATTTTCAGTTTTGATCGGGCTTGGTTTAGGATGGCTATGGAGCAAACTATTTGGTGCAAACAGTCTCTAAAACCTAAGGCGAAACTTCGCCTTAAGACGTTCCAAGAAAACTTTGACCTTGCCTTCATTTTGTCGTTTCTGTCGATTAGATGCGCAAACGACACAGGTACAGTAGGGCGGATGTTTTTTTCCTCTGTAGGCACGCTCGACCAATAGACTAGTTCTTCCACGCTTCATAATCTGATAAGTCGTGATAGCGATCATGTTTAATCGGACAGCTACCTGTGAAGCGAACTAGTCCGCATGGTAACAAATAGGAATAGCTAATCAAAAGTCCAGCAATAAACTGCCGATTCCAATACATGGAGTCTCAGAATAACCTAAGATCATACTATTCATCACACATCAAATATGATTCAAACAAGTTCAGATGAACTTTGCACAGGTGTTCCCCGATCAAAAGATTATTCATCACTAAGTCGCACGATGTCCTCAAATTCTGTGACACCGCCTCGAAATCAAATTTTGTCGCCGTTGACACAGAATTTGTCAGAGAAAAAACCTACTGGCCCATCCTTTGCCTGATTCAAATTGCGACTAAAGATCAAGCGGTCGCAATAGACCCTCTCGCCAAAGGGATAGATCTGCAACCGGTCTATGAACTGATGAGAAACAAAAGTGTACTCAAAGTTTTTCATGCAGCCAGTCAAGATATGCAAATTATGTTCAATGCTAGCGGGCAAGTACCATCACCCGTATTTGACACTCAAATAGGCGCTATGTTCAGTGGTTACGGAGATCAACCTTCGTATGCCACTCTAGTACAAAAAATACTAGGGGAATCAATTGACAAACGCTCACAAATGACCGATTGGTCACGCAGACCACTAACCAATGATCAAATAGAATATGCAATTGGAGATGTAACCCATTTAATCCACGTATACAACAGGTTAATTTCCGAATTGGAAGACTCGAATCGAATTTCTTGGGCTCAAGAAGAAATATCCCATCTACAAGATCAAAATCTTTATAACACTGACCTTCGCGAACTATGGAAAAAAATTAGGTTACGAAGGCCTACTCCACGTGCACTTGCTATCCTGCGGGAAGTAACGGAATGGAGAGAGCTTACCGCAAGAAAACAAGATATCCCAAAAAACTGGGTAATTCGGGATGAATCGCTTGCAGAAATAGCACTCAATGCCCCCCACACACCTGCTGATCTCGAACGAGTGCGTGGCGTGAATGAGCGATTGGCAAATGGACGATACGGAGCAGCATTGATTGAAGCAGTGAATATCGGGCTCAAAGTTCCCCAAGAAGACTGTCCAGACCCTGATAGGGGCAAATTACCTTTGAAAGGACACGCAAATTTAGTAGCGCTATTACAAGCACTATTAAAATTGCGATGTGACGAAAATGGTATTGCCGCCCAGTTAGTGGCGACCCGCAAAGAGTTGGACTTAATAGCAACAGAAGATGAACCCGATGTACGGACAATGGCCGGATGGCGTAGAGAAATCTACGGTAATGACGCCGTTGCTCTTAAACACGGCGAAATTGCACTCACTGCAGAAGGACTCAGTGTTCATGTCGTAAGGACGTGAAAACAACCACAAGCATCAGAATTTATACTCCGTAAATCCCTTCGATTATCAAGCTTTCAGGAATTTATCACATGGCCTTTCACCCGAATCAAATGGATGTTATAGACCGACGTCAAGTTGAAGCATTAATTCTTGGACCGATGCTCAAGGCATTTCAGAGTGAAATTGGAGTAGAAAAAACTAATGAAATCGCCAGAACCGTGATCACCAACCTAGCACGAGAACAAGGTGAACAGTTTGCAAAAGACATTGGATCCAATCAACTTGAAGACTATGCCTCGAACAAAGATGCATGGCGAAGAAACGGTGCTCTTGAGATCGAAGTTATCAAAAGCAATAATCGAGAATACTCATTCAACGTAACCCGTTGCAAATACGCGGAATTGTACACAGAACTCGGTTACCCTGATCTCGGTGAAATATTTTCGTGTACGCGTGACTTTGAATTTTGTTCCGGTTTCAATCCAGAAATCAAACTTCGCCGAACGCAAACAATCATGGGAGGAGCATCATATTGTGACTTCCGTTACTCCCATGAGAAATCGCAATAAGTAAAAACATAGAAGTGCCAATAAAGATTTAACTCCAAGTATAGTTTCTATTTACAAACCCCAATCAACGAAGGATTTATCAAATTGACGCAACTGGTATGTCCAGTAGACCAAACAAATCTCGTTCTATCAAAAACCGCAGGTCAAGCATCTTCCAACTGCCCTGAGTGTCATGGAGTATGGCTTACGCTTGATACTCTTGAAACGCTAGAAGATAAAGCCGCAAATGCGGATATGGTCAAAGGACAACGGCAATACGGGAAACACGAAGTTCTTCACGACTGCCCCCATTGCGGTGAGAACATGATTCGATTTAGATACCGGGGCTATAACCTAGAAATAGAATCCTGCCCAACCGATGCAGGGTTCTGGCTAGATAAAAGTGAAGAACGCGAAATACGCGACGTCATGAAAAAGAGGGCCTCCAACCTAGCGCGGGCATCATCAGCCGAACAAAGTTGGAATAATGCCCGAAGAGGTGTGAAAATCAGCTTGTTTCAGCGCATCAAACACTTTTTGGGTATCAGCTGAGGTTAAAATCGCAAGATGTTTGATTCTGATCGTCAAAACGCCGACATAACCTTGTGCATCTTCCCACACCTGCGGGAATTCATCGCTGTAGACGCCAGGGAAACTAGTACCAATGGGCCCACCGTACTCACTCTTTCAATCTCCAATATTCTCGGAGAAGACTTCTATTACACTATCGAACGTGATTTCTCGAAATTGATCCGACGTAAAGACATGGGCTTCCTTGAATTGATGGCGATCCCTCAAAAAATAGAAGCTTTAGTTCGGTCTAATTCACTACAACGAATCATCGCAGAGCTTGGAATCGACAAAACAGATGATTCCCATAATGCAAATGACACGGTTGGTGTCCTTTTTTTCGCTGGTTCGCTGCTTGAGTTCGAAAATTCACAATTAGAAGAAGCAACTAGGGAACTGTTCGGAAAGAAACTTCCAGTAGAAATACTAGAGCAGCTAAACGACCAACTAAAGGAACTAATGGGTCAAGAGCGGCTTGCGCTGCAACGGGCGACCCGCCAAGACCTCTCAGGACTAATTTCGGGAACGAGTGGCGCATACGTAACACTCTGGGAAAATAGCGGGAATTAAGCCTCTTTCAGTTTGTTGCATCTTGTTGCAACGACAAAACTGTACCTTATATATTCGATCGTAAACAATGCCTACAGTCGATTACGTAATTCACCCGGCGGTTGTGATGGTCGCTGATCTATACAAATGGAAGATTCATTTCTCGATAAATTTTTAGGGCATCCTGCTGAAGGCACCTTTTTAGCTTGGTTAGCTGATGGTGGACTTTGGGCTTTAATGATTGCAATCGGCGCAGTAGTTGCATGGTCGATCGTTCGCCTCATCTTGCGCCGGGGCCTCAGGCAAGCGATACGCGGACTCGGTCAACATGACGCAACTGCAGATGTTGGAATGGCGGTTCAAGCCGCTGATTCTTGGATATCGAACTTCTTTACGGCCGTAGTTTGTGGCGTCGTAGCTGTTCTTGGAATACTTCAGGTTCTTGGCAACAATATAGATCCAGCAATCGATTATTTAAAGAGTTTTGGGGCATCTAGTTTCAACTGGTTAGTCACGGATGGCTTACGCATCGTATTGATCGTATTTCTGAGTTGGGTCCTAGGTCGCTTAACCCGACGTGCCATACCCAGGCTATTATCATCCATCATGCTTGCGCAAGCCTCTACCGCAGACCACGATGAGATCATGAAACGTTCAGAAACGCTTTCGAGCGTTTTTGTCGGTGCGGTTGTAACACTGATTTACATATCAGCACTTTTCATGATTCTCACAGAACTATCAGTTCCAATAGGCCCTGTGTTAGGCGGATTCGGCATTGCTGGAATCGCAGTAGGCTTCGGAGCCCAGTATTTGGTCAGAGATTTGATCGCCGGTATTTTCATTCTTGCCGAAAATCAATATCGCACGGGAGACGTTGTAACAGTAGCTGGAACTTCCGGATTAGTAGAGTCAATCAATCTTAGACGTACTGTACTCCGAGATTTGGATGGACAAGTAATCGTCATACCGAATGGCGAAATTTCCGTTGCCTTCAACAAAACAAAATACTGGTCCAGAGTTAATCTAGATATCGGTGTTGCCTATAAAGAAGATGTCGATCGAGTTGTTGAAGTTCTTAACGAGGTTGGGCAAGAAATAGCTGCTGACCCGTATTACGGCTTGATGTTGATAACTCCGCCACAAGTTCTCCGTCTAGACTCACTGGACGACTCAGCGGTCACATTCAAGATGTTGGGTGACTGTAAGCCTATGAAGCAATGGGAAATCACAGGAGAAATGCGAAGGCGCATTAAAGTCCGGCTCGATAATGAAGGTATCGAAATTCCATTCCCGCACCAAACCGTTTACTGGGGGGAGGCACAACCACCATTCCGTTACGAGGGTAGTGATCAAGTCGCTCAACAGACCACATCTACTCAAAGCCTACGCGTCGCAAAACCTTCTGCCAGCACGAATGTCAAATCCGGAAAGCAAAAACCTGACCCGATCGATGCCGGTGCACCAATTACTCCAGAGCGCCGAGAAGAGTTACTAGCAACAATAGCGGTCGCAGCCAATGCACGCATGGGCGAATCTGATTTGGATGTGAGATCCCGCGCGTTGGTAGTCGATGTGCCTGACAATGAGTAGCAACTGATAAACGTAATCTCGAAAAGTTGATTCAAGTATCTCCTGAATCTATCGATAAACTCATGTGACGAATAAAGCCAATTTCTCCCATTTTTTTTGGCACAAATTTTGAACGCTGAGTAAAATTAGTGTATTGATTTGATATTCATCAAATGGATCCTTACGATTCGGAGAAAAATGAGTGCAGGTCACCCAAAAACAGCAGATGAGTTAAGAGAAGCGTTTCTTTCTTATTTTGAGAAGCATGACCATTTGCGTATGCCGTCATCCTCGCTGATCCCTGCAGCAGATCCAACCCTACTTCTGGTTAATTCAGGTATGGCTCAATTCAAACCGTACTTTTCAGGAGAGAAAGAACCACCCCACCCTCGCATAACGACATCACAAAAGTGCTTTCGAACAACAGATATTGAAGAAGTTGGAGATGACACACATCTAACCATGTTCGAAATGCTAGGTAATTTCAGTTTTGGAAATTACTTTAAAAAAGAGGCTTGTACTTGGGCTTTAGACCTGTTAACGAACCAACTTGGGCTAGATCCTCAGCGTCTCTACTTCACCGTGTATACCACCGATGATGAAGCAGAGCGGATTTGGAATGACCTAGGTATTCCACCCGAAAGAATTTATAGATTTGGAGATGAAGATAACTGGTGGGGACCAGCAGGAAACGAAGGTGTGTGTGGTCCAAGTTCCGAAATCAATTACTACCGGGGGTCCCTTGATGATGTCCCTGACATCGACGATCCGATCCGAAACGGGCAGTGGGGCCCCAATTACCACGAAGATTTCGTAGAACTGTACAACCTAGTTTTCACGCAATTTTATCGGGATGTAGAAGGTAATGACACTGTTTTACCTGCAAAGAATATTGATACCGGTATGGGATTCGAACGCATGCTGGCTGTCTTGCAAGGCGTTGACAATGTCTACGATACGGACGCATTTAGCAGCATTATTGCACAGGTTGAGAAACTCTCCGGTGAAAAGTGGAATTCAGATCCAGAGACTGATAGGTCGATACGTGTAGTCGCCGAACATGCCAGATCATCTTGTTTTCTGATTGGTGACGGGGTTATCCCAGGTAATTCCGGCCGAGGCTACGTCCTAAGACGTCTAATCCGACGTGGGATGCTATTCGGCAGAGATCTAGGACTTGACGATTCGATCTTATCGTCTTTGACCAAAACTGTTCGTGATCAGATGAGCCACATATACCCCGAATTAGCACAAAATTATGACTTCATCAAAAACGTTCTGGAACAAGAAGAGAACAGCTTTTCACGCACCCTCGAGTTTGGTGCACTTGTCCTATCAGGAATGATCGATTATCGGTTTGAAAACCCTGATGGGGCTAGAGATGTCAACAACGGTAAACAACTAGAAATCCCTGCCGGTGATGACGCTCATACCATTGGACGAAGACAGGCTATTTCAGAAATACAGAGATTGATCGAGTCCAATGAGCCAGGCGAGGTTGATCAATGGCAGACTCGCATTTCCGGCAAAGAGGCATTCGTACTGTACGACACATACGGATATCCATTTGAAGTTACCGATGAAGTCGCAGGGAAATCCGGCATCTCGGTAGACGCCGACGGATTTGCTGCTGAAATGGAAAAGCAAAGGGAAAGGGGACGATCGGTCGGAGCATTTGGAGGCGACGCTGATTCAACCCGAATCTATGAAAATATGGAAATCGATGACACTCCATTCATCGGTTACGAAACGCTGATTGCCGACACCACGATATCAGCGATTGTGATTGATGGCGCCAGTGTGGAGTCAGCAGAACAAGACGATAAAGTGGAGTTAATACTTGATAAAACTCCTTTTTACGCAGCTCGAGGTGGTCAGGTCGGTGATACTGGAATTATCAGTAATGAAAAATGTGAAATTCAAGTAACGGACACTAGAGCTCCCTACGGACACATAAATGTTCATTTTGGCACGGTCATGTCGGGTTCTGTACATAAAGGAGATGTGATCAAGGCTTCTGTAGATGAAGAGCGACGAGAACGAATCAGGCGTAATCATACAGCCACCCACCTCGTACACGCTGCACTGCGAGAGATTGTAGGAAGCCATGTCCGACAGGCGGGATCCGTTGTTGATCCAGACAGACTCCGATTCGATTTTACAAACATGGAGGCACTATCAAAAGAACAGATCAGGGCAGTGCAAAACCGGGTCAACGAGAAGATCCGTCTAAACCGCGAAGTTGAAGTTAACTGGACCACTTATGGAGATGCAGTGGCAGAGGGTGCTTTGGCTTTTTTCGGCGATACATATGAAAACGAAGTCCGTACTATCAAGATCGACGCTCCCTGGAGCTATGAGCTATGTGGTGGTACCCACATGAACCAAACCGGAGGGATCGGAACTTTCGTAATAATGTCAGAAACGGGCATTGGATCTGGTATGCGACGCCTGGAAGCAATAACCGGAATTGCTGCCGAACAACAGATTCTTGATCGATTCGACACGCTCGAAGACATCGCTACAAAATTCCGCGTCGGAGTCACAGAAACTCGGTCACGTGTGGACGCAACACTGGACGATCTCAACCAGACCAGAAAACGCGTCACGCAATTAGAACAACAGCTACTCCAAGCAAGCGTTGGATCAGGCACGGCGAATAATACTACCAGAGTGGACATTGATTCAAATGGGACGACCATACGAGTTGAAATAGGACAGGTTCCTGCCTCAAACGTAGACGCTCTGAGAAAAGCCGGCGATCACCTAAAGAATCAAATTCGCGAGGGCGTCGTGGTATTAGGGAGCATCATAGGCGAACGACCTATAGTTATAGTCATGGCCACCCAAGGAATGGTCAAAGCCGGAATCCATTCGGGGAATATTGCGCAAGAAATCGCGAAATGTATTAACGGTGGAGGTGGAGGAAGTCCTACTGTGGCTCAGGCTGGGGGTAAAAACGCTGATCAACTTACGGCGGCTCTTGAAGCTACCGAAGACATTATTAAGAAATCACTAAGTTAAATTCGACAGAGCAGGGCGGTTATATATTCCAAATTTAGGGCGAACGCTCGGAGTTGACTATGGTGACGTCAGAATCGGACTCGCCCTTAGTGATCCAACTGGCACCATTGCATCCCCAATTGAACCAATAAGAGCCACAGGATCGGATGATCCTGAAAATATCGCACGTTTAGCGGTTGAACAACAGGCTATGGCTATAATCGTCGGGTTACCACTTTCACTGGACGGTTCAATAGGCAAAGCTGCCCGCAAAGTAAAAGCATTCTGTTCAAAATTACGTAGCGTCACGGAATTACCTGTGATTGTATGGGATGAAAGAATGACTACTTTAGAGGCCCATACCCTACTAAGGGCCGCAGGTAAAACTCCCTCGAAGTCAAGGGGTATGGACCGCGGCGAAATAGACTCAGCATCAGCAGCAATCATCCTGAACTCGTACATCCAATCGGATTAAATGTTCAGAATGTTATTGAAAACGAGAATTGAGGAAATATGAGCAGCAATATTGGAGTAATGGGGCATCCCATTGGACACACGAAATCTCCTGTTTTTCAACAGGCCGGCCTCGACGCGTTAAACATCGAAGAAACTTTCGAGGCATGGGATGTACCACCCGAAGCGCTCGCAGACAAGGTGGGGACATTTCGTGCTGAAGGTTTTCTTGCCGCATGCGTAACGTTACCGCATAAGCAAG
>VFGZ01000056.1 GCA_009392215.1 SAR202 cluster bacterium | reverse complement strand
CCAATGCCTGGAACGGTTAATTCGATTGCTCCTTTTGCACGGGCTCTGAACAATATGACGCCGATGATTCTTCATAACAAAGGTCAGGCGGTCATGGCTATCGGTGGTTCAGGAGGTAGAAGGATTTGGCCTGCAGTGGCCCAGGTAATCGTCAATCGTATCGATTTTGAAATGGGTTTGCAGGAAGCAATTGAGAAGCCAAGAATTCATGTTGAATCTGATGATCCGGTTGTAGATCGCAGATTTGGTGATAACTTACTCAACCAGCTAAAGATTAAAGGTCATAATCCTGAGTTCCCGCCAGAAGAGTTTATCCTGTGGCCATTTTCTGAGCCTAATGGGATCGTGCTTGATGGCGGTCACTGGAAAAGTGGTTTAAATCCTCAAGCGAAACCAACACATGCAGTTGGTTATTAGTCTCACTTGACTTGTAAATGTGTAATTTGATTGGGAGAGGCAGTTATTGAGTATGAGTGGAAAACTTAAAAACAAAGTGGTGATCATCACAGGTGCTGGCTCGGGCATAGGCGCGGCTACTGCTAGGTTAATGGCTGCTGAGGGGGCATCTGTCGTAGTAACGGGAGTTCCGGAAGAGGGAGTGATTTCGGTGGCAGATGAAATCACATTAACCGGTGGGTCAGCATTAGCAATCCCAATGGATGTCACTGATCCTCAGCAGGTTGAGTCTGCAGTTGCACATACTGTTGAATCTTTCGGGCGACTGGATATTCTGGTAGCCAACGCAGGAATACAGATGCACCATGAAGATCGAGTATTGCATCAGCTTTCTGAAGATGTTTGGGACCGTACCCATGACGTTAATTACAAGGGGCAGTATTTTTCCTGTAAACATGCTCTGGCCCAGATGGTGAAACAAGATGAGGGTGGCGTTGTGATTCTTATAGCCTCGATTACTGCCCTTAGTGGTATGTCCCCCAACGTTTCTTATTCATCGAGTAAGGCGGGAGTAGTAAATCTTGCCCGTCACATTGCGGTACATTACGGTCCAAAAGGGATCCGCGCCAATAGTGTTTCTCCAGGCCCATTGGAGCGAACACCAGATTTTGATAATCATCCAGATCCAGTTGGCAGGAAAAAGGAGTACCTTGACAAGATGCCCGTTGGAAGACTGGGAACTGCGGAGGATATAGCGCCGTTTATAGCGTTTTTGTCCACTGATGACGCATCGTACGCCTCCGGAGCGAATTTTGTTATAGATGGAGGCTGGACGATCATTTCATGAATTTTCGTAAGAACATAACCACAAAGGAATGCAGCAATGCTTGAGCGCTTTAAAGTCCCTGAAAAAGATAGAGTCTACGTTCCAGAAGACCGTATACGAGCAGCGACTGAGGCAATACTGAGGCATAACCGTTTAACTTCGGATTCGGCAGCAATTTCTGCAGATGTACTGATTAAGAATGACCTCAGAGGAGTTGAATCACATGGTGTTTCAAATGGGCTAAGGCGTTACGTAGCTGAATATGGTTCTAATAAGTTAAATCCAACACCCGAATTTAAAGTGACACGTGAGTCTAAAACTACGATGACCATCGATGCTGATAAGGCTTTAGGTATTCATGTAGGACCCTGGGCGATGCAGCATGCAATTGATAAGGCCAAAGAATTTGGTATGGGGGCGGTTGCTGTTACCAACTCGGGACATCTGGCCGGATGCGGTTATTACGCTATGATGGCTGCAGATCAGGGCATGATCGGCCATTGCATGACAGCAGGCGGTTCACATCAAACGGTGCCAACATTTGGATCAAAGCCTGTCATGGGTACAAACCCTATTGCATGGGCAGCACCAGCTCGTGAAATGCCACCGTTTCTATTCGATGTAGCTACAACCCAAGTTGCGAATAATAAGATCGGTCTTGCTAGAAGAACGGGGGCGAAGATCGAAGGTGGTTGGATCACCGATCTTGAAGGAGAGCCGATCATGCAAGAGATCGACCCCCCGGATACAGGTGACTACTATTTGCTCCACATTGGTGGTACTCGTGAAAATGGATCACACAAAGGCTTCGGATTGGCGTTGATGAATGAAATTATCTGCAACGAGCTTTCTGGTTATGGTCCTGGTCCAGTTAATGGAACCCCTGGGGGTCATTTTTTCCAAGCCTATGACATTGAAGCCTTTACCGATCGAGAAAAATTTCTTGATGACATGGATGACTTGTTGAAAGTTATAGTCGATGTTCCGCCAGCACGTGGCTTTGATAGGGTTATTTACGCGGGGTTAATGGAGGATGAAGATGAGAAGAAGCGACTTGAAGAAGGTATTCCATATCACAGGGAAGTAATCGAATGGTTCGAATCGTATTGCAGTGAAGCCGGCATTACCTGTGATCTGCGTTAAATTAGTAGCTTAGTAGCCGAGTTTTTAAGTTAGCAATTCGAGTTAAATTATAGGTATGCTGGTTTGCTGAGTGCTTTGAGATTAACTAGTGAATGTAATGTGAACAGGGGGATGTAATGGCAGAAGCTACGATCACGCCCGGAGATGACGGTCCGTATCACGTGCAAGGGGATTTTGTAGTAATAGACGGATCCGGAAACAGACTTGAAATAACGGATGAAGCCTGGTTATGTCGTTGCGGTGAATCAGATGATAAGCCGTTTTGTAGTGGAGCACATAACAATTGCGGGTTCGTAGATTCGTCGAGGGTCTCAAAATGACAGTAGAAATTCGAATTAATGACGATGATTCTCTTGAAGTGAGTGGAGATTTTGATCTTTTGGATGAAGAAGGGAATGCGTACAACCATCATGGCAAGATTCGTCTGTGCCGGTGTGGTGCTTCCAAATCCAAGCCGTATTGTGACTCCGCTCACGCGTTGATTGATTTTGAAAGCAAGGTTCGAGCTTAGTTATATATTTGCCTAGCTTGAAACTTGGTTGGATCTTATAGACTCAGTCCCTAATTTTGGTTTGCGGATTGTTTTATTTGCTGGAGTCTAGAGTTGCTGAAAGCTGGAGTCGGTCGAGTTGATATTACTCCGCCTATTGGGGTGGCCCATGGGGGATGGGGTGCTCAAACTCACCAGGTTTCTATAGGTAATGATATGCCGCTGCTGGTGACGGCGGTCGTTGTTTCCAACGATGATGTCGATCTGGCTATTGTCGATGTTGATATTGGAATCTTTACCGGAGATCAGGATCGCAAAATACGCGACTTGATAGCAGAGGGATCGGGAATTCCATTTACGCACATTAGGCTTTCCTATTCCCATACCCATTCAGGTCCGATTACTTTCGGTCAGTGGATCAAGCAAGGAATTGACCTGGCCAATGAATGGTGGAACCAAATTCCAAATGCATGTGTAAAAGCCGTTTCATTAGCCAAGAATTCTCAGCGATTAGCCCGTACTGGATTTGGTAGAGGGAGTTGTCCCGTAAATATAAACCGCCGACCTGCCCGCGATGGCGGAGATCTGTTTACCGGTCGAAACTGGGATGGTTTTGTGGACCACGATGTTGATGTGGTTGCGATTGATGATATCGATGGTGATCCCATAGCCACGATCGTTAATTACGCAATGCATCCGACAATCATGGGTCATGAAAACCAATGGGTTACGCCGGACTTTCCGGGTCCGATGCGTTCGGTGGTTGAACACGCGGTTGGGGGAATTTGTCTGTTTTTGCAAGGTGCTAGTGGTAACCAGGGACCGATTGATGGTTTTCAAGGGGACTTAAGGACCTATCGTAGAGCAGGTTCGAGGCTGGGTGCAGAGGCATCTCGTGTCAGACTTGGTATCGACCCACTGAAAAGAGAAGAACGACTTGATGAGATTCTAGTTTCTGGAGCCGATCTGGGGATTTATACGGATGTTCCAGTCGAAGAATCCGATGATACGGTTGCTGTTCAAAATATTACCGTTGACTTGCCCAGTCGGAGAGTGGCGACCATTGATGAGGCTCAGATTGCATTTGACCAAGGTGAGAAGGAGTTGGCAGAAGCACGCGCATCCAAATCTTCTGAAGAGGAGCTACAACGCGCTGTGTCAAAAGTAATGCGAGCTAATATTTATTTGAATGTAGCCAAGAATTACGAGATCTACGATCAGGGCGGCCATATTCCTATGAATGTACAGGCTATGCGGATCGGCGAGACAACACTTGTCAGTGCTCCAGTAGAGCCGTTTGCAGAGTTAGCAGTCGCGATCAAGGAACGTTCAACTGCTGCCAACACGGTCTTTTCTGGGTTCAGCAATGGCCATTATGCGTACCTGCCTACTGACATTGCTTATGAGGAGGGCGGTTATGAAGTTGGTGTGAGTCCATTTGCCCCCGGATCTGCAGGATTAACTGTTGAGGCATGCCTTGAGGCAGTAGAGGACCTTCAATAGCATGATGTCAGCGCTTATTCTGTCTTGGATATCAATCAACAGTTGTCAGCCTACAGGCATAGTTCGTTTCGAATGGGCGCGCCCTATTTCGGCTGTGTCCTCTCTGTGACCCGCGATAATTCTTACACCTTCATCAATTTTTTCAGTGATATCTTCGGGGGTAGCTCCCTCCAAGAAGGCGAGATTGTTTGCTTCACAAGCAGCCTTTACGCGATCTCTTGCCTCTAACAATCGTGGATCCATTGGCTTACTGGGATCGCGTTTGATGCCGAATGACATGTGTAGATCTCCTGGACCCCATTCTGCAAATCCCAGACCCGGAACAGCAAGTGATAACTCGCAGTTAGAAAGTGCCCGAACCGTCTCGATCTTTACTCCCAGCAGTAATTCACCCTCAGGATTAAGCGGCCACGGTTCAGCCTTGTCGACATAAGTATCGGGATCAACTCCCCAGACAGGTGCGGAAGTTGGTTGTGAACCTGTCCCCCTTGTTCCGCGTTCTAGCCCGTGGCCGACACCAGTCATATTAATTGGATAACGGCATGATTCAACGAATGCTCGTACGGCGTCTGGTGTCTCAGCCTGGCACAGTAAAATCCCATGAACACCTCTCGCCAATATCATTCGGAATTGCCAGGCATTAAATCGTATGATTTCTGCTGAGGATCCTTCGACAGGTGTTTCAACGATTACAGCTGGTGTTCTGTGCCCGCTTTTGGTTGGACCACCGTCTATTAACCCTTGGATATATTGGTCCAGTCCGGCCATGTCGAATGAACCATGTTCCATTCCAACATTTATATAGTCGGCCCATATATGAGCGTCCTTTAACCCTTGTTCATATGTCAGAACGTGACCTGTATGACCTCCGTCGTAGTATACGGTCTGATCCTGTTCAAGAAGTTCTATAGCCCTATTGATTCGCTTTGCCATGATTTTACCTACAGGGGTGATGTTAAGTTTGTGCACATCCTACTCGTGATTTTCTTGTCGTGCAGTCATCAAGCGGTTGCTTTCATCAATTCGTGAGATCTCTGTTCAAACCTATGTGATGATTATCTGTATCAACTGCGGATTCTAGATACACTGGAATATAGAAACACGATATATGTGTAGGTGTAACGCGAATCGGTATTGGCCTTATCCGATGATTAATGGCAAAAACAGATTAGTGAAAACGGCGGTCGCGTTTGTTGTCGCTACGATTCCATCATTGATGATGCTAGGGCTTCTTGTTCCATTTGTCGGACCAGCTATCGATCATCATTACGTAGATCGTTCGCCTAATCATATGCACATATTTGTTGGGCAAGCCACGAATGAGCATACTCATTCTTTGGATAGTCATGACCATTCAGAACGTTTGAATGAGGATGGCGTTTCTATCGTCACTTCCTCAGCTATTTCTGCATATGGCCAGTTAGCACTAGATGGCAGCATACTGAACTCTTCATTGAATTATCCTGGTGAGGACTTCCTGGAGAAGCATAAACAAGAACTCTTGATACCGGATGCGGAAAAAGTGGCACTTCCTGATAAGCCTCCACGACTGTGATTCCCGCAAAGATTATCGGTTTATGTCAGTTGAATTTTCAGTAGTTCAACTTAAGTTTTCGGAGCCCCAAATGTTTTTGTTTAACCGGTACGTTTGTACCGTTTTACTGCTTGTTGTTTTATTTGCGGTTATGGGAGTGCGCAATGCGATGGCGCACGAAGGCCGTAACGTTGGAGATTATAACTTTATAGTAGGGTTTATTAATGAGCCTGCCATCGAAGGCATGATCAACGGAGTTTCGCTCCGGCTGACCTCGTTAAGGGAAGAGGAGCCTCACGATCACAATGCCCACATGAAAATGTCGGGTAGTGAATCTGGCGAGATCGATCTAGTTTCGCATGGCGGTGTTTTTGTCAGTGAACTTGGAGGTGATGGTGTTTTCGAATTCACTTTCGACCACGGTTTTGAGGATTTGACCGTTCCGTTTCATGCACATCCAATCGAGATTCAGGGTTCGATTATGGTTAGCCATGACAACCCCGCAGCGGATCTGAGCGTTATTAAGATTCACTCCGCTGGATTTGAACCGGCTATGGTTATGATTCGGCCTGATACAACGATTAGGTTTGAAAACCATATGGGTGAGCCGACTGTCATCATGAGTGGTCAGTTGAGTCATGTTGAACAAACTGCCGATGAACCGATACATTCCGATTCGGTTGAGGGTATCGATAGCCTCGAGGTTGAAGTAACTCATATCGCCTCTGGGGTTTCTCAGGTGATGCCACTTAAAGAATCATTTGGAATACCTGGCCAATATGAAGCCGCGTTTATTCCTACGTCACCAGGTCCGTACCGCTTTCGATTTATAGGTGATATTAAAGGTCAGGCTATTAACGAAATATTTGAATCCGGCAACAACACTTTTGATGAAGTCAAATCTGCTAAAGAAATTCAGTTCCCCGTCCAGTTATCCGCCCCGCGTGAAACAGAAAATGCTGCAAGAGGAGCTTTAGAAACAGCGAACGAAGCGCGCGAGGATGCCGCTAATGTGGCTAATGCAGCATCGACAGGGATTTTGTTGGGTGCAATTGCATTGATTCTGGGTGTAGTTGCCCTATTGCTCGCGGTCTTGGCGTTTAAGCGTTCAGGAAGAAAAGCGTAATTTTCTAATAGGAGAAAATTATGGACTTGATCATCCTAAATAAATACTACTTCCCGTTATTGCATGGTGCGGGTGGTAAGTATGACGAGTTGATTATATTCAGCGGTATGGGTCTTATTTTAATCGGACTAGCGTTTCTCTCATGGCGAGCCAGCGAGGCTAAGCACGAGCGACGCCGAAAAAGAAGGACGAAGCGGAACCGTTGATACTTTTATCCCATCATAATCGTGTCCGACGAATGCTTCTCGCACTGCTTATAGTGGCCACTGTATTTGTGTTATTTGCTGTTGTTACAGCGAGAGCCGATGCACATGCGAATCAGATTAAATCTAGCCCATCTCCAAATAGTGAGTTGGAAATTGCCCCCGATCGGGTAATCGTCTGGTTCAGCGAGTCAATTGAAGAGTCTTTCAGTGAGTTGACTGTTCTAAATGCAGCAGCTGATCGTGTAGATCTGAATGATACGTCCATAGATTCGTCTGAACCTTCTGTTATGTCTGTTAGCCTTCCACCACTCGAAAATGGAACGTATACGGTCGTTTGGAAAAATCTTTCATCAATCGACGGTCACAAGGTTGTTGGGTCATTTGTATTTGCGGTTGGAGAATCACTCTCATCTCATGCTCAAATCTATCCAGATGAGCAACCCCTCCTGCAAACAGTTGTTGATCCGTGGCTCCGGTGGCTGATTTTTATTTCAGTGGCATTGGTTATAGGTGGATTGACTTTTGAGATGTTGATAGGCATCCCCACTATCTACAGTGATCCTGTGAAACAGAGATGGGTGTCTGCTGCAATAGTGGTTTCGGCATTCTGGTCTCGTATTGCTTTTGCTTCGATGATCGTTTTGATACTTGCTTTGCTTGGTCAAATCCTTCAAGCCGTAAGTCTTATATCGGGGAGTTTCTCCCTAATACCTGATTTTGGAATTCTCAAATCCGTGGTTATGGAAAGTGGCTGGGGGCGATTTTGGATGTATAGGACTGTCGTGGCGATAGGTATGGGAGTGATGCTCTACGCATCCATACGTATGAGTACATCAGACGATAGCGATGAAGAAAATCAAGGCGAGTCTGCGGGATCGCTCGTTGGGGATTCACCAACGACTCAAGTCGTTATATTTCTTGGCCTGGTTTTCTTAGGCCTAACTGCTATGAGCGGTCACAACGCAGCATCTCCTGTCGAGATAAGAACCCTTGCTATCGCTACTGATTTTGTTCATCTTGTTGCATCAATAGTTTGGTCAGGGGGCGTGATATACCTGACTTTTAGTGTTCCAATTTTCATTAAACACCTTGGTAAAGGCGCTGCTTCTAAGTTATTTGAAAAGGCGATAGATAAATTCACCGTACTTGGTGTACTTAGTGCTGGGATTCTCGTAATAACGGGACTTTTTTCAAGTTATATGCAGGTGACCAACCTTGCGGCTCTGGCAACTCCATACGGTTGGTTTTTGGTAGCTAAGCTGGTGCTTCTAATACCGCTTTTTACTCTTGCAGGTTTTAACGGATTTAAGCTTGTAAGGCGACTCAGTTCTGATGGCCAGAGACTTTTGAGTAGATCTTTGGTAGCCGAATCATTCATCGTATTGCTGGTGTTTATTACGGTAGGTTGGCTTGCAAGCTTAGAACCTGCCCGACAATACGCCGGTCGAATGGGTATTGGTGTGGCAGATGCTGTTGTCCATAGCGATCGAGATACTGACACTTATTTTGATGTCACTATTCATCCTGCAGAAGTTGGAGAAAATGACGTTACTGTTCAGCTATCTGAACCTAGCGGAACGGTGGTTCAAAGTGCTGTTGATGTGCGTGTGCGTCTGAAATTTATTGATGATGATCTGGGCGAACAACTCGTTTCTTTGGAAGATAAAGGTGGGGGCACATGGAGTCTCACGGGTGCGCGACTCGATATAGCAGGTGAGTATCAGGCCGAAGTACTTGTATTGCGCTCTGACTCTTTCGATGCGAGGACAGCGTTTAGATTTACAGTTTTTTCCGCAGATATAGCTGCCGACACCATTGAGCCTGATACGAACACAGCGAACCTGCTGTTTGGATTACAGTTGCTGATTATTGGTGGCCTTGTGGTTGCTGTAGCGTTTAGAGGAATATTGCTTTCCTCGGTATTTAGTTATACGGGTCTCCAATGGAGCCTGATCACGCCGGGGACCATCGTTGTTGCGCTGGGCCTGTTAATGTTATTGAATGTTCAGGTTTTCCGGATTGGGTTCCCTGAGAACATTCGAAATCCCTTTCCTCCGAACTCCGAGTCTGTTGCGATAGGGGAGCCAATATACTTCGGTGTTTGTGCCACTTGTCACGGTGATAATGGTCTTGGTGATGGCACTGCCTCTGTCGCTCTTGAGAAGAAACCTTCCGATCTTTCGGTGCACGTTCCTGTTCACAGCGACACCATTCTCTATGAATTCATACGCGACGGTGTTGGAGTAGGAATGCCAGCACAAGGTGAATTGCTTAGCGAGGATGAGATGTGGCATCTGGTGAATTATCTGCGTGCAAAATTCGATAATCGCTAATCAGTTACCCTGATTTATCTTATGCCTTAGCTGTCATTTGTGGCTGCTGCACCAGATCCGATTAAATCTTCGATATTCTTCTTGCTGTAACCGGCATCCATGAGAACTTCTCGGGTGTGTTCGCCGAGTAGTGGCGCTGGTTTGGTAATTCTGCCTGGGGTGCTGTATAGCTTAGCGGCCAGTCCGATGTTTGTTATCTTTCCGGCGGTCGGGTGATCTAAAGTAACTTTCATGTCACGCGCTTCGACCTGAGGGTCGTTCCAAACCTCAGAGACGTTTAGGATTGGCCCGGCTGGTACGCCTGACTTCTCCAGAACCTCCAACCATTCACTTGATTTTTTGGTTGTGAGAGTTAGCTCTAATTCCGTTTCCAGCGATTTTCGATTTACTAATCTGCTCGCATTGTCTTTGAATTCGTTTCGTGCGATCAGGTCACTACGTTCGATGGCGTTGGCGAACCGCTCCCAATTAGATTGATTTGGTGCCCCGACGTTTATATGTCCATCCTTTGTCTTTAACGCCTGGTATGGAGCGGAATTACGGTGAGAAGATCCAAGTGGTTCTGCTATGTCACCAGTGGCAAAATATCCGGCGGATTCCCATACTGTGTATGCAATCGCTGCCTCCATAAGCGAAATCTCTAGATATTGACCTTTCTTGGTTCGGAGCTTATTGATGTAAGCCGTCAGGATGCCATATGTGGCAAACATACCAGCGTTCATATCCGCAATTGGGACCCCGACCTTTACTGGTGGTGAGTTGGGAACGCCGGTGATACTCATCAGACCACTCATACCCTGGGCGACCAGGTCAAAGCCTCCCCTGTTGGCATAAGGACCAGTTCTTCCAAATCCAGATATGGAGCAATAAATAATCCCAGGGTTAATATTTTTAAGATCTTCATATCCGAGCCCTAAACGAGCCATCGTGCCGGTGCGATAGTTTTCGATTATGATGTCCGCATCTTGAACCAGTGTTTTCATCGCTTGAACGCCTGATTGCTCTTTGAAATTGAGTACGATGCTACGCTTGTTTCGGTTCATAGCTAGAAATGCTGCTGATTCTGTATCTATGAATGGAGGGCCCATACGGCGTGTGTCGTCACCTCCATTTGGTTTTTCAATCTTGATGACATCGGCGCCCATGTCCGCAAGCAGCATGCTGCAAAACGGACCAGCCAGGATCTGTGAACAATCTAGAACACGCACCCCTTCGAGAGCTTCTGGCATGCCGTTTGGGTTTGGAAGGGTTTGCATATTGTTCAGTGGGAGCTTGGCTAGTGAGTAGAGATTGACAATTTATCGTTTGAAATCCGATGGTTGCAATGGATATTTGAAATTTTATTCATAAAAATCGTACCTTGTTGGATTCGTAACGTTGGGGGTGTAACTTAAAAGTCTCTGCGATAATCCACAGATATTCATGTAAATTACGATTGTTGGCAGAGATATTTTGATCGTCTGATCCAAGGAAAAAGATATGTTCAATCTTGAAGGTAAGGTAGCGTTCGTAACTGGCGGTAATGGCGGTATAGGCCTGGGTATGGCCAAAGGATTTATTGATCATGGTGCATCCGTTGTGCTTGCCGCGCGAACAAAATCTAAGTTGGACTCGGCTCTTGCTGAAATTTCGGATATGGGTGCATCTGAGAGAGTTTTGGCTGTTCAGTGCGATGTGACTGATCGAGATTCTGTCCAGGCTGCCCTTGATTCGACGATACAGAGATTTGGTGGTTTGGATATCGTCGTGAATAACGCTGGTACTAACAAGCGGGCAGACGAGCCACACCTTCTTTCAGATGAAGACTGGCGAGATGTGATAGATACTAACCTCACCAGTATGCACATAGTCACATCGCTTGCGTTCCCATTAATGAAGCCTCGCGGCGGCGGTAAGTTCATAAATATTGGATCGATGATGTCGATATTTGGTTCTCCGTATGCACCTGCTTACGCAGCTAGTAAGGGTGGTGTTGTCCAGTACACAAAGAGTTGTGCAGTAGCGTATTCCAAGTACAACGTACAAGTGAACGCAATTCTGCCCGGGTGGATAGTGACTGAGATGACCGATGAATTTGGTCGTCTTTTTCCCGAAAGATACGCGGCTATAGAGGGTCGGACACCATCTGGTCGTTGGGGACAACCTCAAGATCTTGCTGGTGCAGCGGTATTCCTTGCATCCAGTGCTTCTCAGTTTGTATCGGGAGTGTCGATACCAATAGATGGTGGGTACAGCGTACAGTAGTTATCCGGCTGGGAATTCGCTTGTATTACTCTACTACACCGAGTGCAGGCTCTCTGGATTGTTTTTTCTAGATTTAAGGCGTTTTATCCTGCTGTCTGAAAATTTTTTCACGGTACCAGCGAAGTTCTTCGAGACTTTCTTTTATGTCGTCCATTGCCAGGTGGGATTGTTTTTTCGTCGGCGGTCTAAGTGTTTCTGGGTACCAACGCTCAACAACTTCTTTGATTGATGAGACATCGATCATACGATAATGCAGATACTGCTCTAATGTTGGCATTTCCTTATGGAGGAAACGTCGGTCGACCCAGATCGAATTGCCGCAAAGTGTTGCACTATTCTTGTCGGCCCATTTGCTGATGAATTCAAGTGTTTGTTTTTCAGCTTTGTCAACGGTGACTTGGGACTTTTCTACTCGCTCTAAAAGGCCAGAATTTTTGTGTTGTTTTGCGGGCCAGTCTTCCATTCTGGACATTTCTTCTTTTGTTCGATTTATAGCGATTTCTGGTCCTTCGGCCAGGACGTTTAGTTGAGAGTCCGTTACAAGCGATGCAATTTCGATAATAACTTGTTCATCTGATAGTCCGGTCATTTCTAAGTCGACCCAGAACAGGATCCGTTGTTTTTTCATAACTTGATTCTAAGTGAGGTAGAAGATGTTCTGTTTATATTTTTTCGAGTTGCGTATGTTTTATTTACAGGATTTAGGACACGAAACAGCGGGTTCCAATTGATAGTTGGGACCCGCTGTTTTCACCTTTGTTTAACACGAAGCTATAGAGCGTATGAATTTATTTGTTGTCACTGCCCGGCATGTCAGGCAAGAAGGCGTCGAAGCTTCCCACCCCACCTTGCTTCTCGAGTTCTTCCGCATTCTCAAGTGCTCCTGAGATCACGTTTAGAACACCGAATTCTGCCTGTCGGTCGAGGTCTCTGACGGTTGCCTGTAGTTCTTTAAGTTGTGCAGTAAGTGCACTTTGTTGTTTGTAAAGAACTGTCAAGTCGTCCCACTTGTCTTCAATTTCAGCATCGAGTTCTTTTGCTTGTGTTTCTAGCGGCTGGAATTTTTCCATGCGTAACTGGTCTGTTTGACCTTCGAGCTCGGCCTGTTTGGCTTTGCGTTCCTTGCGGAATTCATCGTCAAGCTGGTCGCGCTTTTCATCCAGGGCATACATTTCCTGTTGGATCTGGTTC
Organism: SAR202 cluster bacterium; assembly: GCA_009392215.1. Lineage (GTDB taxonomy): Bacteria > Chloroflexota > Dehalococcoidia > Lucifugimonadales > Lucifugimonadaceae > Lucifugimonas. The sequence continues at coordinate 4,638 of VFGZ01000056.1, read as the reverse complement.
TTTATGCCCTTGGCTTCATCTTCCGCCTTTTCTTTTATCTCTTTTTCTTGCTTTTCTACTTCCTTCTTTGCCTCGCGCTTAAATTCTCCCATTTCCTTTTTCATTTTTTTACTGAAGTCGTTGAGCTCTTCTCGAATAGCGTTACCTTGCTCATTCAGCTCATCGCCGAGTGGTTGGACAAGAATACGTTCTTTATCGAGGGCCATTTTTTGTTTACGTATTGGCCGTCCTTCAAGGTTTATTTCTCTTTGACGATCTTCAAGAGGGTCCATCAGATCTTCGATGTCTCTAACCTGTTTTCTGATCTTGTTGCGGCGGTCTTCACCTTCCTTGTGTGCAGTCTGTTCCTTGCTTTCGATTTCTCGTAGTTCGGCTTCCAGTAATTCGGCCTGGCTTTCTAAGGCCACTACAGACTCGGGTTTTTCACGATTACCGTATGAATCGTTATCAATTTGTTTCAGTGTCTTTCTCAGGTCATTTTCAGCATCCCTGATCTGTTTCTGAATCTGATTTTCGACGTTTTTCACATCCACTTTTTTGCTGCCGGAATTAACCTTCTCCTGCAGTGCCTGCTTATCACTTATGTAGGTGTTTTCGATTTCTTCCAAGATGGATTCGTACTCAGATTTTTTTGTGTACGCTGCTGTTAGTTCCGAATTTGATCCGGTAGCCTCACCTGCGTTCGCCAGTTGTGTCTCATAATCTGCAACTGTTGACTCTAGGTTACTGATTAATGTTTGAAGTTCGTCATATGCAGGGTTTGGGCTTTCTGCGCCAGTCAAATATTCTGCTGTGTTGGCTAGATTCGACTCTGCAGCGTCTAAAGCTGCCTGTGCTTCATCTACGGCTGCTTTTGCTCCAGCGTAATTAGGATTATCTACTTCAGAAACTGGCTGATCAGGGGCACTTGTACCGACGATCTTTTCTGGGGTTCCATTTAGGGTGGCGTTTGCGGCATCTAAAGCTGTCTGTGCCGAGTCTCGTGCTGCAAGAGCATTGTCATATGCAGGGTTTTTTGTAGATTCCTCAGTGAGGTTTTGCGGGGTATCTGCAAGTGTGCTTTTGGCGGTTTCCAGATCAGAGCGGTTACTTTCTAAGCTTGCGATTATTGCGCTTCGCTCAGATCCGCTGCCACCATCAGAATCGAGGCTCCCCGCAGACAATTGTTCGATTTCCGCATTCACGGATTCCAGTTGGGTTAAATAAACATTTCGGTTTGTTTCGAACTGGGTTTCTAAAATTTCCAGTTGTTCAGTTGCTCCTGCAGCAGCGTCATTTGCGTCTGCCTCGGCATAACTGTCTGATCTTAACTTGTTAATCGCTTCCAGTTTTGCCTCGTGATCAGCATTGGCCTGATTACGCAGATCTTCCCTTTGACCCCACTGAACATCTTTAGCCTCCTCCCAGGTAAGTTTTAACTGTGCCTGTATAGCACGTATCTGATCTCTTTTTTCTCTTTTTTGTTCCTTGTAAGAGACTTCAGGTTTTTCATTTTCTCCTTTGTCCTGCATGCTCCGCTGGAGTTCCTTACGTTGGTCTCTGAGAGGCGTGAGCTCGTCATTGATGGCCATTCGCTCTTCCTCAAGAGCCATTGATGCGAGCTTTAACTCGTTATTTATTTTGGATCGAGCATTTTGTTCTGTTTTTAGTGCTTTCTGCTTATCTTTTATTATGTTCCACCTATCCTGAATTTCTTGCGCGGCAGCTTCCGTCTCAGCTTCTTTGGCTTTTATGGTTTTTTCTAGGGCTTCGTAAAGTGGTTGGATTTGTTTTTTTACCTCAGCTTTCCGGTTTTCCTTTTCATCTTCTAGGTCCTTCATTTGCTGTGTCAGTGCCCTGAACTCTGCCTCAAATTCTTCTTTAAATGCCTGACGTGCGTCTTCATCGGCTTCGAATAAGCTAGAGAACCTGTTCTTCATTTCTTTTTCGAATTCATTTCCAAGTTCACGACCCTGGTTGTACAGGTTCTCGCGTTGTTTCTCGAGCTCTTCGATCTCGCGTTCTAAGGGATCGATTTGTTGGCTAAGGGTGTCTATTTCTTCCATCAACGGGTCGATTTGAGAGGTTTTGATTTCAAGAACCTGGGTCTTAAGATCGATGGCTTCCTGAGCTTGTTCTGTGTCTACAATTCCACAGGCAGCAAGAAATATCGACAAAAGAGCTACCGAGGCAACCTTTACAACCATTTTTGAATCCTTTTCTCATAGCACGTTACGCTTGATCTATATTTATAGTTTCTAGATCACGTAAATGGACAATGTTGTGTACATATTACGTGCGTAAAACGGTTACATGGGATACTGCGTGGTTTGGTATCTGTATTTCTTGGTAGAAATACAGATACGTTTCAATGATGCGCAGACGCGAAACTGCGAGCTACAAATTATTTTCTGTAGCTCGCAGTTTCATCTATTCTTCGATGAGTTAGCTTTTTAGTCTACTGACCGCCGCCAGGAGGACCTCCACCGGTACCCGGCATGTCAGGTAGGAAGGCGTCGAAGCTGCCAACACCGCCTTGCTTCTCAAGCTCTTCTGCATTCTCAAGCGCACCTGAGATTACGTTCAGAACACCGAACTCGGCCTGCCGATCCAGATCTCTGACCGTTGCCTGCAGTTCTTTAAGTTGACCAGTCAATTTACCTTGCTGCTCATAAAGTGCATCCAAGGCAACCCAACGCTCTTCCAATTCAGCGTCGAGTTCGTTTGCCTGTTCTTCAAGCGGCTTCATCTTCTCTTCACGAAGCTGGTCAGTTTGACCCTCTAGTTCCTCAATTGCACGTTCGCGATTTTCTTCAAACTCGTCGCCTATAGTTTCCCGGCGTTCTTCGAGTTCCCATCGCTTTTCTTCCATTTCATCCTGCGTGTCTCGGAACTTCTTCTCGAGGGTGTCTCGTAACTCTTCTCCCTCTTTTTCAACTTCTTTCCATCGGTTACGCTGCCAGTCTTCGAACTCTTTCCAGGCAGTCCTCTCCCATTCTTCCCTGGCCTCGTTAATGGGCTGGCGCCTTTCTTCGATTTCATCCCACTGTGGTTGCAGTATCATGCGTTCTTTTTCGATCGCCATTTGCTGCTTGCGAAGTGGTCGTTGTTCAAGGTTGATTGCTCTTTGGCGATCTTCAAGCGGATCCATTTGTTCTTCAAGGGCTCGAATCTGCGCACGTATTTCACGTTGCTTATCTTCCCTGGCCTTATGGAATGCCTGCTCGTCTTTTTCGATTTGCCGTTGCTCGTTCTCGAGGTTGATAACGTTGGTTTCCAGTTGCACTACTTCCGCAGGCTTACTGTTATCACCGTACGAATCACTGTCTATGTTGTCGAGCTTTTCTCTCAGAGCTGCTTCAGCGTCGCGAATCTGCTGCTGGAATTGTTCCTCGCTGTTGTTTACGTCCACGGGTTGTCCGCCGGATGCAGAGCCGGCCTCAACCTTTGCGTTAAGTGCGTCTCGATCAGCTACGTAAGTATTTTCCAGATCCTTTAGGATGGCCTCGTACTCAACTTTCTTTGTGTAGGCATCTGTGAGTTCAGGATTCGATTCAGGTGCAGCTCCAGAGCTTGCAGCCTCTTCTTGTGCCTGTTGGAGTTGCCTCTGATACTCGGCTACGTTTTGCTCGTACTGTCCGATCTGGGCAGCCAGGTCGTTATAGGCTGGGTTAGGTCCTTCTGTTCCATCAATTGTTTCTGGAATTGTTGATAGGGCAGATTCTGCTGCTTCATAAGCCGCCTGTGCTTCTGTTGCTGCTGCTTGTGCTGTATCTACAGCAGCTTGTGCTTCAGCTAATGCCGGGTTTGGAGTGCCTGCAGGCTCTTCTGCAGGGGTGGCATTCAGGGTGTCGTTTGCGGTTTGCAACGCTGCGTTTGCACTATCCCTGTTCGCAGCGGCACTGTCTCGAGCAGCCGCGGCGCTTTCGCGTTCTGGGTTAGTAGTAGGTTCTGAAGTAATCAATCTGGGGGTTTCTGCAAGTTTTTGCTGTGCAGACTCAAGATCTGATTGTGCGCTGCTTAAATTGGCGGTTAATGCGCTTGTGTCAGCGCCCCCACCACCACTTGATCCTGCATCGCCAGAAAGGCTGCTAATTGTTGCGTTTACTTCGTCAAGCAGAGACTGATAAGTAGATCGATTATTCTCGTAAGTTGACTGCAGACTGTTCAGGGCATCAGATGCGCCTGCGCCTACATCACTCGCTTCTGCTTGGGCGAAACTTGCTGTACGAGCCTGTTTGATGGCCTCAAGCGTCTGTTCATGCTCAGCTTCCGCTTCGGCTCGTCGCTGTTCGCGCTGCTGGAAGTCAATGTTGTTAGCTTGTTCCTGATTGTTCCAGGCTTCTTGGATCATATTCTGGAGGGCGCGCACTTCATCGTGCTTCTGTCGCCTCAGCTCTTGGTAGTCAATTTGGTTCTCTTCATTTTCCCAGACGCTTCTTTCCTGCTCCCACAATTCTTCCATCTGATCCCGGAGTGGGTACATCTGGTCTTCGATTTCCATGCGCTCTTCTTCGAGTAACATGCCTGCCATCTGTATTTCATTCTGGATCTTTTGCTGGGCTTGCTGTGCCTTGCGCAAGACTTTCATTTCGTCTTCAAGGGCTTTATGTTGCTGATCGAAGACATCTCTTCCGGCTTCTACTTCTTCTCGCTTTG
>VFGZ01000055.1 GCA_009392215.1 SAR202 cluster bacterium | reverse complement strand
ATATCCGCTCATGCCAGCACAGACATTGACATGCTTGTCGAGGCCGGCCAAATCCCTACAAACTCTCAAACTGATGCCACGATTATTGAAGCAATGAATAGCTCAATAGTGCAACAGTTCTCTCATTTTCTAAACAGACATGAATTTGCCATCAAGACCTGGACATTCTTCGTTGATTTGCCCCCACCGATGATGGCGCCAAGCGATTGTCCGTGCCGTACAACCATAGGTCGCACGGGCAATGAAGATGGTCGACTGATCGAATGTGACTGCTGTCGAATCTCACTGATGACTCTACCTAATCTGAAGGATCGAGTGAACATCGTCGATGGCGAGTTCCCAAAAATTGCGTCGATTAATGAATCTGTTGACCCACTTCAGATCGAAGGCATCCTGGATATAGAGTCGGCGAATACCATGCAGATTAACGTGGGTGACATCTATCCAGCAAGGCCGTACTGGGAAGATGAACATACAAGCCTAGACATTCTGGTTACGGGTTTATATGAACGTGTTGACCCGGATGCGGCCCATTGGCGTATTCAAAACGCTGCTTTTAGTTCTCGTACCAACACGCTTCAATTCGCACGATTTGTCGTTCCTAGAGAAACAATTTTGGAAGCTGTAGGTGTTTACTTCCCGAATATGGGTTCCGATTACTCATGGTGGCTTGACGTCGACCCAAGACAAATAAAGGCTACAGAAACAAAATCCATTCGAAACACCATAGAATCTACAGAACGAGAACTCAAAGCAATCGTTGACGGTTTCTATCTCGTGTCCGACCTCCCGCAAGTATTACAAGCCTTTGAAGCAGACCTGTTTTTTAATCGTCTGCCGATGCTAATTGTTCTAATCCTTATCGTTCTTGTGGTTCTGTACTACGTAGTAATACTCGCATCGCTTCTTGTGGATACACAGAAGAACGAAATAGCCCTGTTAAAAACCAGGGGAGCAACATCCAGACAAATCCTTGCAGTGTTTATCATCGAAGCCAGCATACTGGCCGTAATCGCAGCATCAACTGGACCATTCATTGCGATGCTGGGGGTCAAGTTTATTGGCGTACTCCCCCTTTACAGCGAACTCAATAACGGCAATCCTCTGCCCGCAGGGCTCACGTTTGAAGCGTTTCAGATGGCACTCCTTGGTGCAATATTGGGATTATTTGGGCTATTCATTCCAGCGTTACGAGCAACTCAACTTGGTCTACTAGCCAGCAGAATAACCCGAACAAGACCAGCACGACTCGCAGTGATTCAAAGATATTACCTAGATATCGGTTTCCTAGGTCTCGTGATGTTTCTATTCTGGCAACTGACTAAACAGGGTTCATTTGTTGCGACAAGTCTTTTTGGTGAGACAACGGTCAATCAATTAATTCTTGGTGTCCCTGCTATGTTCCTAATTGCAGCTGGATTTGTATTGATACGCATCTACCCGCCAGGGATGAATATCATGGGTAAGGCTTTATCAAAACGTCCCATGTCTTCGATCACCCCTCCTGCGTTGATACTCGGGATTTGGCAAATGGCTAGAAACCCCACACATCACTCCCGCTTATCTTTACTGCTCATTCTTACTGCCGCTCTAGGTGTATTCGCTGCAAGCTTTGCCGCAACTCTTAAACAAAGCGCCATTGATCAGGCTTATTACAGAACAGGTGCTGATCTGAAATTAACCGGCATCAACACAACAACTGGTGGTATGTCGAGATCTGTTTTAGAAGCAATTCGCAAAGGTGAGGACGTGAAAAGCGTCTCACCCATATACAGAGAGCCTGCAATTATCAGTTCGGGAACTAATATAGAGAAATTTGATCTAATTGGTCTCGATTTCGAAACAATTGAAGACATCGCTTGGATTAGAGATGACTTTGGGCTTGACTCGCTGAAATCCAAAGCCTACGTCTTCAATCCAGGTAGTTCAACGGGTATTGTGCTGCCGGAAGAAAGTAGGTGGATCACAGCCCGCGTACTTCCATTGGTCAGACAACCCTCAACAATTTTTATCGCAAGATTATCCGATTCCAATGGACATTTTTTTTCAGTACCTCTTGGAAAACTTTCTCCGATAGCAACCGACCAATACCGCTTTGACTGTCCTCACACAATTGAAGAAGAACCTCCAAAATGGTGCCGGATTGGCTCAAGTCTGCAAGGATCCAGATTCCGGGGAATAGCGGGATTACTGCCAGCGCCACCAATTCGACTTCATTCGATCGGCGTTATCAATTTTGACAATGACTTAAGTCCTGGGGCCCTTGATATAGATGATATCGCCGTTCTTAATCACACTGGGACCGAACTACTAACTGTGGAAACATTTGACTCCGTGACGAACTGGAGAATCATGACCCCGACTCGCGAAGCTCTCGGTGACAGCCTAAGGCCCGCGTCGAATCCCGATGGAACAAAACAGAAAGGTGTAGCACGGCTACGGTGGACAACTTCAGGTCCTCGTGAGTACCGCGGATTAACCTATGGCTCTGAACTCGAAACTGTTCCAGTAATTGCCAGCTCACAATTTATTGAACAATTTGGTGGTAACGATGGAAAAATCATAAATATGTCCGTTGACGGGTTCCCAATAAAAGTTTCTGTTCGCGATGTTGTCGATTACTTCCCTACCATGGGCATCAACAACGAACCTTTTTTGATCGCTGATTTCAACGTTCTCCATGAACAATTGAACGTCGTTCGTATTTTAGGAGATCGACAACCGAGGGAATTTTGGATTGCTACCGCACAAGGTTCTGAACTAATCAGTTCAGAAGATATACTGGAAACCGTATCGCCAGGAGATCCTGCAGTTAGTGATATTCAACAGAAACTCACATCGGTAAGAGTTAAGCCAGGATCAAAAATTTCCGATCGAACAGTTTATCTTTCGGAAGTGGCATTCGACCCTCTAGTGGCTGCAGGATGGAAAGCACTTTTAGGAATCGCATTTTTAACCGTGCTGATCGTAAGTGCAATAGGTTTCCTTGTTCACGCAAAAGTTTCGTTCAATGAACGTCGCAATGAACTTGCATTATTAAGAACTATTGGTTTATCTATGAAACAATTACTACTTCTGGTTATTTTAGAGCAAGTAATAGTGATCGTAATAGCCATAGCTATCGGCATATTCATGGGGATGCGCATGGGAACAACTATCATGCCATATCTCGCCAGTTCGGCATCAAATGCAGTAGTAATTCCTCCCATGGCAATTGAAATAGACTGGTTCGGTTTTGGGATCACATTTAGCCTTTTGGGATTAGTATTCTTTATAGTGATCAGCGTAATCCTAATTTCTGTCTACCGTATGTCGATACACAAGGTAATGAGGATGGGCGACGGTTGAGATATTTCGTGAACTTCACAGGTGCTAACTAAATGACTACGTCAGGCTCTGCATATATCGAGTGCAGTGGATTATTCAAAATTTACAAAGCAGCAGATCTTGAGGTCGTTGCTTTGCGCGGCCTCGAACTGACAGTACAAGAAGGTGAGATCCTCGCCATAGTGGGTGCATCTGGCAGCGGAAAATCCACATTATTAAACATACTGGCGGGATACGATACACCTTCCGCCGGAGCGATTCGTGTCGGTGACTTTGATCTATTGCAGATGACTAATAAAGAAGTCGTCAGATACAGACGCCATGAAGTAGGGTTTATTTGGCAGGAAACATCTAGAAACCTTTTTCCATATCTTACGACTCTGGAAAACGTTGAGCTCCCTATGGTCATAGCGGGCTCACCTAAGTCAGAACGTAAAACACGCGCTCAGGAACTTCTTGATATCGTTGGTCTGGGAGATCGTTCCAACCACAAGCCCGCCGAGCTATCAGGTGGTGAACAGCAAAGAGTAGCAATCGCGGTTGGTCTGTCCAATAAGCCACCACTATTACTCGCTGATGAACCAACTGGTGAACTAGATGACCAAACCGGTAAAGAAGTTCTAGAACTCCTGAATAAGGTGAACCAAGATCTAGGAACAACCATCCTTATCGTTACTCACGACCCAGCGATTGCAACAAGTGTTCAAAGAGCCATTGCTATCAAGGATGGCAAAACAAGCACCGAGACCACTCGAGAAGTTTCATACGAGCGAAAGTTGAACGGCGAAACCACTAACACCGAGGAATTCTTACTAATCGATACAGCAGGATCGGTTCAGATACCAAGGGATGTACTAAACGAACTCAACATCGAGCGAAAGGTTCGAGTCGATATAAAAGACGGAAAGGTAACCCTTGAATCGGGCGACTAACAAAACAACTGCCCCTGAATCACCGACTGGAAACACAATAATCCAAGCTATCAACGCATCACGTGAATATCAGCTTGAAGGCGAAATAATCCACGCCATCCGGTCTATCAATCTTGATGTTGAAAAAGGCAAATTTATTACACTTGTCGGCCGTTCTGGATCAGGCAAGACGACTCTTTTGAATATGCTCGCGGGACTGGATCATCCAACCTCCGGGCAGGTGTTGTTCGAAGGGATGGACCTATCTGACTATAGTGAAAAACAGTTCATACAGCTCCGCAGACATCGAATAGGAGTTGTGTTCCAATCTTTCGCATTGCTTCCTTTACTCTCAGCATACGAGAACGTAGAACTACCCATGCGAATAGCAGGGATCGGAGCTAAAGAACGTTCATCCCGCACTGATGAGGTCCTAGAGATGGTTGGTCTCGGAAGACGTGCAAAGCACCGGCCCTACGAACTTTCAGGAGGTGAACAACAACGTATATCCATTGCACGGGCTGTTGCTATGCGTCCGGATGTAATTTTGGCCGATGAACCAACCGGCGAACTCGACTCGGTAAACGCTGCAGAAATTTTTGGTCTATTCCGTCATATGGTAAGCGAAGAAGGTATGTCAGTCGTGGCAACAACACACGACCGCACTCTTATCGATATGTCCGACCAGATCTACATAGTCAACAACGGAATATTAGAACTAACTGAAGCGGGAATGAATAATTACGATCACTCTCAATTCAAAAAGCCCACAACAACTAGTACAACCACGTAATTTTTACCCTCAGGCTGCCTGATGGTTTGCCTGGTTATATTGCGTAACTTGCCATTAATCTAAGCCCGCCGCCATGCCCTTTTACGAGCCTCTACTGCAATATAAAGAGCTTCTGCAACCGTTTCAGCAACCACATTGATATGTCCCATCTTACGTCCTACCCTGGCGGCAGACTTCCCATAAAGATGTAGACTCACGCCCGGCATTTCAAGGGCACGCTGCCAATCTGGATTACCACCGGTGTCCTCCCATATTTCACCAAGCAGATTAACCATTACTGTAGGCGAATGTAGCCTGGGCAAAGTAATTGGCATACCAGCCAATACACGTACTAACTGTTCAAACTGAGAGGTGTCACACCCATCCATCGTGTAGTGACCAGAATTATGTGGACGAGGCGCCAATTCATTGACAAGAATATCGTTCTCTTGCGTCACGAACATCTCAACAGCAATCAAACCTATAACATCTAATTTTTCAGCAATATCAGTAGCAATAATACGAGCTTTATCCGCCACCGATTCATCAATCCGCGCTGGAACTATTGAAGTATCTAAAATGTGATTTCGATGGATGTTCTCAGCTGGATCAAATGTCGCTGTCATACCATCTATCGTGCGGGCGCATATAGTCGATACCTCAGCCTTGAAAGAAACGAACTGCTCAACGATAAGTTCAACATTACGAGCATTCAACTGATCATAAGAAATTGCTAGATCAGCCTCTCCATCAATAATCGATTGCCCTTTCCCGTCATAACCCTCTGTGGCTGTTTTGAGTACCAGTGGATACCCTAAAACCGATGCTGCATCTTCCAAGTCCCTTAGTGAATCAACTTTACGAAAACTGGCAACGGGAATACCGGCTTCCATCAAGGCCTTTTTCTCATACAATCGGTTTTGCGCTGTGCGGAGCACTAGCGAGGAAGGACGAACTGGTTTCTGTTTCTCAACACTAGAAACAGAATCAGCGTCAACGTTTTCAAATTCGTATGTGACCACATCTGCTAAGGCAGCAAGTTCACTGGACGCTTTTATATCCGAATATTCAGACCTAATTACCCTGTCAGCCACTTGACCCGCAGGACAGTTTGAATCAGGATCAAGAACAACTGTTTTATAATCCATTTGGCGCGCAGCTATCGCGAGCATTCTACCCAATTGTCCGCCACCAATTATGCCAATAGTCGAACCAGGATTCAGGGACGATTTTAGTGCCATTAATTACTCGTCCGTTTTTACAAAGGTGTCTGATTCAACTGCCTTAGCAGCCTTCTCGCGCATCTTTTCTACATTCAACTGCACAACCGGATCATTCAGACCAACTATCTGTGCTGCAAGTATTCCTGCATTGAACGCTCCCCAGCTACCAATCGAAACAGTCCCTACAGGAATGCCTCTAGGCATTTGCACAATGGATAAAAGCGAATCCAAACCACTTAAATTGTGTGCCTCTACCGGCACTCCAATTACAGGAAGAACGGTCTTCGCTGCAGTCATGCCAGGTAAGTGAGCAGCACCACCAGCGCCGGCTATTATTACCTGGATACCACGATCCTTGGCTTCCTCTGCAAATTTAAACATAAGATCTGGTGTCCGGTGCGCAGATATTATCCTTATCTCATGCGAAACACCAAGTTGCTCAAGCAAATCGGCCGCGTTTTGCATTATCTTCAGATCAGAAGTGCTACCCATAATCACAGAAACCAACGGTTGTGACATCGTGTTAATGCTCCGATTGAAATTTTTACTGTCAGATAATTTTACAACCGGCCCGGCCGAAAAAGCCTAAGACAAACCGTTTAGAATCTAAGAATGCCAACCCTTAAGTTCAATTCACTCGATATCAACTACGAAGTTTCGGGAACTGGACCTTTACTAATTCTCCATCATGGTTTTGGATCTTGGGGTCGAGACTGGATTATAGGAGGTTGGATAGATGCGTTAAATCCTTACGCCACTATCCTTATATTCGATTCGGTTGGACACGGATTATCAACACGCTCACATAATCCATCCGACCACACAGTAGAAAAACGCGCAGCACTGGTTATAGCTCTCGCGAACCACATGGAGATTGATAAATTTGGCTTTTTAGGTTTCTCTATGGGTGGTAGAACAGGTTTTGAAATTGCGGCATCTAATCCAAACCGACTCATGCTTCTTGCAATAGGCGGAATGGACTTACGCCCACCTGCCACAGAAAAAGATCGGTTTGAGAGGAACATACGGGTCCTACGTTCAGGCCGAACAAAATCAATAGAAGCCCCTAATGGAGATAGACCAGGCAATGATCCGCTCGCACTTGCTGCCTCTCATGAAGCATTATTGCAATGGAGCGGAGCAAACAACCGTCTTTCAAACCACACAGCCCCAACGTTGTTGTTTTGTGGCGAAAAAGACCAGCATTTTGACAATGCCAAGCAGACAGCTAAAAAAATGAAATTCGAATTTGCTGCACTACAAGACACGGATCACTACTCGACATTTTTCTCCTCACCTCAGGCTGTCAGTGCCGTAACAAGATTTGTCTCAAAGCAACTAACTTAAACAAGCGAGTTTAATCCTGCTAGGGTGCTACTATTGACACCTCTATTCGTGAGCTATCAACCAATTACGCAACCCACAGGAAACTTATAAGCCGTGCCAAACGCAGAAGATTTTAAAAGCGCTATGGTAGTAACAGCTCACCCCGATGATGCGGAATGGGGCTGTTCAGCAACTGTTGCTAAATGGTGCCGCTTGGGATGGGATGTTATTTATGTCCTATGCACTGATGGTTCAAAAGGCACAGAAGACCGATCAATCACTTCAGAAGAACTTGCAGAAATTCGAGCTAAAGAGCAAATCAATGCAGGTAAAACACTCGGATTAACAAATGTTGAGTTCCTCGGTTATCCCGACGGATACCTCGAGCCCACACTAAATGTACGAAAAGACATCTCCCGCCAGATTCGAAAGTGGAAACCCGATGTGCTGATCACTACCAGCCCAAGTCGTGATCTAGGTAATTCAAGCTACATCGGACACCCAGACCATTTTGCAGCAGGAGAAGCAGCGCTATCGGCTGTATTTCCATCTGCGCGGGACCACCTAACTTTCCCGGAATTATTAGAAGATGAAGGGTTAGAGCCACACAAGGTACGTGAAGTATGGGTAATGACTTATGGTGATAACGCGAATTACTGGAATCCACTTACCGAGCAAGATGTCGAAACATCTATATCCGCGCTACAAGATCACGTAAGCCAGATAAGTAACCCAGAGGAAGCCGGAAAATGGATGAAAAAGCGCCGAGCAAAGCTAGGGGAAAAAATAGGTGCCGACTATGCAGAATCATTCCTTAAGTTCACCCTCAGCTGATACATCAGGTACTTGATAAATCAAATAACGAAGCCCGGTACCAAATCAGATGTACTGCACTTGGCTGTAATTCACCTAACTAAACAACATCAAGCGTATCTTCTGCTTCAACCTCGTCTACAACACCGTACTTCTTGGACGTAATTTTCCTAAGCTGAGCAAATTCATCTTGTGTTCCCCTTAATAGGATACCGGCATCAGACGAATGCATAATAAACCGAGCGCCAAGTTCAATTGCTTTAGCTGATGTTTCGATAGTCTGCTGGTGAATCATGGTAGGGATCCCTCTTTTATCCGCTTCAGCAATTATCTTGCTAAGGGTGTCAAGATATATCGAATTACCGCTCTCGTCAGGAATACCCAACGATGTGGTCATATCATTCGGGCCGATAAAAACCCCATCGATGTCGGCGCAGTCGATAAGCTCTCCTACGCGATTTGCAGCAGGCTCGCTTTCAATACCCATGATGAATATATGGTCCTTATGACGTTCAGCTAAGTATTTCTTGGATTTATCGCTTGGATACTCACCCGTCTCCACAACTCGCTCATAGTACTCGCCCTTCAATGGGTGTGTCCTCAACTTGACAGCACAATGTCGAACCTCATCAACTGTCTCGCAATAAGGAACCAGCACACCATCCGCACCAGCATCCAACGCCATGGCGACATATACTTCTTCAGTATTCGGAGTTCGAACAATCGCCGTAATGTCCAGTGACTGCATCTGTGCAACCGTATCTGCAATCAACTGTCGGTCACGCGAACCATGCTCTGAATCTATAACTACAAAATCTAGAGTACTACCGGCGAACACACGCCCCCAGCGCATGCTCGATGTAGCGGAAACCATAAATCCAAATACGGGTCTTTTGGCTTTTAATGCAGCTTTCAAATCAGATGGTTTCATGGTGCCCTCTCTAAAATACGAAATTCAAGCTAATTAGGTTGTCATTAATTCTTTAACCACGAAGCCTACTACTAACAATCTTGTTTTGGGGCGGCTTCCCGAAAACCTTTTCTCGAAACAAGCCTAAAACCACATGGCAAGAACATAATGCCAATCTTCAATGCTATTGTGAAGGTAGCGCATTTAAGTTTAACGCCAGCAAATTATTCAGATGGAGATTGTCACATTGATTCATGACAAAGTCGAGTTCGATATTTATTTCATACGACACGGGGAATCTGAATCTAACATCACTCCCGGAATCGCGGCCGGCAAGAATTTTAATGCGCCTATGACGGATCGCGGACATCAACAATCAATAATGCTCGGACGCCGACTTGCACAGGAAAATGTTCGATTTGACTGCATTTATTCATCCTCATTGATCCGTGCAGTACAAACCACAGAAGGCATGTTGAAGGGAATGAATATCGAAGCTGAAGAATTCGATAAAGTCGATTCAATAATTGAACGACAAATCCCAGCCTGGCGCGGACGACAAGCCTCGGAAGTTCTAACCCCAGAAGTAAAACTATTGGAAGCAAGCAAAGGAAAATGGTTTCAACCTGCCGATGGAGAGTCAGAACGCCTGGTTGAGCGGCGCGCATCAAACTGGCTGGAAGATGAGATTATTTACAACTCTGAATGGCTGGGGAAAAAAGGCTCGCACAAAATCGCCATCATTTCCCATGGGATCACACTTAGATGTCTAATCCACTACATCACCGGAATGGATCAAAATTTTCTAAAGCGTACTCAAATCTATAACACATCAATTTCAAGATTTAAGTTTGGGAAAAATGGATGGTCAATCGAAACAATCAACGATGCCAATCACACTCAAAATATTGGTGACATAGTTCGAGACGAAGGTATAGTTCAAGGGGATACTGTAACCCCATAACCCAAGGCATTATGAAAAATCTGCGAAAGTAACTTCAATCATAAAATCGATTTACCTACCAGTTAATTTTTACTTCTCTACCAGTCCTGGCTGATTCTTCCGTAGCTTCGAAAACCTTCAAGACCTTCAACCCATGCTCCTGAGGAATAGGTGTATCGGGATCTCCGCGCTCGATTGCCGCAACAAATTCAGTGAACTCATCTAGAAAACTATCAGCTTCTTTGATGGCTTCCTTTTTCCATAACCCATCCTCGGTATCAGCTATATACATGGCTGTTTCCTGTCCTTCTGACTGACCATACTTCAGGCGAAAACGAGCCATACCATCCGTAAAAAAGAAATCACCACCATACTCAGTCGCACCTACCCGCCACGCCATACGACTTATAGTCGCTACCCGACCCGACTTCCATCGCAAAAAGCACATCGCGGTATCATCACAATCGATGTCCGGATTACTTTCTTTTGGATAAGTGAATTGTCCAACTTGGGCACTGACCGTATCGATATCATCACCCATGATCCACATAAGTCGGTCTATTTCGTGCGTCCCATCCATTTGACCCATTCCGCCACCTTTGGAACCAATTAACATCCAAGGTGGACGCTTCCAAGGCTCATAAGGCTTATGCCACATGTCATATGCCATAACAACATCCCCAAGGCGTTTTGAATCAACTAACCTCTTCATTGCCTGAACAGCAGGGTAATATCGCTGAGTATGCGCGGTCATCAATTTTGTACCACTTGCAGCGGCCGCATCGATCATCTCTCGACCCTCAGTTGAAGATAACGCAAGGGGTTTTTCTAAAAAAACATGTTTACCAGCTCTAGCAGCATCTAAACCAGCCTGATAGTGCAACCAATGCGGAAGAGTAGCGATCACAATGTCCACATCATCACGATCTAATGCGACATGATAGTCATTAACAAACTCCACGTCCGGGTACTGATCTTCCCAGGGGGCAGCCGATTCAGAACGTGGCTCAGCCACTAGTTTTAATTCTGCTCCGGGTGTCTGAGCAACCACATCAATATACCGCCCACCAAGTCGCCCTGTACCTAAAATCGCTACTCCAACCAAGTCAAATCCTCATTCTCTTTTATTGAAATCACTATTTGCTATTTTCAAACCAGCAATGAAATGTTCAGCCAATTAACTCCGAACTGCCAAAACCCCTTACTATTGCAGGTCATGTTACAACCCAACTTCACCTATACGTCATTCACCGAGTTATCTTCAGCATTCCATGAGCCAAGACGCTTGTACTTATTGGGATGAAATGGTCGCTCAACAAATATCGACTCATCAAGATCAGTTCCCAGCCCTGGAGAAGTTGGCAAAACAAAAAAGCCATCTTCAATCTTCAGTGGGGCAGTTTGGACCTTATCGTGCCAAGGCATGTCACGGGCAGTCTCAAGAATAAGGAAATTTGGAACAGTCGCACATACATGCATAGATGCAGCGGTAGCAATTGGACCGTTGGGATTATGGGGTGCAAATTTAATGTATTCAATTTCCGCCATCTGCGCTATACGCTTAATTTCCGAAATACCACCTGTATGAGCAATATCTGGTTGGATAACATCAGCTAAACGTCGGTGAAGAATTTCACGGAATCCATAACGGAAAAACAACCGCTCTCCAGTAGCTATATCCGTTCGATGACCAGCATTGCGTACTTGTTCCATTGCATCTAGGTTATCCGGAGGCACAGGCTCTTCGAAAAACGTAATGTTAAATTCTTCAACAGCAGCTATCTGCCTATTTGCGAGTGCAGGTCTTGATCTTCCATGGTTATCGATCATAATCTCAACCTCTGGTCCGAGATTTTCACGCATGGATTTAATTTTTTGATATAAAACTTCAACGGCATCTGATTCCAAAAACCTTTCCTGCCCAACATCCCAACCACCTGTCTTGAGAGCAGAAAATCCCTGATCAACAGCATCCTGACCCCCACGAAGGTCAGACGCATGTGTGTAAGCTCGCACCCTATCTCGAACTGCTCCCCCAAGCATTTTATAAACCGGTAAACCATAAATTTTTCCTGTGAGATCCCACAAAGCTATATCAATAGCCGACATAGCGGAACCCATCACCACACCACCACGCCAAAAACCATGGCGATACATTATTTGCCAATTTTTCTCAATTTCAGTCGGATCTCGACCTATGAGATTTAAAGCAAGAGTTTTGATTCCGGCTTCAACCGCCTCTTCATGCCATTCAAGAGTCCCCTCTCCCCAACCGTGAACGCCTTGATCGGTCTCAACTTTGCAGAAAACCCAGTTACGATTTCCGCCTTGCATAATGAAAGTTTTAATATCCGTTATTTTCATAAAATCTCTACAGTGCGTAATTTATAGTTCGAGTTACTAACTTGGTTAATAGACAATTATTCCCTTTTATGTGTGTCGATAACCAATCTTATTACCGATCACAATTATCAGACGGAAACTATACATCTTTTATTTTCGGATATATCAACATGGTGATAACAACTACGCTTAAGCAAGCAGCTGAAAGCAATATATATCCATAACTGACACCCCAAAGGTCAGCAGCAAACCCCGCAGCAAGGCCTGCCAAAGGTGACAATGCAGTATCCAGTAAAGTCGCTGAAGTAATCCGACCACGCAGCCGATCAGGCGATACTTCCATCAGTGTTGCTGTATTACCAGCCCTAAATAACGTTTGTGACGCACCGATCCAGACAATTAGAGGAAATGCCATCCACATATGGTTAGCGCCTGCGAAACCTAATAAAGCAATCCCATACGAAATTGCAGCCAAAAGCATTAATCTACCCTTGTACGAAACCTCCTGCCGAGACGCTATGAACAGCCCTCCACTAAGCCCACCAATAGCACCCACAGACTGCAACAAACCCATTAGACCGATCCCGCGTCCATACTGCTCCTCAACCAATTGTGGCAAGAGAATTTGATGTGAAAACCCGATAGCCAAAGGACCCAGCCCGAGCAGCACCAATGCGAGAATCACTCGATGACGCCCTATATAAATGAATCCCTCAACAAGTTGATTAAATGGATTCCCCGACGACTTTCTAACTTGAGTTTCAGGTATGACAATTTTTCCCGTACTCCACAGCACCAAACCATATGCGGCAGTAGCCCAAACATACGCCCAACCCACATCAGTAAGAATAATCAAAGCTGATATAGCTGCAGGACCAATAAATCGCGTGCTGTTTATAGCTATCGAATTCAACGACATCGCATTAAGCATGTCTTTTTTCTCAACCAGATTAGGAATTATTGAGGTACGAACGGGTTGGTTCATCGCCAAACCGGCACCCAGACCAAACGCTAATACGTATACGTGCCATAGCTCAATCAAATCTGTCAGTAACAGAACTGCCATTAAGACATGCATTAACATGGTCCAGCCTTGAATAATCATCAAAAGGTTACGACGATTGAAACGATCAGCTGCCACTCCTCCTATGAGGCCCAAGATCAACATAGGAACAGCGCGAACTATTAGGACTGAAGCCACTGAAGCAGACGATCCAGTGAGATCCCAAACGAGCCAGGCTCTAGCCACCATATCGGCATGCATCGCTGTAGCAGACAGAACCTGTCCGAACCACAAATATCTAAAATTACGATTACTTAAAGACCTGAATATGGCGGAGATAGTACCCGCTCTCATGGGTAACTTATGCTAGGTAGTGAAGATTCTGCGGAAGAATAATTTTTACTCAAGTTATCTGCAGTATATGCCTTAGTCAGTCGATATCTAGTCGTATTGGTGAATGAATCGATTGCCATCCGTTGAGTTCAAGCTCCCTCACATCTTCAAGGCTTATACCTAGAGAATCTGCGGTCTCAGAAGGAGTTGCAGATCTAGAATCTCCTATGCCCAGCCTGAGCTCCATCACAAGGCGTTGGCGCTGGGGTAGAGTTCTGGCCGCTCGCTCTGAAAATTCTTTAGCCACAACCCCCGGGATTGATTTGGAATGCCCGTCTGCCGCACGAAATAACCTATCCATCATTTTTGTGCGACCCATCGCCATCAAGCGCTTAAAGGCCATATCAACAGTTAATGTGTCACTGGATTCAAGATTTTTAGCATCTTTTTGGGCAATACTCTCAAGAGAAAGCCAACCCTCCCGTGAACCGCCCGTTCTCAATCCATAAATAGCCAGTCGCCACGCGTTTTCATCCTCAGATTCAAGCATCTCTCGTAACACTTGAATTGCTTTCATAGACTCCAACTTACCTAGTTCTTCGGCAGCTAAAGCTCGTTCACGTAAATCCGCACTTGAAACCATTCTCCGTAATTGCGATATGCGTTCCTCTCCGGCACCACTTAATTCCGAAGCCACACGTCGAAGGTGTGATCCTTCGGTCTCACTTTCCGTTTTACTCAGGCGCGTAATGCCAGAAGTTTCAGCAGTTGGTTTAGTTATATTGAAGACTCCATCTGTTTAGTCTTTCGTTGGGCAAGTGCAGATCCCAACACCACAAGAATCGCACCGATATAAAGCTCGCCTCCAACGGATTCTCCCAAAATCCACCAGCTAAATAACACGCCGAAAACAGGTTGACTGAGCGATATAACAGTAACTCTAGAAGGCAAATAGCGCTTGAGCAACCATGTCTGTCCAATAAATCCAAGACCAGCGATCAAAACACCCGTATATAGCAGTGCAACTACTAGTCGAGTCGTCAAAACAAACGGTTCATTACTTTCAAATATCAAACTTGCAACAATAAACGTAAAAATCCCAAAGACACTTTGTGCTATTAACAATTTATGCTGATCGATACCCTGTCCGAGCTGCGACAGCAATACCTGTCGTCCCCCAAGCAATATAGCCGATCCAAGCAACAGTAAATCCCCAACTACAAAATCTGCATTTGAAATCGCGAAACTCTTATAAAACACCGCAACGACACCTGAATAGGCAATAAGGGTCCCGAACGTCCTTGTACGGGACATTTGATCCCCTGGAACAAAAAAATGTGCGAATACACCTGTCCACAGTGGAAAAGTCGAGGTCACCACCACGGCATGACCTGCGGATGTGTAATCCTGACCTACATTCATAAATCCCAGCTGAACTGTGAATAAAACTCCAAGTAACGTGAGAGGAAGCAATTCACCTCGGTAGATCTTAAACGACTGACGAGTAGCAATTGCATAGATCAAAACAACAACTGCACCTAAGACAAATCTTAGCCAACCAAGCCGCAACGGTCCCGCATCCTCCAATCCCGCTTTATTAGCAACGGGATTACCAGCCCACATGGTTGAAAGTACTAGTGCAAGTACACCAGCCTTTACTGATAGAGGTTGTCTCCCATTGGTCTTAGATGAATATCGAGGCGATTCGTCAATTAGTTTTGGTGGCATAGACTGCTAGCGCTCATTCACTGCCTGAGACACAAGGCCAACCACTCCTTCAACGTCCTCACACCACCGAGTAACAATTACAAGTTTTTTCTCGGGATCGATAACAACGCTATTTCCACCAGCACCTGATGCAGCAAAAGTCGATTCAGACATCCCCTTACCATATCGAGCGAATCCCGTATTCAACCACCACAAGTAACCATATTGATCATTAAGGTCGCATGGCGTGGTCATCATGTCGATCCAACGCTGGGATATCAGCTGCCTATGACCCCAGCGTCCTCGATTTAAGAACAAAACCCCAAACCTTGCATGGTCGAGAGTATCTATCCACAGACCACCCCCCCAATGAGCTCCTCCAGATACAGATTCAGTAACCAAGCCGTCTACATCCACCATTGAATGATCACCATAACCATGCCATTCCCACCTATCTGATGCCCCTATAGGGTCCATTATCTCGCGCTTCAAAATACGAGGAAGAGGCTCCCCGCAAACACACAAAAGTGCGAGTGCCGTCCTGTTGACTCGAACATCGTTATATTCCCAATGTGTTCCAGGCAACATACGATCACGTCTTTTTAGATAATTTTTTCGTCCCATTCCAGCCGATGAAAGATCACGGTTCCAGTCAACTACATCTGGCTTTGTGTATAGCGTTCCTTCCCATTCAGATGTCTGCTGTAAAAGGTGTTCCCATGTAATCAACTTATTTTGACCCGATGCAAATCCATCAACATCAAAAGATGTCTTATGCATCTTTATTGATTTACCAGCTTCGTGTTCAAATACCGGTGTGGACGTATCCTTAATCAAACCATGGTCGAAAGCCACACCCACTAACGCAGATAAATAGCTTTTTGTGGCGCTGTAGGTTAGATCGACTCGTTCGACGTCTCCCCACTCCGCAACGATAAATCCATCTTTGACAACTACCCCTGCCGGACCGCCGCGTGGCTTCATCAATCCGATTTTTGCTGACCATTCCGGGGGGTCTTGACTAACATCACGTTTACGCAGGTCAATCGGCCAGTCGATCTCGTTCTCTTTTGCAAATTGAACAGCGCGCTCAAGAGCCGACTGGTTCATTCCAAGAGAGGATGCTTCTCGCCGTTCCCAGTCTCCACTCGGAGGAAAGTACAAGTCTGATGTCATAACAGAGTCGATAAACCTTAATCTTCCAGTCGCTTCAAATACTGTCCGACCCAGTCAAAATCAACAAAATCTACGTATGCATCCATCAATGCCTTCGTGATAGGTCCAGCCGCCATTCCATTGCCAATTTTCCTGCCCTGAAAGGAGCGAACACCACAAATACAAAGTGAAGTAGAAGTCAGAAAAACTTCATCGGCAGTCATTGCGTCAAACATATCGATATCTTTAGTAACTACTGGGACATCAATCTTCTCAGCCATCTCAATTGCGGTTTCTCGAGATATACCTCCCAAAACATATTGTTCCTGAGGCGTATAAATCACACCATCCTTGATAGTGAAAATATTTGACCCGATTCCTTCAGTCAAAAAACCCCTGGTGTCAAGAAGAATTGCCCACGACTCCGGATCCTGAGACTTGGCTTCCATATCGGCAAGGATCAAATTTAAATAGTTATGCGACTTCGCTCTAGGGCTTACAGCCTCAGGTGGAACTCGCCGTACAGAAGGGATCAAAACATCGATTCCATCTCGATATAAACGGGCTCTCGGCTTCAGAGGAAGCGGAGCACATTCTATGATCACATTAGGCCCACCAGCTGTCTCCCACATATCTCCACCAACCAGATCAACTCCACGCGAAATCCTCTGTCCCACCCAGAAATCGTCATCTGGTCCTAAGAGGTGAAGGTTTGCTTCCAGCACCTCAAGCGTCTTAGCTACCATATCGGTTTCAGTCATACCGGGGTCAATATCTACATATCGAAGTGAGTTATAAAATCGATCGATGTGCGTCTCGAGCTTAAATATTTTGTGCCCGAATGTTCGAGTCATATCAAAGACGGCATCACCGTACTTAAATCCCCTGTCCCTAAAAGGCACCTTTACCTCAGATTCAGGTACGATCTCTCCATTGAAATACGCGACTCGCTCACCCTTATTTGCAATAGCCATCGCTTACTCCTCGTTTTAATCTTTTGTAATAACGTCTTCATGCCAATATAGATGAGATGATCTAATGAATGACAATAAATCCAAATAATTAAATTTTCGATGCAACAGGATCCTAGTGAACCCGTTTGCAAAATCCTACGCCTCACATACGAAGACGTATAGTTCAATTTCAGGTATATGAGTTCCAGTCTAGATAACGTGCAAAATGAAAAGCCTTATCCATTTTTCAAAATTTCAATATGAGAACACGACATTATTGCAATTCAAAAACCCGGTACGACCAGGCGTCCCGCACAGCAGCATCCAATGCAACCCGCCCAGGCTGATTGACAGGTAACTGATTCGGTAACACCCGATCATTTAAACGATTAGGTAACTGTACCCGCTTCAAAAATCGTCCAAGAACCACTTTATCCCCTCCGAGCGACAAAAAATCTATTTGCCCTGGGTAATCGCTAAGCCGTGAGCACGCAGCCTCCCCAACCTGATCAAATAGTTCGCGAATCCACTTCTCACGGCCCCTCCTAAACCTATTAGAAGATTGCCCGCCCTTTCTGTGCCTACCTTTGACGTATCTCGTACCGGTTTTTGTGACCGACAAATCACCGTCCTCAGCGATCCCAAATGCCCAATGACCCAAACGCAAAAGTATGATTCCAATCGTTCGTGGCAACATGACAAATTCACGCAAATCATCAAAGGAATTCGATTCACTCGATTTAACAATTGGAAATGGCGGCAACAAAGCAAGTAAAGGTTTCCACTCAGACACAGTAATGGCAACGCTTATCAAAACAATCCCGGTTTCTGATACATGTGCAGACTTAGGAAGTGATTCCCAGTCTTCGTCAAGTGAATAACCCGATTCAAGCAATTCAACAACAAATTCAGCGCCTGGCTCCATTTCAAAATCCACTAGTCGTTCCAACAGATCAGAACGAGAGACAAGTATGGGACCAATAGCTTCAATATTAGAAGGCACGGGATGACAGTTCCATAAATCCGTTAGATTAAATTATTCGATTCCAAGTCCATGATTTAGACTTTTCCCTGAATGCAATCGTCACGTTATATGAAGAACACAAAGGTGGATTATTCGGTCCATGAACGACCTCTCATAGCAACGGCTACTGGATCTATCCTTGCGCTTAACCCGTAACCCTCCGGTAACTTCAGGTAACCATCCTTTATTTCCTCAAACGGCTCCAAAACCTCATGCCGCCAATCGACTTCATAGACTGCATGTTCCAGTGGAAGTGTATTCCCAAACGCTGCGGTCGCGTGCGCAGAAGCCAAAAGTGATAAAGGACCAGAAGGACAGTGCATTGAAACCGAACCAGCCCATCTTGACTCAAGTTCACGACCAATTAAATATGCTTCAACAGGACCTCCGCAAAATTTCACGTCAGGCATTACAACATCTAAAACTTCCTCTTCCATTAAGTTAGTAAACAAGGAAATACCATAACCACTCTCGGCTCCTGCGATCGGTAAATCAGCAACCTTACGAATAGCTCGGAGGTCGTCAGATAGGGTAATGGGATCAACTGGCTCCTCATACCATCCAGCACCCGCCTCATACAATTTAGGTGCAAGAGCTAACGCGGATTCAAGATCGAAACGTGAATGGCAATCAACCAGCAATTTGCGTTCAATGCCTATTGCCGCTTTCGCTGCTCGAATACGATCAAGTCCTATTTCAGCTTCCCGTGGAAAACCAGAGGATGTGAACGGAGCTCTTACCTCATCAAAGGGCGCACATTTCAGGGTAGTAAAACCAGCTTCCATCGCTCGCTGCGCCATTCGTGAAAAAGAATCCGGAGAACGATCTACCAAACCATCGTCATCTGGCAGCATTGAACGATTAATATTTGCATAAAGCTGAACCTTTTCGCTATCTACACGATCGTGCCCATATAGTTCTCTCAAGTATTCAACTAATCGCAACTGTGCAATCTGCGAAAGAGCATCGACGATAGCGCACCGTAACCCGCTCACCGCGGTCGCCAGAATTTGATCTTGTTCTAAATTCTCAACGGTCAAATCGTTGAGCCTCATGACATCGGCGTCATCGGTCACACGATGACCACGCAATCGATTTGCTAATCTGGCCACAACTGGTGCCACATCACTCGCTAACTGAGTAGAAGTGATTTCACCTTGCCCAACAATCCCCGTACCGTCTCCTAGAGACAGATGCACCCATTCTGTTTTTGCACGAACGTGAATCCCACTAAAAGTTAATTCAGTCGGACTAAACCACTCACCTGATACTGGCAATTTAATATCTCCGGTCTTTCCTCACTGAAAATCCGTATAAAAACTACTTTTGCGGATTCCGTCTATAGCGGGCGTATTTATCGTCATTAATAAACTCATCTATCACAATCCTCTCACCGCCGAGATCATTAGATATGTTAGCCGCAAGAACCGAAGCCAGAGAGTTAATGGACGAGTTGAATGAATTCAATCGATATTCAGGCTTATTTTCAATAATTGATGTAGCGAACGCCTCTCCTATCGCCCGCGTACTCTCTTGCCCCATAGCAGTGTGGTGGGGACCAGGTGAAACTATCTTGCGAACCTGTTCAATCTCAGGAGTCTGGTGTGGTGGCCATGCACCATCAAACGTGTAGTCAACAAAATCATCTTCGAGTTTAATCGTTCCATGCGTGTGGATAATGCAATCGAATCGACCTCCGTAATAAGATCGAGCAGGTTTCGTGAAAATTAAGTTGGCAACCCCACCCTTTTTCATACCGTAGATCACGGTATAAGCAATAGGGTTATCGCCCTCTGTTTCATGCAATTCAACCGGACGATCAGTGTATATAGCCCTAACCCACTCAACATCATCATTAGACCAGTAACGCATGATGTCAGTTTGATGAATCCCCGCTTCGACGATAGACGTGCCAGACCAAGCACGGTTAGCGGTCCAAACACGATTTGCCGGACCCCCAAGTTCCTCAGTATGCGTATGTTTGACACCATGACCTTCAACAGCACCTTCAGCAATCATGGTCATAGCCGCTACCCATTTATCGCTCAGATAAGCAGCAATGTCTGTATAACCACGATCATGTCGCATCTGGAATCCGACCGTGCTTGGCACGCCGGAAGTTGTAATGGCTCGATCCTGGCTGATGATATCGTCAAGAAATAACGACTGAGGTTTCTCAGCAAATATAGCAATTCCACGATTCGCGGCGCGTTCAATCTCACCATTATGCTGGTTTGGCGGGATAACAAACCATATAGCGTCCACCAAGCCTGATTCAATCAAGTCATCAGCGGTATCAAACATCTTAATGCCACTAGAAGAATAATCAGGAACAAACCTTTGTATTTTATCGTCGGTTAAATTCTCAGGATAAGGATCTGCCAGAGCTGTGATATGAACAATTTCGTCTTTTTGCATCTGGACCATCGCATTGACATGCTGAAGTCCTCGCTGACCAACACCGACTAACCCGACGCGTAGAGGCCCTGACATAAAATTAAATCCTTACAACTTAATATGAGTAACAAACACAAGAAATGCAAAGTCGCAAACTCTACACAACAGCAAATAACTGCTCGGGGAGTTTAACATCCTAAAAGTTCAGTGGGTTCATAGATCGAGTATAAACTTCCTATTGCCCACATCTTGTTCGTGGTGTTCAATGCTCACATAACATCACCAAAATCACCCTAAACCTAGAAACTCTATGTGTAGATATCGAGTAAACAAATGAAAGTCACAACAGTAACGACTCTTTCTGCCGATCGCTTCAATTACGTGAAAATAGAAACAGATGAGGGGATTTCAGGAGTCGGAGAACTCCATCCGGCATCTGGCACAGGCGGTACCCCATTTGTACCACGAGCAGGAGTGGAATACTGCTCAGAATACCTGATAGGGAAAGATCCACTACACATCGAGCGACACTGGCAACACATGTTTCGTCGACAGCTTTTCAGGGGCGGATCCGACATGATGGCTGCAATAGGTGCCATAGACATAGCATTGTGGGATATCAAAGGCAAATCACTAAACAAGCCAGTCTATGAGCTACTCGGTGGTCCTACGAGAGAAAAAGTCCGCCTCTACACACATCTAGGCGGCACCACTCCAGAAGCCCTGGCAGAAGAAGCAAAGATGCAAGTTGAAAAAGGCTTCACTGCTCTACGCATTTACCCCTTTGGTGACTTCGGTAAATCAGATTTTGAAGAGGGAACGGGATTAGAAAATATGAGTTTTACTGGCATGCAGAACAATGCGGTGGAACTAATTGCAGCGGTGCGAGAAGCAGCAGGGCCCGACACCGACATAATGATCGATGTGGTCAATCGATTGACCCCTGCCGAAGCAATTGGTTTAGGCAGAGCTCTCGAACCATTCAATCTCTATTTCTTTGAAGACCCTATCGAACCAGAAAATATGGACCAATGGAGCTGGGTAGCCCAACAACAACCAATCCCGTTAGCAATGGGTGAACGTCTCTATACCGTATATCAATTCCTTGACCTCCTGAATCATCAAGGTGCAGCGTTCGTGCGACCCGATTTATCATTAGCAGGAGGCATAACTAACGTGAAAAAAATCGCAGCGATCGCTGAGGCGAACTACGTAGGAGTTGTACCACATAATCCTCTTAGTTGCGTTCTGACAGCAGCCTGCATTCAGATCGACGCTGCCACACATAACATCCCGGTTCAGGAATACCCTCACGATGACGATAAAGGAATCAAGGCTGATCTCGTCATGGAACCACTCAAGAGAGTGGGTGGCTATTTAGAAGTTCCGACCAAACCTGGTATCGGCATAGAACTAAACGAAGAAGCCTTTAAGCACTATCCACCAAAACCGTATGAAAGACCAGCACTTATAAATCCAGACGGATCCCTTAGGGAATACTAGACCACATAATTGTCAACACAAAAATACACATGCCAAATCAATCAAATTCATACGACCTGGTTATCTCCGGAGGTAGGGTTCTCGATCCCGCCAACGACATAGACGGCAGACTAGATGTAGCAGTCAGCAAAGGAAAGATCGCTGCTGTAGAAGCGAACATCAATACAATCAACACCGAACGAGTAATCGAAGCAGAAGGGCTAATCGTTACGCCTGGTCTCATTGACCTGCACACTCATGCCTCAGCAGGTATCCGAAAATCTTTCAATGAAGAGTTTCTCGTAACTCCTGATACTGCAGGAGTCAGCGCCGGTGTTACCACCATAGTCGATGCAGGTTCCACAGGTGCATTAAACGTTGGTGGACTAGTGAACTACGTTGAACCAGAAGCTAAAACTCGAGTCCTAGCGCTTATCAATATTGGCTCAATGGGTGTGGCAAATCTCCCCGAAGTCAAATCAAACGATGACATTAATCACGACGCGGCGGTAGACGCCATCCAGTCATCTGCAATTGTGATAGGCGTCAAGGCAAGAATGGTCACACCAGGCATCACCGCCCTTGGAATCAACCTGCCAAAAGCAGCAAAGGCCATCGCCACTGAAACAGGAACCCTAATGATGGTTCATGTTGGCGATATCGCCGGTCAAGATGCATCAGCGCCAGAAATCACCAGCACACTACTCACCGAAATCATGACAGAAGGAGATGTAGTAACACACACGCTTAGCGGTGAGATCGGCGCTTTACTTGCAGAAGGAACACTCATTCCCGAAGCACTAGAAGCCCGTAATAACGGAGTTTATTTCGACATTGGAGTTGGTGGAGGTAATTTCGCATTTGATAGTGCACGTAAGATTATCGAGGCCGGATTTATTCCCGACACAATCAGTTCTGATATCACTGCAGCCAGTAGATTCGCCGGCCCCGTCTTCTCACTCACTGAGTGCATGGGAAAGGTAATGACACTAGGAATCACATTCGAGCAAGCAATCGAAATGACAACTTCAAAACCAGCCCAAATACTCGGTATGGCATCTGACCTCGGATCCCTTAGCATTGGATCAAATGCCGATATCTCAATACTCGAATTAGTAAATGGTAATTTCATCTTCCATGCTCGTTCTGGTCCTGGAGGTAAAGGCACACAGGCGATTCGGCCTGTTATGTCGGTCAAAGATGGGTTACCTATGCCACTCGACTACGGACCTAGGCCCTGGGGATGGCTCCCGTCACCGAGCAAATAGTCACAATGGCCGTCACGAAGAATCAGATACAAATGGCACTCGAGAACCTGCCCAGGTTTAAGTTGTCACATCT
Source organism: SAR202 cluster bacterium (assembly GCA_009392215.1). Taxonomy (GTDB): domain Bacteria; phylum Chloroflexota; class Dehalococcoidia; order Lucifugimonadales; family Lucifugimonadaceae; genus Lucifugimonas. The sequence goes on along the minus strand of VFGZ01000055.1, from coordinate 96,510 downwards.
GAACACTCCCCTGGAAACACTTGAACGACTTAAACAGGGTCTCTCCGAACGGGGAATTTCCACCCCTGATCGAATACTCATAAAAAGAGAAGACGCCACCGGGCTTGCTTTTGGAGGAAACAAGGGACGACATTTCGAGTTTGAGATGGGACACATTCTGGAAGGCGGCTTCGACACGGTCATAAACATAAACCATTATCATTCTAATCAAGCACGATTCCTCGCTGCAGGATGTGCTAAGGCGGGGTTGAAGTACCACATCATCTCTACAGATATGGTGACTGCTCCAATCACAGGAAATCTACTCCTTTGCAAGCTAATGGGAGCCGTCATACACCGAACGCCTGCTGAATATGGCACGCAAATGGCAGAGAAGATTTTTTCAGACGTAGTGAAAGATGGTGGAAACCCATACATATTGCCAGACGATCCCTTCGCAGACATTATGGGTATGATCGGATTCTTAGAAACCGGGCTAGAACTTGAAAAACAATTCGAAAGCGCTGGTATTGATGGATCTGTACGGCTTTGGGGATTAACAGGACGATCTATAGCAGGGCTCCGCTTATATGCGAAAAATAGAGGCCTAAATTGGCAAGCAACAGCCGTGCAATACTCACCAGGCAAAATAGAAGACTTTCACAAAATCACTTCTAGGCGCTCTTCTGAAGTGGCCAAAATGTTTGACCTCAAATATTTCTTAGATGAATCGGATATTACAGTTCTAGAAAACTACCGAGGTCCGGCATACGGTGAGCCAGACGAAGAGGTAATCAATGCAATTCGACTGGTTGGCAAAACCGAGGGACTGATACTAGATCCAAACTACACAGGTAAAGCTATGTCAGGCTTGATAGGCGAACTTAGGACAGACCAAATAGATTTAAACGAAACTATCTGTTTCATACACTCGGGAGGACTCCCACAACTATTCGCACACGCCAACAAATTCACCGAGTAGGTATATGATCTCAACTCGTATCCTGCCCATGACATATATCGAACACAATTCATTGCTATGACACCCAATTTAACCCGTAAACAACTCCAAGAGCACATCGATCGATTTCCAAGAATGCAAATAGCGCATTTACCCACACCGCTCGAAGAGATGCCACGCCTGACAAAAAAACTTGGCGGCCCAAACATCTGGATTAAACGCGAAGACATGACAGGGCTCGCTTATGGTGGCAACAAAGCTCGACATTATGAATTCGAAATGCCTCATATCGCCGACCAGGGATATGACGTCATGATCAACATCATGGACTACCATTCCAACAATGCCCGAATGACTGGTGCTGCTGCTAATAAGATCGGGATGCGATACATATTGATTCTGAAAAACGCAGCAAATCGAATCGTGCAAGGGAACTTACTAGTCGACAAAATATTGGGTGCTGAACTGCACCTACTCGACGAGTTTCAATCGAATGACGCTGAAGGATACGCTAAGAATTTAAAAGAGCAGCTAGAGGAACAAGGACACAAGCCCTACCTCATTCAAGATCATTTATTCCCTAGAATCGTAGGAATGATCGGATTTGTTCAAGCTGGAATTGAAATGCTCGAACAAATTGAGAATAACAATCTAAAAAATATACATATTATCGGCGTAGCAGGTCGCTCTCTTTGCGGACTCATAATCGCCGCTAAATCAATGGGGTTAGACTGGAAGTTTACCGGTGTTACCGTGAACTACGATGTTCCACTAAGCGATTACATATTCCAGCACAACAAGGACATTCAAGAAATTCTAGGGCTCCCCGTTACATTCGAAGAAACTGACATGCAAGTCTTAGACCAATACGTGGGTGAAGGCTATGGCGTTATGACACCGCAAGTAGCGGAGGCGATTCATATAGCGGCGCAGACGGATGCCATCATCTGTGACCCAAACTACACAGGAACAGTGATGGCAGCGCTCATTGATCAAGTCGAAGAAGGTGCTTTCGACAACGATGAAACGATTATATTTCTTCACACAGGTGGGCTTCCGGCAATATTTACCTTTGCAGATCAACTGGCAAATTTCAAAGCTTAAAAAAGCAGGGCCAGTCATAATGACCGGCCCTGATTATAGTCCTTAGTGCAATTACCGAGTAGCGGATGATATTCGATCAGCCACCCTTGCCACACCCTGTGACACCCGAGGCGTCAGGTAACTTTCAGCAATTCCCGCGCCAAAGGCGAAAGCAAAAAGAGCCAATTGGCCAGCAAATATACCGCTACCACCCATCCCAGCAAGAAAAGCTACACGAGTGGTCGTTTCTTGGTCGGAAACTAGAGGCAGCGAGATAATTCCGGCTCCAAATAATGCAAACACTGCTAAAGCGAGAACTCCTCCCACCAATGGTCTAGCGATACCAACCATAAAAAGAGCAACCTTCTCTGTATATTCAAACTGCATGGTCACTGTTCGCAGTAAAACAGCAAATGAACTGCCAGCAATTCCAAAAATCACCGCAGCGAACACGATCTCAAGCGGAGTTGATAAAAATAACGCTTCCAAACCAGAAACGGTAACGGTTAATGCTGCCAAGGCGCCAGCCAGCAGTGTCAATCCCACCATTGGAAACACGATTCTCCGCAACATTGTTCGTGATTGAATCATCTCATCGACATTGGCGTTCAAAGTATTCAAAATCTGATCACCATCGCGTAAAACATCGATACCACCATTCATGGCCCTGTCTATCCAGGCCTGAAGGTTTTCAATCATCTGCGCGTGATCTTTCAGTTTGGCACTACGAACCCTTATCATTAGTCGTTCAACCGATGCGATAAACGGACCGGCCTCACTCGCCATTCCCGTCCCACTCTCTTTAGGAATAACTTCCTCTGCCTCGAAACGTACTGGTTCGGTCATATATTGCTCCTGTTAATAATTTTGAAGCGCCATTGCTCACTCGATCGTAATGTAACTGCATTTCCGCAACAAACAACAACTCTTTTTTAACTGGCGCTCCGTAGGAATATAAGGGCAAACCTAGCACTCAGTTCGTATTCGGTCAAGATTTCAGTTCAATAGCGCACCGATATTCATCGAAAAGACCATCAGGCCACAACGAACTTCTCTATAACAAAAGCTACTTCATTTTCTGTTCTGCTCTTTGCTTTAACGCCTTCTTTGACGAATACGTCACCCAAGAAATTCCCAGAACAAATGCAAGCGTAACCAAAATGAAAAGTCCAGAGCCCCAATCATTGCCTGTCCCGCTTCGTTGACGCGGTTGAACCTGAATAGACATCACTGTAGTACCAGTGCCCAGTTCTGAATCAACTTCTACGTCTATAGCCCAAATACCTGCATGCTCTAAATCTAACTGAGCAAGATAATAAGTGGGGTCGAATGGCGAATTAAGAGCCGGTGAATATTGTTTCTTACCTTTTTCCGAAGGTGTCGCGTATACCCGTACAAATGCATTATCAATATCGACACCCGTTAAGGTATCGCGTACACGAACAGCAAAACGACTGGTACCAACTATCGGACTGGCAGGGCTTACTTGTAATTGCACAGTGTGAGGACCCGCTGGGTCTTCAGCGACAATCGTGTAACCAGCAATCTCTTCATTATCCTGCGCACTTGCTGAAAACCCTGGCACAAAAAGTCCTATAGCGCTCATAATCAACACTAATAACCAACGATATTCCAGAAATATGAGTTTCAAAATTAAGCCATTGTTACGCAAACACCCTGAACGTGTTCCAGTCGATCGTTATCCTCAAATAAACTAACAATAATTTTGTCGTATTTAAGTCCATATTGGGGACGTAAACCGGTGAATATCATCCAAATGCCCGTGAGATCAAATAGGGTAAATAAACCTTGTAAATCTAATCATTCAGACTCTTCAGGGATTTTCACATTACGGAATGAAAAGAAGATTGCGAAATTGTAGGCCAATTTAAGCCCACCACCAATCAGCCAAGGTGCGACGGTATAAGCGCCAGCCCATAAGAATCCGGTCAAAGTGGAACTCGGGACCCGTCCCAAACCACGCCCGAGATTCGCAGACCCAGCCATAGCTGTACGCTCTTCAGGTGGCACTAAAGCCATCATGTATGACTGCCTCGTGGGCACATCCATCTCGTCAAACAGACCACGAATCATCCATATAGCAACTGCGATGGATCCTATTGTAGAGAATGCAAACAAAATCAGGCATACATTGGACACGACCTGTGTCCACACAAATGTATTGAGCAAACCAATACGTTTTGCCAGCAAAGGCGCCAACCAAATCGACACCATATTTAATGCCTGTGTAGCGATGAGAACGGCAGCGATTACACCTTCATTCATACCGTACTTTTCCAACATCCATAATGCAAAAAAAGAATCAAATATCATGCCACCCGCAAATGAATCGACGCCAAACAATCCAGATATTTTGATAATTGACCTGCGGGACCGGGTTCGAAATGGATTTACTAATATTTGACCCGCATGCACCTTAGGCTCGGCTGATGATGAAAGAGGCAGGTAGGTAATCGCATTGACCAGGTTAATAACCAAATAGATCGCTAACAGCACTTGGTAGGCATCAATCAATTCCCAGCCTCGAACTGCTATCAGATAAGTTGCAATCGCTACCAATCCACTACCGATAGCCCTTCCTGCAGCTGATGACATAGAAAGGTTCGAAAATGCACGCGTACGAGTTTGAAAATTGGTCACCTGCGTCAAAGATGACTGTTCCAGCTGAAGGCTCGGACCCCAGTGCATCCCACTACCTGCATAAGAGCCAAAAAATGAGGCTACCCCAATTAACCAGACGTTCTCAGTAAAAAAGAGCATCAAAATGGACAGGGCAGTAATTAATGCAATAGCCACGAGCCAAATACGGTTGGAAATCACATTGGCGGTAAACATCACGATGAGTGAAAGCACAAAACCACCAACCAAGCTGGCGCCTAGGACCAGACCGATCTGAGGTATCGATAGCCCGATCTGAGATAGATATATGGCCAAAATTACAGCGATGAGACCCCGACCCATATCTCTCAGTCCTCTACCTGCGTAGACGATAAACGCGTCAATAGTCGGGCGCCCGCCCGCAGAATGGGATGTTATTTCTGTAGAAACCATATAAAGCGATGGATTGAAAGCTATAGAGATCTGGGTTGTCTTATCTTTGGATGATTTTAGATATGAAAACATCCTAAAGAATAATTAGACCGATACTTTAAACGAATATATTGATTCGTATAAACATTCTCTACCTGCTGTGTATCTAGGTATATTCACCAAAGAACCGTTACTAACGGCTTATCCTATGTAGAATCTCCTGATAACTACGCTCATAGTGCATCTCTTACTTTAGGTTGTAACTTATTTTGACTACTACACAACAATTTGACCTGGTCTTGAAAAACGGCCATGTCGTTGATCCAGCAAATAACATAGATGGACGATTCGACGTCGGAATAAAATACGGCAAAATTGCATCCGTCATAAACAACATCAATCTGGACATGGCAGACGACTCTATCGATGTCGAGGGACAAATCGTGATGCCTGGTCACATCGACACACACGCACACGTGTCGAGTGTATTCGGAAACGATACAAACCGGGCTTATGGACATGCCATGCTGGTAGAGTCCGGAACCACTACAGCGCTTGACCTTGCGGGAAATCCCACACTCATGGCAGAAGGAATGTTACAGCGTGGGGCAGGATTAAACGTCGCTTCTTTGATGGGTTTGGTGCCTCACTCAACAATATCTGAAGACGACCCTCGACCAAGTGTTGTTAGAGATGTAATAAACAACACCAAAAAACAAGGAGGAATCGGAGTGAAATTACTTGGTGGTTACCACCCGTTCACTCCAGAAGCATCGTCTAACGTAGTTAAAGCAGCCAATGAACAAATGGCCTGGGTCGCTTTTCATGTAGGAACCAAGGACTCTGGGAGTGATATGACTGGTCTACGAGAAGTTCCTGATATTACTGATAACGGTCGTATGCACGTGGCTCATATCAACTCATATACCAGAGGTATGGTTGATGAACCGCACGAAGAGGTAAGGGAAGCCTTATCACTAATAGAGAGCATGCGATCACAATGGGTGACAGAGGCATACCTTGCTCAAATCAATGGCACCAATGGACTCTGTGATGAAAATGGCGATGTGGTCTACAACGTGGCTCAGAATTGCCTCAAAGCACGCGGCTACCCGACAACGGACAAAGGAATTAAGGCCTCGCTATTGGACGGCTATGGCTCAGCCCTAACTGCACGTGGCGGGCGTGTGATTACAGTGACAGGAGAAGAAGCAGTAAAAATTTGGGAGTCGGCAGCAACCAACGCTTCGCTTAGTTATCCAGTAAACCCTCCAACCAGCGCTTTCAGCCTCGCTACCGCCAAATACGATGACGAGACATTCAAGGTAGATGCCATTTCAACTGATGGTGGTTCCCTGCCAAGAAACGTAGCAATAGAGCGAACAATGGCACTTGTAGCATTTGGTGCTTTGACTATATCTGAAGCGGTAATAAAACTTAGCTACTCCCCTTCAAGGATGATGGGCCTGTTGAACAAAGGACAATTATCAGAAGGTGCAGACGCAGATATAACTGTTGTCAATCCAAGAACCGGCAAAGCGACAATGTCGCTGGTGGCAGGTGAGTTAATTATGCTCAACAGGCGAGTGGTCGGTAAGGGTGGGACTTGGCTAATCCTTGAGGAAGGACGCAAGGCAGCTGAATCCAAAGGATTGCCATACGAAATCATCAATCTGGAAGAAAGCAAAATGTACGAAAACTGGAATTAGCTTTCACCGCCTGAAGTCAAACAAAAAGGAATAGCAAGTGTCACTTAAGAATCGAATCGGTTTCGACGCTGGAAAAACTCGCATAGAAGATGCAATACGCTGGGCGATAGATAATAAGTTTTACTTCCTAGACTTCAACGCAGATACGGGTCCTAATCACATGGACACATGGACCAATGAACGAGCACGCAACGTTCGTAATATGTGTGAATCGAATGATATATCTATAGGCCTGCATACCCTTTCAGCGGTAAATGTCGCTGAGTTCTCTCCATTTGTTGCACCAGCCGTGGAAGATTACATGCGGGCAAGTGTGGACCTCGCAAATTTGCTTAATTGCCAATGGACTGTCGTACATGCGGGATATCATTTCTCAGGCGATATTGCCGAACGCAAAAATGCATCAGTTGAACGCCTCAAACGTATCGCAAAATACGGTGCAGACACTGGTCAAAAAATTCTCCTGGAAAATCTTAATTTCGAACCCGATAAAGCAGAAGTCCATTATATGGCGCACAATGTCGAAGAAACAAAAGAGTATTTCGACGAGATTAAACCGGAGCATCTAGGATGGGCATTCACTGCGAACCATTCAAACTTAGTACCTGAAGGAATTGACGGGTTTTTAGATACCTTTGGGATTGAAAGAATCGGAGAGGTTAGACTGGCTGATAACGACGGAGACTATGAAGTTCACCTAATCCCTGGCAAAGGGAATATCAATTTCAATAACTTGTTCAATCGTCTTGAAAGCGCCGGTTATAAGGGTCACTACTCTATGGCATATGGATCTGATGAAGAGAAAATTGAGTCGCGTAACCAATTAGGAACACTAGCCTAAGCAACAAATATCAACAGTCAAAGCCTGAAAGGCAATCCCATGTATCACGTCGAAGATATCGATCCAAATGCTTTATTTCCAATGGGAACATCGCCTCATGGTCGATCGGCTCGTGCGCCAGCAGTCGGATCTCACGGAATGGTTGCATCAGCCCATCCGTATGCTTCACAGGCTGGGCTAGACATTCTAAAAGATGGTGGCAACGCCATCGATGCAGCTGTGGCTGTTGCATCTACGCTCAACGTCGCTGAGCCATATATGTCTGGAATCGGTGGAATCGGAATTGCACTTCTTTACATCGCCAAAGAAAATCGGACGCGAGTTTTAAATTTCTCTGGCCATGCCCCAAACGCCGCACGGCCTGAAATGTACGATCACCTCAACGTTGAAACCGGTCCTATTGCCCCCCTTGTTCCGGGCAATGTTTCGGGCTGGATGACAATGCACGAAACTTACGGATCTCTCCCACTTTCTAGAGTTATGCAAGATGCCATTCAATATGCGGAAGAGGGCATCGCTCTCACACCTTTCAACGCGGCAATGCTTGAAGAGAACCTAGTACGGATTGATCAGTTCGAAACATCCCAAAAATCCATGTTCATCGAACGAAACGGTATGGGTGCAGGTTCAATTTTGCGCCTACCACAACTCTCCGAAAGCCTGTCAGCGATAGCAGAAGGTGGTCAAAAAGAATTCTATGAGGGGAATTTAGGCGATCGTATTCAGCTAGGTTTGGCTAACTCTGGAGGAATCATCAGTCGCGAAGAATTATCAAAATATAAAGCAGTATGGCAGGAGCCTCTAACCACCAACTATCGAGGATTCGAAATTCGAGTTGCACCACCTAATTCCTCAGGCTTCCAAATTCTCGAAACCCTGAACATACTCAGCAATTTCCCCGAGCTGCCGTACGGCTCTAGCGATACGCTACATAAGATTGTGGAAGCTGTCTATGTCGCCGCCGATGATCGTGCGAAATATGCCGGAGATCCAGCCTATGTAGAAATACCCCTAGAACGACTGTTGTCCACGGAATATGCCGCCGATAAAGCTGCAGAAATTGACATGCTAGAAACATCGGGACCTCCTCCTGAAAGATGGAATCGCTCCCGGGTTGACCACGCTCCTGTAGGCGTAAAAGCCGAATATTCGAGTGGGCTCACCACTCACTTTGCAACATCAGATGCCGAAGGCAACACGGTAACTGTCACACAGACACTCGGAGGTGCATTTGGATCCGCGGTAGTAGCAGGTGATACAGGAGTGTTCATGAACAACATGTGCAAGTGGTTCGATATCGACCCCGACATTGGTAGCCCAAATTTGATTGGCCCGGGAAAACAACAGGACTTCTGTATTGCGCCAGCTCAAATATTCGAATCCACAGGTAATAAGAGGATCCGAATGTCCCTATCAACTCCCGGCAGCTGGGGCATCCTACATACAACAGCTCAGATGATGTCTAACCACATAGATGCCGGCATGAATGTACAGGAAGCTATCGAGGCGCCAAGATTCCGTATATATGACACAGGGATGCTTTTATTAGAAAACCGATTCCCAGCCCAAATGCGCGAGGACCTAGCCAGACGAGGTCACCGTGTACACGTCGCTCCTGACTGGCACAACGCTGTCGGGGGCGGACAGGGCATTCAATTCACCAAATATGGGACAATGCTTGGTGGTGCAGATCCACGTCGAGACGGAGTCGCAATGGGATTTTAAACAGTAGAACTGACTGCAATTTTCACAGCAAATTTGATTTTAAATCCAACCCTTTTAACGCTGGACTCGTCCTGAGGTATCACCACCTGCAACAGCCATTACTTCTTTGACACTTACCAAGTTGAAATCACCATGGAAGGTGTGCGACATTGCAGAAGCTGCCACAGCGAAATCGAGGACCTGACGTGAGTTCCAGTCATCTCGATTTTGGCCATAGATCATTGCAGCACAAAATGAATCTCCGCCACCCACTCGGTCAACTATTCGAACTGGGTACTTCTTCCCAATCAGAATTTCCTCTCCATCATAGTAGATGGCACTCCAGTCATTATCGTCAGCCGATTGACTTTCACGAAGCGTAATCCCAACCTTCTTAAAGTCGAACCTATCCACTAGTTCCTGCACAACAGGCCGATAAGCATCAGGATTTAGTTCTCCAGCCGTTACATCAACACCCTCAGCAGCAACCCCCAGACATTTTTCAGCATCTTCCTCATTGCCAATTGAAATATCAACATGCTTCATCATCGGAATCATAGTTGCCTGCGCTTCTTCCGCCGTCCACAAATTCTTACGGTAGTTCATATCCGCACTGACAGTAAGTCCAAGCTGTTTAGCTGCTACTGCCGCCTCTTCACATACAAGGGCCGCGCTTTTGGAAATAGCAGGAGTTATGCCTGTAAAGTGAAACCAATCCTGACCAGCAAACACTGCCTCCCAATCGATATCGCCTGGCTTAATTTCAGCAATTGAAGATGCAGCGCGGTCATAAACCACTTTTGAGGCACGCATTGACGCCCCAGATTCCAAGTAATACGTTCCTAGCCGCGTCCCCTGGCGTAAAATCTTCGAAGTATCAACACCAAATTGACGAATATAATTGATGCATGCCTGCCCGATGTCGTTATCAGGGATGGCTGTAACGAATGTCGCATCGACACCGAACTGAGCAAGCGAAACTGCAACATTGCATTCACCTCCACCATAGGTAACTTCAAATTCGCGTGCTTGGGTAAACCGCTCTCGCCGCATTGTTGCCAGACGGAGCATTACCTCACCAAAAGTTACGACCTTGACCATAGAAATCTCAACTCTTTTCCGCTTATTGTATGAATACAGGATTAAGATGGCACTAAACTAGTCAGCCATTACCAGACAACATAACCACGTTTGAACATACCCACATAGTTACCTTATCCACCTCGTATCGACTTGATAAGTTCAACGGTATCTCTACTGCGATTTTCTAGTTCATCCCATGCCCCATCTCTCAGGATGTCGGACGATACAAGTTTAGAACCCATACCAACAGCAGATACACCGGATTCAAACCACGGCCGTAGTGAATCTTCGGTTATATCAACACCACCAGTTGGCATGATTGATGACCACGGCATCGGACCAAGTAAATCTTTCACAAATCCTGGACCACCAACAGCACTTCCGGGAAAAACCTTAACTATCTCAACACCCAACTCTTCAGCAGCGGATATTTCAGAAGCTGTGCCACAACCAGGGATATAACCGATTTTTCGTCTATTACAGACCTTTGCGACGTCTGAATTTGTTACTGGTCCGACGATAAAGCATGCCCCTGAACTTATGTACATCGACGCTGTACCCGCATCGAGCACCGAACCGGCACCAAGAATAGCGTCAGGTAATTCAGAAGCGCAAAATTTTTCCAGAGCAGAAAACACTTCCCATGCATGATCGCCGCGGTTAGTAAATTCAAGAACCTTGATTCCACCGTTCACGCAGGCCTTAGCAATATTCTGAGCAGTCACAATATCACCGTTGTAAAAAACAGGCACAACACCAATTTTATTAACTGCAGTCAATACCTCCAGACGCGTATGCCTCGCCAACTCAGATTCTCCTTATTACAGTCAAAATACAAATCATCGCAGATAGTTTATCTGTTGAACCAACAATCACAGACAACTCAAAGTAATTCTAAACAAATCGAAACTTCGATCTCATTTAAACAGAAACTTAAACAGAATATTCGGCTCAGCGATTTTGCAACTTTTCGATTTCGTGAAGAAGTTCTCCCGCAGCTGGTATTGAGTCCGTGTAAAGATTTGACCAGTAAATGATCCCGTCAGAATCGATGATGAAAACGGAACGTCTGGAATTACCACGTTCTTCGTTAAATACACCATATGCCTTTGCCACAGCACCATGCGGCCAAAAATCACTAGCAACATGAAATGGAACACCCTCAACACCCTCATGCTCCCCCATACTTTCGACCCATGCCTTCTGAACGGCTACGGAATCACAACTAATTTCAATAATTTCGGTATCAACTGCCTGAAATTTATCGTAACTTGCACGGAACCCGCGCACTTGATTTACTCAGCCACCAGTGAAGCTAGCCGGATGAAAGCCTATAACTACCGTCTTGCCACGTAACTCCGAAAGAGTTACCTGACCCGAATGTGTGTTAAGCGTAAAATCCGGGGCTTGAGTACCAGGTCTTAATACCATCTTCTGTAATCACTCCGTAACTGTTGGAACCGTAAAACGCAATGCCACTAATTATCCCATCTCCAGATCCGCATTGCGTTTTCACCAAGGTATTTTGATTGATCTTGATCAGTTAACCAATCAAATCCTTCCCGAACAAGTCGAAGCTCATCCTCAAGCGACAACCATCCATTGTCAACACGGTGGTGACCAGGATAACCCGTACCCCACAAACACCTGTCTATTCCGAATGCTTCAATCGCCAACTTAACGACGCCATGCATATCAGTAAAAGGAAACAACTCCACAGACCTATTATGCACATCAGAAATCTTGATAAAAATATTCGGGTGATTAGCCAGTTCCAAAACAGGCTTGTATACATCCCAAGTTGGAGCCATCACAGGGTCGGGATACATCATATGATCTATCAGCCATGTAATTCCCGGGTATCTTGATGCAACATAATCGAGCTGATGGGCATGCTCAGGTCGATTATGCACTTGAACAATTCCACGACGCTCCTCAATACATTTAAACATAGTTTCATTTTCGGACCGTTTCAAAATATCTACATCTTCATAGTACTGAGGATGAAAACGAAATCCTTGCATCTGGCGCTCCTGCATCCAGTAAACGGCAGCTTGTGCATTATTCTCGTCCATCGGATCGATCAACCCCATCGAAACAAATCGATCGGGGTATTTAATAGCCGAAGCAGCTACATACTCATTGTTCCAAGTGGAAAAGGATGTTTGAACAAGAACGGTTTTGTCCACCCCATTCGCATCCATATCTTCCAACAATAACTCAGCATTTCCGTGGACTTCAGGCCGTGCGGTGAAGTTCGGAGCAGTAGGACCAATCTCTGCGATAGGCGGCACTTCCCAAATATGAACGTGAGTATCAACAATCATTGATCATCTAAATCCACAGGAGACCAGCGCAAAATCGGTTTACGCGCAGCCGATGCCTCATCAAGACGCGTAACAGGCAGATCATGCGGAGCATCGCTAACTAATTCTGCGTTGTTAACCGTCTCGTCATCAATTTGCTTCATCACAGCAATAAAGTGGTCTAAAGTCTCTTTTGATTCAGATTCAGTTGGCTCAATCATTAGCGCTTCGTCAACTATCATCGGAAAATACATCGTCGGTGCGTGAATACCAAAATCAAGCAAACGCTTTGCAATATCGAGACCTGCAATGCCACGATCTTTCTGGCGGGATGCAGAAAGAACTGTTTCATGCATACAATAACGATCCACAGGTAGGTTATATTTGTCTCGCAGATTAGTTTGTACGTAATTAGCGTTGATAATGGCGTTTTTAGAAACAGATTGCAAACCTTCCAAACCTAAAGCTTTGATATATGCATACGCCCTCACTGCGATTGAAAAAGATCCATGAAATCCATTTATGGATCCAATCGACTGCTCAGGATTTGCCAATATGTACCTGCCATCACGCTTTTCGGCTACGGGGTCAGGAAGAAATTTCGCAAGAACATCGCTCACCATTACAGGACCTGAGCCTGGTCCTCCTCCACCATGAGGTGTTGAAAAGGTCTTGTGAAGATTAGAGTGGCATATATCGACCCCCAAGTCACCAAGTTTCACAATTCCTAGCAGGGCATTCAAATTAGCTCCATCTGCGTACACCAGCCCCCCGGCGTTGTGAATAATTTCCGTAATTTCAAGAATGTTCGGCTCAAATAAACCCAAAGTGCTCGGTATGGTGAGCATAAAAACAGCGGTTCGAGAATCTGAAAGTTCACGTAGATTAGATACATCAACATTGCCATTTGGATCAGACCCGACTGTTACAACATCTAAGCCCGCCATTGTTGCTGAAGCTGGGTTAGTTCCATGAGCAGAATCCGGAATGATCGCAACTGTCCGTTGAGTATCATTCCGTGCCTCATGGTAGGCACGTGCGATAAGTAGTCCGGCGTATTCCCCTTGGGCACCTGCGAGGGGAGCTAGAGAAACAGCAGGTAATCCAGTGATCTCACCCAAATCATCTTGTAGCTCCTTTAGCAGTCTGATGGCACCTTGCGCAGTATCTTGTGGCTGCAAAGGATGAAGGTCGGCTAGCCCTGGGATATTTGAAAGTTCATCGTTGATCTTAGGGTTATATTTCATTGTGCATGAGCCAAGCGGATAAAAATTCGTATCAATAGAAAAGTTTCGTTGGCTCAATATTGAAAAGTATCGAATCACTTCCAACTGAGATACCTCAGGTAACTCTAGATCATCACGCATCTGCGCGCGATCCGGCATTTCCTGGAAGGGTACATCGGACTCAGGAAGTGAAAATGCTTTACGCCCCGTAACCGAACGATCCATAAGTAACCGACGGTCTATATCAGTAGTACTTTTATTGATAATCAGTGGACCTCACCATATTGACTCAATAACTCTACAAATCTATCAATATCTTTTTTCGAATTTATCTCAGTGAAACAGACAAGCATACCGTTATGAGATCTATGCGAAATATCCAATCCTCCTATAATTTTCTGCTTCAAAAGTTCGGCGTTTATAGCAGATGGATTAGTTGGACATGTCACAACAAATTCATGAAAAAAAGTACCACTAGTTCGAACAGAATATCCTTCGATTTTCGCAATTTCTGCGGCAGCGTAGTGAGCCTTTTGGTAACACAACTCAGCCACTTCCTTTAAACCTTGCTTACCCAAAGTCGCTACGTAGGCTGTCACCATAAGAGCAATTAGTTGAGTGCTGGTACATATATTCGATGTTGCTCGCTCGCGTCGAATATGCTGCTCCCGAGTCTGAAGTGTCAGTGCATAGCCAGCCCTTCCCTGAGTGTCTTTGGTTAAGCCAATAATTCTGCCCGGCATCTGCCTTATCTGTGCCTTTTTACAAGCAAATAAACCAACATATGGACCTCCAAAAGCCATTGGTACACCAAGGGGTTGGCCGTCAGCCGTAACTATGTCTACACCAAACTCTCCAGGGGGTTTGAATAAGCCCAGCGATGTTGGATTTACATGAACTACTGAGAGAGCACCGTTCTCATGAGCCAAATTAGTTAATCTCTCAACATCTTGAATTTCACCAAAAAAATTTGGACTTTGAATACCAATGCATGCAAGATCATCAGGAATTACACGTGTATCAGGGGTGATTTTAATCACCTCAATATCCTGATATTTCACATATGAAATTAAAACATCTAACAAGCGATTATCAACGTCTGAGAGCAGTGCGACTTTGTTGCGGCGGGTAACTCTAGCAGCCATCAAGCATGCCTCGGCGAACGCCGTGGGACCGTCATACATACCCGCATTGGCGACTTCCATACCTGTCAACTGACAAATAATAGTCTGGAATTCAAAGCCCACCTGAAGAGTGCCCTGGGCAGCTTCTGGCTGATAGGGGGTATATCCAGTCACAAATTCACCGCGTTGAAGTATCGAACGAACTACCGAAGGAATGTAGTGTCTATAAGCGCCAGCCCCTAGGAATGATACGTAACCACTAGAAGGCGAGGCGTTTTCACCGGCAAAACTACCAATTTCTGACGCAAGTTCTTGCTCGCTAAGTCCCGAAGTAAGATCCATTCGTGGATATCGATGGGCAAGTGGTATGTCCGTTAACAAATCGTCGAAAGAATCAACACCAATCACCCTAAGCATCTCTTCACGTTCAAAATCTGTGGAAGGAATATAAGGGTGATTTATCGTGGTATTAGAAGGCACTGACATTATGAAAAGATCGTTACCCCAAAGTCGATTCGTATGTAGCTGCATCCATCAAATCATCAACCTTCGAGGGATCAGAAAGTTGAACCTTTATCAACCACCCGGATCCGTAAGGCTCTGTATTAACTACCTCAGGATTATCTATTACCTCATGGTTAATCTCGATAATTTTGCCTTCCACCGGACAAAAAAGATCACTTACGGCTTTTACCGATTCAATTTCACCGAATTTAGCAAATTGCTCAACTTCAGATCCGACTTCAGGTAGGTCAACGTATACAACATCTCCCAAAGATTCCTGTGCGAACAATGTAACGCCTATCTCAGCGATAGAGCCATTAATACGCACCCACTCATGCTCTTTTGAGTATTTCAAATCATCTGGATACATCTATGCTTTAGCTCCCCAACAAATAAAAATGCTAAATCGAATAATTTAAAACGGTTTATAAAAGGGTAATTTCACAATTTCAGCTGCAACTAGTCTACCTCTAACATCAATAACAATATGATTACCTACTTTAGAGTATTTTCGATCAACGTAGCCCATACCAATACCGCAGTCAACGGTCGGGGAATAAGTACCTGAAGTAACATTGCCTATAACACTGGAATTACTTTCTTCAGGCGAACAGGAAAGAATTTTAAGGCCTGGTCGTGGAATACCTCGTCCAATCATTTTAAAACCTACTAAGAGCCGATGAGGCTCTGTAGACAGTAACTGGATTAATGCATCACCGGCTACATAATCAGGAGCTTCTGTATATACAAAACGACCAAACCCAGCCTCAAAGGGATTAGTCGATGATGAAATGTCATTCCCATGTAGCGGCAACCCTGCTTCCAGCCTCAACACATCACGAGACCCAAGCCCACATTCAATAGCACCAGAGTTTTTCAAAAGTAACCATAGATCTGATCCTTGATCTGCGGGAACAATAATTTCAAATCCATCTTCGCCTGTATACCCAGTTCTCGCCAAGGTAGCATCGCAACCATCAAATGAAACATTCGCGATTCGAAAACGACCAATCTTCGAAGCAGCCCCATGTGTCACTTCATCAACTATCGCTACTGCCTTAGGCCCTTGCACAGCGATCATAGCGGTTTTATCAGTTAATACCGCCATATTGCAATCGGAGCCATCCATGGCTTGAGAGGCTATCCACTTCAAATCCTTATGCGTATTTCCCGCATTCACTATCAAAAGAAATCTCTCATCTCCGACGCGATAAACCATAGCGTCATCGATAATGCCACCATCCTTATTACAGATAAAATTGTATTTGCTGCGTCCAAGGTTTAAAGCCTTTAAGTTCGCTGACAAAATCTTCCCTAAAAAATATTCTGCTCCTGAGCCTTCAAATTCTATCCGTCCCATATGTGAAACATCGAAAATACCCACCGAACCACGAACAGCTTTTACTTCAGCAATAATGCCTTTTTGGTATTGAATCGGCATGTTCCAACCACAAAAATCCGTCATCTTTGCATTGGATTCCAAATGTGTTCGATAGATTGGTGTTTTTTTGGGAGATTGCAAACCGTCAGTCAACATCTATTCCATCTCCATTCACCTAAGGAGTTCAATTAACACTACTGGTCGAGTCATCACAAAACAGCTGCTCCCAAGTCATACCGCTTCTAAGTTCACTGTTAGTTTGTCCAAACGGATTACCAGATCTAAGCAAGCGAGCATGACTTGCTTCTGAATTATTTAATGTAGGTGTATTGCGACCTTCCACAAGAGATTTATGACCTGTTATGCCGGTAATTCGATGCACTTGATCAATATTTTTTGCATGCAGCACCACTCTAAACTTCCCAAGCCCATCCGAATCAATTAACGCCTCGATACCAGCAAGATTTTCTAGAAAATCTTTTCTAGAAAGTTCTTTATTCGATGATCGCAAATTAATGTCGTCAGAAAAATCCTTCAGGCCTAAATTCAATAAGAATTGGCGTTGAGTAAGCTTCCCAATTCGTTTGATGTGATTGACCATCAGCGTATGATCTACAGCCGTAAAATCCACATGTGATGTTATGTCTTGCTTGCCAATTCTCCTCAACGGATCTTGGCTGAGCGTGTGCTGGTAATAACACCGCATCGAACCCTCTGGTCTCGAAGATTGATACAGATCAGGACGATCATATCCATAATCGACGGTAATAACGTACCCACGCTGTAGCGCGGCGGCAACTGAGTCCGACCAGTAACCAAGTCTCAGATTTACCTCACCCTTATAACCTTCTGTAAGAGAATCCAAAAATGGATCGACGCGCGCCGCAATTTCAGGTTCACTTACTTCACCTACAGAATCGACAAGCTTCCCATCCTGGTAGTCAACAAAAATTTCTTTGACTACCCCATCTTGCACAATGAAACGATTAAATGGGTAGGCATCAAGCAGCTCGTTAGAAACGATACACCCAACCACATCACTTGGAAGATAAGAATTATCAAGAACACCGTTTACATTTGACGGTGGAACCAAATCTGTGGCGACGTAGCGAATAGTTTGAGCGAAATCTGGAAGTTCTTGCTGCACGTATTCCAGAATATCCGAACGAAGAGTACCATCACCCGCACCCATTTCGATAACTGTAAATTCGGATGGTGAGTCGAGCAAAAACCACATTTCCCTAAGTTGCAATGCGAGCAAGGCACCAAATACTGGATGGGTAGTAGGACTCGTAAAGTAGTCTCCGTCTGTTCCGACAGGTTTTGAACCAAAAGTTCTGCGGCGAGTTGGATAATAGCCTTGATCGTTGTCGTAAAGAACAAAATTCATAAACGACTCAAAAGTAACAGGTCCGTACTTAGAAATATGATCGATCAGGCTTCTTTCTAATGCGCTGTGGGAGTTAGGTATCGTCATGCTGTAACTCGTTGAAAATGGCTACGACAAATTCGTAACCAACTCAACCATACAAAGTGAATTGCAATTGAAATCCTATTACTCGCTGATGTACTTGCTTTTTCAACCACGTTCAGAAATGGGAACGTAGTCCAAATCATGCTCTCCCGTGTACTGCAGCAATGGCCTTATCAAAATATTATGCTGCAACTGCTCGACCACTTGAATTGTCCATCCGGGAATGCGTCCCACAGCAAATATAGGAACAAATAAGTCTTGCGGGAATCCATTCAAATAATAAATAACCCCTGCAAAAAAATCGACATTTACATGAATCCCACGCCTAGCATAAGGTTTCATGGCATCAACAACGCCTTCAAGTATTTGATACCACTCAGGTTGCCCCATTTCTTCACTGAGATTCTTAACTCCCTCACGAAGGTGCCTTGCACGTGGGTCCTCTGCTTTGTAAACGCGATGACCAAAGCCCATAACACGCTGTCGGTTCGAAAGTAGATCGCGGACATAATCCGCTGCATTTTCGGGTTTTCCAATTTCTTTAGCCATCTGCATAACGTTTTCAGCAGCTCCACCATGTGATGGCCCTGATAAAGCAGCGATACCGGCTGTAACAGCACCATGAACGTCTGCTGCAGTCCCGGCTACCGTACGCGCTGTAAATGCCGACGCATTTGAACCGTGATCCGCATGAAGAACAAAATCTTTGTCCATGAGATTAGCCGCATCAACACTAGGTTCGTTACCCTCAAGCATGTAAAGAAAGTTAGCAGCATGGCCCAACGTTGAACTGGGCTTAACAGGATCCTTCCCCCTACGAATAGCATGATGAGCCATCACAATCCCAGGCACTTGAGATGTCAGGCGATTTCCCTTATGAATCGTAGCTTCAGGGGAATTGTCTCCCCGTTCTGGATCAAACGAAGCTAACGCTGAAACAGCGGTCCTGAGAACATCCATCGGATGAGAATCTTTGACGAGATCGATGACATCAAAAATCTTTTCAGGTAATTCTCGTGCAGCTTTGAGCTCTGAATCAAACTCGTCCAATTGCGCCTGAGTAGGAAGAATCCCATGTATAAGAAGGTAGGCTGTCTCTTCAAAAGTTGAATATTCGGCAAGATCATGGATATTGTAGCCACGGTATTCGAGCACACCTTGCTTACCATCAATAAACGTCGTCTCACTTCGATCAAAGTAAACACCCTGAAGCCCTCGGTGTAGAGTAATTTCATCGGATTTCATTTGATGTTTTTAGCCCATCGTCACGCCAAATAAGACGTACTTAATCAGAATTTATTTTACAAACAGACACAAACAGACACACAATTACCACCCCTAAACAATTAAATGCTACGCACGATTATATTGCAGCCAAACAACAACTGTAATAGTAGCCACCAAGTTAAAATCACAAAATAGATTCAGGATCGATCTGCTACTTGGGCTTCAAACCTGTTAATTACCTGATCAATCGACATCGATTCAAGATTATCACCGCTTCGGGTACGTACTGACAAAGATTGATCCTCAACTTCACGATCACCCACCACAAGCATATAGGGGATCTTTTGAAGTTGTGCCTGCCTAATTTTTGCGTTCATCCTATCGTTTGAATCATTCACCTCAACTCTGAATCCTGATTCGCTAATACGCTTACCAGCCTCAAAACAGAACTCGTTATGTCTATCAGCGATAGGAACAATTACTGCCTGTACTGGTGACAGCCACATCGGAAACGCTCCAGATAGGTGTTCAATCAAAACACCGAGAAAACGTTCAAGTGAACCCAGCATCGCCCGGTGAATTACAACTGGACGTTCACGGTTGCCATTCTCTGCGGTGTATTCCATGTCAAAACGTTCAGGAAGTGAAAAATCTAATTGAACCGTTCCTAACTGCCATTCGCGCCCAATAGCATCTGGCACAAATGCGTCGATCTTAGGCCCATAAAAGGCGCCCTCACCAGATTGTGCAGTGTATTTATGACCGGCAGCGTCGAGTACTTCAGTAAGAATCGACTCTGCCTGATCCCACATTTCTTCAGATCCAACACGCTTTTCGGGACGTAACGATAACTCAAACCGGGTGTTTTCAAATCCAAAAACCTTGTAAGACTCATTCAGCATTTGCAAAAAAGACGTAATCTCTGCACCGATTTGATGGAACGCGCAAAAAATATGCGCATCATCTTGGACAAAAGAACGGACACGATTCAAACCATGTGTCACTCCAGATCGTTCATTTCGGTGCAATCTGCCAAAGTCTGCCATTCTAATAGGCAGTTCTCGGTAACTGCGTGAATTTGCCAAGTACAACATCGCGGCAGCGGGACAGTTCATTGGCTTTACACCAAACTCCCTATCATCCACATCTAAAAAGTACATATTTTCCGCATACGCTTCGAGATGGCCTGATCGTTTCCATAATCCAGTATTAAATATTTGAGGCGTAATAACTTCCTGATAGCCATACCGTGCGTACAACTCCTTAACATAATCGACAAGACTATTGATTACGTGAGTACCCTTTGGAAGGAAAAATGGACTAGCGGGTGCGATAGGGTCAAAGAAAAATAAATCTAATGAACGCCCCAACTTGCGGTGATCACGTTTTTCTGCCTCATCACGTCGTTTTAGATAATTCTTTTGAGCATCGCGTGACTCCCAAGCGGTTCCATATATGCGCTGCAACATGGTGTTATTTTCATCGCCTCGCCAATAAGCTCCGGCAGAAGAAAGTAATTTATATGCTTTGATATCCCCTGTACGCTCCATGTGACCACCACGGCAAAGATCTTCAAATGCATTATCCGAATGACTACAAAAGGTCACACGCTCATCTACGGGAATCCCTTCTAAAATCTCAACTTTATAAGGATTATCTTTAACTAGTTCTAAGGCTTCATCTCGACTGGTTTCACGTTCGACAAACTCCGTATTCGCCTTGATTGACTCACGCATTTTCAGCTCGATACGTTTTAAATCTTCAGGGGTAAATGGTTCTGAAATAGCAAAATCATAGAAAAAGCCATCAGCTATCGGCGGGCCAATAGTCAGTTGAGCCTCGGGAAATAAGTCAGTTACCGCTTCCGCAAGAACATGCGCAGCGGAATGGCGCATTCTATCGCGATAATCATTTTGGTCCTCAGGAGAAAGGTCTTTAAATTTAACTGCCATTGAAAGTGGCTCCGCTTTTCGCGATAAAAATTAACTACGAATGTTTTCGAACCAGTAAACGATATAGCGATTTGGTGGGCGGTACAGGACTTGAACCTGTGACCTCGTCGATGTCAACGACGCGCTCTAGCCAGCTGAGCTAACCGCCCGTAAAACGAATAATAAATTTTATAGGAAAATCAACAAACACTACTGAATAATTTAAACTTGATCTAGTTTGGTCTAATTTACATACATTAAATACTGTGCCCTCATCTCATCAGATGAGGGCACAGTTTGCATAACAAACTACCAACTAGAAGTACTACTAATCAGATTTATCTGACTCATCTTCATTTACCTCATCTACAAACTGTGGAGAAGGATCTGTGTTCTCTTCTACCGTAGACGTAGATGCCCGTAAGGCTTCTGCTGCTCGCGCTGCTGCGTCATCGCCACTATCAGATGATTCCATACCTCCCGTAGCTACATCCGCAAGTGCTGATACAGCGGCAAGAAGACCGCCGTCATCAGCGACATCCTCCGATGTAGATCCAGAAGCCCCTTCGGCTGGTACCGATGCCGATTCAGGTCCAGCACTGACCAGATCTCCGCCACCTATAGCTGCTAATGCTTCCTCAAAGGTCGCAGGCGCCTTAGTGAAACCAGTGAGACGACCATCTTCTCGCTCACCTTCCTCAACTCCAAGGCGCTCACGACCCGAGGATGTCTGATCAAGTCGAGCAGGTATCAATCGACCAATAATGACATTCTCTTTCAACCCACTCAAACGATCTACAGATCCATTGACAGCAGCCTCTGTAAGTACTCGTGCAGTTTCCTGGAAAGATGCTGCAGCCAAGAAACTCTGAGTGTTAAGTGATGCCCTAGTTACACCAAGAAGAACCGGGCTGGCTGTGGCTGGTTCTCCACCTTCAGCCAACATATTGCTATTTGCCAGCTCGTAATCATGCCTGTCTACCAATTCTCCTGGTAGCAAATCACTGTCACCTGGATTATCAACCCGAACCTTCCGCATCATCTGTCGGACAATAACCTCGATGTGCTTGTCATGCAACTGCACCCCTTGTGATCGATATACCGCCTGAACCTCATCAACTAAATAACGCTGTACGGCTGCCTGTCCTTCGATTCGAAGAATATCTTGTGGATTCTTCGGACCATCCGTCAATGCTGTCCCTGGGTCAATCTTATCGCCGTCTGAAACCAAAATTTCTGACGCTGCTGGAATCACATACTCACGCTCATCCGTTTCATTCCATGCAATTCGAACAGCCGTCTTCGTCACTTGGACAGTACCCGCAACCGGCGCAAATATTTCTTCTTGGAATTCGTCTAATTTCCCCGCCTTAACGGCTGCAGCCGTAGCTGTTTTCTTTGCAATAAGAACGACTTCTCCAGCATCAACCCAATCACCTGTTTTAACACTCTGTCTATGAGTTTCAGGAATGTTCATTTCCTCAGAATAAACTTCGGTAGAAATAACCCTAACTACACGACCCTCAGGCAATTGACCAATTTCTATTTGACCACCTATTTCAGATAAAACTGCCATTCCTTTGGGCTGCCGAGCTTCAAATAATTCAACAACACGAGGTAACCCCGAGGTAATGTCCTTGCCGGCAACACCGCCGGTGTGGAAGGTTCTCATCGTCAACTGCGTGCCGGGTTCACCAATCGATTGGGCTGCAATAATCCCAACTGCTTCACCCAATAAAGCAGGATCTCCCGTAGCCAGTGAACCGCCATAACATTTTTGGGATATGCCACGCTGAATAGTGCTCGAAAGCGGTGAAAATACCCACGCTTCTTTAACGTTTGCAGCCTCGACGCGTTCAGCCACATCTCTAGTAACTAAATCGTCACGATCCGCTATTAATTCACCCGTTTCAGGATGGACGATAGGTTCCGCAAGGTAGCGAGTTACAATCCGCTCGGCAAGTGGTGCCTGCTGGCCGCCCTGTTGGTCGTCGGTAATCAATATCCCTTGGGCGCCAGGGTCATTCTCTGTGGTGATTATCACATCCTGAGCAACATCAGCCAAACGACGAGTCAAATACCCCGAGTCAGCCGTTCGTAACGCTGTGTCAGCAAGACCCTTTCGAGCTCCATGAGTAGAAATAAAGTACTCAAGTACCGACAAACCCTCAGCAAAACTGGAACGTATCGGCATTTCAATAATCCTGCCCTTAGGATCTGACATCAACCCACGCATACCAGCCATCTGCTTAATCTGCGCTATATTACCTTTTGCACCAGAAGCAGCCATCGTAAAAATCCCACCGTATTTATCTAAGGTGTCTTCGACAGCATCGGTCATTTTATTTGACACATCGGTCCAAATTCCTACCGATGCTTCGTAACGCTCATGGTCAGTGATAAGACCCTCTTGATACTGCTCATCCAACTTAGAGATTTTAGTGTCAGCAGCAGACAATAATGATTGCTTCTGTGGAGGTGTAACGATGTCTTTTATTGCAATCGTAGTGCCCGACTGGGTAGCGTACTTAAACCCGAGATTTTTTAACTGGTCGAGCATCTCAGAAGTAACTTGATTACCATATCCAGTTACTACCTCCCCAACCAAAGCTTCAATGGCACCACGGTCAAACAAATGATTTCTAAACTCCATCGTTTTTGGAAGAGCCCAATTGAATATAACGCGACCCACAGTGGTTTCAATGAGCTCACCATGGTCATCACGAACTTTAATTAGTTGACGCAGCTTGATCCTTTCAGTGTCAAACGCCAAACGCACATCATCAAAATCCGCGTAAATTGTGTCAAATACAGCGTTGCCTTCCTGATCTCTTTCAACAGGCGTCAATTCATCGCCATCAATACCTGTGAGGTAATAGACACCAAGAACCATGTCCAACGTAGGTGACACAATCGGAAATCCTGAACTAGGAGCAAGCATATTATTGGTTGAAAGCATTAATCGCTGTGCTTCAATTACAGCTTCTCTTGAAAGTGGAACATGTACTGCCATCTGATCACCATCAAAATCAGCATTGAACGCTGTACAAACTAAAGGGTGAATCTGAATAGCCGAACCATCAACTAAAACTGGTTGAAATGCTTGAATTCCCAATCGATGAAGAGTAGGGGCGCGATTAAGCATTACAGGATGATCTTGTATAACCTCTTCAAGCAGATCCCAAATTTCTGGACGAGCTCTCTCTGTCATTCTTTTTGCACTTTTGATGTTGTGAGCATATCCCTTCACAACTAGTGCATTCATGACAAACGGTTTAAACAGTTCTAAAGCCATCTTTTTTGGCAAACCACACTCATACATATTGAGTTGAGGCCCAGAAATTATTACTGATCTTCCACTGTAATCCACTCGTTTACCCAAAAGATTTTGCCGGAAGCGACCTTGCTTGCCACGAAGTAAATCGGTCAAGGACTTCAGTTTATGATTATGACTACCCTGGATAGCTCGACCTCGGCGACCATTATCAATAAGAGCATCAACAGCCTCTTGAAGCATTCGTTTTTCATTTCGAATGATGATGTCCGGAGCTTGAAGGTCGATTAAATGCTTCAATCGGTTATTGCGGTTAATAACTCTCCGGTAAAGATCATTCAGATCACTCGTAGCAAACCGTCCACCATCGAGTTGAACCATTGGGTGCAATTCAGGTGGTAGTACAGGTAAAACTGTAAGAATCATCCACTCAGATTTATTCCCACTCTTTCTGAACGCTTCAACAACACGAAGTCGTTTTATTGCCTTCTTGCGGCGCTGGCCAGATGTATTGCGAACTTCGTCTAAGAGTTCAATGCGTACCGCGTCTAAATCGGTATTCTCGAGGATTTCAAGTACTGATTCTGCACCCATAGATGCCTTAAATACATGACCGAATTTATCACGCAATTCACGGAACCGAGCTTCGGTCAGCAAATCCATAACTCGAATCGCCTCAAGGTCATCGATCTTATTTTGAACATCAACTTTAACTGCAGCTATTTGCTCTTCGGTCAGCTCGGTGAGCTTTGTAACTGCTTCCGGACCTTTATAACTTTCGATTTCTTTTGATTGAGACTCTGCAAGCTCAAGAGCTTCTTTTTCTGCCCTGACAACCTGAGCTTTTGTGAGCTTTTTCTTGGGTTTATCAAGTTCTGCAAGCTCATTGGCTATGCGATCAGCTTCCGCCTTTGCATCGAACATAGATTGCATAGTTGATGCCAACACCGGCTCAACGTTATTTTCTGATACAGCGTCCTTCAAATCCTCCTCAAAGCGTGTGATCTCAGCGTCTCTATAAGCTTCCAATTGCTCAATGGCATTCTGGCGCGCCATATCGTCTACAGACGTCACAACATACTGTGAGAAATATAGAATCCTCTCAAGATTCCGAGGTGAAAGATCAAGTATTAGCCCCAAACGAGAAGGAGTTCCTTTAGAAAACCAAATATGGGCTACAGGAGCAGCTAACTTCACGTGACCCATCCGTTCTCTTCGGACTTTAGATCGCGCTACTTCGACACCGCATCGATCACAAATTACGCCTTTGTACCGAATCTTCTTGTACTTGCCGCAATAACATTCCCAATCTTTGGTCGGACCAAATATACGTTCACAAAACAAACCATCTTTTTCAGGTCGTAATGTACGATAATTAATGGTCTCGGGTTTAGTTACTTCACCATACGACCAAGCTCTAATCTGCTCTGGAGATGCCAGAGAGATCCTAATCGCGTTGAAATCGGCGCCTGATTGTGTCATATCTGGCCGTTTCCTCGCCTTTCAGGGATTTCACCCATAGTTGAACTGACTAGTTGCCAGCATTCGTAATTAGCCCACACACATTTCGTGTTGACTGTAGTTAATTTAGTTCTCTTCATCATCAACGCCAATGATTGCGTCTTCAGATTCGTCAGATTCCTCTGAAGCTGAGATCAATTTGTTTTCGTCAACTTCATCTTCATCTGATAAAGAATCATCCGCATCTAAGTCGTCGTCATCGTCATCAGTAGTATCCATTGAACCAGCATTCAATTCATCAAGGGACAGTTCTTCAATATCTAACGCATCCAGAGGTTCATCACTCAAATCACTCCAGTTAAGAGGAGCTCCAAGTGTCGCAGACATCTCTTGTGAAGCGGTCTCGGATTGAGTAAATCTTTCAATGTCCTCATTTAACAGTTCAACTGAAAGCCCTAATCCTTGTAATTCTTTCAAGAGAACATGGAAAGACTCCGGAACACCCGGCTGAATCACCTCTTCACCCTTGACAATAGCTTCATAAGTCTTAACACGCCCAACTACGTCGTCTGATTTAATAGTGAGCATTTCTTGAAGGGTGTAAGCAGCAGAATAAGCTTCTAGAGCCCAAACCTCCATCTCACCAAATCGCTGACCGCCGAACTGAGCTTTTCCGCCAAGAGGCTGTTGCGTGATTAGCGAATAAGGACCAGTCGATCGGGCGTGAATCTTATCCTGCACTAAGTGGATCAGCTTCAACATGTAGACATTGCCAACTGTAACTGGCGAATCATATTGAAGACCTGTCCGTCCATCATGAATTATTTGCTTACCAAAAATTGGAGCGGATAAATTCCTTTCTCGCGAAATTTTCAATGATTCTTGCATAAGCTCTGAAGGCTTCAAATTATCTGTTTTCTCGCCTGTAACGTCTTCCAACCAAATGCGCAAACAAGCCTCTCGAGCAGTTCCACGATTTGACGGCGCATCGCTCCACAACCGATCTCTACTAAACCCACGTTCACTCAAATACTCATCAACCTTATCCCAATTGATTTCATCGGAATCAAGATCACGATGATTTTTTGCGTGAGACTCACTTACAAACCAAGCTCTGGCAAGCTGATCTTCTATAACACTGTCCTGCGCTCCATCAAATACAGGAGTGCGAGCATGAAATCCTAGGGTATTCGCTGCCCAGCCTAGATGAGTTTCTAGTAATTGTCCTAGATTCATCCTAGAAGGCACCCCAATAGGGTTAAGCATAATATCTAGGGGAGTTCCATCCGGCAGGAACGGCATGTCTTCTCTTGGCAAAATTTTGGATACGACACCCTTATTTCCGTGTCGACCAGCCATCTTATCCCCTTGGTTGATCTTCCTAGTGTGTGCAACCCATACCCTAACGGTCTTTGTAACGCCTGGCTGCAGATCATCACCGTTTTCCTTTGTGAGGATTCGCACATCGGTAACTTTACCGTGCTGTCCATGCGGCACTCGCAGGCTAGTATCCTTAACGTCCCGAGCTTTTTCACCGAATATAGCTCGCAGAAGTTTTTCTTCAGCAGTCAGTTCAGTTTCACCTTTGGGTGTGATTTTGCCAACCAAAATATCCCCTGGCGTTACCCATGCACCGATCCGCACAATACCATCCTCATCTAGATCCCGAAGACTCTCTTCACCAACATTCGGAATATCACGCGTAATCTCCTCTGGGCCCAACTTGGTTTCGCGAGCTTCCACCTCGTGCTTGTCTATATGTATAGAGGTATATCTATCATCCTTAACAAGATCTTCGTTCAATATGATGGCGTCTTCATAATTGAATCCCTCATATGTCATAAAGCCGACCAACAAGTTCTGACCAAGCGCAAGTTCTCCGTTTTCAGTCGATGAACTATCAGCCAACGGAGAACCCGGAACAACCCTATCTCCCTTATGAACAATTGGATGCTGGTTAATAGAAGTTCCTTGGTTTGAACGCACAAATTTAGTTAACGGGTATTCAACTTCCTTCCCATCTGTACCCAAAATTTTCACGCAATCACTTGTGGATTCCGAAACAATTCCTTCAATTGCAGACATCACAACTTGGCCAGAGTCACTCGCTACGCGCCATTCCATACCGGTTCCAACCAACGGAGCCTGTGGTTGAACCAGTGGAACTGCTTGGCGCTGCATATTGGAACCCATTAAAGCTCGGTTAGCATCATCGTGTTCCAAGAACGGGATGAGAGCTGTTGAAATACTAACAATCTGCATTGGAGAGATGTCTAGATACTGAACATCATCCGGATGAACATATGTGTAAGCTTCACTACCACCCTGACGGACCTCAACGAGTTTTGTGGTAATTTGACCTTTACCGTCCATAGGAGTGGTCGCCTGACCAATAGTGTTCTCTTCTTCATCGTCGGCAGAAAGATAATCGGTATCAGCTTCATTCCCTGTCACATACGGCATAACTTTCACATCGCGGCTTGGACTAATTTCATTTACTAAAGCTGCAATTGGAATCGTGATCGGCTTATGACTCTCAGCAACAATCTTCCCATCTTCATCCATGATGTGTTCAAGAGGTGTACGGCCTTGTATGTCGGCATTATCGCTAGACATGTAGTGAAGAATTTTTCTGTAAGGAGTCTCTATGAAACCATACGGGTTTAGCCGGGCATAAGTCGAAAGTGAACCAAGAAGTCCAATATTAGGTCCTTCAGGGGTTTCAATCGGACAGATGCGACCATAGTGAGACGCGTGAACATCACGCACGTCAAAACCTGCACGCTCTCGAGAAAGGCCACCAGGTCCAAGCGCAGAGAGTCTCCGTTTATGGGTCAATTCGGCCAAGGGATTGGTTTGATCCATGAATTGGGATAGCTGAGATCCTCCAAAAAATTCACGAACGGCAGCAACCACTGGCCTAATGTTTATTAGGGCTGCAGGGGTTGTTGTTGTCGGATCCATCTGTGTCGTCATCCGCTCTTTGACAACGCGTTCCATTCTCAAAAGTCCAAGACGCAATTGATTCTGAATCAATTCTCCAACAGCTCTTACCCGACGATTACCCAAATGGTCAATATCATCATTCGATGCCCGTCCATTGTTAATGGTAATCATTCGTCGAATCAATTCGACTATGTCATTTTTTGTAAGAGTGCGAGTCTTTTCATCAAGACCCAATCTTCGATTTAGCTTGTAACGACCTACGCGCCCTAAATCGTATTTACGTTCATTGAAAAACAAACTGTCAATCAGTTCACTTGCATTTTCAACGCTAGGGGGCTCGCCTGGTCTCAGCCGACGATAGAATTCAAGAAGGGCCTCATCAACCGTCGAAGCCGCCGTATCTTTCGCCAGCGTGGCTTCGATATAGCTATGAACTGGATCGTCGTCCACATCAGATACTAGTTGACGAATCTCATCATCCGTCGCCCATCCCAGAGCACGTAGCAACGTGGAAATAGGAGCCTTACGCTTACGGTCAACCTTTACTGAAAGAAGATCCTTATTACTAGTCTCCAGTTCCACCCAAGCACCGCGATAAGGTATCAACTTAGCACTGCAGAGTTCACGCCCTGTGGTCGGGTCTGTTTTTGTAGTGAAATAAGCGCCAGGTGAACGAACCAACTGAGAAACAACCACTCTCTCTGCACCGTTGATAACGAATGTCCCGTTTTGAGTCATCATTGGAAGATCACCAAAGAAAAGAGTCTGCTCTTTCACCTCTCCCGTTTCTTTGATGACCAACTGAACTGTCACGTAAAGTGGAGCGGAATAAGTGATCTCACGTGATCTACATTCTCGTTCAGTATTTTTTGGCTTACGAATTTCATGACTCAAAAATTTAAGATCAAATCGACCACCCGAAAAATCCTCGATTGGAGATATTTCCTGAAGAAGGTCTTTCAATCCTTCGGTCTTAAGCCATTGGAATGAGTTAACTTGCACTTGCACAAGACTTGGAACATCAACATTATTTGAAATGCTGTTGAACGCTTTATAATCGGGCTGCTGAGTCGGGGCTAATCTACGATCAGCGATAACCATACAAACTCTCCTGAAAATAATTAAGGATTTGGATTCGCGCGTGCGTTCTGAACAACGCAACGCGCGAAGCCCAAAGTACCCACGGATATAAATCCATGCGTGCTTTGGGTAGTTTAGTGATTAAAAATTATGAAACAGATCGAAACGAAAGAAGATGGACATTTCTTGGACGACCTCGAATTTTAGGCGTACCCCTACCTTGATGTCAATATGCTCACACTAACACTTTCAGATTACATCAACTGATCAATAGCCTTAACTTTGAGCAACATTTGAATGTTTCAAAGGTATGGAGTACGTTTATCGAAACGATTTTCAAACTTGCAGACTAGACAAGATTAGGAATGGCGATTACAAACACTACAAACACATAGTGATTTAACTGGCGGGACTATAGAAATTTGTTGGACGGAAATACCAAATCATCTTCGCCTAGAAAAGTCGAAAAACAGATTTCAACCCTCACATTCAGTGTCAGCGGAATGACGTGCGCTGCCTGTGTCCACCATGTGACAAACGCACTTAACAAGTTGCCAGAAGTTATTGATTCCCAAGTTAGCCTCGGAATGGAAACTGCAACCGTTGAGTACACACTAGGCAGTTCTACAAAGGCTAATCTTCGAGAAGCGTTAGCTAGCGCCGGCTATTCTGTTCGAAAGTTTGCCGACGAAAATACCTCAATATTTATTGATGAGGATGAAGAAATCCGCTCAGCGGAAATTACACAAACCCGAAATAAAATGATGATTAGCATCAGCGTAGCCGCAATGTTAATGATTGTCATGAACTACTCATCAAGCAATTGGCTTTCAAACTTAACGCCAACTACCACTAATATTTTCGCATTGATTCTGGCATCTCCTGTCCAGTTCTGGGCTGGTTCACAGTTCTACCGCTCTGCTTGGTCAGCAGCGCGACTTGGCACTTCAAACATGAACACGCTTATAGTGATAGGAACGTCTGCAGCCTATTTTTACAGCGTCGCCGTAACAATCCTCCGGCCACTGTTCGAAGAATCATTAGTGTTCACCAGTGTCGCCATAGGCGGGAATCACTCAACCGGTACACATTTCGATGTTGCTGCTGCAATCATCGGTCTGGTTCTTATGGGACGATGGCTCGAGTCACGCGCTCGTTTGAAAACCTCGGACAGTATCAAGCAGTTAATGAACTTACAACCTGCATCCGCTCTGGTATCAAAGAACGGAATTAATGTCGAAACTGATATCTCTGACGTAGTCCAAGGAGATTGTATTACGCTTCGCCCCGGAGAAAGAGTACCAGTGGACGGCATTGTTATTGAAGGGACGACTGCAACAGACGAATCAATGTTGACAGGCGAACCATTCCCGATCGAAAAACAGGCTGGCGACAAGCTCTATACAGGAACAATAAACGGGATCGGATCAGTTAGTTTCAGAGCGTCTGAGGTCGGTAACGATACCGTACTGGCAGGAATTGTAAGAATGGTTCAAAAGGCCCAATCTTCAAGGGCTCCTATTGAACATCTTGTTGATCAGATAACAGCTCGTTTCGTACCAGTTGTCATGGTGATCGCTGCAATCGTTTTTGCGACTTGGTCATTCATGGCTCCAAACCCTGCTATGGTCAACGCCCTATTGATGGCAGTTGCAGTTCTGATCATCGCATGCCCCTGCGCACTTGGACTCGCTACCCCAACAGCCATCGTTGTTGGTATGGGACGTGGGGCATCGAAAGGTCTCCTGATTCGAAATGCTGACGCGTTACAACGGACACACAAGATTGATACCGTTATCTTCGATAAAACAGGCACGATCACCGAAGGTAAGCCATCGGTTTCTAGCATCAATACATTTGGAGTTGAAGAAAATGACCTGCTCTGTTTTGCTGCGGCTGTTGAAGTAAACTCGGAACACCCGATGGCATCTGCCATACTTGCTGAGGCCAGAACAAAAAACCTTCAAATACCAGATTCGACCAATGTGAAAGTTAAACCAGGTCAAGGTATATCAGCAACCGTTGAAGGATCGATCATAACTATTGGCAACGCGGCATTCATACTTAAAAAAACAATGGTCGATGACAAGCTGCGCGAAGCAAATATTGCCATAGCCGAATCAAGCAATACCGTTTTGTGGGTTTCAAAAGATGAAGAGGTAATCGGATTCTTCGGCATATCTGATGCAATAAAGCCAGAAGCCGCAGAGGTCATAGAAAAGCTCCACGCACGCGGCATAAGTACAGTGATGCTCAGTGGAGATAATAAACATTCAGCCGAAAAGGTCTCCAAATCCGTCGGTATCAAGGAAGTAATCGCTGGTGTTCTCCCCGAAGGGAAAACGCGGGCTATAACTACATTGCAAGAAAGTGGAAAGACCGTCGCAATGATTGGCGATGGGATTAATGATGCAGCAGCATTAGCAACAGCAAATGTAGGTGTAGCGATCGGCACGGGAACGGATATAGCAATTGAAGCTGCTGATGTAACGATTACTTCAGGAGATTTAACATTCGTCGATGATTTAATACATCTAAGCCGTAGCACTATGAGAAACATCAAGCAGAACCTATTCTGGGCCTTCTTCTACAACATCCTGTTTATTCCTATCGCTGCTGGAATCCTCTATCCATTATTCAGTGATGGAACCGCACCTGGATTTTTGCATCCCATCATCGGGCACTTTGGATTCCTAAATCCTATCGTTGCCGCCGGCATAATGGCTTTAAGCTCATTAACCGTTGTCGGCAACTCATTACGATTAGGCCTTCAAATTCCCGGACGGTCATAACCAGCAACCACCGCTACTTCAATTAAAAATTTGATCCCAAGACTTAAATCTGACAGATGAACGAACATATAATTCTAAAACTACCGTGAAAATTCCATTTCTAAGAATAAAATCCGAAATCGCGATTGACCCTGTATGCAACATGAAGGTCAACACTGATAGCCCGCCAGGTGGAACGGCTACTTTTCAATGTAACGCCTATTACTTCTGTGGTCCTGGATGCCGCGTTGCGTTTGAAGAAGATCCCCAAGGCTACATCTCAGGAGACAAATCGATCGAGATGTAGACTATCCAGAGATTTTTCATACACCTATGCAATCACGATCACGATGTACAGAATCTAAATTAGAAACAATTTCAAAAACATCAAATCAGGAATATAAATGCCTAAAACTGAACCTCCAGCAGCCGATGGCCTCGCCACCGTTTACACGCATCCCACATGTGGCTATTGCGACTTACTTAAAGAAGATCTGACAAAGGACAATATCGCCTACCGCGAGATAGACGTCTCAAAACAACCCGAACAATGGACAGAAGTAGAACGACTTTCAGGCGGCGATAAAATCACACCGGTAATGGTTACGGCCGAAGGTGAAGTGGAGATCGGCTACAAAGGTATTGGGTGTAATTACGGATAATCACTTGATCTCCGGATTATGGTTACCAGACCCTTGCAGACTGTTGACTGACCTTGGGTCCGAGCCGTACTCTCAATGTCAGCGGTTAATTCTGCGACAAGGTCCCGTGGTGTAGCGGCCTAACACGCCTCCCTGTCAAGGAGGAGATCGGCAGTTCGAATCTGCTCGGGATCGCCAAGCAAACACAATGAAAGCCCTCGGTTTATCACCGAGGGCTTTTATATTAATTCCTCACCAGCTACCAGAAACCTCTTGTTGAGCTCAATGGTAAAAAAGTGTAGAACTTACTTAACCTAATAAAAAATGTTAAAGCTCAACTCAAAATGCCAGCATCTTCTCGCAACACACTCCAAATAGGCGATGTCCACATAACAGGACTCACCGACGGCAGTATCACGTTCGATCCCAGAATCTTATTCCCCGAAACTCCACTAGAGGCATGGTCACCATTTCACGACCGATTCCCTGAGTACTTTGAAGGTCAGTATTTTCGAAACAACCTAGGATCTTTTGTTTTAACTTCAAACGACCAGCGAGTAGTAGCAGATTCAGGCTATGGACCGCATGGCGACATGATCGGATATCCAGCTCCCGGAGAATTAATTAAAGACTTCGAAAGAAATGATATAGGGCTGGACACAATCAACACCGTTTTTCTCACCCACTTACACGGCGATCATGTCGGATGGAACCTGCGCGAGGACCTCCCAGAAAGACCAGTCACCTTTCCTAACGCACGCTATCGGGTTCATGAAGCCGATTGGAATCATTTCACCAGCAAGGAACTGCTGAATGACCCTTTAGTAAGCAAAACGACAAATAGAAGCGTAATGCCACTCAAGGAACAAGGTGTACTGGATCTGATGGACGGCGAGACAGAACTGGCTCCAGGGATTACCGCATTCCCAACGCCAGGGCACACTCCCGGTCACATGAGCCTGTTAATCGCCTCCAACAACAAACGCGCATTACTTGTAGGCGACATACTCGGCTCACCAATGCAGGCAACTGAAACTGCATACCGTTACACTCCTGATTGGAATGCGGAAATGGGGGTTGAAGCCCGCAATACTATCCTTGATCAAGCGGAAAAAGAGAATGCCATTGTTCTTGGAAGCCATCTGAGTTACCCCGGATGGGGCACTTTAATACGGTGGAACGGTCGAAGATATTGGCAAGCGTTGTAATAGCCGAATGCTTGATCTATAAAAGTTCAATCCACAAACAACAATTACCAATTCATACCGTAGCTATCGTTATAACGCATCAATCAATAACAATTTTTATTGCACATAAAAAGAAAAGTGCATAAATTATTGTCCGCTGCATGCGGTTAGTAATTATTTACGGTATACAGAAGCAGAACAAAAAATCATTACCCCTCAACAACGAAATCACTAAGAAAACTTATGACGAAAAAAAGTATTTTCAAAGCCAAGCGTGTAGCAAATGAAAATGTTTCAGCATGGCTAGATGATCACGCAATAGTAGTTGAAAACGGTATTATCACCGCCGTCGAACCAACGTCTAGTATTACTGGCGCCAACGAATCGTACGAAGTTCACGATCTCGGAAATCAATCGATTCTACCGGGACTTATTGATGCGCATTCGCACATGCACTGCAGCGCGACACCAGAGGCACAAACACTCGCGTTAACTGAAAACGTCCAGCAGTTAACAATTCGAGCCACTAACAACATGCGTAAAGCGGTGCTTGCAGGCGTTACTACTATTCGCGATCTAGGATCGCGAAACGAAGTTGCATTCCCGGTCCGAGAGATGATTAACAATGGTCATGTTCCGGGACCAAGATTATTGCTGGCCGGCACCCCCATCACTATTACAGCCGGACACTGTTGGTTCTTCGGTACTGAAGCTGATACAGAAGATCAAGTGCGACAAGCAGTTCGAACACAGGTGAAACTTGGCGCAAACGTAATCAAAATGATGGCAACAGGAGGAATGTTCACGCCAACAGCAAACCCAAGGCAACCACAATATTCCGTTGATGCTTTAAAAGCCGCTGTTGAAGAGGCACACAGGGTAAATATTCCTATTGCCACTCATACCCTCTCCGCTCAAGGGGTCAAAAATGTCGTCGAAGCAGGTGTAGATCACCTCATTCATTCACGGTGGTATCACTCAGATCCCACAAAAGGATTAGATTACGACCCATTAACTGTTGACCAAATGGTCGATAACGGCCAATGGGTAGACCCAACCATCGGACACCATCTATTGGGGCAAGAAGCTAAGGAAAGAGGTGAGCCGGGACCAAGTGATCCACATTGGTCTGTTTCCAGTACAGTCGTTGAAGAGCACGAACATATCGAAACACTAAATAAAATGCATGACGCAGGTGTCAGGTTCACAACCGGCCTCGACATGGGTATGCCATACGGCACCCACGATCGATCATGCGCAAATGCCTGGGCTTTCGTTGAAACTCTTGGATGGTCTAACTGGAAAGCAATACATGCTAATACAGCAGGAACTGCAGAAGCTCTGGGTGTAAACAAAGAAGTCGGAAAACTTAAAAAAGGATACGTCGCCGACATAGCGGTATTCACAGGTGATCCGTCTAAAGCGATACGTGATATGGACTGCGCCTCGACAGTCGTGAAGTCAGGTCAGGTCATCAAGTTAAATGACAGGGTTCTAGTTTAGCTAACGCCCTAAAGCTTTCTTCCCCGCTTCGATCGTCTCGACTATAGAGTCCACATCAAAAACACATCCTCCCCATGTCCCTCCGCTCGCAGATTGAAGGGCAGCCCACAAGCGAGAGTCGTCAGGCAACTGCGGATGCGGTGCTAAGTCACTTGGGGTAGATCGTCTTTCTAGCTCGTCAGTACCCCAATCAACACCTTTATTTTCACCACTGTTCCCAATGAGGTTAAGTGAACCTGACAGGTCTTTTCGATCTATGTTAATTTCGATCAGATCCCCGTCTCTTACGCGGCCAATCGGACCTCCTGCAAGTGCTTCTGGGCCCACATGACCAATACAGGCTCCTGTTGATACCCCAGAAAATCTTGCATCGGTTATCAGCGCTACGTGTTTACCATATGAAAGATGTTTGAGCGCGGCTGTCAACTGATACACCTCCTCCATACCCGTTCCAAGAGGGCCGCCGCATGTGACGATCATGATGTCACCTGCCTTAATTTTATGTTCGTCATCTCTAGACTTAATCGCACCCATCGCAGCACGCTCTGATCGAAATACTCGAGCAGGACCAACTTTTCTATACACGCCGTCACTGTCGACAACTGAAGGATCTATTGCAGTACTTTTAATTACAGAACCTTCGGGTGCAATGTTGCCTCTGGGGAATGTCACGGTACTGGTAAGTTTCTTTTCACTTGCACGATCCGGCGACATGATGACGTCCTCGGGATTTACACCGTCAACGTCTTTGAGGTATTTTCGGACATCATGGCGTCGCTCAGAGTCTTCCCACCAATCAAGGTTCTCATCAAGTGTCTGACCTGTAGCAGTAAGAACATCCGTGTTTATAAGACCCAAACTGCGCAGGTGCAACATCACCTCTGGAACACCACCTGCAGCATACAGCTGGGTAGTAGGATGCCCAACTGGTCCGTTCGGTAAAACATCAACCAATCTGGGAACATCTAAATTGACTCTGTTCCAGTCTTCGACAGTCATACGCTTTCGCCCGGCGGCATGGGCAATCGCTGGCATGTGCAACAACAGGTTTGTGGAACCTCCGCAAGCAGCATGAACCGCCATCGCATTCTCAAAAGCAGCGTCTACCAAAATATCTCTAGAAGTTACTCCGCGATGTTCCATCATCACTAAGGCACGTGCAGAACGACGTGCAATGTCATGCCAGGCAGGAGTTCCACTTGGTGAAAGGGCGGAATGGGTTATTGCAAGACCCAGCGCCTCAGCAACAACCTGTGAAGTACCAGCGGTCCCAAGAAATTGACACCCTCCTCCGGGTGACGCGCATGATCGACACCCAACATCCTGTGCATACTCAAGAGTCACTTCACCTTGAGCAAACCTGGCTCCAATTGATTGAATCTGACCCGTATCCTCTCCGACATTAGGCTTGAGTGTCGTTCCGCCAGGAACGACAACCGTAGGCTGACTGCGAAGCCCAGCCAAAGCCATCATCATTGCAGGCAAGCCCTTATCACAGGAAGCAACCCCCAAAACTCCTCGCACGGTGGGCAATGAGCGGGCAATGCGCCTGAAAACCTGAGCTGCATCATTCCGATAAGGAAGTGAATCGAGCATGCCAGTAGTTCCTTGAGTCCTGCCATCACAAGGATCGGAACAAAAAGCTGCGAATGGAACAGATTTCAGTTTTTTTAGTTCTTCAGCAGCGTCGGTAACCATGTCACGCAATTCAAAATGACCTGTGTGCAACCCGAGCGCTATGGGTGAACCATCTTCGTGTTTAACGCCACCAACAGTTGAAAGAATAATGAATTGCTTTCGCATCAACTCTGAAGGATTCCAGCCCATCCCGGCATTCTGAGTCATTCCAAAATGATTACCACTGGGTTCTTCAATAAGAAACTCAGCCGTAAATGGAACGGTCCCCTTAGGACCATCAGCATGGGTTTGGATCTCACGGTTTGCAGGATCCTCGTCAATGCCAAGAATATCGTCAATCGCAACTTCGGCCGTATCATGATCAGGATAAACTCGTGAGGTCATTACTGGTTCCAGTCGAATTTGTATTTTTATTTAAAAGAGATTCACAACAAAAAGAATAATACTTCTTAGAACCGTTTCATTATTGTTCTACACGCAAACCTTTAATTGAAAAAGTGATCGTACCAATGACGATCGCAAGATATAAGTCAAGACAGAGAGATCGGAACCTAAAGACTTGGACTACAATCCACCCATATCGCCAATAACAGATACCACAAGGAACTCAATAATTTGAAAATTACGGATATAAAAAGCCACCTTGTGATGCCAATTCCTGGCCTCGCATGGCTGTTCGTAGAAGTCGAAACAGATGAAGGAATCACTGGTCTGGGGGAATGCACAGATTACGCTGTAAATGGACACCTATTACGTGGCCTAGAGGCCATAAAACCCCTAGTAATCGGAAGCGACCCAAAGAACATCGAAGAAATTTGGCAGCGTATTTTCCATGTCAACTCGGACTTAAATGGACGCGGCTATATTTCTCATTTAATTAGCGCGATAGACATCGCCTTATGGGATATTAAAGGCAAAGTTCTGGGGACACCTATTTACGACCTACTGGGAGGTCCTGTCCACGAAAGTGTCCCCCTGTACACCCATGTTCGAGACCTCAGTTATGGCCAGGGCATCGACGTTTTAATACAAGAAGCCAAGCTCACTGTTGAAGCAGGTTATGAAGCAATCAAAACCGACCCGTTTCCAAATCGACGCACTATGGGCGAAACATACTACGGTGCAAACATGGTCGAACGCATGGAACCTAAAGCGATTGCCGATGCCGTTGAATGGATGGAAGCTCTAAGAGAAACCGTTGGCCCGAACTACGAAATACTCGTGGACGCCCATGCAAGAATGGACGTTGCTTCAGCCATAAAAGCAGCAAATGCAATAGAGCATGTTGACCTAGTGTGGTTTGAAGAGCCAACACACGTGGAAAACCACAACTCTCTTCGCCAAATACGTGAGAACACGAGTGTCCCCCTATGCGTAGGCGAGCGTCACTTTACACGCTGGGACTACGATAAAATCCTCAGCGACAGGCTGGTCGATTACATAATGCCCGACATTGCGTGGTGCGGAGGCATCAGTGAGATTCGACGCATCGCTTCAATGGCAGAAATACAATACATAAGGGTAAGTCCCCATGATGCACTCGGCCCAGTGGCAATAGCAGCCTCTTTTCAAGCTTCAATAGCCATTCCAAATTTATATCGCGAAGAATGCCTACACACATGGTTTGAAACTTTTGAAAAGATCATCACACCGATGTTTGATATCCGAAATGGCTCTATATTCCCTAATGGACGGCCGGGACTCGGGATTGAACTGATACCAGAGGCAATAGACGAATTCAAAATTGATGTCGATTCGCCCGAAGCACAACCAGGATGGTGGAACAATTACATTACAGGCGATACTAAAAAATCTACTGGAGCATGGGCTACTCAAGATAAGGACTAATGCAAAGACCTCTTGCAATTACCCAGCCGCGACACGAAACAACGTAACTTTCGAAATTATTCCAACTAATACCTGCTTCAATAACACCGTATGCCATCGAGCATAAACGGGTTATATATGAAATAACTTAAACCACCACGTCACAAGCCATGAGGAACTCGACAATTGTCGTATACCCACATATTCGCCGGAAACCCACTTGATAGAGGGGACGTTGAACGTCGAGACGAACAATTACTAAAGGATATGGTTTGGCAAGATAACGCCAAATTTCTACCTTTTCACAAACTGAATCCGCTAATACTCAAGAAGCAACAGGCTGAGTTAGCCTGGATCGACAACGAATTTCTAAAGGAATTTCCTGAAAAAACCAGTAGTCCAACATTTCTCGGCTTCGACACGCAACGAACTCCTTATTTTGCTGTAGACGTATCTCTTTTAGAAAATCCATCTGACATCTTAAAGTTTGCAGGGCAGGTGAATTTTGAGGACGGTCGCTCAGCAGCTGCTTCAATTACCAATGAACAGTCTGGAATATTGGCTCAAGCCCGTTCAAACCTAAACTGGCATACCCAAAACAGATTCTGCTCCGTTTGTGGAACAGAATCCGAAAGTCAACGCGGCGGTCTAATGAGAGAATGCCATAGTTGTAAAACACAACATTTCCCTCGGACTGATCCAGTAGCCATTATGCTTGTGTACAAAGGCGAACGATGTGTAATGGGCCAAACACTCGCCCGATCAAATTCTACTTTCTACTCCTGTTTGGCTGGGTTTATGGACCAAGGAGAATCAATAGAAGAAGGTGTCAGGCGGGAAGTTAAGGAAGAATCCGGATTAGAAGTTGGAAAAGTGACATACCATTCATCCCAGCCCTGGCCTTTTCCTTCTTCCTTGATGATCGGATGCCATGCAGAAGCTATCTCAGATGAAATCATCTCTGATCCGGGCGAAATGTCAGATGTTAGATGGTTCACCAAAGAAGACGTAAAACTAGCATTGGAAGACAAACTAGACGGCGTCAATATCCCCGGCCCCATCGCGATCGCACATCACCTGATCAAATCATGGGCATATGAAATGAATAGATAATAGATCTAAGAAATTACCTTTAAAACAAATTTACTGCTCCCAGCAACAATCAACTGTATTAACAACGTCTTTTGTTAATGCACTGCTTATACCAACACTTTTCAGCTTGGTAAAACATCCCTAAACAATCGCAGCATATTTCCACCAGCTATCTTTTCAATTTCAGCAGACGTAAAACCTGATGCTGATAGTGGGTCCCACAGATTTGGCAATTCACCTGAATCTTCCAGCCCCTTTGCCCAGGTCAAATCTTCCTGATCGGTGTTACGCAGGTAGGGAACATCACGGGCAGGATCACCTAAAACCCAATCAGGACCCAACCCAACAACATCGATTCCACCAACTTCGTACACGTAGCGAATCTGACGCACAACGTCACTGATTTCTGCCTGGACACCATTTTGGCCAAGTACCAATCTTGAACAAA
Source organism: SAR202 cluster bacterium (assembly GCA_009392215.1). Classification (GTDB taxonomy): domain Bacteria; phylum Chloroflexota; class Dehalococcoidia; order Lucifugimonadales; family Lucifugimonadaceae; genus Lucifugimonas. The sequence goes on along the minus strand of VFGZ01000055.1, from coordinate 55,058 downwards.
AATGTATCCCTATAACACCTCCATTATCCGCCATTGCACGTATCTGTCCATCCCACAAATTTTGTTGCTTGTCCGCGATAGATCTACCACCAGAATGAGAGTTCAATATCGGTTTAGAAGTAGCTTCTAATGCATCGATAATCGTTTGAGGAGCAGAATGTGAAACATCAACTATCATTCCCCGCGCATTCATTATTTCAATCGCCTCTCGGCCAAACTCTGTAAGACCAGGTTGATCCGGATCGTCTTCTTGTGTCTGGGAGGCACCCAGTAAATTCGGCATTGCCCAGTTAAATTGAACATGTCGCAAACCCATGGGAAACCAGGCATCGATTAAACCTGTACGGGACCCGAGAATCTTGCCTCCTTCGTTGCCCGCAATAATAGCCAATTGACCTGCATTGCGAGCCATCTCAAGATCCGAAAACTCTCGGATGACACGAACCTTATTTCTAGGGTCATCGGCAATGGCATGCAATTTCGTTAACGCATCAAGGCCACGTTGCCTAAAACCATCGTAGCTATCATATGCTTCAAGGTATTTTTGCTTAGTTGGCGCTTCAATCCACGAGTCAATTGTAAGGTGGAGTATCTTACCGGTAACTCCACCTTGAAGATCTCGCAGGTAGTCTTCCGCCCGTTGGGTATGATCGTGTGCAAGATAAACAGGAAAATCAGACATTGTGAGATTATGACTCAAGGTCCAACAAACTAACAAGACCACTATGCCAGTCATATCCAAAAGGTCGACGATCTACATTAATGGCAGGGCTTGACCAGTAGTACAAAACGAGTGAGCGATGTGGAGCATGAAACTCCTCTAGTATGTTGCCAAAATAATCCGTCATGCGTCCTAGGTACTGACCTGATTCAACGATTTCCCCTTCATTGACCGCGGGATGCCATACGCCTGACATATTCGCATTGATTTGATAGCGTCGGCCTTTTAGTACTTCCTGAGGTGGGCGGGCCGGTTCTCCGTCAATCATATCCAGCGTTTGCATAGCAGCTATATAGCCTTCTAAATGAGTAGCAGTATCTTTTGAAGTCGGAACACCGTTTTTTCCGCACTCAACCCATATATTAGGAATCCCCTCTTCCAGAAGAGCCAGGCAAAAAGGTGGGATCGAAGCTTCATCGCTTCTCGGCTCGATGTATTTGACATCAAACCCACGAGCAAGCGAGAGTGACTGCTCAATCAAGCTATTAGAGCCTTTAATGGGAATTGGGACCCAGGGCATTAACGCCTGTGCCATCTCTCCCGCGTGCGAATCGATCAGGTAATCTGAGTTTTTTACCACCTCAAAAAGTGTGTCGATCAGTAAGTCACTGTATGTCCCACCCGAATTTCCTGGTCGGATAAAATGAACTTCTTTCTGATCTACAGGACTCAACTGCATATTTCGTTCCATGAATGCACGGGTCGAAATCACAGGAATAACAATAAGAGTCCCTGAAAGTTCCATCGGATCTACAGTTGAAATAAGTTTCTGGGCGGCAAGAATCCCCGAGTATTCACCTGCATGCATCCCTGACATCACTGTAAGAAAAGGTCCAGGTTGAGCACCACGTATACGCGCTACGGGCAGCTCAATCATCTCTCCTGAATGATGAATCCGATTAACTACCAGTTGTTCATAGCCTGGTTCGTCAGACCATGACGATTGAAAATGATCCAAGCTAACTGATTGGCCTATCACCGATCTTTCTCCCTCTCGCATTGGTAGACTTTCGGCTCTGCGAATATCCATTGTCGTTTAATCTGGTATCTCAAATCAAAAGAGAATTTAGTTGAAAATTAAATCCGTCAGGTCCGTACGAGTAAGCCTACCCGAACAAATCAGTAAGGTTAATCCACGTCGCCCGTCTTGGAATAAGTCAGCCAAACGAGCTATGCCTATAAATTTATACCCTAGGTTTTCACGATATCCCCACGATATGCCCGGAGGCCAACTAGACACAGTATGGGTAAAAGTGGTCGCAGAAGATGGCACATGGGGCCTGGGAGAGTGTGCATTTGGAGAGCCTGTCTCAGCCTTCATCAACACCGTGATCGCTCCGATTATCGAAGGTCAAAACTGTATGGCAATCGAACACTTAAATGACTTGATCCTGCGAGTCTCTCAAAGATTTGGAACTTCAGGTACAGCCTCAACGGCAATGAGTGGAGTTGATTTAGCGTTATGGGATCTTAAAGGCAAAATTCTCAACCAACCTGTTTACGCACTTCTTGGAGGACCAGTCCGAGAGTCTATTACGTGTTACGCAACATCAGACGATTTGGACTGGTCTCAAGAACTTGGTTTCACCAAATTCAAGATCACTAACCCATCGCACTACTCAGACGGAGATGCCGGCATCAAGGCTGTGGTCGATCACGTCTCTCAAGCAAGAGAACGTGTCGGAGCAGAACGCGACCTAATGATCAATCCAGTGATGTCTTACAACTTCGAGTTCGCCCAGCGCCTGCTTGAACATTTGCGACCATACAATCTAAGGTGGCTTGAGGAACCATTAGTTCCTACAGACAATGACGGCCTCGCCAGACTACGAAAGTCAGCACCATGGGTTGCAATCGCTACAGGAGAAGACCACCACGGTCGACATGCGTTTCTTGACCTAGTTGAAAAACGTGCGGCAGACATCCTACAGCCTGATCTAAATTGGGGCGGAGGGCTGACGGAGGCAATGAAAATACACACAATCGGAGAGACCGCTGGAATCGCGACGATCCCTCATGGCGGTGCCAATAATCCGTTCGGACAACACTTCGCAATGGCAGCCACCGAATCCCCAATGGCAGAATACTGGCTGGGCACAGATCCGGGCGTGCCACTTGAAAACACAATCCGTATCCCCGGCACCGCAACACCAGTAAACGGCAAAATAGTTCCATCATCAGAACCGGGCTTCGGCATGGCCATTGAGCATGGCGATATCAGCGAATGGGGCACAAGCTGATATGAAGATAAAAACTGTTCGCTGTGTACAAATAAACACACCACTAATCACACCTGGTCCCGATACTAGACCCGGATGGAACACCCATGCAATACGATCAAATCCCATTGCAAGATATCCAGAATTTACGCGAGTAGACGGTCATAAGCCAGGGACAACAAAAAAAGCCTGGGTCCAAATTACCGCTGAAGACGGTACGTTTGGTCTAGGATCTTTCGCCCACGGACAAGTCGGCGCGTCTTTAATTGACTACTTCATTGCTCCACTGATAGAAGGGAAAAACGCGCTCGCCATTGAATTAATAAACGATTTGATCTGGCGTTCAAGTGAAGGATTTCAGGGCGGCATTGCAACCGCAGCTCAGAGTGGCGTCGACCTGGCACTGTGGGATCTAAAAGGTAAATTACTGAGCAGGCCCGTTTTCGAACTCATCGGTGGTCCCAGCCGAGAAGCGGTCGAACTGTACGCTACCGGTGACGATCTTGAATGGATGAAAGAGCTTGGCTTTAAGAGATTCAAAATCAGTAACCCATTTTTTTACGAAGAAGGATCTGAAGGACTCAAAAAGCTTGAAGAGCATGTTGCAAAATCCAGAGAAATAGTAGGCGAAAATGCGGAACTGACATTCAATCCAGTCATGTCGTTCAATACGGATTTAGCACTCCGAGTAGCAGAACGACTTCGCCCATACAATCTGAGATGGTTTGAAGAACCTCTACCACCATGGGACCTTGAAGGTTACATCGAACTAAAACGTGCAATGACCTGGACAGCACTGGCAACAGGTGAGCATCACTATGGACGCAAAAGTTTCCACCAATTGATTTCAGCAAGAGCTGCCGACATCCTCCAGCCCGACATCGAATACACAGGTGGACTGTCAGAAACCTTGAAGATATACACAAATGCTGAAGCTGCAGGAATAGAAACTATTACTCACATGGGTGGCAATACCGCATGGGGTCAGCACTTTGCAATGTCCATGCCTGAATCATCTTTGGCTGAATGGTTTATGGATACAAATGTTGGGCAAGCTCTCGGCGATAGGCTTTTACCGGGCGTTTCCATACCTGAAAACGGAACGGTTATCCCATCTGACGCGCCAGGATTCGGATTAGAAGTACATGAGGATTGGATTGTCCCGTGGGAGCACGGAAATCAATCTCGGGTTACTTATCTCTCGCCTGAGGACTCTATCAGATGACCCATCCAAAACACACGATCGTTATCGGTGGAGGCATTGTAGGTGCTTCAATAGCTTTTCATCTTGCAAAGAGTGGTATGCAAGTGGATGTTATTGAATCCCAACAACCAGCACAGCAAGCCTCAAAAGTTTCTTACGCATGGATAAACGCACGAGATAAACATCCGTTCGGATATCACGAATTAAACCGTAGATCTCAGGATATGTGGAGAAGATTCGAAGATGATCTACAGACAGATATAGGATTGGTATGGGGCGGTGAAATGCGTTGGTCAGCCACGGAAACAGGGGCGATGCAATTTCGTTCTAGAATCACCGAACTACAGGAGTGGGGTTACTCAATCCGTGAGATATCTCTTGAAGAAGCCACTGAATTAGAACCTGGTATATGTTTCGGGAATCCTACTTCGGTGTCTTATACAGATTCTGATGGACATGTAGACCCAGAAAAAGTCGTAGATGGATGCCTCTCATCAGTCAGACAAACCGGAGGCTTGATACATACAAACGAATCGGTAACAAACTTCATCAAAGACCGTAATTCAATCAGTCACGTGGTCACGACAAAAGACACGTACCCGTGCGACTCCGTCGTAATAGCTGCTGGTACAGAAACCCCAAAGATTGCAGAGATGTTGGGATATAAATTTCAAAACATCCATTCTCCAGGCGCAACAGTTATCACCAATATTTTGACCGAACCTTTATTTAATTCCATCGCCGCGATGCACAGCCCGAGAGATTTAGAAGGTGTCCTGATCAACTCACGACAACTAACTGACGGGCGGGTAATGATTCACGGCGGCACGCACTCAGGCTCAATTGCGGACAAATCTATAGAGGATGCAGAAATGCTTATCCAAGAAACGGCCAAATACCTACCCTCGACAAGAGATCTCAGAGTCCAAGAGGTGCGCTCCGCCTTAAGGCCAATGCCTCCCGATGGCCTGCCCGTACTCGGACGTCTAGTATCAACTCCAAACGCATATATCTCTTACACTCACTCAGGTGTAACTCTCGCCCCTTTGATAGGAGAAATAGCCGCCTTAGAAATTAAAACAGGCGTCGAAACGGAAATACTCGCACCCTATAGGCCGGAAAGATTCAACCGATAAACACATAGATAATCAAGTATTAAATCTCAACCACAACAACTAAAGTGAAAATCTTAAATCTTCCAATAACTTGATAAGAAAAATGCATATCGTCGACGCTCATCCACATATTTATTCAAATAATCGAAACAAATATCCAACCATCAATGACCCTTGGAATCCTGGAGAGCCAGCAACGGCAGAGGATTTAAAACTCAAAATGGATTCAGCAGGAGTTGACCGTGCGGTTTTCATACAAACCGGTACGTTCTACGGATGGGACAATCGCTATATTTTGGACTCAACCCGTCGGTTCTCTGAATGGGCTACCGGAGTTGTGACTTTGAATCCTGACGACGAAGGACACCTCGAAATTCTTGAAGACGCAGTCAAGAATCATTTTGTCCGTGGCTTGAGAGGCACGCCAGACAAAGACGGGAACATTCACTCCAATAATGTGGAAAGGCTTTGGGCCAAAGCCCGTGATCTCGGAATAGTTGTCAATTGCATGATTATGGATAATCTTGATCTGGTATCGCAGATCGAAAAACTATCCCTTAAATTGGATGACCTCCGAATCGTAATAGATCACTGCCTGATGCTTAATTCGACCAGAAAGACCGAATCAACTCTCAACTCCATGAAAAAATTGTCAAGCCTTCCCAACGTGTACGCCAAATTGACCAGCGGAACTCACGGCTCCGCACGAGTGTACCCCCATGAAGACATGCACGGACTTTTGAAGCAGGTAATCGATACATTTACTCCTAATAGATGCGTGTGGGGATCGAATTTCCCAAACTCGCTTTGGTCGAAAGGTACAAGCTATGCACAAAACCTTTCACTATTTACCGATGAATTAAGTCTTTCAAAAAGTGACCAAAAAGCGATTCTAGGTAAAACTGCCCAAGCCCTATGGTTTAGCGACCATACACCAACCCCATCGTAAAATCCCATACAATCACCAAACCCTATCAATGACTACAATCCATCAAAACCGTCCAAAAATGAAAAGACCGCTCGCCGTGCACGTCATGGCAAAGCCCAGCGGAGCTATTTGTAATATCGATTGCACATATTGCTTCTACCTTGAAAAAGAGAAACTCTATCCAGACAAAGCCCGCGGACAGTGGAAAATGGGCGACGAAGAACTCGAGGCTTATGTAAAACAATACATAGAGGCTCAAGACATCCCAGTCGTAAACTTTGCGTGGCAGGGCGGAGAGCCTACGTTATTGGGGGTCGATTTCTACCGCAAAGCCGTAAAGCTTCAAAAGCAATACGCTGGCAACAAACAAATTTCAAATGCTTTTCAGACCAATGCAATCCTGATAGACGACGAATGGGGCGAGTTTCTCGCAAAAGAAAAATTCCTCATTGGTGTTTCCATAGACGGACCTGAAGATATTCACAATCGATACAGAGTCGGACGTGGCGGTGAGCCGACCTGGGACAAGGTGATGGCCGGCATCGAAGTGCTCAAAAAGCACAATGTGGAATTCAACACACTTACGGTGTTACATAAACACAATGCAGACCACCCTAAGGAGCTATACCAGTTCCTCACTAGAGAAGTAGGCAGTCATTTCCTGCAATTCATCCCAATAGTCGAACGAGTAGCCGATAAATTACCTGCCCATTTCCTACAGTTGGTTGGACCCGAATTCAGAGATGGTGCAACCGTCACTGAATGGTCTGTGGGGTCCGAACAGTACGGACGATTTTTAAATGGCGTGTTCGATCAGTGGGTGCGAAAGGATATCGGACAGTACTTCATACAAATTTTCGACACCACCCTAGCAGGCTGGATGGGACAAAATCCGGGGCTTTGCATATTCGCAGAAACTTGCGGTGATGCAATGATCATAGAACATAATGGAGATGTGTATTCATGTGATCATTTTGTATATCCAGAATACAACCTCGGTAATGTAGCAGATACAACCATTCGCGAAATGGCAGAAAGCCCAAAGCAGCGTAAATTCGGAACCGATAAAAGAGATACGCTACCAGAATACTGTCGAAAATGTGAATTCCGCTTCGCTTGTAATGGGGGCTGTCCCAAACAGCGATTTATTAAGACTCCCGATGGTGAAGATGGATTGAACTATCTTTGCGCAGGTTACAAGACATTCTTCGGGCACACCCAACCCTACATGAAGGCAATGGTCAACGAACTTAGAAATGGCCAGCCAGCTGCAAACATAATGCAGAAAACCAGTCTCATACCAGAGTCATCGCCCAATCCATACACAGGAGTAGGACGCAACGATAATTGCCCCTGTGATAGTGGTAAAAAATTCAAACGATGCCATGGATCATCTTAGGTAAGTTCATCAACTGGCGCGCTCAGGCACAGGCGGGAAGTTTGACAATTTGCAATCTCAATAACCAGTCGAAAATCAGATATTTCTCCCATACTCGGCATTGTTGTAAAAAAAATTGCCCGTCGAAAAAATTAAGACGCTCGATGCAAACTTTATGTTCAAGTAATACGCCAATAAATTGACAGGTGCGCTTGTACAGATTTCATGCCATAATGCCGGCGATATATCATTAATCGTAGTGGAGCCTCTTATGTCGAACGAAGACCGTGAACTTATTGCGCATTTGCTCAGAAGAACCGGATTTAGTGCAAATCATTCGGACATAGATTCAGCATTACAAGCTGGTTACGAAAAAACCGTCGAGAATCTTCTGGCCCCAACCCAAAACGAGGAAGCATACGAAGACCTGTTAGACCGTTTTCACTCGGAACATTGTGATGAAGAATCACCACGCTGGTCGGCTGTGAAATGGGTTTTCCGAATGATCAACACTAGAAACCCGTTGGAAGAAAAAATAGCGCTGATGTGGCACGGGATATTCGCTACAGGATGGGCCAAAGTTACCAACGGACCCATGATGACCGAACAATATGAAATGCTACGAGAGCACGGTCTTGATAACTTTCAAACTCTATTACAAAAACTATCTCGGGATCCAGCCATGCTCTATTGGCTCGACCAACAAACTAACCACGCGGATGCAGTGAATGAAAACTACGGTAGAGAACTACTCGAACTATTCAGCATGGGGCGAGGAAATTACACCGAAGAAGACGTCAGATCGTGTGCCAGGGCTTTCAGTGGTTGGACAATAACGCACGTTCTGCCTCGCTATCCAACAGGGTACTGGCCATCAAAATTTGTGTACAGAAGTGACGACCACGACGATACTGAAAAAACATTCCTAGGCGAAACAGGAAATTTCAACGGCGATGACGTGATTGAAATCATTGTCAAACAGCCTGCAACAAGCAAATTCGTAGCTCAAGAGATTTACAAGTTTTTTGTCGCAGATGAAATAGATCAAAGTGCAGTAGATCAGATAGCCAATATCTATTTAACCAACAAATATGAAATACGTGACGTGCTACGTTTCGTTTTCAACTCTGATTTCTTCAAATCATCAAGATTCAACCGGGTTAAAAGCCCAATAGAGTTCATTGTCGGCACAGTGCAACTAGCTGGACAGCACCGAAGCCCACAACAATTCGGGCTTGCCAAACTCGCAGAACTTTCATCCATGATGGGGCAGGAACTGTTGAATCCTCCTACAGTTGAAGGATGGCATACAGGTAGAGAATGGATAGATTCAGCATTCCTGGTGGAAAGATTGAACTTCGCTGCAGAAAAGCTAAGTGATACCAAATCACCTGGAATTATCGAAATTTCCAACAGAATTGGCGCCAAGCATTCGACCATCACCCGAGAAAATCTTCTGGATTTATGCGCAATCGAATTTGCATGCGTTGACCTTGATGAATCCACAAGGACAGTACTTCTGCAGGAATTGTCATTAGATGACAACGTCAAATGTGAAGGACCAGAACTCACTAACGCAGTAGCCGAAGTACTGACCATGATAAGTACTTCGAAGGAATATCAAATGTTATGAATAATTCAATCAGATATTCACAAGAACTACCACTGATTCAGGGATATGCGCAAGAAAGCGGTAACAATGTCAATTAACATCAACGGAAACAAAAAATCCCCAACACCGACACTAGTAGTACTACAGCTTTCAGGTGGAAACGACTTCATGAACACAGTCGTACCGTACGGAGACACCCTTTATTACGATTTCCGAAAAACAGTCGGGCTACCTGAAGATGAAATTCTCCACATAAACAACCATGTGGGATTTCATCCATCTATGGCAGCAATCAAATCTCTTTATGACAAGGGTGATGTAGCGATAATTCAAGGAATCGGATACCCGGATCCCGATCGATCCCACTTCAGGTCAATGGATATATGGCACACTGCAGAACCACATAAATTTAGCAGCGAAGGTTGGCTTGGGAGGACCATAAGAGAACTGGATCCTAAAAAACATAACGTGGTCACGGGAGTAAGTTTCGGATCAGGGCTACCACGTGCAATGTACTTGAGTGGTACGCCGGCCATATCGGTAACCGAACTAGAGAGTTATGGACTATTGACCTCACTGGCAGGCAAAGCACAGCGTCGGGCATTAAACGCCTTTACACGCATGTACACACCAGAAGAGTTTGATGAAGCTGCGATGATCATGAAACACATTGGACAGACCGGCACTGATGCAATGGCTGGCATCGAGGCTCTTAGTGACGTGTCTAACCAGTACAAGTCAAACGTTGAATACGCAGATGACCCACTTTCACAAAGCCTGCGAGGGATTGCGCAAGTTCATTTATCTGGCATAGGAACAAGGGTTTTTTATGCCCAACATGGCGGGTATGACGTACATGGAAGCCAGATACAGACCCAGACAAAACTGTGGGGGCAGGTGTCTCGTGCTGTCGACGATTTTTTCAGCGATCTTCGACATCACAATGCAGATGAAGAAGTAATCATGCTAGTTTTTTCCGAATTTGGAAGACGTGTTAGAGACAATGGAAATGGAACCGACCATGGTTCTGGTGGAGGCGCGTTACTAATCGGTAAACGGGTAAACGGAGGCCTATACGGCGAATACCCAAGTCTCTCTCCAGCCAACCAGGTAAGCGGAGACATGGCTTATAACAACGATTTCCGTTCAACTTATTCGTCGATTCTGGACGACTGGCTAAATGTCCAACCAGAACCCATAGTGAACGGTAAATTCGAAAAGTTTGAAGGAATCCTAAACCCTTTGTAGTCTCTGTTCGAAAGAATGATCCCATGACGACAACAACCACTCCAAATATTGGTCACAACTCAGAAACGTTTGATCCTATTAACCTGTATCCACCAATGCTGCGCATTGGTCATCGTTATGAGATATCGCTTGGTCAAAGACTGGCGCAAGGTGGTTTCAAGGGTCCTCAAGACGTAGCCGTAGGTCCTGATGGATGGCTATATGTAATAAATCGCTTCTCCGAATCAGGAACTGCGGTTCCCAGAAGTCGTTTCGTCCGCGTGCGCCTCAATGATGATGGCTATGAGAACGATATCGTAATCTCATTATCAGGTGAATTAGATGAGGTTGGTTCAGAAACTCTTCCATCGCCGGTTATGTGCACAATCGACAATAACGGAGTACTTTACGTAACTGACGAGCATGCAGGCGTAGTAGCCAGATTTGACTCATCAACGGGAGCGGCTGTTGATCATTGGGGTAAAACAGGTGATAAGCCGGGAGAACTAAACGGTCCATCTGGAATAACACTGGATTCTGATGGGAACGTTTGGGTCGTAAGCACCCTGAATCACAGGTTAGAAAGATTCAGCCCGGCAGGAAAGCACATTTCTGGATTCGGGACTTTTGGCATCAAACCTGGTCAATTCAACCACCCTTGGGGCGTCACCTTAGATCCAGTCACCAACACTCTGGTCATCGCTGACTGGCGTAATGACCGTTTGCAACGATTTGACCTCAATGGCGAACTTCTGCAAGTTATCGGTAAATCCGGGAACGGACCGGGTGAGCTTAATCGTCCCAGCGGAGTAGCCGTTGATAGCCATGGAGATATATACGTTGCAGATCGCAATAACCATAGGGTTGTAATGTTCAACCCTAGGGGGATGTACATAGAGTCATTCCGTGGAGATGCAACCCTTAATGAACGCGGCATCAGAAAACTAATGACAAATCTCGACATGGTTCGAATACGGGAAAACGTTGTCAATCTCGACGATGAAAAAAGATTCAAGAACCCCACATCGGTAACTATTGGTCCTGATGACAGTATTCTCATGGTCGATTCAGGACGCTATCGAATACAGGTTTACAAAAAACTTTGCCGAGAGCTTAGTCCAGATGAAATTGACCCGCATGAAATTCACACGGACCCAGAGTTAACCTAAACATCCCAGAACCCGCAATAACGACTGAGCGATATTGCTTGGTCCAGTCTAAAACGGTGGCTCTCCATACGTAACGGCATAATAGAATCTAACCTACTGCTACCGATGAGATATTGGATCTATTTATGAGCTATGAAAAAGCAAATTTAATCGCTTCACTGCGTGACGAAAATATTAACAGCAACAACACATCACCATTATTCGCACATTTCCAACAGTATCTAAGATCCAAGTTACCCCAAGAGCTGATTAAAGATCATCCGCCGGGTAGCGGTGCGCGAGTAATTCGTGATCGATTCGGAATCCCACATATCTTCGGCAAAACCGAAAAAGATCTATGGTTCGCCTGCGGATACGTTCAAGCACAGGATCGTTTATGGCAACTAGATTATCGACATCGATCAGCTACAGGAAAACTGGCAGAGGTAACCGGCGAGGATAATCTCCATAGTGACAAACAGAATAGAACAATAGGATTCGAACGTGCAGCAAAGCTTGAACTAAAAACACTGGATGATCGATCAGCTTCATCCATAGATTCTTACACTCGCGGAGTCAACGCATGGATCGACACAGCTATAGATAATTTACCCGTTGAATTTGATGTGTTGGATTATGAGCCGCTGGCATGGTCATCTACCGCCACTCTTGCAGTAATGAGGGAGTTCTGGTGGTCTCTTACTGGGAGGCTTCAACAAATCGTTGGACCTGAAAGAGTAATACGCCATACGTCTCCTGAGTTAGTAGATAAATTTCTTCAACCCGAAGCCGCGGAGTACATCGTACCCGATCAATCCTCGTCTTCAGAATTACACCCCGAAGGAGGAGGCGATGATGGCACCGGTTCTAATAATTGGGTAGTTGGGGCGCCAAAATCCACAACAGGTCTACCATTACTCGCATCAGACCCGCATTGGCCCATCCATTTTCCGGATTTATGGTACGAACAGCATTTAGTTGGCCCTGGAATAGATTGCATTGGAGCCGCATACGCAGGAGCTCCACCTGTAATTTTCGGTCGTACTCGTCACGCAACATGGGCGCGTACAAACAACAGTTCTTCCACCCGCGATCTTTACCACGAACAAGTAGACCCAAATAATCCATCCAAATACATTGATGGAATTCAATCAGTCCCTTTTGAAATTATTAGTGAACAAATTGCTGTCAAAGATAGTGGATTATCTGAGTTGAAAATCAACTTGACCACTAGAGGCCCAATAGTAAATCAATTCATTCCATCGGTTGATCCTGATGGAGATAGCCCTATATCTCTTAAATGGATCGGACATGAACGGATTGATGACATGAAATCACTTTTTGGACTAAATCATGCCCAATCCACAGATGAAATCAAAAGTATCCTCTCAACTTGGAGGCTTTCTGTATGGAATGCCATATACGCAGATGACAATGGAAATTATGGGTATCAGATGAGCGGAAACATCCCCAAACGCGAACGAAAAACTCGTGGAACTCGTAATGGGTCGGCATTGGAAGACCAATGGATCGGATACAGCGATACTGACACGCTGCCGGGCCTTCACAACCCAAAACGAGGTTGGACAGGCAGCGCCAATAACACTCCTGCACCTCGTTCACTTTTAGGTGAAATTACTGGAGCATATGCGGACGGATACAGGTTCAGGCGAATCAGGCAGGTACTAACCGAAACCGACACGGTATCACCTGAAACTGTCAAAGGCTTGCAATGGGATAATTTAGATCCCAGAGCAGTCGAACTGAAAAGTAAACTCATTCGTCTGCTTAAATCCGCGGGTAAAGATGAAAGTATCTACGCTGCCCAATCACTTGAGTCATGGGACTGCAGATTCGAGGGGACAAGTTCCGCACCGGCCATATGGGAAGCTTTATGGAAAAGATTGGTAATTGATATCGGCAATACAGTACTTACACAACCCGCAGCAAATCTAATGGCCGAATCAGCGGGAGGATTTGTTCGGTCATTATTACTTGGAGAGGAAAATCCGGCAGATCATCAGATCAATTTAAAATCGATAGTCGATAAAGCAGCAAATGAAGCAATAACGTACCTCAAAAAAACATTTGGGCCAGACATTGAGAATTGGGGATGGACTCGGGCCCACACGGTGAAACTAGTTCACCCTGCGGCAAAAACTCAAACTATGAAACAACTTTTCAATCTTGGCCCCTTCAGCTGTCCGGGTGGAAGTGGAACCGTGAACAATCGTAGGCCGATTGAAACAGATACTGGTTTTGAAAATGCCAGTGGTGTCAGCTATCGACTATTTGTAGACATGTCACAATCAAATGTGGCCTGGGGCGCTACGCTCGCCGGGCAATCAGGCCAGCCTGGCAGCGTTAATTACGACGATAGAGTAATGGAAACTTTGAAAAACCAATACCATCCACTATTGATGGATAAAAATGACATAAGCAAAGAGGCTGTACATGAATTTTTTGCCCCCAGAGATCTTGAAGAATAAAGAGGGTGTGAACAACACACCAAAATCAAGGCCATTCGACATGAAAATCTTTTAAACCGGATCAAATAATGAAGATTGAAGAACTACGTATAGACATAATCGATCTGGGCGTACTCGAACCGGAATGGCGACCCCTCCGCCAAATGCAAGAGTATCCCGACTCACACCGTACCAAATTCGCTCATAGACCTTTTGAAGGCACGGGTATTACCGGAAAGCCAACACCCGCCTACGCTGCAATATTAAACATACAAACTGCTGACGGAATTGAAACTCCAGGAGTACTGTGGTCTTCCTGGAGCAAGGAACAATTAGAGTGGGATTCACGAACATTCAAAGTTCAGTGGGATCCCGAACTGGTAGGTATGAATGCTCTGGACAGGGAATACATTTGGCACAAAATGTGGATGGCTCGTCGCTATTTCCACATGCCAACAATCGGCCCTTTATCACTGATTGACGAATTGCTTTGGGATCTTGCCGGTCAAAAATCAGGATTACCAGTACATAAACTGATTGGCGGATTCCGTGACAAGGTGCCGGCATACCTGACAGAAACCGCTGTTTCTTTCGAAGACACTTTAGCCTCAGCCGACAGAGCAAAAGCTCAGGGATTTCTGGGATTTAAAGACCATGCAATTCTAGGGGTAGAAACCAATATTAAATTGGCAGGTGAATTACGTAATGTCGTTGGCGACGACATGGTCCTAATGCATGATCCAGTCCAGCAATACACGGTAGATGAAGCTATAAAGGTCGGCAGAGAACTCGAAAAGCTAGGTTTTCTGTGGATGGAAGAGCCTCTGCAAGAATCCGACATCAGTGGCCTAAAACGGATTTCTGGCGCTCTGGATATAGCTATTCTCGCCTTGGAATCTGTTCAGGGTGCACCTTATCTGGCAGTACCATATCTAAGCTCGGGATCAATAGACATAGTACGCCAAACGGGATTAGGCATAACGGGTCAAATTAAACTGGCCAATTTGGCGGAGATGTTCGGAATAAACTGTCATGGCGGCAACCCTCATGTAGTAGCTGCTATCAGAAATGACGATTGGTGGGAGCATCCCGCGTGGCAGCCTACATCACCAGATCGTGTACTCACAACTGAAACTTCAAAGTTAATCAGGAACACCCATTGGATTGAAAACGGATATATGCACGTACCCCAAACACCAGGGTTAGGCAGAGAAATTAAATGGGATCAAATCAAAGATCAAACCTTGCTATCAATTTAAAAAGGAATAGACATGACAGTTGATTGGTCTAGAGCCGAAAGGTGGCTTATGGGAAGCGCTTCAACCGATTCCCTCGCCAATAAACACATCAATACACTATGTGATTCGATCGGAATACGTTGGGGAGGATCCCTAGGTGAACGACGCGCTGCAGAATACATCCAATCACAATTTAAATCGTTCGGACTAACATCTACTTCAATCGAATCTTTTCAAGTTAATACTTGGGAGGCTATGTCTACTGATATTTTACTCAGTCAGGAAACAAACAGGACAATTGATGCGAGAGCCAGCTTATTCTGTCCGTCAATAAACGCAACGGCACCATTGGTAGATGTCGGATTCGGAATGCCGCATGAAGTCAAAGCTCTAAACCAAAGCCTGAAGGGAACGGTTGCTTTGATGTCAAGTGGCTATGAACCGTTCACCTTACCTGAATCTGTAACCGTGCGACTTGAACGCCTGTCCAGATTAGGTGTGTTAGCGTGTATTAGTCCCCACGCTACTGGCGGCCGCCACACGGCACACGGTCATGCAAGTGATTGGCGTGACCACAATCCCAACGATGTTCCTTTGCCATTAATTCATACCTCGCGTGAAGACGGAGCATTATTGAAGCGCAGAGCCGCTGCTGGTGCTTCGGTAACTGTGCACGTCGATTCCAAACAGCTCAAGGAAACTTCCTCAAATGTAATCGGTGATCTGGCAGGTAAAAACTGGCCAGATGAATGGATAGTTCTTGGTGCTCACCATGACACCACCGTGGATTCTCCAGGCGCCAATGATAATGCTTCGGGTTGCACAGTAGTTTTAGAAACTGCACGCCTACTCACACGACTACAACGGGAATACAACATAGGCCCCGGTCGGTCAATACGGTTCGTTACATTCGGTTCAGAAGAACAAGGTTTACAGGGTTCTACAGCGTTTGTAAAAAAACATTACGGCAATGATCCAATCCCACGATTAATGATCAATCTGGATGAACTAGCGACAGGCAGCATGAAAGGCGTCGCTCTGCAATTTCCAGAATTACGTCCACTAATTCAACGAGAACTCGATGCAATGAATGAGGGATTGACTTGTCATGTCATGTCACAAATGGATTCTTCAGGAGACATGTTCCCGTTTGCTTTGAAGGGCATACAATCGGGAATGCTCTGGCGCTGGAGATTCGTCGGTCGGCACCCTGATGCGAGCTTTGGGCACAGCTCGTCAGACACACTGGATAAAGTGCGAACTCGAGAACTGAAAGAGTATGCAGGATTACTCGCCAGATTGCTCTTGCGTGTGTCTCACACCACTCCCGATCAATGGCCAGAAAAGTCCCTTGACATCGACGAAATAGCAGCAAGAACCGCCAGTGAACGAGGGTCTGCTGCAAGGACCATGTGACGCTGTCAAAATTAATGGTTAAATCAAACCAGACGACCGCACCGCTTGGAGTCCTGCCTCATATTTGTTCACCGTTTCATCTATATCATGATCGCTGTGGGTAGCCGACAGTATCATCGAGGCAGGATGCGTCCATAACCCTTCATTAATAATCGCAAGTTGAAGCTGATCGAGAACTTCATTTGCTACCGGACGACCTCCCTGCTCAACACCAACAGGAACAGCATGAGGATCATCGGTGTCAACTGGCGTACCAAGACTGACCATGACTATCGATGATACACCGTAAGCTCCACCAGGGATTTCCATGGACTGAAGAACTTTATTTATGCCATCTTTTAATCGCACTGCCTGCTTTTCAGCAGTTTCGACTACACCGTCACGCTCAACTATGCCAAGAGCAGTGCTCCCTGCAGCGGCTGATAAAGGATTTGCGTTGAATGTGCCAGGGTGGCGAATCCCTCCTTCTCCAACAGTGTCAATCACATCAGCTCTACCACCAACACATCCACCCGGCAATCCTCCTGCAAGTATCTTTGCAAACGCGCTTAAATCAGGGGTTATACCGTATCGTCCCTGACATCCAGCATTGGACCACCTGAACCCACTTACAACTTCATCGAAAATCAACAAAATGCCGTGTATTTTCGTTAATTCGCGCAAACCACGTATAAATTCAGGAGGAGCAATGTCATTTCCCTGAAACACAACAGCTGCAATATCATCACGCGCCGTGAGAATTTCATCGATCGCATCAAGATCGTGAGGAGGAGCATTGATTATTGAGTCGCTGGTACCAGTTGGAATTCCATACTGGCGATCTGTCTCAGGATCCGTAACATAAGCCGGATCCGACCAACCGTGAAAAGCACCCGCGAACTTAACAATCTTTTCTTTCCCACTGAAAACTCTTGCCATCTTGAAAGCCATCATCAGGGCTTCGGTACCAGATCCAACAAAACGGAGTTTTTCTACCGATGGAACTAATCTGCATACCGCGTCACCCCATTCCACCTCAAAACGCGTTCCAGAACTCAGGTGAGTACCATTTGCCATCTGTGATTGAACAGCATTAACTATCGCTGGATGAGCCTGGCCCAAGATCATAGATCCGTGACCGGTTTTATAGTCTATATATTTATTCCCATCAACGTCCCATTTGAATGGTCCTGATCCACGCTCCATGTATACCGGGTAAGGAAACATTTGACGAGATACATGAGTCACTCCTTGAGCAAACAAACCATTCGCTTTATCGGCTAATGGTTTTGATTGAGGATGCATCTCGACAAATTTAGCTTCAATACGATTCATTTTTTATTCCTTTATTAAAGCTGGCGCTTTAACTCCTTGTTATTCGAATTAAATCCGTTCAAACGATCGGTGGAAATTCAAGGTAATTTCTTCTAATGAGTTTCGAGCGTATGCATAATTTCGCCCACACGCCTACAGAACTAAATAAATAATACACATATTTATACAGTTCTCTTATACCTGTGCCTAAATACTACCCACACCGCCTGATGTACTGTATTCTGTCGGTGTACCCCATCCAGGGTTATCGGTTTACTAATATTCTCAGGAGATACATCAGAAATGGTATTTCGAAAAACAATGTGGCTGATTGCTATCATGTCACTGTCACTATCTGCGATGCTGGTCATCGCTTGCGGTGGTGAAACGGAAACTGTCACTGTTGTGGAAACAGTGGTCGTTGAAAAAGTCGTTGAAAAAGAAGTGGAAGTTGAGAAAGAAGTTGAAGTCGTAAAGGAAGTCGAAGTTGAAGTCGTAAAGGAAGTCGAAGTCGTAAAAGAAGTCGAAGCTCCTCAGACTGACGACAGATACGGCGGTGAATTGAAAGTAGCCTTGGGTGCTGCTATCTCGACACTCGACGTCCACCGAACCACCGGTACAACCGCTTACGAGCCCTCTTTTGCTGTCCAAGAGCGAATGATGGCTTACAACAGCGACTTGCAGGCTACGCCATTACTGGTAGATACCTGGGAAGTCTCTGACGATGGCATGCAATGGAATTTCACGCTTCGTGACGGAATTAAATTCCATAATGGAGTTCCATTCAATGCAGAGCATGCTGTCAAGTCATGGGAACGTTGGGCAGAGCGTGACAACTATGGCTCACTGATTTTCGGTTTCGTTGACGATATCTCTGTAACCGGAGATCTCACGTTTTCTATCGACATGGTAGAGCCAACAGCCCTAATACTTGAAGCCCTCGCACGCATTGGTGGATATGCTCCAGTGATGATGCCGCCTGAGATGTACGACGTCCCAGCTGCTGAAGGTGCTGATGTACTAATCGGCACTGGACCGTATGAACTCGACGAATGGGCTACTGGCGATCACCTGCGCGTAAAGCGTTATGAGGATTACAGCCCTGCAGACTCTGCCGCTTCGTTTATGGCAGGTCGTAAAGACGCATTCTTCGACACTGTAGATTACGTCGTTATCCCTGACTCCAATGCCAGAGTCGCTGCTTTAGAAGTCGGTCAGGTCGATCTATTGGGTCGTGACGTTCCGGCTGACATGGTAGATACGCTAACAGCAAATCCTGATGTTAGAGTTGCTATTGCCACGACGAGCCCTGCTCGTGAAGGTGCATGGATTGACAATATAGATGGTCCATTTACCGACGCAAGAGTTCGACGTGCATTCGCGATGGCCTTCCCCGTAGAGGATGCCCTAATCGCAGGTCACGGAGACAGCCGATTCTATACCCTGTGCCCATCAATGATGGCCTGTGCAGGTAAGTGGGGTGGCTGGGCTGACGGATCTGAAGGAGTTTACAACTACCACGACAAAGGTGGACTTGAAGCTGCGCAGCAAACCATCAAAGATCTGGGATTAGTCGGCACGGACATAACTGTCCTTCAAGCTGGAGACCGAGCTAGGTTCTCAGGACCGGCCGAAATCTCTCGTCAGACACTTGAAAAGATGGGTTTCAACGTCATCTTCAAGCAAACAGACTGGGCAACCCAAACCAACTGGCGTGAAAAGCCAGAACTATGGGACGTATTCCACACCGCAGGTGGAGGAGCCTGGGCCGCTAACCCATTGCTCAACAGCTCTTTGGCCAAGAACAAGTACTGGAACAAGTATCAAGATGAATCTGGTGCTATGACTGCTGGAATGGAGAGTCTCGCAAGAGCATCTTCAGCTGACGAACAGCTTGCCATCGTAAAAGAAATGCAGAATGTCTTCTGGCAAGACGTACCCTACATTTCGTTCGGTGACAGTTTTGGCGTTGGAGCAATACGCGCTGACGTTCAAGGTTCTCAAAGCCTGTACAGCATGTCTTGGAACGTCTATAACGCTTGGCGATCAAAGTAATTTCTTCTGATCGTTGAGTGCTAAGTACAACTAATCGCAGGCGGCGGGACTCACAAGAGTCTCGCCGTCTGCTTGTCAGCTTCGCAACGCGTGTATCACTAAACTTAACCAACTAAAATAATTAGGTGATGACACGATATAGTTAGTTTTTGACGAGCTTCGAATAAATTCGAAAATAAGGGTTTGAACGGTTAATTGACTGCTTATATTTTTAAGCGCGTACTCGCTGTAATTCCAATATTAATCTTTGTTGGAATCGCAACGTTTTCACTAGTCCACATAGCGCCAGGCGATGCCGCAAATATCATGGCAGGTGACTACGCCGGTCCGGACGACGTGAAACTCATTCGAGCTGAATTAGGGCTGGACAAGCCAGTCACCACCCAGTTCTGGGAATGGGCCGGTCGCACACTCAGGGGAGATTTCGGAAAATCAATCTACTCGGGTAGAACAGTAGCCGAACTTGTCAGCCAAAGATTAGAGCCTACGATCGCCCTTACAATTGTAGGCGGCACTGTCGCAGTACTCCTAGGAATTCCTATGGGAGTTTTCGCAGCATGGAAAGCTGGATCCCGATGGGACAGAGGCATCCAAATATTCGCTGCGCTAGGTATCTCTATACCGGGATTCTGGCTAGGATTTATCTTCATTCTGGCATTTGCTGTATATTTGAGGTGGTTTCCGGTAATCGGTTACGTATCTATAACTGAAGATGTATTCGGGTGGATAAAGTCCATCACGCTACCAGTAGCCCTGCTAGCCATCAGCGGCTCATCAGTGATAATACGAATGACCCGTGGCTCAATACTCGAGGTTCTGCGCGAAGACTATATCCGAACCGCACGGGCTAAGGGATTGGCAAATAAACCTGTCCTATTCAGACACGCATTGCGAGCCGGAGCCATTCCAATTATCACGGTGATAGGAACGCTGGCCGGAGCCTTAATTACGGGAGTTGTGGTAACCGAAACGGTATTCACAATCCCAGGCCTTGGAAGACTAGTTGCCGAAACTGTACAAAATCGTGATTTCCCTGTGGTTCAATCAATGCTTATGCTTCTAGCATCTTTTTACGTATTTATAAATCTCATGGTGGATCTTGCATACGTCTTTTTTGATCCAAGAGTGAGGCTCTAAGTGGAAACTACTTACGAAACAGACGTAGATATTTACGAAGATCCCCCGCTCAAAGTTCGTCTTCGCAAAATGGTTGCGACAAGTTGGAAGACATTAAAGTCAAATCCAAATCTGATGATCGGGTCGATCATCCTAACCGTGATGGTGGGTATCGCTATCTTGACTTTACTGCCTACCGCTTCAACGGTGGCGCGGTATGATCCTACCGAACTGGCAGTATCTGAACGAATTAATGGCCCATCAGCTGACCACTGGTTTGGAACCGACAAACTAGGACGCGACGTGTATTCACGGACTTTGCATGGCTCAAAAACATCACTGTATGTAGGTATTGGCGTCGCAATCATAGTAACCATAGTAGGCGTTACGTTGGGCGTAATCGTTGGATACAACCGTGTTGCCGACAATATAGTTATGCGGGTTATGGACGGCATGATGTCGTTTCCAACATTGATACTTGCACTTGCTCTCGTAGCAGCACTTGGTAGCAGCCTTACCAATGTGATTATCATAATCGCAATTGTCGATACGCCCGCCATGACTCGCGTGGTAAGAGCAGTAGTTTTGAGCCTACGAGAAAGAACTTACGTAGATGCAGCGAGAGCATCGGGTGCAAGCACAAAGCGTATTCTTTTCTTGCACATAGCCCCCAACACACTAGCACCTGTGATCATTCAGGCTTCAATATTTTTTGGAGGAGCAATCCTCACAGAAGCGGCATTAGGATTTCTGGGAGTTGGAACACCAGAATTTATCCCGAGTTGGGGCAACATCATTTCGTCTGGCCGTGAATTCATCAGGGTGGGTTTTTGGATAGCATTTTTCCCGGGAGCGTTCCTGGCTCTAACAGTATTTGCTGCAAATATAGTTGGGGATGGACTTAGAGATGTTTTGGACCCACGCCTGCGAGGAGAAAAATAGATGAAAACGTTCGTAAATCAATTAGTTACGCTCATATTCTCGGCTGCTCTTCTATCAGGCGTTCTCGCATGTGGAGGATCAGATGATGGTTCCGGTAGCTCAGCGACAACCACCGAAAACAACCCAGCCAATACAAATAATAAAGATGATGAAAATAACCTAATGTTCCAGCAGGAGAAAATATCTCCCGTAATAGGAGCGCCACTTGAAGAAGCTACCGTAGCACCATCACCGACAATTGAGAAAAAAGTTGAAGCCACTCCAACGCCCACACCACCAAGTAAAACCATTGACGAGAAATCTACAGGTGGACTTGTAGATGAATTATCGGCTGATGACTTCACACGAACAAGTGCAAGAGACCTTGAAAAGGAATTCCGCAAGTCACCTGATACTGCAACCCCAAAAATCGGCAAGAAATTTGTAGTCCAAGGTAATGTACTAGAAGCCGGCACTGATGCAGGTGGAGAGTCCTATGTCAGCTTCAAGGCTGGCAACGGACGTGTGACATGTATATTCGAAATCATCACCGATGCTGAACTCCGTAGATTCACACCTGACGGCACAAACTCAGTCGTTGGAACAATTGATACATGGGATGCTGACAACAGAATCCTTACACTAACGAACTGCAATATTGTACTGGGATACTGAATTTTTGCGATTAGAGACAACCAAAATGAATCGTCCTAATGTCAAATATGTATACACCTCACCAAAACTCTTACAGAGAGGCTAATCGGCTATGTCGACATTGCTCGATGTTAAAAATCTTTCGACCCATTTCAACACCTCGGCAGGAACGATTAAAGCAGTAAACGACGTTTCATTTAAATTAAGAGAAGGTGAAACATTGGGACTGGTCGGAGAGAGTGGCTGCGGCAAAAGCGTCACAGCACTTTCCATAATGCGCCTAGTCCCATCTCCCCCGGGAAGAATCGTATCCGGGGATGTAATTTTCCAAGACCAAAACCTTTTGAAAATATCCGAAGAGGAAATGCAAAACGTCAGAGGTCGCGATATTGGAATGATTTTTCAAGAGCCCATGACATCGCTGAATCCAGTACTCAGTATAGGACGCCAATTACGTGAACCACTAGAACTACATCTGGGTATGACCAAACAACAGTCATTGAGCAGGTCGAGCGAACTGCTTGAACTGGTCGGAATACCCGATCCGGCAACGAGACTTAAAACATTCCCCCACCAGACTTCAGGTGGTCAACGACAGAGAATCATGATCGCAATGGCCCTAAGCTGCGAACCGAAGTTACTGATAGCCGACGAAGCCACTACCGCTCTTGATGTAACCATTCAGGCCCAGATTTTAGAAATCATCAAAGAACTTACTGACCGACTTGGCACATCCGTAATCATCATTACGCACAACCTTGGGGTCGTTGCCCGTTACGCTGACAGTGTGAATGTCATGTATGCAGGAAAATTACGAGAATCCGGTAGCCTCGATCAAGTTTATAAACAACCCAAGCACCCCTACACCGTAGGACTTTTAAACTCCGTGCCGACATTAGATCTCGATGCTGATATAAGACTGCAACCGATACGCGGGGAAATACCAAACCTAACTGATTTGCCCAAAGGTTGCGCATTTATCGATCGATGTGACTATGCTGAACAAAAATGTCAAGAATCTGAACCTGAGTTGGAAGAAGTGGAAGATGCGCACTTCGGAGCATGCTGGGAACACCAACGAGTTAACAAAAACCTACTAGGAATAACTCCGTGACAACTACAACCGCTGACTCTACGATAAGTCAGACCGACTCAAACACACAATCCCCTTTGTTAGAGATACGGGATTTAAAAGTTCACTTCCCCGTGACTGAAGGTTTTATCCTTCAACGACAAGTCGGAGTCATTAAAGCAGTGGACGGTGTAAACCTAACCGTTAACTCTGGAGAAACCCTCGGACTGGTAGGAGAAAGTGGTTCCGGAAAAACCACTATTGGAAGAGCAATTCTCAAGTTAGAAAATGCCACCGAAGGTCAGATATTGCTCAATGGAGAGGATATTACACAATCCACAGGCAACCGCCTACGAGATGTTCGGCGTCACCTCGGAATGGTTTTTCAAGATCCCTTCGGATCCTTAAACCCACGCATGTCGGCAGGCAATCTAGTTGGAGAGCCTTTAAAGATTCATCGTTTGACCACAACAAAAAGTGACTACAAACGAAGAGTCGCAGAATTATTAAAAATTGTCGGCCTCAACTCCATGATGGCCGGGCGATACCCTCATGAGTTTTCAGGTGGCCAACGACAGCGAATCGGCGTTGCGCGTGCACTAGCGGCAAAACCAGAGGTCATGGTGCTTGATGAACCTGTTTCCGCCCTTGATGTGTCCATTCAGGCCCAGGTTATCAACCTGATCAAAGATTTACAGACTGAATTTGGACTCGCGTATATCTTCATAGCCCATGATTTATCTGTGGTACGTAATATAAGCGATCGTGTCGCAGTAATGTATCTGGGCAAAATCGTCGAGATTGGTTCTAGAGATGATATCTACAATCATCCAAAGCATCCTTACACACAAGCATTGCTCTCAGCGGTGCCCACCGCTAACCCTGAATTAGAACGCAGCCGTGAACGAATCGTACTTGAGGGAGATATTCCTAGTCCCTTAAACCCACCCTCAGGGTGTGTTTTTCGTACACGTTGCCCCTTAGCTACCAAAGAATGCAGTACCCAGCTACCAGAACTCCAGAGTGTTTCAGGAAATCATCGCGCTGCGTGCATAAAAGGCGACTGGTATGAATCTAAGAATCCTGTGCCTGGATCAGTATCAGAGGAGACGTAAATGTTCGATGTTGTAATCCGCGGTGGAACAGTAATAGACGGTACTGGCGCCACAGGATTTTCTTCTGATTTAGCGATTAATGGCGACACAATCGTCGCTATCGGGAATTCTACAGAAGCAGAAGCACATCAAGTTATTGATGCAACCGGTAAAGTCGTAACACCTGGCTTTATCGATCTGCATAGTCATGCGGACATGTCATTTTTTATTGACCCTGACGCTGACAGCAAAATAACCCAAGGGGTTACTTTCGAGTACGTGGGAAATTGCGGTATTAGCTTCTGCGCCCCACTGATCGGTGAAGCTGCTTCAGATCTAAACACCCGTAAAGCTTGGTATGACACAGAATGGTCGCCTAATTGGACGAGTTTTAGTGATTTTCTAGATGCTCTAGAAAAAACTGGTTCCAATATCAACATAGCTACCCAAGTGGGGCACGGCACGGTCAGAAAAGCCGTGATGGGAATGGATACACGGGCTCCAGATTCTGGTGATCTGAAACGAATGCAAACACTGGTAGCAGAGAGTCTTGATGCAGGTGCACTTGGGTTCTCAACTGGCCTATCAATGGCTCCCGGATACTACTCTCTCGCGGTAGAAGTATTCGAACTCGTTCAGGTAGCAGCTGACAGAAACAAACTTTATTCATCGCACATACGCGACTCGTCTACAGAAGGCCCCGGACTGTTCGTAGCTACTATGGAGGCCTTGGAAGCAGGCCGCAGGACCGGAGTCAAAGTACAAGTCTCACATCTCAAGGCCAACGGACCGTTGAGAGGAAGATCTCCAGATCTAATAGAAATGATTGATAAAGCACAAGACGACGGTATTGATGCGGCCGCGGATGTTTATCCATACGTATCTGCCAGCGGACCAATGAGCGGAAACGTTTTTCCACGCTGGGCACTTGAAGGAGGCAGGGAGCAGGCTCTAGAAAGACTAAAAGACGCCGACCTGCGAGCACAGATAGTTAATGGATTGGAACAAGCTTTTGAAAAATTTTCAGGTCCAAGCAAAATAGCAATCGCAAACTACGCCCCAGATGCAAGTCTCGAAGGGAAACAGCTGCCAGAAATCGCTACTCAAATGGACTGTACTGAAAGTGAAGCTTTAGCACGTATCTACGAAGGATTCGACGCACAACTCGTAATCACCGGTATGGCTCAGCAAGATGTTGACCTCATCAGCGCTGCACCATCGGTCGCGATCGCATCAGACGGTAGTTCCCTTCGAGCAACTGGTCCTTTGAGTGCAGGTAAACCGCATCCGCGCAGCTATGGGACTTTTCCAAGATTTTTAAAAAGAGTTCGAGAAACAAATCTAGTCTCCCTTGAAGAGGCCATAAGAAAAATGACAACTCTCCCTGCTGAACGTCTTCAGCTTACGCGTAGAGGACGTTTAGCTCCGGGATATTTTGCAGATGTCACCATACTTGACCCTTCAGAAATAGAAGATACGGCCACTTTCCAAGAACCTCACAAATATTCAAAAGGAATAGAAGACGTGCTAGTAAACGGAACTGTTGTAGTAAGAAATAAAAAAGTCACGGGAAAAAGGCCAGGACGCGTGATTCGATCTTATACAGATTAAACCTTCAGCATTCACCACCAGCCAACCCATAAATAATTGTGACATATCTACTGATCAATCAATCTGGCGAAAAACTTTAAAAGAAAGGTATCTACATCATGAAGCTCGCAGGCAAACACGCTTTACTTCAGATGTTTGTGGCCGAAGGAGTGAGCTATGTGTTCGGGAATCCCGGCACCAGTGAAACTCCTATGATGACCATTCTGCCTGAATACAAAGATTTAAATTACATGCTTGTCCTCCAAGAAGGAGTCGCTGTCGGCATGGCAGAGGGATATGGGAGAAGCACAGGAACTGTACCACTGGTGTCTTTACACATTGACAATGGACTGGCCAATGGACTGTCATTGATGATTGACCAGCTACGTTCAGGAACACCGATGGTAGTGACAGCTGGAAATAAAGACATTAGAAAGCTCGGTTCAGGTCGTTCAGACCTGGCAGAATTGGCTAGGCCTTTTGCCAAATGGAGCGCAGAAATCACCCACGCCGGACAAGTCCCATCAGTCATACGACGAGCGTTCCAGGAAGCCAAAACTTCCCCAACCGGACCGGTATTTGTCGGAATGAGTGCTAATGCATTCGATGATATCGCAGACGTGAATATCCAAGGCTCGACGGAAGTTGTGCAGAATTCATCAACTGACCTGAATGCAGTAGGAGAAGTCTGTGATCTTCTTGCTACAGCCAGCAAACCAATCATGATTATTGGAGATCGGCTTAATGGAGGTAACCAAGCAGCATTAAAGCTGGCTGAAACAGCAGGAATTCCTGTATACGGACATGGCTCATTCGAAGTCAACTTCCCTGCAACACACCCTCTGTGGCAGGGCAACCTTTCAGTACGTAACCCTGACGCAGTCAAAGCAATTAGATCTGCCGATCTGATCATCGCTACTGGATGTACAGTATTTGATGATTTCTTCTACCAAGCCGAAGACATCATTCCTAAAAGTACTAAATTAGTCCACATCGATTCAGACCCAGGCTCAGTAGGTAAGTCCGAACCAGCGGACATTGCAATTCTTGCTGCACCTTCGGAAGTAGTAAGTCAACTGGCTGAAGCTGTCTCATATGAATTTACGGGGACCAAAGCTGAAGAAGCAGCCCTCAGGATAAAAGATGCCGCAGCAATATCAACTGCACGCAGAGAAGCATTTGCTAAATCGGTCAGTACGCAACGAAATATGTCTCCAATGAGCCCGGCTACATTTGCAGCCACATTTGCTGAGGCACTGCCATCTGATGCCACCGTTTTTAACGATGGAATAAGTACCGCCGGCTTGATTTTCGAAGCAATGAGCCCAGATGAGCGAGGAAGCTACTACGCCATTCGTGGAGGAGCTATCGGGTGGGGAATGGGAGCAACTATGGGAGTTCAATTAGGCTTGCCGGATAGACCAGTAGTGGGAGTGATGGGTGATGGAACAGCCATAATGACCGTACAGGCTTTATGGACCGCCGCCAATTCAAATATCCCTGCGGTTTTCGTTATCTGCAACAACCGGTCATACAGAATATTAAAACTCAATTCAAATGTTTACCACAGGATGCAAGAACTACCAACACCAGACAGCTACGTCGCCTCAGACTTCGACCTACCGCTCGACTTTAAATCTCAAGCAGATGCTTACGGAGTTGAGGGGGTACGAGTCGAAACGCCAGATGAATTAACCGCACAAATTCGCAGAGGATGTGAATTGAACAAACCGCTGGTAATAGATGCCGTAATAGATGGGACTGTTTAGCAGGTTAATCCTAGACCATTAACTTGAAGCATTTATTTTTAATTTTGCGACCTGCCTAAAGTGCAACACCAAAAGCATCTCAAGGGTTAGAATTCTCATAGCTTAATGTCAGACGATTCGTTTTCGATTATTTTTCTGGGAGCACTCTATTGGAACTCAGGGTAAATCGCGCTAAACAGAAACTCACTAACGGTGAAATTGTCACCATCGTAAGTGGAATTACTCATCCCGATGATATAGATGCCGTAGGACCCTTGGGATTTGATGGAATATGGTTAGAAGGAGAACATGGAGCTACGGACGCTTCCGACCTCGGAAATCTGACTAGGGCATGTGATATCTGGGGAATGACCTCGGTAGCCCGAATAAATCTCAACGAACAAGGACTAATCTACCGTACCCTCGATCGTGGAGCTCAAGCTATTGTCGTACCACATGTGAACAACGCCGCTGAAGCTCGAAACGTAGTGGAAGGTGGTAAGTTCACACCCAAGGGCAAGCGAGGAATGTTCACCAGCCGACAAGGTTTAGGTGTCTCAAACTATTTTGATAACGCCAATGACCAATCAATGTTAATTGTTCTCATAGAGGACATCATCGCGTGGGAAAATCTAGACGAAATAATAGCGGTTGATGATATAGACGTTTTCTTTGTAGCGCCTTCTGATTTTGCATCGTCTATGGGACATATGGGTGATATCCAGCACCCCGATGTACAAGAAAAAATCAACGACTCGATTTCACGAATTGTTGCAGGAGGCCGTAATGCTGGCGCTCTCGCCACAAATGAAAATGTCGCCAGTTACACTGAGATGGGCGTCAGATTCTTTATGACCGGTGCCGGCCCCTGGATCGCCAACGGTTTCAATGAATTCATTGCAAACGCAAACGCTGCGAAATAGCCAATACAAGATTTAACAAATTGAACAAATTGATGTCAAAACGACTTATGGTGGTTGCTTTAATTTCCACCTTATTTATCCTGCCTGCATGCCAAGCAGCCGGCAAAAATCCAGATAACGTAAAAATTCCAATTATTCAGCCAACCGCTGATACATCTCTATGCCATAACAACGCGTATCCACAAGAAGCGCCAAGGTTCGAGGATGTTTCCGCTGATCAACTTGTCGGCGAAGTGGATGGTATAAAAATTTACGATCGAGTAACAGGAAACGGTAACCCTCCAAGAATTGAAGATATGGTTACGGTCAATTACACGGGCTGGCTTGATGACGGATGTGTATTTGATTCTTCGTATTCACGCGGGACAACCACTGACCTCATCCTCGTATCCGTAATACAAGGATGGAGAGACGCGATGTTAACCATGTCTCCTGGAACGATAAGGCGCGTGGAAATACCGGCTTCTCTTGCATACAAGGAAATCGGATCACCACCAATGATCCCACCTAATGCCACGCTAACTTATGAAATTGAGCTGGTCAGTATTCTAACCCCCGCACAAGCAATTACCACGGCTACAGCCATTGCTGCCAATGCGACAGCTACTCCAGTTCCTACTACAACACCAGAAGGAGGGTCGATAGTGTCTAATTGTGACAACTCTGATTACCCTGAAACGGCTCCGCAGTTCGAAGACGTAACCGAAGATCAATACACCGCCGAGGCATCAGGGATTCGTGTATTCGACACAAAAGTAGGTGATGGCAAAACCCCAGATCAAAATAACCGGGTTGATGTTCATTACACAGGATGGCTAGCATCTGATGGTTGCGTCTTTGACTCTTCTTACACAAGAGGTCAGTCAATCTCATTCCCCGTCGGTGGAGTTATTCCGGGCTTCCGAGACGCAATACTGGGTATGAAAGTCGGAGGACAACGACGTGTGTACATACCTGCCGATCAAGGATATGGTCCTCAAGGTGCGGGTGCAGCAATTCCACCAAATGCCGATCTGGTATTCGATATCGTCCTGGAAGACGTTCGATAAAACAACACAAGGATTCATCATTTATCACTAACTGGAGTTTAT
Source organism: SAR202 cluster bacterium (assembly GCA_009392215.1). Taxonomy (GTDB): domain Bacteria; phylum Chloroflexota; class Dehalococcoidia; order Lucifugimonadales; family Lucifugimonadaceae; genus Lucifugimonas. The sequence goes on along the minus strand of VFGZ01000055.1, from coordinate 24,827 downwards.
GTGTCGTGATAATTCCATTAGAAAATGAATCCTGATGCACAGTTGGAATAAAATCACACCGCGTAACGAGACGAAAAACCTGATGAAATGAAAATTAACAAGGTTGAAACCATTTACGTTGACGAATTCTGGCAAATGTGCTGGATACGTATTCACACTGACTCTGGAGAGATCGGACTAGGCGAAACATGGTATTTACCAAGGTCAGTCGCCGCCGTGGTCCACGAAATCTTCGGTCCCACTTTAATTGACCGAGACCCGATGGATCGTGAAGGAATATGGGACGAATTATTTAAGCTTGCAGGCATATTCACATACTCAGGCGCGGAATTAAGAGCGCTCTCGGCAATCGACATAGCATTATGGGACATCGTAGGTCAGGCGCTTGACCAGCCAATTTACAATCTTCTAGGTGGAAAATGCCGCGACAAAATCCGCATTTACAACACCATTGGCAGCTACGGTAAATGGCAGGACAACGAATTTGAACAACAGGATCCCGTTGGTTTCTTACAAAGTCTGATTGACGAAGGAATCACTGCAGCAAAGGCTTACTACATGGCACCGTATGCCGCGGAGTCCGGCGGTAACTTCGTTTCGGCAAAGCAGATCAAAGAAGGTTTGGCGCCGCTCAAAAAACAGCGAAAAGCGCTGGGGGATCAGATCGAAATCGCTCATGATGGCGGCGGTCAATGGGCATTAGCTCCAGCCATCAGAATCACTCAAGCGATGGATGAATTCGATCTGCTTTGGCAGGAAGAGATGATCCATCCAGTAAACGTCCAAACCCACCTAAAGTTAGCCAACGAAACCAAAACGCCAATATGTGCGGCTGAACGATTGATGACTCGTTTCGAATTCCGCGAATATATTGAAACGGGCGCTGCAGAAATTGTAATGCCCGACCTGATATGGACTGGTGGAATATCAGAAACTAAAAAGATAGCGACACTGGCCGATACTTATCAAACCCCAATTGCGCCACACGATTGGACAGGACCAGTAAACGTCTTCGCCTGTGCTCACATATCAATGAATTGCCAAAACGTAATGATTCAGGAAACCAACCGTGCCTATTACCGAGGCTGGTATGACAAATTCATAGAACCTAACATCATCATCCAGGATGGCTACCTGCTTGCACCCGAAGGACCCGGACTGGGAACCCGCCTCAAAACCAGTGTTTTTGATAGACATGATGTCCACGTTGAACAAACCACCGAAGCTCGAATATGGGAGCCCGTGGGATTCAAGGACCCTGGGCAAAAAGTAGCTAACTTCTTCTCACCAAACGTCCCGAAGGGTCAAGAAGAACCAAATTAATGTCTAAGAAAATATTTCATCATTAATTCAGAAACGCCATAGTTTCACTGAAACAATCTAATATAGATTTCTGGACCGGTAATATAACTAAATGTCCACTGAATATCTTTCTATCGACGTAGGGTCGACATCTTTGACCGCTGTAATTATCGATATCGAGTCCAAATCGGTTGTCGGATCATCTAGTGCGGTCAACGCATCCGAAATCACCTCAGCTGCAAACAAAAAAATCGGCCGATCTGAGTGGGATATCGAGCGAATGGCCGATCTCGCTATCACCAACGCGGCAAATCTAATCAAGTGCACCAACGCCCAACCTGCAGCCATTGGAATTACTGGTCAACAGCAGGGGCTACAACTTTTAGACAACCAACTCAAGACAATCGGTAATTTCATCTCTTGGCAAGATCAACGTGCTAAAGACGTAATCCCAGGTAACAACCACAATTACCTCGATGCGATGGGCAAGCTTGGGGGTGCAAAACCAGATACTGGCGGACTACCAGCCTTTGAAAACACCGGCTGCCCGATTGTCACAGGTTATACCGCCCCAAATCTATACTGGCTCAAAGTTAATAAAGAGCTCTCATCAAACGTTTCCAATATCCACGGAACAACAGCTCCTGAATTCGTTGTATCGCGCTTGACCGGAACTCGCCCTGTCACCGACCCAACCGATGCCGTTAGTTGGGGTGTTTACGATTTAAGCAAAATGAAATGGAACTACAACCTTATCGATTCGCTTGGTCTACACCGGTCACTACTATCAGATCTCGCAGAGTCATGCACACCAGCAGGAACCCTAACCAGGCAGATGGCCTCAAAACTCGGTGTAAATGCAGGAATTCCTGTTTCCGTTGCTTCTGGTGATCATCAGTGCAGCTTTGCAGGGACTGTGACAGATTATGAAAACACACTAGCGATAAATATCGGTACAGGTGGACAAGCGTCGGTCTATATTCAACACGCCGTCCCACGTGGATGGCTTGAACTTAGACCATTTATTCAAGGCGGCTACCTGCTGGCTGGAGTAGGAGTAGTCGGAGGTCGAACGTTCCGCACTCTGAGAGATTTCTTTAACAACGCCACGCAGATATTAACTGGATACGAACTAGATTCCGATATCATGTACGAAAAATTGGTTGAGTTGGCAACCAACATTCCGCCCGGCTCAGAAGGTGTAATCGTAGACCCACTTTTCACAGGTTCTCGTAGCAACCCTAGGGCAAAAGCAGCAATACGCGAGATTACTCCAGGGACGTTCACCCCCGGACACATAGCACGAGCTCTTTTCGAAGCCATGGCAATTCAACTGGCAAGCTCTTACAGAGAAGCAATACGTCTCGGAGCTGGAGAACGCTCGTTTCTCGTGGGGTCGGGAAACGGACTAAAATTGAATCCCGTCTTATGGGAATCTATCAATACTGAGTTAGGCATACCTGTTCAGTTGAGCCATCACAATGAAGAAGCAGCCATAGGCGCGGCACTATGTGCGGCCGTAGCAGACGGATCGTTCACTTCGCTGAATGAGGCAAGTAAGTCATTTTTAAATTTCATCACCCCCACAACTACCCATGAGGCTTAATGACAAACTTAACCCCTTTTCCTTCAGCAGAATCAATAATCGCCTGCGGGGCATCCTCAAGTACATAACGACCAGATATTACTCCATCCAAGTTCAGCGTATCTATTTCAGTTGGAGTTCTAGCAAACACATCCCCACGCCCAAATGCACCTTTCAGAGTTATCTCTCGATAATGGATATCGTACATATCAACCGGTAACGCAGCACCCTCGGGATTAACCCCTATCATGAGTACTTGGCCACGAGGCCTAACAACATCGAAGCATTTAGCTACAAGATTCGGACGCCCTACTGCTTCAACAGCAATGTTCGCTCCATTGCCACCATTATGATCCTTTATAAATTCCTCTAGGTCGCATTCCCCTGGATCATGAAGCAAGTCTGCGCCAAATTGAATTGCCATCTCACGCCTACTTGCCACCGGCTCAGACATCACTATCCTATCCACGCCTAGCCGCTTCAAAAAAGCCAACGTGAATAGCCCCATAATTCCACCCCCTACGACAACTCCAAAGCCATTTTCATCTATTCGCATCATCTCCGCACCCGAAAGGCAACATGATGCGGGTTCAGTCAATGCAGCGTGTTCAAGATCCAACGTGTCAGGTATTTTCACCGCAGATTGAGAGGGGGCACTTGCGTATTCCGCAAACATCCCAGAAGTAAGATAAGAATTCTGACAACGGGACTGAGACCATGTAATACATGCCTGACACTCACCACAATGACTGGTCGTATTCATAACCACCCGTTCGCCAACACGACTCGCATCTACATCTTCACCAACAGAAATAATTATGCCCGAACCTTCATGTCCGAGAACCTTAGGTGGTGTGGCAGGAAATAAACCTTGGGTGATGTGCACATCAGTACCGCAAACACCCACTGTGTCAACTTTTACGATCACTTCTCCAGCGGAAGCTTCTAGGTTGGGTGTTCGATCAAGTGAAAAATCCGACCCCCCATGCCATGTCATCACGTGCATTAACAAATAGTCCTCAAAAATTACTTCAAACCCACAACGGATACAGACATATCCATAGCTAGGCTATTTACTAGGCTTAACAACGATGTTAACCAGCCTGCCCGGAACGTAGATAGCTTTAACCTCAGTCATACCTTCCATATGACGGGCAACGTTTTCACTTTCCCTGACCGCTGATATAGCACCTTCCCGGTCAATATCCGCAATCACCTCAATCTGGTCACGGAGCTTACCATTTACTTGAACAGCAAGCGTAATCGTATCGCTTGTCGTCAAGTTTTCATCGAACTGAGGTAAGAGTTCCAAATGGATAGAACTTGAATGGCCAGTTCGTTCCCATAATTCTTCAGCCAAATGAGGAGCAAAGGGAGCAATGTGTAATAACAATCGATCTACACATTCGCGCCACGAATTAGCAGAAACATCACCTGCATCAAAACGACGTATCAATTCTGTCGTGTATTCCATAAGAGCAGATATAGATGTATTAAATTTGAACGAGTCCATATCACTGGTGACACGCTGGGTCGTTATATGAGCAACGCGTTGTAGGCTACGTTCACCCCGAGATCCATTTAAAGTAGATTCATCTCGCTGAGCCAAACCCCAAACACGACCCAGCCAACGTCGAATCCCGTTAATTCCAGAATCCGACCAATCTCCACCTTGATCCCAAGGCCCAAGAAACATTAAATAACAACGGATCGTATCTGCACCATACTTTGCAACAACGGGATCTGGTGTCAGAGGATTAGACCGTTTAGAAATCTTCTTATGGTCTTTAATCAACATCCCTTGGTTCATTAAACGTGAATATGGTTCATCGAAATCAACATACCCCAAATCACGCAAGGCCTTATTAAAGAACCGCGAATAGAGCAAATGCATCACTGCATGCTCAGCTCCACCCATGTAATGACTAACGGGCATCCATGCCCGAATTTTTTCCGAATCGATAGGATATTCATCCAAGCTCGGGCTAGCAAATCTAAGGTGATACCAAGACGAACACACAAATGTATCCAAGGTATCGGTTTCACGCTTTGCCCCTTTTCCACATTCAGGACATGCAGTGTTTAAAAATTCAGCATGCTTAGTTAAAGGTGATTTACCATCAGAACTAAACTTCACATTTTCTGGAAGCAAGACAGGTAAATCATTTTCTGGAACCGGCAATGTTCCGCAATCATCACAGTAGATAATTGGTATGGGTGTACCCCAATAACGCTGACGTGAAATCAACCAGTCACGAAGATGATAAGTAACCGTTCGAGAACCCCATTTATTCAATTCAATTTTATCGGCGATGGCCTCTTTTCCATCTTTACTAGGCATTCCGTTAAACTCTGCTGAATTTACTTGTAACCCTTCTTTTATCCATGCATTTGTCAGCTCTGCGCCGTCCCAATCGGGTGGTGCAACTACAACCCGAATTTCTAAATCGTATTTTTTTGCAAATATAAAGTCTCTTTCATCATGCGCAGGCACACCCATCACAGCACCTGTTCCATATGTCGCAAGTACATAATCACCAACTAACACAGGAACGCGTTCACCATTCAGTGGATTAATGCAATAAGCACCAGTTGCGACCCCTGTCTTCTCTCGCTCGGTTGAAGTACGCTCAATTTCAGTCTCTTTACCTGCCTGTGCAACATATTGTTCAACAATTTTCCTTTGGGATTCCTGAGTTAATTTTTCAACCAAAGGATGCTCAGGTGCCAGAACAACAAAAGTAACTCCATACACCGTATCTATACGTGTCGTAAACGTCTGAATTTTTTCGCCTGGCACGAATTCATCTACGTCAAATCCAATAGTTGTCCCGGTAGAGCGTCCTATCCAGTTACGCTGCATCGTCTTAATTTTCTCGGGCCAGTCAATTCCATCCATTTGAAGTAGTTCATCAGCATACTTAGTAATAGCGAAGAACCATTGCGGAAGGGCTCGCTTAACCACACTCGCGCCACATCGTTCACAAGAACCATCTTTTACCTGTTCATTTGCGAGAGTGGTTTGATCTTTCGGGCACCAATTCGCCTGACCATGTTCACGATAAGCTAGACCATTCTTATAGAACTGCAAAAAGAAATATTGGTTCCATTTGTAATATTCAGGGTTGGATGTAACCAACTCGCGGGACCAATCATAAGAAGTACCCATAGAACGAAATTGTCTTCGAGCCGTTTCAATATTTTCGTAAGTCCATTCACGCGCATCCGCACCTCGTTCAATGGCGGCATTTTCCGCAGGCAGGCCGAAAGAATCAAATCCTTGCGGGTGCATAACGTTGTATCCCTGCATGCGCTTAAATCGAGCATATGCATCTGCCGGGGCATAGGCATACCAATGACCCATATGCAGATCTCCTGACGGGTAGGGGAACATCGTCAAGGCATAATAGTTCTTCTTGCCTTCGACATGGTCTTCTGCATTGTAAATGCCATCAGACTCCCATTTTGATTGCCATTTTCTCTCGATATCCGAAGGGATATAACGACTTAAGTTATTATCTGAATCTCCGCTATCGTAACCACCAAGAGTCTTATCCGTCGTAGTCAATACTTTTATCCGAACTTATAAATCATCAATGTAATAACACTAGATAGTTTCATTCAATTGGAGCTATTTAGTTAAAGCGTAAAATTTGCCAGATCCTTGATTTTATCAATCAATTAACAAGTGCCCTTTTATGTCATATTCTTCCAGTAAATCTGACGCACACACAAACCCGTTCCTCCCAACTCTCCGAAATACCCCCCAAAACACTTTAAATTGAAGCCAGTATTTTATATGCCTTAACAGGCCAATCAACGGTAGTGCCAGTAGCGCCTGATCTGTACGCACGTTTCAAAGCTTCTACGGAATTGCCTATGCCCCAAGTTCTAACGGACACCCCGGACTCATTGGCGATTTCTATTTGATGTTTAGTGACTTTCGATGCATTTGGATAAATACCTGCCAGCCCTAAATCCAATGCAACCTTTAAGGAACTTTGGTTAATTTTCTCAAGCAACCACCCGTGTGCAACTTCAGGCATTAGTACAACGGAACGCTCAAGCTGTTCCACATGAAACGACGAAATAGTAAGCCCAGGGGATAAGTAATCACCTGTGTGCTGACCAATAACGCCCCAATTTTCCAAAGATTCCATCACCTTGACAGGCAACGCGGGTTGGGTAGATTTTAATTCAAGATGAATATGAATTTTCCCCCCGTAACGCTCGAGGAATTCATCCAAAGTCGGTATGAAGGCATCAGGATATGCGAGTGGACCTATGGATCCAGCACCATCATCTGGACCCTCGAACCAAAGGCCAGCATGCAGTGATTTAATCTTTGCGATGCCAGTCTCAGCGACAAGGCCATGAATACCGGTAGTTCGATACAACGAATCATCATGAATTAGGATACAACGTCCATCACTAGACAATTGGACATCTGTTTCAATATTGTCGAATCCCATTTCCAACGCAAGGTCGAACGCTTCAAACGTATTCTCAGGAGCATCATATGATGCTCCTCTATGAGCAATCAGGGTGAATTGTTTTTGGTTAGACTTATTCATCAAAAGATAAACTCTGCTTTACAATATAAGTTCCAAGATCAATCAATCGTTGAAATGCAATTATTGTTTAACTTTTTTAATTACAAAGTTCATGCTTATAAGTTTCCTAATCGATACTTGTAAACTCTAATCATGTTTGAATCACTTTCCGACAAGCTTAATGGAATCTTTGGCAAGCTAACAAATAGTGGCAAATTGTCGGAAAAAAATATAGATGACGCTCTGCGGGAAGTGCGATTATCACTACTAGAAGCAGATGTAGATTTCAAAGTCACACGCCAATTTATAAAAAACATTAAACAAAAAGCGAGTGGCGACAAGGTATATAACTCTCTAACTCCCGGACAAACGGTGATTAGAATTGTTCGAGAAGAGTTAAAAAACATTCTGGGCGGAGAAACTGTTGAAATAAATAGAGCCAATCAACCACCAAGCGTGATTATGTTGGCCGGCTTACAGGGATCTGGTAAGACAACATCCGCCGCCAAGTTAGCTCTCCATCTACGTAAACAAAAACACTCAGTAATGATGGCCGCGTGTGACTTGCAGCGACCAGCAGCTATCGAACAACTAAAACAATTGGGCCTACAACTCGATATCGATGTCTACGCAGAACAATCACCCAACTCTACACCATTAAATGTTGCGAAAGCTGCGATTAATAAAGCTGCCAAAGAGCACGTACACTACCTGATCCTTGATACCGCCGGTCGACTTGCTATCAATGATGAATTAATGAACGAACTCGAAGAAATACGAAATGCAGCATCTCCTGTAGAAACACTACTTGTTGTTGACGCCATGACGGGACAGGATGCAGTGAATTCAGGTAGTACATTCAATTCACGTATAGGTTTAACAGGAATAATTTTATCCAAGATGGATGGAGACGCTCGTGGTGGTGCAGCACTGTCAATGCGATCGGTAACTGGTGTTCCAATCAAATATATAACTGTTGGAGAAAGACCCGACCAGTTAGAGATTTACCACCCTGATCGAATTGCATCTAGAATCCTCGGAATGGGAGATGTGGAATCTCTTATTGAAAAGGCTGAAACTCAATTCAATACCGAACAAGCTGTTGCACTTAAAAATAAAATACTAAAAAATCAGTTTGATCTCGACGACATGCTGGAACAATTTAAAACCATCAAGAAAATGGGCTCCATCAGTGACATTCTAGGTATGATGCCTGGCGTTGGTGCCCTTAAAGGAAAAATAAACTCCAAAGATCTTGACGAACGTCAAATATCACGAGTAGAAGCGATTATCTACTCTATGACACCATCTGAACGGCAAGAACCCACAATCATTAATGGCTCAAGGCGTAAACGAATCGCTGTAGGCTCTGGAACCTCTATCACACAAGTAAATCAACTGCTATCGCAGTTCAAACAAATGCAAAAGATGATGAAAAAATTATCCGGACCTGGCGGTAAGCGGACCCTCATGGGAATGATGAAACGATAGTAATTACACCACAAGACATTTATAAATTACCAAACACTAGTTTCAATGAACATAATGCTGGAAAAATTAAGATCCGTTTGAATCACTTCATTGTCTTTAACGCACCAACACAAAGATACGGAGATCATATTCCCAATGACTGTCGCCCACTTACGCACCTACACCATTAACAAGGGTCAACTTGATAGCTGGCTCGAGCTTTTTCCAAAGCTAATTCCATTAATGGAAGAGGCAAATATTAAAGTTGAATGCTCATGGGTCAACGAAGAGCGCACTCAATTTATTTGGATTCGCTCATATGGCGATTCTGTAGAGAACATTGCCAAATATGAAGCAGAGTTTTACGGGAGTGACTGGTGGTTAGCCAACGTTGATCACGTGCGAAGTCATATTGCCCACCGAGAAATCGTACAGATTGAAACCACATAAGATTTCCATGGTCAATTACCCAGAATCACTCCATTAATTTGAGGGTAACCACGAACAAAATCAGGCGCCATGGCCGCCTGGCGACCTTCCAATTGTAATTGAATAATTTCAAGCAATCCATCACCAGTACTAACATTTAAATGTCCAGAATTAAGCACAACTTCACCTGGATTTGTTGTAGGGCCATCGATTAATTGAGATTCAAGAATTTTCACATTTTTTCCGTTCCATGTAGTGAAAGTACCTGGCCAAATATCATAAGCGCGTACCATACGCTCAATATAAACAGCCGATGTCGTCCAATCAATTTCACCATCTGATCGACGCAACAATTGAGTCATAGATGCTGCGGCGTTGTCCTGAATAACAGGAGTGATGGTTCCCAAGTCAAGTTGGGTTAGGACGTCCAGCAGTAATGACTTAGATTCTTTGAAAAGACGTGTCTGTAATTCACCTCGACGTTCACGTCCTGACAAATTAATTGGAAGAGACTGGGCGAGTACCGGCCCGGTGTCCATTCCTGCATCTAGTAGCATCAATGAAACGCCTGTATATGACTGTCCGTCAAGAATCGCGGTAGATACAGGACTAGGCCCACGATATAAAGGCAGCAAAGAAGGGTGAACATTAATTACGCCAAGTGGCGGTATATCAAGTATTTGAGGTGGCAGGATACGTCCGTATGCAACAACAACAAAAGCATCCGCCCCTATATTTGAAATACGAGCGAACTCCTCTTCATCATCGCGAAGGCTTACAGGGGTAAATGTTTCCAAACCACATTGTTCAGAAAAAATTTTCACAGCTGTCGCCTGTTTTGTGAGACCCCTACCGACTTGACGGTCAGGCTGAGTGTAGACCGCCGCAATTTCATGACCCGCTGTAATTAACGAGTCTAATAATTGAACAGCGTCATTAGGTGAACCAAAAAAAATAATTTTCATTCAAAAACTTTAAACATGTCGCGACACAAGGCGCTTGCCAAAATCCCCCGCGCGGCTCCGGCGCGCTAAGGCACTAAAATGGTGCTTATTATGTATGTCCAAACTGAGTTGTGAATATTGTCACAAAATTGTTGGGAAATTAATGGTAAATCTGGGCAAAATAGACCGCCGAAGGGGTTGCAAGCCCCTCCCTTATACATGGTACGGTTGCCCTTAGGCCAGCACCACCACAGGTAACGTCCAGTTACCGATTTCGTTGGTCTATGTATTCCACATAATGGTCGATTTTTAATTATCCGGCAGGTCCGGCCTGAGGCTTGTTGTGCGTAATTTTAGTGAGGGTTCGGAAACGATTAACGCAAGAAAAATTTGGCTAGCTGCTTTAGGTCAACTTCAATTAGAAATACCCAGGCCCAACTATGAAACGTGGTTAAAACCAACTGTTCCAAGCAGTTTAGAAAACGATACTCTTACAATTTCAACCCCAAGCCCTTTTGCAGCTGAGATGCTTGAAAAGCGACTTTCTGGAACTATACACCGCACGGTGTCACGCGTAGCTGGTCGCAAGCTTTCAGTCGAATTCACAGTACAAGGATCATCTAGTCGTAGTATTGATGAAAAACAGCCAGAAAAAGTGTCCCAAACCATAACATCAGCAAACATCAAGCAAAACGGGAAAATAGCTTACACACAATCCTATTCTTTAAAAAATTCATTCACCTTTAACACATTTATAGTCGGGCCATCCAATAGTCTTGCACAGGCAGCAGCCATAAAAATCACGGAAGCCCCAGGCAAAATTTATAACCCACTTTATATCTATTCCGAAGTTGGCCTTGGCAAAACACATCTCTTACATGCCATTGGACATGCTTTTATCCAACGCAAACTAAAAGTAATGTACGTAAGTAGTGAGCGCTTCACGAATGAATACATCAGCTCCATTCGAGAAGGATCTGCAAACCATTTCCGGGAGAGATATCGCAATACAGACGTGCTGTTGGTAGACGATATTCAGTTCATAGCATCAAAACCACAAACTCAAGAAGGCTTCTTTCACACTTTTAATGAATTACACATGGCCGGTAAGCAAATTGTTATTAGTGGAGATGAGCCAGCAAGCAAAAGTTTGCTCCAAGAACGAATTCAATCTAGGCTAGCTGGAGGACTGGAAGTTGATCTTCAGCCACCAGATTATGAATCACGCTATGCAATCCTCCAAAGTAAAATGCCTGACCTGAATACAAATGTACTCAATGAAATTGCACAGAGGCCTCATCGCAACGTTCGTGAATTAGAGGGAGCACTTAATAGAGTCATCGCCTATTCGCAACTTATTGGTGATCCCATAACAATTGAACTTACTAACCAAGCTCTGAAAAACTTATTGATAGAAACACCAGCAGATGTCATATCAATAGATCAAGTATTATCAGCCGTTTCAGAGTACACAGGAGTTTCAGTTGACCGCATCACCGGAAAACGTCGTGATCAGGCGACTGCAGAAGCTCGACGAATAGCAATGTATATGCTTCGAGAAGACGCTCATTTAACTTCGATACGAATAGGTGAAGCTATTGGTGGTAGAGACCATTCAACTGTTTTATATGCTCATAAACGTTTTGAGCAGTTAATGAAAATCGATAGCTCAAAGCGGGATCACCTATCCGCAATCAGAAACATATTGATTCGGTCTCATCGATTTTCTAATTAAACCTCTTAAAGTTATTACTAACAATGGTGTAAGTTTCCATACATAACTGTTGTTATTCGTGAATAACTTTATAAATTCAAAATTACATATCTAACAAAAGTCAAAATTTTATTTACAGGTTCACATTTTTGATTTCTTTTCCACTAAATTTCATTATTCCTCTCATTTAATTCACACATTTTTTATACGTATCTCATGAACGATATAAACATTTCAACAGTCATTATTATTACTACTGTTAAATATTAATAGACAACACTTACTCCTTTTTCACATGATTGATTCAACAGTAATAGAAGTTCGTTCAGGTAATGGAGGTCATGGCGTAGTTTCTTTTATAAGAGAAGCTTTACTACCTCGTGGTGGGCCTGGAGGTGGGGATGGAGGTCATGGTGGAGATGTTGTGTTAGTTGCTGATTCCTCAATCAATACATTAACAAAATTTCATTGGCAACCACATTTCATAGCTAAAAATGGATCGAATGGTCAAGGACATCATAAGAATGGTGCTGATGGTCAAGCAGTTAGGGTTTCTGTGCCAGTAGGAACGGAAGTTTGGGTGTGGGAAGACGGCAAAGATACAGAATTAATGGGTGAACTTATTCATGAAGGTGATCAAATAATTGTTGCTCAGGGAGGAAAAGGTGGTAGAGGTAATGCCCATTTTGTAAGTTCTACGCATCAAGAACCTCTTTTAGCTGAAGCTGGAGAGGATGGTGAAATTCGTAGGATACGTCTTAATCTTAAGCTTTTAGCAGATATAGGCCTTATTGGTATGCCCAATGCTGGCAAATCCAGCATATTAACTGCAATTAGTGCTGCTCGACCAAAAATTGCTGATTATCCATTTACAACTATTGAACCTGTTTTAGGAGTTGTAGGTTATAAACACAAAACTTTTGTGGTTGTAGATATTCCAGGATTAATTGAAGGAGCTCATCAAGGCATAGGTTTGGGCGATGAATTTTTGAAGCATATACAAAGAACAAGTGTCCTTGTACATGTTGTAGACGGCAGTGAAGACAATATTGTTGAGCGGATAAATAGCATCAATAATGAAATAACAAGATTTGATACTGAACTTGCTAAAAAACCTCAAATACTTGTCATTAATAAATTTGATCTTGATGAAGTTGCAATGTTGACAAGTGAAATTATCGAATTGGTTGAATCTACTAAAGGATTACATTCAAAAATTATGTTTGTTTCAGCTGCAACATACTTAGGTGTTGATGACTTGAAACAAGCTATGTCTAATTATTTAGAAGAAAATCAACAACAAAAAACAACTTTTAAAGCTGTGAAGGACGAAGCTGTCATAATTAAACCCATTGCTAAAAAATTCGAAAAAGCAATAGTACGTAATCGCAATGGTTCATGGCGTATAGTCCATCAAAAAGCAGTTCGCTTAGCTCAAGGTAGTAACCTTGATACTTGGGAAGCTCGCATTCAATTTCAACGCCGATTAGAACAGTTGAAAGTAACTAAAGCTCTAAATGATGCAGGTATTGAAATCGGTGATACCGTTATGGTTGGAGATTGGGAATTCAACTGGGATTAATATGACTCCACCAACCGATATTAAGACAATTGGAGTTTTTGGTGGAACGTTTGATCCTATTCATAATGGTCATTTAGCCATAGCAGAATTTGTACGTCTGAAATTGAGTTTGGATAGAGTTATATTTGTTGTAGCTAATGATCAGTGGTTAAGAAAATATCCTCCGGAAGCATCAGCTACTGATCGATTTAAGATGGTTGAGTTAGCGGTAAAAAATAGGACGTATTTTTCGGCGTCAAATGTAGATATTGTTCGTCACGGGCACACTTATACCATCGATACGCTAAGAGATTTGCACGCGCAACTGGGCGATTCAGTTGTTATGAAACTCATCATAGGAACAGATGCAGCCAATTCATTTCATCAGTGGAAATGCGTTGAAGAAATTCAATCTTTTGCGACAGTTGTCGTAGTTGGTCGTCCTGCCATCCGAGTTAACTCTCCCTTATTAGGAAGTGATTTAGATATTGATATACAAATGGAATATCTTGAGGGGCCCATGGTAGATGTATCGGCAACCATGATTCGTAACTTCAATAAATGCCATAAACAAATTGAAAAACTTACCACTCAAGCTGTTACCGATTACATTAAAACCAAAGGTCTTTATCTTGAATAGGAGCAGGCATGACTCAAAGATCGGATCTTAATAGGATTGCAACACGCTTGTATGAAAGAGCACTTGAACTGGATTCACTGAAATTTGGAGAATTCATGCTGTCTTCAGGACAGCAGAGTTCTTATTATTTTGATGGACGCATGCTTTCTACAGACCCTGAAGGTGCAGATTTGATATCCAGGGCTTTTAGCTTAGTAATAGATGAATCTAGTGCTGAGGCATTCGGTGGTCCGAGTGTGGCTGCTGTGCCAATTGTTGGGTCACTAGCTCTTTATTCATATCTAAAAGGAAAAACCACTACTGGATTTTTTGTACGGCCTCAAGCAAAAGATTATGGCGTTGGTAAACAGATTGAAGGTAATTTAAAACCAGGGATGAGAGTAGCGGTATTCGATGATACTGTTTCTACCGGTGGTAGTTTGTTCAAAGCAATCGATGCTGTCCAAGATTTCGGTTGTACTGTTGTAACGGTAATGGCTGTTTTAGATCGCCATCAGGGTGGAGGAGATGAGTTAGAGCGTCGCGGGATACCGTTTTTCAAGCTTTGGGAATCGACGTCCACAGGGAAGATCACTGTTGTGGTTTGATGGATTTGAATTTGTTAGCTAAACATCTAGATTTTTAACTTCTAGTGCGTTCGCCCGAATGAAATTGCGTCGTGGTTCGACATCGTCTCCCATGAGAGTTCGGAACATGTCGTCGGCAGCCATGGCATCATGAGCGTTTACTCGTAACATGACTCTTCCGCTAGGATCCATAGTGGTCTCCCACAACTGCTCAGGATTCATTTCACCAAGACCTTTGTATCTTTGTACGTTTACTCCTGATTTGTCAGAGTTATTATCCAATGTTGCAGGAAGCTGATGCCATACAACATTGTCAGCAACTACATTATTTCCCTTTGTAATAGTTAGTGGGCCGGCTTCAAGAATCTGTTTAATGGTCGGATATAGAGAGTGTAGGCGTCGGACAGCGGGATTGTTAAAGATATCTTTGGTCAGGATGTAGCCATCGATGTCAAAGGTTTTGTCTGGAAGAATTACCGGTTCTACTTCTTCTATGTCTTGAATATCCGGCTCAACCGATTCATCAAATAAGGAAACTTGTTCCGCCTCTGAAACAATTTCATGTTCCGTTTTTATAGGTTGCTCAGGTCTGAAGTCTAGCGAAGCGTATTCAGGGTCTTTTGTTAGTTTTTCAATGACATTTTCAGGAATATTGAGAACTCTTGCCACTTCAAGTGATTCAATATATTCACGCAGAGGAGTCAGAACTCTTCCTATTTTTGTGCTTTTTAAAGTGATGCTAGGGTCAGATTCAGATGTAATTTTTATAGTTCCGTATAGGCGATTCGCTGTCCATTCATCTAATTCGCTGTCAGAGTAAAGCCATTTTGCCGAACGTCCTTTAGAAGCGCGATATAAAGGAGGCTGGGCTATGTAAAGATGTCCATTACCTATGATTTGCGGCATATTTCGGAAGAAGAATGTGAGCAGTAATGTTCTAATGTGTGCTCCGTCAACGTCTGCATCAGTCATGATGATAACGCGGTGGTATCGTAATTTTTCTTCGTCGTAATCTTCACCTAGCCCCGCGCCAAGTGCAGTGATTAGGGCCGCGATTTCTTCATGCGCGAGCATTCGTTCTGGTCGGGCTTTTTCAACGTTGAGAATCTTACCCCGTAATGGCAATATTGCTTGAAATTGCCTGTCTCTTCCTTGTTTTGCAGATCCACCTGCGGATTCACCCTCAACAATGTATATTTCTGAACTGGCAGGATCTTTTTCGGTACAGTCCGCGAGTTTCCCTGGTAGTGATCCTCCATCCATTGCATTTTTTCGAATAACGAGGTCACGTGCTTTTTTCGCTGCGGCTCGAGCACGTGCGGCAGTTGTCGATTTGTTGATGATTGATGCACCGTCTCCAGGGTTGTCCTCAAGGAATTCTGTTAGTTGGCGTCCGACTATTTGCTCTACAGCACCTTTGACTTCTGGGTTTCCAAGGCGACCTTTTGTTTGGCCTTCGAATTGCGGGTCTTTAACTTTGACACTTATAACCGCCATTAAACCTTCTCGGACATCTTCGCCTGACAGGTTTTTTATATCGTCTTTTCCTACTCCAAACACGTTGTTTTTGCGGGCGTAGTCATTCAGGACGCGTGTAAGTGCCGAACGAAATCCGGTTACGTGTGATCCCCCGTCACCTGTTCGAATGACGTTTGCAAAGGACAGGCAATTTTCTATGAAAGAATCGTTGTATTGAAGTGCCACTTCTACTACGACTTCGTCTACGGTTTGCTGTGCATACATAACATTTGGGTGGACGGAACCCCGCTGGCGATTTAGTGATCTAACAAAGCTTTGGACGCCACCGTCGAACATGTAAGTTACGTCGTTAAATGGCCATAGGTTGTCATGCCAGTGCGAGATAAGGTGAATAGTTAAACCTTGATTCAAATAGGCCATTTCTTTGAATCTTGCCGCAATAGTGTCCCAATCGTAGTTGATTTCCGGGAATATCTCACTGTCGGGCATCCAAGAGACACTTGTCCCTGTACCTGGCAGGTCCTCGATTGTTGATTCGCGAACATCCATATTTCCGATAGTTTTGCCGCGCTCGTACATTTGGGTGCTGACTTTATTGTCCCTGCGCACCTCAACCTTTGTCCATTCGGATAAAGCATTTACAACTGAGGCACCAACTCCGTGTAAACCGCCTGACACTTGGTAGCCTTTATCTCCGAATTTTCCTCCCGCGTGAAGAGTCGTCATTACTGTTTCCAAAGCAGACAGGCCGGTTTTTTTATGTTTATCTACGGGTATACCTCGTCCATCATCAACTACAGTTACAGATCCATCTTTATGTATTGTTATGTCTATTCTGGTTGCAAAGCCGGCCATAGCCTCGTCGACGCTGTTATCGACGATCTCTCGGATTAAATGAAAAACGCCTTCTGTACCGGTTGTCCCTATGTACATACCAGGGCGTTTACGCACTGCTTCAAGGCCTTCCATTACCGTGATATCTTCAGCGCTGTATTGGGATGAGCCGCTAGTGATGCTGGATGTGCCGTTTTTTCGCGTTGCCATTCGTCGTCCTTACCCTGCGATTCATAACAGGAGTTTAGATTTAGCCCACATCATTTGATCTGCCCTGACGAACGCAAATCAAACTTTTGTAAAACATAAATACGGGCTAGGAGAATAGGGGTGAATCGGATTGAATTCACAAGCGTTTACTTAAGTTGTAAACCAAGTATTAATAATACCATTTTGTGTTTTCATTGATGAGTTTAGTTTCAGTATAAAAGGCTGTATTGTTTGTTTTATAAAGAAAGCATTTTTTAATGTCGATAGCTTGGCCAATATTTCAAAGGATTTTCAGTTTGTGAATTTCTGGTTGTTAATGTGTATGGTTTTAAACATTGTTTCTGCTGTAGTTATGTGGCTGGATAAACGAAATGCTCAGAACGGAAAAAAACGGATATCTGAACACACGCTCTTAGTATGGGCTCTAGTTGGAGGGTGGATTGGTGGTATTACTGCTATGTATGCGTTAAGACATAAGACTTCTAAACGTTTATTTTTGGTTCAATATTGGCTAATGGTGATCATTCATATTTCAGGATTATTTTTGTTTAGATACGCGATGATTTAACAAATGAACACCTAAAGTAGCCACCGACCTGTGCCTATCAGGTCTATAATCCCGCCATCCCTTTCGGGGTTAAGTATTCCCCTGAACGGATTGTTTCCCCGGAAATGGTGATTCATGGATGTAAAAAGATAATCTCTACTAGTTGAATAACTTATCTTGAGATGTTGTAGAGGAAAAAAATGGATATTGATCGCGATCTTTTGTTGTTGATGCTGCGACGTATGTGGATGATTCGAAATTTCGAATTAAAAGTAATGGAAGTGCACTCTGCTGGTGAATTTGCTGGTGGCGCCCATCCATATATAGGGGAAGAAGCTGTGGCGGTTGGTGCTTGTGCAGCGTTAGAAGACACAGATTACATTGCGGGGAATCATCGTTCACATGGACATCCCATCGCTAAAGGTGGTCGAGTGGATAAGGCTATGGCCGAACTTTATGGACGGGTAGATGGATATTGCAAAGGGAAGGGTGGGTCGATGCACCTCGCTGATTATTCGATTGGAATTCTGGGAGAGTCTGGAATACTGGGATCATCTGTACCTGTGGCAGTTGGTGCGGCTCTAGCAGCCAGCATCAAAGGTGAAAAATTCGTCTCCCTTGCTTTTTTCGGGGATGGAGCCTCTAATCAGGGTGCATTGCATGAGTCTATGAACCTTGCGTCAGTGTGGAATTTGCCGATCATTTTTATATGTGAAAATAACCAATACGCAGTGACAACTTCCTATGCTGATACTGTTGCAGTTGAGCATGTTTCAGATAGAGCGTCCGCTTACAACATGCCTGGAATTCTTGTTGACGGTCAAGATGCCATTGCAATGTATGAAGCAACAGCTTCGGCTGTAGGGCGTGCGCGTGCAGGGGATGGCCCAAGCCTTATCGAAGGACTGACATACAGGTTTGAGGAGCATTCTTTAGGTCTTGGGCGTGTACGTCGAGGTGAATATAGGACGCAAGAGGAGATCGATAATTGGCGTAAACGCGACCCGCTGGATATTCTAGAGCACAATATAATTTCGCAGGGTGTAGCAACTCGTGAAGAATGTGATGCCATCAACGCAAAAACGGTGGAAGAAGTTGAAAAGGCTACAGAGTTTGCTCGAAATAGTCCGTTCCCGGAACCGTCCGACTTGTTCGATGATATGTGGGCTGATCCGATAGCGTTTCCATAATCAATTGAATGCGATATTTTTTTAGAAATTCCTTACTTGACAGGTAAAAGATAGCAATGGCCCAGACAGTATTTATAGAAGCAATTAATCAGGCAATTATCGAAGAGATGAGGCGAGATGAGAATGTCTTTATCATGGGTGAAGATATTCGTAGATCTGTTTATGGAGCTACAGCCAATCTCCTAAGTGAATTCGGAGAAAAACGCGTTTTAGATACTCCTCTTTCAGAAAATGGATTTTTTGGAGCCGCAATCGGAGCATCACTTGTAGGTATGCGTCCGATAGTCGAAACTCTTACCAGTTTCATGTGGGTTGGTATGGACCAGTTGATCAGTCAGGCTGCAAAAATGCGGTACATGTTTGGAGGCCAGGCAACCCTTCCTGTCGTTTATCGCGCAAGTATGTTTTATGGTGGTGGATCCGCTGCCCACCATTCAGATCGCTCCTACCCGATGTTTATGAACATGCCTGGCATTAAGGTCATAGTTCCGTCCAATCCTGCGGACATGAAAGGTCTTCTCAAGTCTGCAGTTCGTGATAATGATCCTTGTATTGTTTTTGAAGATGGGACATTGGCTGGCATGCGCGGCGAAGTTCCTGAAAATGAAGACTTGCCAGGAGATGAGTTAATTGTGCCGTTTGGGCAGGCTGAAATGGTACGCGAGGGAACCGATTGCACAATAGTGGGGGTTGCTGGCGGCGTAAACATTGCAGCTTCTGTTTCTGATCAGCTTGCTCAAGAAGGAATATCTGTAGAAGTTATTGATCCCAGAACTTTAGTTCCATTTGATAAGAAAACGATTTTAAATTCTGTGGAAAAAACAGGTCGACTTGTCATTACGGATCCTGCTCATAAAGTTTGTAGTGCTGCTTCAGAAATTGCATCTATTGTTGCAGAAGAAGGCTTCTGGTCACTTCAGGCGCCGATTCAAAAAGTTGCTTCTGAGCAAGTGCATATTCCTTATACTCCAGCCCTTGAGCCACATGTTTACCCAGATGTGGAAAAGGTAACTGCTGCTGTAAAACGTACTCTTGAAAGCTAAGATTTTTAGGTTTTTTTAGAAGGTAAATACTTTTATCTAAAAATGTATTATGTTTCTTGATAAAAGTCCGTTAAATTAATCAACCAGCAACATTTGATTAGATCATAAATGAAACGGAAATAGTGTTAAATCCCGTATTTCAAAACTGTAAAGCGCTTACCTTTGATCTATTTGGGACGGTTCTCGATTTGGGTGGGTCTCTTACACCTCATTTAAAGATTTTTCTTGACAGCCACAGATCCGATATTAATCCTGAAACAATGTGGCAACAACTTCGTTATCGGCAGAGGATAGAGCAGTATCAAGACACACTTCTCGAACTGGGTCATTCAGGGTACCTAGAAACCGTGCAAAAGGCATTCGTGTACGTAGCCCGAGCGAACAAGTTAGATCCGAAAAGCGAGGAAATTAGTCGCTTTATGGAAGGATGGCAGTTACTTTCACCATTTTCTGAATGTTTGGCCGCGCTACACAGGTTGAGTGAACACTTCAAGTTAGTAGCGCTTTCTAATGGCAATCCTTTGTTTCTTGACCATCTCGTCGAAAATCGAATTCAGTTCGATTTTGATGATGTTATATCGGTTGAACAAGCAGGCTTTTTTAAACCTAAATCAGGTGTTTACCGGCGTGCTGCTCGAAACTTAGAGCTGGAGCCTGGAGAGATAATTATGGTTTCAGCAAACTCTTTTGATGTTATGGGTGGCAGGAGTTGTGGTTTTCGTGGCGTATATGTGAACCGATATGATTTGCCGTTTGAGGCGACCCATGAAATATATGAACCTGATTTAACCGTTAGAGATTTTACGGAATTAACATTTGAACTTACGTAGGTTCAATATCGTTCAGGTGTGTGATCGGCCTCCGATTTACCTTATATGTGCGATAAGATAACCGCCGACGCTAATTTCGATCATAAATTCAGAGCTCAAATAGTATTGCAATAATGCGACTGAGCATTGCCAAAATGCGTTGCGTCCGTCAATTGGCACGAGAATAGTAATTATGCCTGTACCAATCATCCTTCCTCAGTGGGGCATGGGGATGAACGATGGTGAGATTATAAAATGGCTGAAATCTGTTGGTGACACCGTTGCTAAAGGCGACCAACTTGTCGAAATAGAATCTGCCAAAGTTAATGCTGAAGTTGAATCTACTGCTGACGGAACGCTCGGTAGAATCGACGTTGAACCAGGTCGTGTAGTCGACGTAGGAACAGTACTGGGATATGTTCTAGAGGCAGGGGATTTAGAATCTGACCTTCCAGATGTCGCACCGGTGGTTGGTTCTGCATCTACACCTGCTCCAGTTGTTGCCGCTAAACCACCTTCCGTTACTGCCTCAAATTCGAAAACTGGCAAGCAGGTTGTCACTCCTCGAGCACGTCGATTGGCTAAAGAAATCGGTGTTGATTTAGCAAATGTAATAGGCACTGGACCAAGTGGGCGGGTGACAGAAGATGATGTGAAATCTGCAGCGGAAAATGCCAGCTCGACCGGGGTGTCGAATGGTTCCGCCGTTGAGTCAACGATACCGGTCAAGCAGACGATCAAATTATCGGGTTTGCGCGGCACGATTGCTCGACGGATGTCAGAGAGCGCAAATGTTCCTACAGTCACATTGTCTGCGACGGCTGATGTTACCGATATGATCGGGTATCAGCGTGAGTTAGTTGCAGATTGGCGGCCTCACAAGATACGACCTCAGTATCAGGACCTAGTTATTGCAGCGACAGCCAGGGCACTTAGAGATGCTCCTAAAGCTAACGCGCATTTGATAGGTGACGAGGTTCGAATACTGGATGAAATCAATGTTGGTGTGGCCATGGCTGTATCTGAGGGCCTTCTAGTTCCGGTTGTCAAGAATGCCGATAAGAAATCACTATTGGAAATAGCGCAAAACATTCGTGATATAGCACGAAAAGCTAAAGCGAATAGTCTTTCAATTGATGAGATGACAAATGGTACATTTTCGATTACAAATCTAAATTCCTATGGGGTTGATACGTTTAACCCATTATTAAATCCACCTGAAATAGGAATACTTGGTGTTGGAACTATACAAGACACTCCTGTTGTAATTGATGGAGAAATTTTGATTCGCTCCATTGCAAATCTGAGCCTGAGTTTTGATCATAGAGCGTGGGATGGAGCCCCTGCTGCGGAATTCTTGCAATCGATAACCAAATTGTTGAGTGATCCCGATTGGATGAGGGCTTAAGCGTTACTCGATGCTGGAGGAATTGGTTAATTGAGTACCGTCGGAATTATCGCTAACCCGGCGGCCGGGAAAGACATACGTAGACTCGTTGCACACGGGCGAGTAGTTTCTAATCAAGAAAAAGCGAATATTCTTCGTCGTGTTTTTGCTGGGATTGTTTCTACAGGTACTGATCGCATCTTGATAATGCCAGATCACTCTGGATTAGCGCGTCCGGCAACCGCAGATGTTGAAAGTGAAATCGGAATAGATTTTCTCGACATGCCTACTGCGGACCACCAAGGGGCTTCAACCAATGCTGCGAGGGCGATGGTTGAACAGGGTGCGGATTGTATAGTCACACTCGGCGGTGATGGAACCAACAGAGTTGTTGCTAAAGGCTGTCTTGAGGTTCCATTGGTTCCTATTTCGACTGGAACAAATAATGTTTTTCCAGCCAACACAGAAGGAACACTCGCAGGTATTGCAGCAGGTTCTGTAGCTACGCGTACATTGACACGTAGAGACGCATGCCGACGTTCTAAGCGGATCGATATTTACATAGATAATGAGCTTTGTGACGATGCTCTGGTGGACGCTGCTGTTTCCACTCAAATGTTTGTCGGCGCTCGTGCTGTTTGGGATACAAGCACTCTGCATTCCATGTTTTTAACACGGGCAGAGCCTGCAAGCATAGGGCTTTCTTCTATAGGTTCAAGGCTTGAGCCTACTGCTATTGACGATCCGTATGGTCTTTATATACGTATGGATGGTGAGCCGGGTTCAAATGCCACTAGAGTTCGAGCCCCGATCGCGCCAGGCGCGGTATCGGATGTCGATATTATGGACTGGCGCAAGATAATGCCAGGCGAGCAGATTTCGATTGATTTACACCCCGGGACGATTGCTTTAGATGGTGAACGTGAGGTTGAGCTTTTGCCTAACCAAAAAGTTCATGCCATGTTGAACCTTGATGGTCCTTGGGTAGTTGATGTTCCGCACACAATGATGTTGCTGGCAAATCTTTAACTGGATCCATTTTCATCTGTGAATTCTGACAAGTACACACACGGACATCACCGATCAGTTACAAGTGCTCACTCAACTAGGAGGGCTAGTGACTCCGCATCATTTGTTTTGCCACAACTTAAATCACCGATGCAGCTCTTAGATTTCGGCTGTGGCCCAGGAACAATCACGATAGATCTCGCAGAGCATTTACTCCCAAACGGTTCTGCAGTGGGTATAGACAATTCAAGCCTGGTAATTGATCAAGCTCGTCTTCGATCAGATGAAAAGGGAACACAGAATGTTAGTTTCGAGGTTAGAAATATCTATGAAACAGGGTATGGCGCTGAAACATTTGATGTTGTTTATGCCCACCAGGTTTTGCAGCATCTTTCCGAACCCGTCAGGGCCTTGTCTGAGGCCAGGAGAGTTTTAAAACCGAAAGGAATATGTGCTGTGCGGGAAGTCGATTGGGGGACCGCTGCATTGTGGCCATCAGACGAACGGCTTCTTGTCTTCTTAGATGTTTATAACCGTGTTGCGGCACGTAATGGAGGTGATGCGAGCGCTGGTCGACAACTGAAAGAATGGTTTCTAGAGGCTGAGTTTTCGGATTTGAAGGTGACAACTTCAAATTGGTCGTTTTCAGACCAAAAGGGGTTGAAATGGTGGGGTGAGCAATGGTCTGATCGTATTTTGCATTCTGAACTTGGTAAGCGTGCAATAGATTACGGAATAGCTACAGATCACGACCTTGAGGAAATCTCACAAGGTTGGCTTGACTGGGTTAATATTCCAAGCGCGTTTTTTGCGTTTATTCAAGTAGAAGTTATCGGAGTTTCGGGTTAAGTCACTTAGATATCTCGAAGATTTCTGTGTTGTGAGTTTTGGCTAGAAGCGGATATATCTGGTCGAATACCGATGTTATTTCTGGGGTTTTTCTTACTGTTACTCTTGAAAGTTCATAGTCGTTAATTGAATCCCATAATTGTTCTGTTTGTAGAGCCCCGTGTGAACCATGCCATGCTTTATATACAGTTGGCTTGTTGAATCCTGCCTCTTGCATGGCAACACATGCTTGTTTTACAAGCGTGTTTAACTTCCCGCCTGCTCCTGGTTTTGGAAGATATGTTCGTCTTACTGCAATCATTGGAATTATTCTCGCTTGGTTAAATTTTAAAGTTACGCCAATCTTGTTCAAATCGATCTTTGTGTTTTTTTCCTGAGACGGTTGGATCGCTCAGTGTGGTTTCGGGGCCTGAACCAGTCAGGAATTTTCCTCCAACCGTCGCCGAGCGGCCGCGTGAATATGATAGGTAACATAGCCCGATTCCATCGTAGGGATCTGGAATATCTGACCGATTGATTCGGCTGGAGATGATTTCGCCAACCTTTCTTCCTTGCCCCGACGCAAATACTCCAGCCTTGGGTATTGCGAATTCTCCCGATGGAACTATGTTTACATCCCCAATAGCGAAAATATTTCCGCTAGAGGTTTCCAGAGTTTTTGAATTAACCGGAACCCATGGTTTACCTTTTGAAATACCGGAATCGGC
>VFGZ01000054.1 GCA_009392215.1 SAR202 cluster bacterium | reverse complement strand
TCCACAATCGAAGAATACCTCTATATCCATTTGAAGAACCCGACTACACACCATAGCCTGAACTGAATTCAACTTTTAAACTAAAAGAATGAAACCATGGAATACTGTCGGAAAAGCGGTCTCGCCGGATGGCACACGACTCGAACTGGTTGAACATGATGGTGATTACGTCATCAAAGCAGACGACCTCCCACTCATGTCGACCCGTATGCATTTTTCCGAAATGGAATTAGCGCGCCTCGTTTGCACTAAATTAAAATCAAAAGCCAAAGTCATGATCGGCGGTCTAGGGCTCGGCTACACTCTTCGGTCAGCTCTCGATTTAATCCCAAAAGACGGAGTGATAGTCCAGGTCGAGCTTGTCCCAGAAGTTATCGAGTGGAACAAAGGCCCGCTTGGCCCGTTCAACAATCACCCACTCAAAGACACGCGAACTGAAATTGTCCAGGATGATATTTCGAAAGTCATTCGCCAATCACAAAATAGTTACGACTCGATCATGCTGGACGTTGATAACGGTCCTTCTCCGTTGGTAAATGAGAGAAACGCGTGGCTATACACCGACAACGGTCTGCGATCCATTAGAAACGCTTTAAAAAGTGGTGGCAAGGTGGCCATCTGGTCGGCCAACGATGAACCACGATTCATCTCGCGCATGAAACGAAACGGATTTCTCGGAGAAAAACACCGCATTCAAGCTCACCAAGGAAAGGGCGGAATTCGCCACGTGATATTCACCGGTCGTAAAATCTAACCTGATACCTTTAGATTCGTAAACGATTTATTCAAGTTGGCTATAGATATCAAAATTGACATCAAGACAAGAACGTAGACAAAACAAATCCAAAGATTCCTCGAATTACGTGCAGAAAAACTGGATGCTAATGGTAGGAGTGGCAATCGTCATCACTGCCATCGCCACAATTACATTCGTGACATTGTCCCCAGACGATTCTAATGAGGCGATCGACAGCTCTAGTCTGGTCTCAGGTGGATCATTAATTGGAGATCCCGATGCCCCCGTAACCCTTGTCGAGTTCGGGGATTTCCAGTGACCGGCCTGCGCTAATTTTACCCTCGGGCCAGGGCAACAGATTATCCGCGAATACGTCAACAACGGACGTGTAAATATTCTATTCAGACACTTCCCATTCATTGGTCCAGAATCATGGCGCGCCGCTGAAGCCGCCGAGTGTGCAGCAGAACAAGGCCGGTTCCACGAATACGAAGAGACAATATTTGTAAATTTGAACGGACAGAACAAAGGCACATTCTCAGATACAAATCTCAGAATAATTGCGCAAATGACGGGTCTTTCCCTAGATCAATTCGATGAATGTTTGAGCACAAACAAGTACCTAGCTAAAGTCGAGGCTGATCGAGATGCAGCAGTGGATGCAGGTGTGAATTCAACGCCTACCTTCTTCATAAACGGAGAGAACATAGGAGGCCTGCAAGAATACGGTAACTACAGGGTAAAGATAGAGAAGGCGCTGGCCGAAGTAGGAGATTAGTGTCACAAACAAGTTTCAGACGGCCATCCCGTCTGTGGCTGTTCATAGCTGGACTGGGACTTGCGGGTCTGGCCATTACAACCTATTTGACAACAAATGCAATTCTCCACTCGGAGATAGCCTGTAGCATCGACGGATGTAATACTGTTCTCAACAGTAAGTGGGCGAAGATTCTTGGCGTGCCTGCTTCAGCATATGGCATGGTCACATACTCGATGATAATGCTAGGTGCGTTGCATGCATTTCAATCCCCAACTAACAACTTACCTGGAAGAATTGTTGCAAGCATCTCTGCAGCAATCGGACTCATAGGTTCGATCTACCTAACCATCATCGAAATCTTTGTAATCAAAGCACTATGTCCTTACTGCCTCACATCGGCAGCTTTAGTCGTCGTCTCAGTGATTGCCACAGTAGCCGCCGCCCGTAGAGAGGGACCACTATGGAGTATGGTCTGGCGTGCAGAAAAAACATTCAGATAAGCTGAATAATTAATCCGGATTAGGCTTACAACTAACTTTCTTCGGACGGCAAAAAATTATCCATGAGTGCGTCACATCTAATGAGAGACTGCTCAGAATCAAGCCCATCGCATAGGATCACCATATTCCCGAGTATCGCCCAGTTAGGGTAAGTCGGACGCGGTTTAGACTGCTTGCTGGCGCCACCCGATATATCAGTAACCCCCTGAGCCTGCCACCTGTCTTTCACACCCTCGGTCCAAGTCTGTGTTTCACGGCTGGCTTCGAACTCTGGGCCGGTCGATTCAATAGCCATAGGCTTACCGCTCGAAACAGCAAGGTCATGGGATGCATAGAAACGAATCTCATAATCGTGGCGGTCATAAGGATCGAGACCCCAGAAGCCCTTCCATGCGTCGAGTGCATCAGGTAAACCCTCCACGTCATAGTGTTTAGAGGTCTTGAATCCAAATGTTTTTAAATCATCAACCGTATAGTTATCAGGAGCCGTCCTAATTTGCACAAAACCTTCATCTAAAGTTGAATCACTACCACACCCTGCTAACACTAAAACCATCGCCGCGAGTAGAACAAGAACGGTATTCATCACCAGTTTCGATATCGCTATTCTGATCCAGACCATCTAAAACTCCTGCAATTTCCCGTCAAAACTTCCGTAAAGTATATGCTGTCAATTCCAGCTATTTCATCTCACCGCTCAAAGGCGCGCGATGCTGAGATATATGAGCATGATCACCTTTGAGCCGTTTCGCTAACACACGGGGATCGACAGGCCAAGGCAATACTTCAGCTCGTTCAGCCCATGCAACGTACGCCTTCTCTAAAGCCTTCGCACGATCCTTTTCACCATCGATCAAATTATTCTGTTCAGTTCTATCATCGGAAATGTTGTACAACTCCCAAGGTTTGTCCCACTCGGCCACCATCTTCCAATCGCCAACGCGAATACCCCGATTACCCTCATGCTCAATCGCGATCGGCTGTTGACGATTCCAGTTTCCACCTCGTAGGGCCGGAAGGAAACTTTCACCCTCCAACGGTGTTATCTCGGCATCGTGGTGTTGTGAAGGGTATATAGCTCCAGCTATTTCATAGCACGTAGCTGAAATGTCGACGATATGCATAGGGTTATCCAGAATTTCCGACTTAACCACCTGGTCAGGCCAATGAACAATGAACGGAGTTGAAATACCCCCCTCATGAATCCACCGTTTAAACAGTCGAAAAGGTGTGTCAGAAACGTTAGCCCATGGCAATTCAACAGCTTGAAATGTCGTATCCGGACCCGGTCGCAAACCTGGAATGTCACCAACTCGCACTGGCTCCCCTTCGAGGGTCCTGGAACTCTCCCATTGAGAGGCATCTGGCCAATCTGTATCTTCTTGAAATAATTCGGCACACCCCCCGTTGTCCGAAAGAAACATGATGACCGTGTTATCGAATTCACCATTTTCCTTTAATGTATCGATAATTCGCCCAACACCTCTATCCACCTGTTCGACCATAGCTGAATACGTCGCCATACGAATGTCTTCGTATTCTTTGTCCTGAACATCATCCCAATCAGGTGAATCGGAATCTCGAGGTGAAATCTCCCATTTATCATCCACGACACCGAGTCCCTTTTGTTCTTCATGGCGGGCGGTACGAATGGCATCGTAACCTGCCATGTATTTACCTTCATACTTTACGATGTCGTCTTCCCATGCGTGCAGCGGCCAGTGGGGAGCGGTAAATGCAACGTATT
Source organism: SAR202 cluster bacterium (assembly GCA_009392215.1). Taxonomy (GTDB): domain Bacteria; phylum Chloroflexota; class Dehalococcoidia; order Lucifugimonadales; family Lucifugimonadaceae; genus Lucifugimonas. The sequence goes on along the minus strand of VFGZ01000054.1, from coordinate 14,618 downwards.
GGAAGAACGGGCTGCCAAGTTCAACTGACTCTGTGATCTGGTTGACTGCATGATTCGTAATTGCATCAGTCATATGAAAATCGCTGGTCTCAACATCAATTAAAACGTCTTCTAAAATCAGTGACTTCGGATTCCAGTAAGAATCAGCTGCGTTCAACAACCCAAATGATCGATCAAACCCACGCTGCTTGGGCAGCGGATGCTTCTTATCACCTAACACCCAACTGGAACGTTCCCGATTATCCCAACTACCTGAAACATGCCACTTACCAGATAGAAGCGTGCGGTATCCTGCGTCTTTAAGAACCTCGGCCACAGTGACGCAGCCGTCGCGTAAATACCCTTGATAAGCAGGCACCCCCAGGTCCGCCGTCATCTGTCCGATGCCAGCCTGATGTGGATGCAAACCGGTTAGTAAAGCAGCCCTCGAAGGGCAGCAACGGGCACCGTTGTACATCTGAGTGAATCGCAGACCAGAATAACCAAGCGAATCAATATTAGGGGTATTGATCTCACCTCCATAACACCCTAGATCCGAGTATCCAAGATCATCGACCATAATAATTATTATGTTCGGCTTCTTGGCTCCATCGTTACCATTCTTACCCACAGACGGTCTTGTCATCATGTACTCCATAATGGCCCTTGAATAAATAGCCAAGTTTTTTGTTAAATCACACGAGATCGCAAACCCGTCACCCAAGTTTTGGGTTTTCGTAAGTCGCTTTGGAGGTACGGGGGGAATTTGGCCAAGGGCGATGCCAGCTTTCATAACCAAACGAAGGATCTTGTGACATATCACCATTTTGAGCAAGCCTGTCATCCATGGAGGAGTCAATAGATGACATTAATTCATTAGTTAATTCGGTATCGAGTCGACGAACTATCTCTGCAAACTCGATATTTTCATAAAGGTTTACCTGCTCTTGCGGATCATTCAACATGTCAAATAACAAGTTCTCTCCTGTACGGTATTTGTGCAACTTATATCGACCATCATAGTTCATCCAGCCATCACCAAGTAATCCAAAAATATTAGAACGGCCTGAGTCGCCAGGCATACCTTCACCCGGCAGAGGTTGTGCATCGTACCATGCCGGCTGATCAACACCAGCCCAACTTAACATAGTCGCAGTGATGTCCCGTAACTCAACCATAGCCTCTTGAGTTTGCCCGGCTTCAATCCCTGGCCCCATTGCAACCATTGGAACCCGTATCGCTGACTCAAAAAATGATGCTTTGCCAATCAAATTGTGATCACCAAGATAATCACCGTGATCAGAAGCAAGTACAACATAGGTATTTTCTAACAACCCTTTTTTACGCAGGGCATCAATTATTGCACCCACCTCGAAATCAATCTGCTGAACTAATGCTGAGTAATGCTTTCGGACAGTATGCTTGGCCGAATCAGGGAATTCAGCGTAGTCAACCCCATTCCAGGGGCGCTTGTTACCGTCAACATTCCCCTGGCGCATTTTAGGAGAATGAGCACGCACCTCAGGTGCGGCTTCTGGAATTTTAGATTCCTCTATACCCTCAAAAAAACGCTCATCCGGATCATATGGGCAGTGCGGTCCTGGAAACCCAACCATCATTGCGAATGGCTGATCAGACCCGTATTGTTCAATGAATTTGACCGACTCTGACCCGACGAATCGATCCCATGAGTGCTCCCATGGAATGTCATGAATAACAGCCCCTTTGTTTTCATGATATCCAGGCATTTCATTACCATGCAGTTTTCTCAAACCATGCCGCTTTAGGTAATGGTAATAATCATCCCGTACCTCCAGCCATCGCTTGTCCTCACAAATTACCCGGTACTGAAAACCCCGCCTCTCATCCCATGGGTAAAAATGCATCTTCCCAATGCCCGCAGTGTAATAGCCGTTCTCAGATAAAATCTCAGGCCATGTCCGTAATCCAGCGTCTCGCCAGTCGGCACGAAGGTTGTGAAGATTCGTGGTGACACCATTCCTAATCGCATTCATACCCGTTAACAAAGCTGTGCGTGCTGGAACGCAGATTGGTGATGCCGAGAATGAATTGGAGTAAGACACTCCATTTTCAGCAATGAAATCAATATTGGGAGTGTTAAGCCAGTCAGCCCCATTAAACCCTGTGAAATCCGCTCGAAATTGATCGGGAAATAAAAATACGATATTGGGGCGTTTTGAATCTTCCTGCAACTTAAATCTCCCGAAAGAACGTAGCGCTGTTCTAGCAACAAAACTGATAATCCCGAAGAATAGGATATTACCGCTATAGCATCAATCTTTTATTTAGCAGAAAAACCTCTGATGTGAAGTCAATCCAGATAAGCTCTTATCCATGCCTACCAACTACGATACGCCGACAACAATGACATCAAAACGTGTAAAGCTGGGGCAAAGCGACATAGAAGTAAGCCGCGTAGGTGCAGGAACATGGCAGTGGGGCGGGAAGTTTTACTGGGGATACGGTCGATCGTATACAGACGAAGATCTTGCTAATGCATTTTCCGCTTGTATATCTGGTGGCATCAACTGGTTCGACACTGCCGAAATATACGGTAGAGGACGATCAGAGCAGATACTTGCAAAATTAATACACGGCTCTCAAGTAGATGAAAAATCTTCATCAGGCCAAACAATTGTCGCAACCAAGTTCTTCCCTTATCCATGGCGATGGAAACATCATTCTTTCCGCAATGCACTGAAAAATAGCTTGAAGAGACTTGGTGTCCAGTCAGTTGATCTTTATCAAATTCATTTTCCACTACGTCCCCGTAATTTCAAATATTGGGTTGATGCCCTGGCCGATGCGGCCGATGATGGTCTCATCAAAGCTGTAGGTGTATCGAATTTCACATCCGAACAGACAAAACAAACACACGAAATCCTCTCAGGCAGAGGAATCCAACTGGCTTCAAATCAGATCGGATACAGTCTGCTCAATAGATCTCCTGAATCCAACGGGATTTTAGAGGCATGCAAAGAACTGGGCGTGTCAGTTATATCTTACGGTCCTCTTGCCGAAGGCTTATTAACCGGGAAGTACGGACCACATAATCCTCCACCTCTACCACGCCGATTGCGTTGGGCAGGCAGGCGACTAAAGGTATTACCACCATTAATTTCCTTGATGAAAGACATCGGCAGTGTGCATCAATCAACGCCTTCACAAGTAGCTCTAAACTGGCTTATCAAACGAGACACTTTACCAATACCAGGCGTGAAATCAGCCCGTCAGGCGGCGGATAATGCCGCAGCTATGAATTGGAACTTAACTGAAAGCGAATTCGATGCCCTAAACAGGGCAACTATCAATTTCCTACCCGACCAATCACTCGCCAAACTTTAAACCTGATCAGAAACAGATCTATCTTCTAACTCTTCATCACCGTGAAAATGCGAAATTACCAACTGCAATTTTTCACATAGATCACTAGGATCGTTCGATGAGATAAACCATGTTTGGATTTCTTGGTTGTCTGAACCCAAGAGATCAATCTCAACACCCGAACCAATACCCATCACGCTCCACATCTGGCTAACTTGTCTGCCAGATTTAGTTGCCTCGCTTGCAGCTCGTGACATTCTTGATCTTGTTTCAGCCACACGAACAGTCAGAATTACATCCACATTAAGCATGGCGGATTTCATTCCACGCTGTATGGCAATTCCTTCACCGGAAACTCGCAGGCTCATCATCAAATAATTGAGCATTACAAAGAGTGTTATTAGTGAACTCCCGCCAAATGCTCCATAGAAGAGAAGTGATTCCAAACCTGAAACAAGAGGATCTCCTACTAGGTGTTTGATTCCAACACCTGTAAAAACTCCTGCGGTCAGTCCCAGCAAAAGGCCGAGAAAAGCAATAGTGCGACCAGAGGCTTTCACCTGTTGGAAATAATTCAGCGGTTGAACATTCATAGGCATCTTGCCCTACAACTAAATGTAGAACATTTCGCCACATAACCATATTGGTATGGACATTGCTCAACACCTTGATACAAGATTCCTCTCAACAAAATTTCCCTTGCATTATCTGATAGTCATTCATAAATTCTTTGAGGTATTTTTAGCCGTAACCGTATGCTTGAGTTGATGAAGTCATCAAGATTTCGGTTTTATCAGCACGCTACTAATTCGGTATAACTGGCAACAAAATATGTGAGGGTCTATCAACTGTATGGAAAACTTGCTGGTGAGCTACACGTAGATCTGAGTCAGACCAATAATCCTCGCCATTATTATGATTGCGGTCAAAGTTTGGAAAATCCGAACTTGATACATAAAGCCGAAGTCTTTGTCCTGGTTTTAACAGGCAGCCAATGGGGTTTAATTTTATCGTGTACTCGTAGACCTTATTAAGTTTCAAAAGCTTGGGATTTTCATACCCATCTCTATATCGGGCTCTCATGATTCCATAAGTTAGATTGACTGCCAATCCATCCTCATATACCACAGCAAGTTTTGCCGTCCAGTCCGTATCAAATCCATCAGTCTCGGCCCATAACTTCAACGATACAGGACCTACAAGTTCAAGATTGGAATCTACTACAGGAAAGTCGTATACAAGGATATCTTGGCGGTGATCATGAGGAGACTGATCTACAGGTGCTGCTTGGGAATCTCCACGCATAAGGCTCATTACAGGATCACGCGGATCATAATGGTATTCATCAAATTGGCTCTCACCAGCCTCAGGTAATTCCCAAGAAAGTAACCCATCCCCCCAAATCGTGTTGGCTGAACCTCTAGAATGGAGGTAAACCTTTGTGTACTCTGTGCGAGCAAGTGGCCATTCATTTTCACCGCGCCATTTATCTTCCCCAAGTACCCACATCTGCACCGGTGCTTCATCTGCAAACCCGTTATCAATGCCCTTCAAATCAAAGTCGTACCAACGCCCAATCAGATCTGCATATGTGGTCGTCGCATCAGGTCCATAGTCCACTGGACCTATCTTCCCCTGATATTGAGTAGCATCATGACCCCAGGGACCAATAATAAGGCGATGCTGATTCCTCAATTCCTCAGGACCGTTTGTTGTAATTCCAGAAAAATTATCTACTGTGCCAATAAGGCGATCCCACCATCCGGTTATTTGATAAATAGGAGTTCTTACCTTCGGGTGAATATCTCCAAAATGTTGATATTCCTTGTTTTGATTGCGGTGATAGGTTTGAAGTTGAACATTAAGTTCAGAGAATGTTTCACTAGGAATATCTCCAAGCGGCAACCACCATATGTATTTGCCGCGCTCGACCTCATTCCAACGTTTTGAAGCCTGAGCTGGTGTTATCGCTCCGTCAGTAAGTTCTGCCCTTCGACGCATATCGGCTGCCATCATGTGAGTCCATTCAAGCCGACGGCCTGTCTCAAAAATCCCGAAGTTAATATCCAAGATATTTTGTGATATGCCACTGGCAAGAGTTGAAGAGAGGCTAGGGGGCTGGGAGTCCAGCATCATCCAGATCGCCCACGAAGCGTTTGAATGCCCCCAGGTGCCTACCCGTCCATCACTCCATTTCAACGTCGCTGCCCATTCTATGGTGTCATAACCATCTTCGGTATCATGGGTCTCAGAGCGCTCACGCCACATCCAGTGATAATCTCCATCTGAGGCATATCTACCTCGGAAATCCTGAACAACTACACAATAACCCCGCTTAGCCAGATCAGTAGCAGTTTCAATATAGCGCGGTAATTGCTTGTTATACGGCGTGCGGCACACAAGTGATGGATACGCCTGGTCATCCGTCGGATGATATACATCAGACCGTAAAATCACCCCGTCACGTGTTGTTAATTCAAGATTACTCTCAACGACCACTTGCAACGGTTTAATACTTGGATATTTCTTATCAGGTGACGTCAATCGGGCCATGGAACCCTCATCATCTCATCACCCCAGATAAGTTTGCCGTTCCAGGCCCGCTGAGCTTCTATCTCGCGCGGACCTTTCATCTCTGCAGTAGTCAAGCGTGCTCCAATATGCACCATCACGAGTTGCTTAACTTGAGCTTCTGCAGCAGTTTCGGCGGCACCAAGAATCGAAGAAGATGCCCCTGAGTGCTCATTCCCGTCCATCCGATCATGCGATTCCCAGCACATCATCATCAACACGTCTGCTCCGCGAGCTAATTCTGTCACCGTGTCGCAAGGGGCTGTGTCACCGGTAAGAACTACCGAACCATCAGGCGTGTCGATTCGGTATGCCAGTGAATCTAGATAAGGTTGCACATGATCAGCAGGCGCTGCGGTAACCTCCCAGTTACCGCCTGATTTGATTAATCCAGGACCCATATTGTGCGGATTTACCTCAGGCTTACTTCTAGGCAGAACACCTCCTCGGTCAGCGAATGTGATCTGTGAAGCCGGGTGATTGACACGAGCCTGCCAATCATGGGCAAAAAGACCTGTGTCTTCATCTATGATGCCATTGGTGAATTCTTCGGTGAGGCGAGGACCGTAAACATTTAACAATCGATCTCTTGGAACCATCTGGTCCCATCGTGTAAGGATGAAAGTTGGAAAGTCCGCGTCATGGTCAAAGTGATGGTGTGTAAAAAAAACATTGTCAATTTCGGTAGTTGAAATACCAGCACGTGCAAGCTTCCATGTAGTAGCCGGACCGCAATCAAACAGAAGTTTTTCATCACCGACCTGAACCACATATGAAGACCCAAATCGATCTGGCAGTGGTGTCGGAGTTCCGCAACCGATAATAGTCACTTGAGGATTTAACGGATGTTTCTTACCCATGTTAACTCCAGCAAAATCTGCATAACAAAATTCATTTCTAAAGCAGGATACACGACAACTACAAACACATAGCAACAGCAGCTAAACATAGCTCACAATTATGCGACAATAATCCGACTATCCTATCCCTTTGGTATCGAGCTAGCTGTCAGCGGATCTACTGCCGAGAGTTGAGCCATATCCATCATTTGAATCATCTGTTCTTTGAACATCTTTACCTGTTCGATAACAGCCATCAGCTCATCGATCCATTCAAGGTCATCTCTATCGATTTCAACACGAATCTGCATATGACCCACATCAACACCTGCTCCAAGTTGCTTCTGAAGTGGGCCGCGTGCCCCATCGGTAGGTTGTCGTAACGACAAAGTTGCACGCTTTTCGTTAGCAGCAACCAGATCGATTTCAGCAAGGCCAGCCAAAATTCGCATACGGGAAGTTTTCATCAACAATTTGACATGAGTAGGCATCGGACCAAATCTATCTCGAATTTCCTCATCTAAATCGTCAAGTTCCGTATCACTGTTTATACGAGCCAGCCGTTGGTATATAGATAAACGTTGTGCAAGATCCTCGATATAACTATCTGGAATTCGAGCATCGATTCCAATATCAACCCGAACATTGGAAAACTCAGGTAAGGAAGGTGTAATAGCGTCTTGTCCGCCTTCCAATTCTTTAAGTTGACGAACCGCCTCAGACAATAATTTTGTATATAGGTCAAATCCAATCGCTGATATCTGGCCTGATTGCTCGGATCCCAACAAATTCCCGATGCCGCGAATCTCTAGATCACGCAAGGCAATCTGGAAACCCGCACCCAGTTCAGTTGCAGCGAGAATCGTATTTAGACGTTGTTCTGCCTGCTCTGTAAGTTGTTTAGCACGCGGGACCATCAAATAAGCGTAAGCACGATTAGTCCCACGTCCGATACGACCACGAAGCTGGTAAAGCTGCGATAAACCAAACATATCCGCACGGTCAACTATCAAGGTATTAACGTTAGGAAGATCAATTCCGGACTCAATAATCGTGGTGCATAGCAGAATATTAAATTCTTTACGCTCAAACGCAGCCATCACTTGTTCAAGCTCGTCTTCAGGCATTTGCCCATGACCAATTCCAACGATGGCTTCGGGCACAAGCTTCTGGATCTTATTCCCGACCAATTCGATATCCTTCACCCGGTTGTGCAAATAGAAAACCTGCCCATCACGATCCAGTTCTCTGAGAATCGCTTCACGAGTAAGATCATCGCTTTCTTCCGACACATAGGTCTTAATGGGGAAGCGTTCCTCTGGAGGTGTTTCGATGGTACTCGTATCTCGCACACCAGCAAGTGACATATGCAACGTACGAGGAATAGGCGTGGCACTTAATGTCATAACGTCTACCTGAGTCCTAAGTTGCTTAAGACGCTCTTTATGCGAGACGCCGAACTTGTGCTCTTCGTCAATGATCACAAGACCAAGATCCTTAAAGTTAATATCTTTCTGAAGCAACCTATGCGTTCCAATGACGATATCTACACTGCCGTTAGCAATTTTCTTAATGATTTCTTTCTGCTGACGATCTGTCCTGAATCTGGACAACATGTCAACTGATGCAGGAAACGGCTCGAGTCTTTCCGAAAAGGTTTCCAAATGCTGTTGGGCAAGAACAGTTGTTGGTACAAGAATGCCCACCTGTCGACCAGATTGAACAGTCTTAAAGGCAGCCCTCAACGCTATTTCTGTCTTACCATACCCAACATCTCCACATACCAACCGATCCATCGGCTGAGTAGATTCCATATCAGCTTTAACGGCCTCAATCGTCGCTAATTGATCAGGGGTTTCTTCATACGGAAAACTGGCCTCGAGAGAATCCTGCCAGGGAGTGTCAGCAGTTGCAGCAAATCCATTGGCAACTTGACGTGATGCGTAAAGAGCTATCAATTCACCCGCAAGTTGCTCGGTTGCCTTCTTAGCCCGCGATCGAGCTCTACTCCACTCCTGGGTCCCTAACCTAGTGAGTCTAGGCGCTGTATCGGAAGTACCATGGTAAATCTGTATTCGGTCGAGATGCTCAGTAGGAACGTAGAGTTTGTCATCGTCGGCATACTCAAGTACCAGATACTCCTGGCCCTCCAAACCCATGACTTCAGTTCCTGCAAATCTTGCTACCCCGTGCTCTACATGAACAACGTATGAACCTTCCTTAAGCTGCTCAAGTGCGGGGCCTTTTCGCATTACCCTTTTTCGAATACGCCGCCGCTCTTTTTGTATACCGAATACTTCGGCGTCACTCAAGATTGTTATTTCGGAACCGTCAATTACATTGATAGAAAATCCGGTCAGTAGATGCCCCGGCACCACATGAATTTCACCAGGTTCAGGAGCTTCTACAACATCGTTTATCAGGATAGTCGAAACACCTTTTTCAGTAGCAAGTTCATGAAAACGGTTAGCATGATTGGTTACCACAATAGTTCGTTTTTTCTGAGCAATACCACTTTTCATTAACTTGATCGCCTCGTCCACACCTCCGCTAGTCAAAGATGGATGACTGAGGGGCAGGCGAATTGAATCACTTGAAACTTCACCACCGATACCCCACGGCGATAACTTGACACTCTTCGGACGAGCTTCAATTGCGTCTGAAATAAACCCCCATTCAATATGCGGTTGTGCAAATCCAACCGGAACATCACCACGCTTCTCTTTGATCTCACGCATCCTAGCCATACGGCTATCTTGAGACCGAGCAGTCTCTTCGATTGCACCAGGTCGAAGTGCAACCAGCAAACTTTCAGCTGGTAAATAATCAAATACACTCCCTAAATTGAAAAACCCTGCATAGAACGCTATTTCGCTAACAACTTCTCCGGCGAGAGCATGGCTTAGGTCAGATGGAATTCGTCGTTGCGCTTCTTCAGAAGTACCAATCAGATCCATTTCCCCTAGTAATTCTTGCACCCGATCTTCGTTGGCCAATTGAGGGAGGGTCTCGTAGGCCGGCAGGATAGTGACGGTACGAACTTTACCTGCAGATCGCTGAGTTAGAGGGTCGAAATGCCTAATACTCTCAATTTCGTCGTCGAAAAGTTCAATGCGAACAGGACGATCTTTAGAAACCGGAAATATGTCTAAGATTCCACCCCGACGAGAGAACGTCCCTGGCACCTCTACCGTTGGTTCATGAACATACCCCATCTGAATAAGCTTGTGAATTTGATTATCGAGTTTAATACGCTGCCGGATACCGAGGGACTGAGTATATGAATCAAATACCGACCTCTCAAGAGTCGCCTGAGATGCTGCATTCACCGACGCTACAATCAGTGGCCGGGTTACTCCTTTAACTTCACCGCGGAGTGCCGCCAGTGCACGTAATCGTTGATGGCTTGCTCCATGATCTGGTACATATCGTTCAAACGGAATATCATCGGACTCAGCAAAATGAAAGATAGGGGAGTCATCACCTAACCAAGTGAATAGCCGATCGTAAAGTCTCCTAGCCGACTCGGGATTTGGAGTAAGAACGAAAACAGGCGCGTCCGTCTCACACCAGAGCGCGGCCACCGTACATTCGATGGCGGGATCTGGTGCTATCAACACCGCCTGTGCCCTAGGAGCACGTAGGCTATTTACCAAAGTTGCGAACTGCTCAGTTTGACCGAGTAGAGGCAGTAACCCCGAGAGACTCATTCAGACCCGTTCCAAGGGTTTTTTTAATTCCAAATTTCCACACACTAGCCACCAAGTGGCAGCTACCAGACCAAAAAGGCCATCGAGCAAAATCGGTGACCTTGGTGTTGTTCCATGCTAGCACTGAGACGGGTCAACGTTACAAAATAGTCGTTATATATTTCGGTTGTTGTAAAACAATTTGCGAGACAATGAACTTATACGTTCCGACAACACAGCCGATTTCGAACATAACCAAACTAAAGATATGCATCAGCCTAAGCGAATAGTAATAAAACTTGGCACCAACCTTCTAACGGGAGGTAAAAAGTCACTCGACCTCAAAACTATCGCGGACATTATTAAACAGATAGCGTCGATGAAAAAATCTGGCGTTGACGTGCTGATTGTCAGCTCGGGTGCAGTAGCGGCTGGCCAGGGCCCACTTTCACGGACTCCCGGTAAAGATAAGCTACAACGCGGCACAATTGCTTATCGCCAAGCTCTTGCAGCATTAGGCCAACCCCAGTTGATGATGGCATTTGAACAACTTGCAGCTAAACACGACTTTGAGGTAGCCCAAGCTCTCATTTCTAGAGGTGATTTACAAAGTAGATCACGCTACCTGAACATACGAAATACACTAGATGCTTTGTTGGCAGTAGGGGCAGTGCCAATACTTAATGAAAATGACGTGGTCGCGGTAGAAGAACTCACTGGAGATGTTTACGGCGATAACGACCGGCTTTCGGCTATGTTGGCTAACACAGCAGACGCCGATTTATTAATTCTTCTCGGTGAAATCGATGGCTTACACACGACCGATCCAAAGATAGATCCAGATTCAAAACTAATTGACCATGTGACTGAAATAACCGACGAAATTCAAGAATCAGCACTCGGTCCTAGCGACCAACAAGGCAGTGGAGGGATGACGAGCAAACTCGAGGCAGCCCGTATATCTATGGACTCTGGAATCCCGATGATTATAGCGTCAGGTCACGTTAAAAATGTAATCGAATCCATATGCAATGGCGAATCAATTGGCACTCGTTTTATACCAACTGTTTCCCGTCGAGAGAGTCGAAAGCGTTGGATTTTAACTGGACGTTCCGAACATCGCGGGAGCATATCTGTCGACTCTGGTGCTGCTAATGCCGTAAGAAATCAAGGACACAGTTTGTTGCCAATCGGAGTAGTCTCAATCAAGGGCCCATTCAAACGAGGAGATATTATTGAAGTCACTGAGCTCGACGGGACTACGATCGGTTGGGGCATCACATCATACGATTCAGATGAGGTTGAACTGATCAAAGGAAACAACTCGAAATCTCTACCAACTCTTCTCGGCCATTATTATGGTGCGGAAGTGGTTCACCGAAATAATATGGCACTGCCATAAATAACGAGGCATCATATACCTCATAACACATGAAAAATAATCAAGCCGCTATCAGTACCAAATGACGAAATTATCACTCTATGAGCAGGCGAAGGCAGCTAGCTCCGCATCAAATTATTTAGCTACAGCCACTGCCGAAATGAAAAATACTGCACTCCTCGCAATTGCTGAAGCAGTTGAGGCAAATAGTGGGTCAATATTAGAGGCTAATGCAGAAGATCTAGAAAACGCAAAGCGCAATGGAATGGATTTCCATATACGAGATCGTATGACTCTTAACGGCAACCGTGTACAAGACATGGCAGACGCTGCTCGAAGCATTTCGAAACTAGGAGATCCAATAGGTGAAGTTTTAGAACAGCGAAATCTTCCAAGTGGCTTACACCTTGAACGTGTACGAGTACCAATCGGAGTAATTGGCGTCATATACGAGAGTCGACCAAATGTAACGATCGATATTGCCACGCTGTGCCTAAAATCCGGGAACGCTGTCATCCTAAGAGGCGGTAAAGAGTGCATCCTCACAAACACGACACTAGCAACAATCGTAAAAGACGCAATCCAATCCTCAGACATTCCCGGTGATGTTGTGCAATTCGTGGAATCAACCGATCGCGCACTTGTAAAAGAAATGCTTCAGATGGAAGAGGAAATTGATCTAATGATCCCTCGAGGAAGTGCAGAGCTGGTTAATTTCGTCGGTCAAAACGCTAAGATGCCGGCCATAACAGGTGGAATTGGAGTCTGCCACACTTATGTCGATGCTGATGCTGATCTAGATAACGCGCTTGATATTGTGGTCAATGCGAAGGTTCAACGACCCACGGTCTGCAATGCCCTGGATACAGTTCTGGTTCACCAGGCAGTTGCGCATAATTTCTTGCCGAAACTAGCACATGAGTTCGGTATCCAAAAAGTAGAACTACGAGCCGACAGCCGGGCTATGAGCATCCTTGATGCACTGCCCACTCGAGCAGAAATCAAGCAGGCGGTATCTGATGATTTTGGCACAGAATTCTTGGCGTTAATCGCATCTGTAAAAATCGTCGACTCTATTGATGAAGCACTCACCCACATTAGAAATTACGGTTCTGGGCATTCAGAGGCCATAGTTTCAGAAAATAACGAAGTGATAGAGCGCTTTTTGAACGAGGCGGACGCATCAGCGGTTTTCGCAAATGCCTCAACACGCTTTAATGATGGCGGCGAATTCGGACTGGGAGCCGAAGTAGCAATATCAACTAATAAACTCCATGCGAGAGGTCCCATGGGTCTTAAGGAAATAACGAGTTATAAATGGAAAATCCGCGGACAAGGTCAAGTTAGGCAATAACACCATGGCGCAATTCTATTTTGAAAGAGAGGTTCGTACACCCAGCGGAGAGTGTTATACGATACTTGAGGACAGTAAACCAGTCGGGCGACTCGATCTCCACTTTGTGCCAGGTCTCGTACACGCAACAATGGTCGTTAACGAATCGCTAACCCAAGAAGCCATTCAAGAGTTGATATCCATAGTGGATGAAGACCTCACCGACGCTGTTGGCATTGAACGAGAAGATTTGGTGGTACATGTTCATCAAGGGCGCGACCTAGGGGTATTTTCTCACAATGACTCAACAACTCAGGGAGTTGAAGGCGATACTACGCCACCCACCACTGGCGCCTAGGTAAGTGAATCGAACTGCTTACTTAACTACGCAAAAGCCAACAACTACATCGAACCTGACTTCCGGTGACGAGTTCAGCACGCACCAAAGATGATCTGAAAATTCAGACTATCAAACCACAACATCCAACAATGCTTGGATATACCCATTTGCGTAGGCCCTACCCTGATGTCCCCATTGTGAATCACCTGAGGTAATTGGAACATGATCATTGACAAAAACACCATCGAACCGAACTTTTTTATACAGCCTCATTGCCCTATACATATCAACGTGACCCGTATTAATGAATTCCTCCTTGAAGGGATCCCCCGCATTCGATACATTCCTGAAATGGACATATAAAATCTTCTTTCTCTCACCAAAGTACTCAATCATGTCGTAAATGCCTTCTCCGGCAGCATCAGGCATCTCTGAAAACGTTCCCTGGCAAAACTCAATCGCGTTTGCCGGAGAATCGACTATTTCTATAAGCCGTTTATAAGCACCGAAGCTGTTCAGAAGACGTGGGATCCCACCGACAGAATCAACAGGAGGATCAGCTGGGTGTATCCCAATTCGAATGCCCTCTTGCTCAGCGATTGGTGTGATGATCTTGATCCAATACTCGAGGTTATCCCACATCTCATCTTCCGTGTAATAACGACCATGTGTAAGTGGCGCATCACTGTGCAAAGAATGGTCATAAGCAGTCACCCTAACACCTGCTCTATGGAATGCATTTTCTGAGTCGCGCCACACACTAGAAGGCATCCAGTTATAACCAAATATGGGAATACCAGCACGTGCTATGTTGCGAATGGTATAAATCATATTTTCGATCTGTTCATCACGTTTTGGACCACCGAGCATGATGTGATCGTAAAAAAAACTGGGGACATTTTCGAGTGCTTCAAGATGAAGACCGTGGGACTCAACTTGATTCCTAAGTCTTTCAAGATCTTTCAACTCCCAGCGGTTATCACCCGGAGCCACGGCCCAGCGGCTTTTGGTATCCATCCCGGTGTAAGACTGCAAGACAACATCAGTTGCACCGTATTGGGCAGAGAATGTAAGTAAATCATCTAATGGTGTATCGAGCAGTCCATTAACGAAATTAAATCCTAATCGCATCTTTATTTAC
>VFGZ01000053.1 GCA_009392215.1 SAR202 cluster bacterium | reverse complement strand
ATGACTCCTGAAATGGCTGAATCTAAATGGGGTCAAACGTTCAAGGGTTTCGGTGCATTTGCAGCAGTTTTCACTGTTCTGATATTGTCGGTTCCTGTTGCTCATTGGATTGCTTTGATGGGATAGTTCTTACTGTTCTGATACTGTCGGTCCCTGTAGCTCATTCGATTACTTTGGCTGATTAACAAATCTGAGAATTGGAAATATGAAATCCGAAGTATTAATCGCCAGTGCCGCTCGTACGCCACTTGGTAAGTTCAGCGGTAGCCTCTCCACAACGTCGGCTACGGACCTGGGCGGAATTGCTCTCGCCGCCGCCGTTGAACGGTCCGGCATAAACGCAGAAGCAGTTGAATATACGATCATGGGTAATATGCTTTCTGCTGGGCTTGGGATGACACCGGCCAGACAGGCAGCGATTGCAGCTGGAATCCCCGATTCCTCTTCAGCACTCACTGTCAACAAGGCTTGCGCATCTGGTATGCAGTCGGTAATCCTCGCTGCGCAGTCTATTCAACTTGGTGAGGCAAATGTGGTTGCGGCGGGAGGAATGGAGAACATGAGTCAGGCTCCCCACCTGCTACTTGATAGCAGGACCGGACATAGGCTTGGCGACGCGAACCTGACGGATTCTATGATTCATGATGGTTTGTGGTGTCCCTTCGAAAATCATCACATGGGTAGTTCTGCTGAGGCGATTAATGAGAAGTATTGTATTGGGCGACTTCGGCAGGATGAGTTCGCTCAACGCAGTAACGTCCTTGCGTCTTCTTCGATATCCGAGGGATGGTTCTCTGATGAAATTACTCCAGTAAATGTAAAAGGTCGTCGGGGGGATTCAACGGTTGTAGACACCGATGAGGCACCAAGAGCTGATACAACCGTTGAGATTCTTGCCAAGCTGCGACCTGCTTTTCCTCCGGGGGAGACCGTTACGGCAGGGAACGCTTCCAAAATTAGCGATGGCGCAGCGGCCACGATTGTCATTTCCGATCGTAAAGCTGGTGAATCTGGCGTTAACGTGCTTGGTCGAATTTCGGGCTATGCTCATGCTGCCAATGAACCAGGAATGTTGTTTGATGCTCCTAAACTGGCAGTTGCCAACCTGCTGAAAAGAACTGGAGAGACGCTTGAAGAATTCGACATGATAGAAGTTAACGAGGCTTATGCAGCCCAGGTTCTTGCTAATGGTGATGCGCTTGGGTGGGACAAAGAGCGAGTTAACACTCGCGGGGGTGCCGTGGCGCTAGGACATCCGATCGGTGCGAGCGGAGCACGAATTCTTGTGACGTTGTTGCATGGGCTGAGGCGTACAGCAGGGCGTAAAGGCCTTGCTGTGATATGTCATGGTGGAGGTGGGGCGGTTGCAATGAGTGTTGAGGCCGCATGAGTTAAACAGGCTCTTGATAAATAGGTTATTCATAGCGAGCAAGTGCTTAAAGATATAGGTGGTCGACTTTTCCGAATTTACCCAAGTTCACACCTTAGCGAATGAGCTTAATATCCTCTCAGCAGACTGATCCATCGCTTCTTTAGCAGCGTCAATGACTCCGGTCCGATTATTGAAGCCATGGGTCATACCATCGTAGACAACACTCAATGTGTCCACGCCTGCGGCCTTGAGAGCATCTCCGTACGCGACTGCTTCGTCTACAAGCGGGTCATACTGGGCTGCGATGATTGTTGCATCGGGAAGCCCCGACAAGTCGTAGGCTTTGATTAGGGCAGCATAGGGATTTGAGCGGTCCTCACCCGTGCCAGTGTACTGATTCCAGTACCAGATCATGGCTTCGCGTGTGAGCCCATATCCTTCGGCGCATTCAATGTATGACCGTCTATTGAAGTCGAAGTCGATAACAGGGCAGAAGAGGACTTGGTGAGATACGGCTGGGCCACCCAAATCGCGTGCCATCATCGAAACTGCACCCGAGAGGTTTCCTCCTGCAGAGGTACCGGTCGTGGCAACGCGACTCCCGTCGATGCCGAGCGAATCTGAATTCTCTACAGCCCACTTTGTCGCTTCGTAGCAGTCTTCTACCGCTCCAGGAAACCTTGTTTCTGGTGCCAAACGGTAATCGACAGATACAACAACCGCACCTACACGGGAGCATGTTCCTCTAGCTGTAGTGTCCTCCGAATCAAGATCTCCGATGACCCATCCTCCACCATGAAATAACATCACTAGAGGATGCCCCTCATCCTCATCTGGCCTATAAATCCTGATTGGAACATCACCTGTCGGTCCAGGAAAGGAGCTATCTTCGACGGAGCCGACTGGCTCCACTTCAGCTCCAATGGCAGATCGTCCGATGCGGGCGTTATCTCTCGCCTCTTCAGGAGTGACATCGGTCACTGGCGGGAACCCCATTGCTGCTGCCTTCTCAAGGGCATCCGCTGACTGAGGATGTAATGCCATGGGTAAACCTCTCGTACTTTTGGATTTTCTAAATCATGGCACTCTACCTGAAAGCGCTGATTGGTGAGCAACAGATTGAGGTCGATTTCAATCAGGCTTGATCTTGGGCTTGAATTTATCGAAGTTTAGTAAGAGAGATGGCAGTTAAGCGGTTTGGAAGGGTTTGAAGTCATCGCTCACAATAAACTCAGGTTCTGTGATTGCCTGGACATCGTCCGGTGACCACCCTTGTGCTGCTTCCATCAAAAAGAGCCCCTGGGTTTTGACTTTGATGACCGCTATATCGGTGATGATATCGTCAACGCAGTTTGGAGCGGTTAGGGGAAAGCTGCACTGGTTAACTATCTTCGGCTTATTGTCGCGGGTTGTGTGTTCCATCGCGACGATCACCCGTTTCGCGTTTGTCGCAAGGTCCATTCCTCCACCGATGCTGCCAATGCCTCGTTTTGGGATCATCCAATTGGCGAGATCACCTTTATCCGAGACTTGTAGTCCGCCGAGGACGGTAACATCGATGTGCCCGCCTCGAATTAATCCGAACGACTCAACGGAGTCGAAAAATGCCATGCCTGGAACGAGCTTCGGAAAGTTGCCGCCAGCGTCCATTATGTTAGGGTCACCGTCAAATTTCGTGTTCATCTCTGAGAACCCGAGAATTCCGTTTTCGGCGTGATACCGAAGTTCAACACCTTCCGGAAGCAGGTTAGAGCAGAGTGCCGGAATGCCTATGCCGAGGTTTACGATTCCACCATCTGGCAGATCAAGTGCAGCTCGGCGGGCTATATCTGTACGTGAAAGACGCGGAGCAGGATCCCTTGTCATGGATACGGATCTCCTGCTTTTCGCTGTACGATCCGATCTACATACGCCCCCAAGGTGCCAACGCGTTCTGCATCGATACCACCAGGATCTACGATTTCGTCAACCTCGGCGATGGTGATTTTTGCTGCTGTCGCCATAGCAGGTCCGAACGCTCTGCTTGTTCCGACATATTGCAGATTGCCATGAGTATCCGCTTTTTGTGCACGAACAAATGCATAGTCCCCCGTTAGAGCTTTTTCGAGCAGATATGTCCTTCCATCGAATTCTCGACTCTCCTTACCCTCTGCCACGGACGTTCCAACTCCAGTTGGAGTGTAGAACGCTGGTATACCAGCACCGGCAGCACGAATTTGTTCGATCAAAGTGCCCTGCGGGACTATCTCGACCTCAGCTCTACCAGCACGCCATGCTTTCTCAATCTCGCTCAACGGATTGGTTGTCCCGGGAACGGGGAATGAGCAGATGATCTTACTGGCCTGACCGCTGGCGAAGAACATTCCCTGGTCGACGGGTTTCGGATCATCAGCACCTTCTCGCCAGCCATAGTGTGTCGTTGCTGAAATGCCGGCAACGTTGCCGATAATGGTCAGATCGTCTACTCCGAGATCACGTAAGGCGAGCATTAGTCGAGTCGGCTGACCGCCTGCACCCCCGAAACCGCCGATCATAATAGACGCACCGCTGGGGATGTCGGCTACGGCATCATTGAAGTTATCAATTGTCTTGCTAACAGGCATAGCCTGATGATACCCGAGCATAGTGTGACGATATAGATTCTCTATGAGGGTTTTCGGTGGGTGTCAAGACGGGATAACCCGATATCGGGTGAAGTACAGGTGTATGAAAAGGACCTGTATTACTTTGAATTTTCGATTATTGTTTTGTTGATCTCTCGAGACATGCTTAGTCAATCAATCAGAACAATAAGCAACATTGCCGTCTTTGTTTTAGATTTTAAAACGGTAACACCACATCAGCAGAACTACTTAGAGCTATTACGCCTGGAGGCCCACTCCATTGCAATTCATAGCCACCTATAAGAACATCGTTTGCATTGTCAGGAGTGACACCATTTGCAGCCTGTGACATTGTTGAACAGTAGACACTGGCTTGTTCTGTTAATTTGTCAAACATCTCTCTGCAAACCCCTGGCGACTGAGATACCCGATCATCAAGCGCTTTTAGATAATCAGCCTGAAGTAATTTGACTGCATTAGCGGCAAAAAAAGCATTGACTTCATGACCCTCCGATGTTGCCTGTGAAGCGCAGGCAAGTGCAACTAAAGACTTCACCGGATCCACGTCTGGATCAGTTGAGATCATTACAAAAAATGTTTTTCCCAAAATTATCTCCTAAGTAATAGCATTCAGCTTTACGCTGTAGAGTATGCCTCGCTTACCAGTGATAAGCGATATTAAATTTATTATGGGGGTAAATATGATTGTTAGATAGTTGCAATCATGCTTCTGCAATCTCCTATCATTTGGCACGCATAATTTTATGGACTAAGGTGTCGTGAGATTGGCAAGTAGGCAACAACAAAAGACCCCTCGTTTCCAAGGGGTCTTCGGTTTCTACGTAACCTATGTTGTTTTTATGATTCTTTAGCACGTAGACTTTGAATACCTATTCCAACTGTGGCCAGTGTAAAGATTATCCATCCAAAGAAATCCAGATCATCTGTAGCACTTCCTTCCATCCCTGCGACTATGACTCCTAATCCTAGAATGCTATCTAACGCTACAAGCGCTAAAAGTATTTTGACTAGCGTTGTTGCCACATTTTTTCTAATGGCGACTATCGCAATAATCAGCGTACCCACATCAAGAAAAATATCACCGAATGTGCTAACGGCCTCACTAGCGTGGCCTAGGGTAACGTTAATCCCAACCTCTACTTCGGTTCCCAGTCCTAACCATAGACCCATATTAGCAATAATCATTACCACACCCGGTAACAGCATTAATCTCGCATAGCCCATCGCAGGGTTATCTGGGTCGACTTCCCTAGAGAATGAAATCCATCCGAAAACGAGCAGCACCATTGACATTGATATAAGAGTGAACGCCACCCGTGCTAAGTCGTAATTGTCCATCATTTTCTGGGCGTGTTCAGTTTCGTCCTCTGTAAAGAAAAGCCCCGTTCCAAATCCGAAGGCCATCATCAGGATCATTAGTCCTAGAGGGCCAATAATGAGGCTCCAAGCTGTGCTTTTTTGCAGTTGCATTTGTTCTATTCCCTTTCAGGTTGTGAACTCTAGTTATTGTCCCTTTTGAGGATGTGTTGGAGAGTCTATTAATATCCCCGTTATTGTGTGGTTTTTAGGACCGATCGTAGTTCCATGCGGATCCCCGCAGTATATTCAGCACCTGTCCTATACCGACTATGCTCAGCCCTATGCCAACCCCGATAAAAATTGTTGTGAGGCTCCAGTCCAGAATTGCTCCCGCTAGGCCGAATCCTGCTACCACAAGAAACCGGGTATACGTGATGATGACTGGCAAAATCATGTGTCCTGTGCCTTGGCTTGCGAAATAAAGGGTTTGACCGCCCGCAAATATTCCATATACGGGTGCAGCGATGACCAGATAGGAAACACCGATTGCGTAAACCTCTGGATCTGCGGTGAAGTGATCGAGCCAAATCCCTGGGAATAGCGCTATTGATACGCCGATTATGGAGGTAGCAACGAAGGTGATCCCTGCTCCTGTCCATGCGATATGTCTTGCTCTAGCGAACTGGCCCGCGCCGAAATTTCCACCTACCGCAGTGGTTAAGGCTGCACCTACTCCGAATGCCAGCGGTACGAGTGTCAACTCCAGTCGGCTGCCCAGCCCATAACCAGCGAGTGCTTCTGCGCCAAATCTACCTACGAAAGCGGTGACAGCGATAACCGTGAGGATGAGACCAGTGCTGTTTATCAGACCTAGCCCACCTACCTTCATGATGTCCTTGACCGATATCCATGAGAATTTATGCGGACGTAGATTTATCCGTGCTTTTCCACCCAGTACCTGGGTCAATAGATACATCGCTACGAGTCCGTGGGATACGATCATTGCTGTGGCAGGACCCGTGATTCCGAGAACGGGGAATGGACCCCATCCCAAGGTTAGAGCTCCTGACAGGGCAATATGAAAAATACTGGCGAGGATGATTGCATTCGCTGCTATTGCCATTTCGCCTGTCCCGCGCAATATGGCGGAGAGCATAAAGGCGAGCCATACGATCGCTGCCCCGTTGAAAACGATTTGTGCGTAATCTACAGCACCTTCCAGCACGTCTCCTGGTCCGATTATTAATGAAAATATAGGCCTGTTGAACACGCCTAATACGATCAGGTACAGCAATGACATGAAGATGCCGATAACTATTGCATGCCAGGCGGAGTTCTCGGCCTTAAGGATGCTGTTACCGCCAAGAGCCCTAACAATCGAGGAGGCGACACCTCCACCTATCGCACCGTTGGACATCATGCCCATTAATGTTTGGAAAGGGAAAACTATTGCCAAACTTGCCAGAGCTGTTGTGCCGATTTGACCTACGAAATAAACATCCGCAAAGGTAACCGCTGTGGTCGCGGCAACTGCGGCTACATTGGGTACAGCGAGTCGAGCCAGCATTTTCGGAATTGATCCTTGTAGGATCAGTTGCATACGCGGTGTTAGCGCAATTGGCTTGGACTCTGATTTACTACTCACTCCTGTTCACGGGCCCATCATGTTGTGATGACGATATTACCACCGGGGTTTTTTGTAATTTGGGAAATTGATTATCCTATCGTTTTTGGGGCCCGATGATTTTGCCTCGGGATCTATAGAAAGAATCAGGTCTTGCCTATTGGATAGTGTGTCTGTTTTAAACTGTTCGTGGCGTTGAGATAATGCTTCTTCATCTATCTCTACTCCCAGACCGGGCACGTCAGGAACATCCATAAAACCATCCTTGAACTGAAGTTTGCCTCCCTTGATGACATCTTCATCAGTATCTGTCCATGGGTAATGGCTGTCAGCAGGGAAATTGAGTTCAGGAGTTGCAGCGCAGGCATGCAACATTGCTGCTTGAGATACGCCAAGTGCATTATTGGAGTGTCCTGATAAACCCCATCCCATTACACGACAAAGAACACCGGTTTCTTTGTATGCCAGTATGCCACCCCAGTGGTGGTGATCACCCAGAATCACATCGATACCGTCAAGCTTTGCGTTTGGTTTGACGTGCGCAAAGGCAGAAACGCACATGTTTGATGCCGTTGGTATGTCGGTGTGTTTTTTTAATTCCGCATGATCTGCAATCGAATCGGTGGGGTCTTCAAGATATTGCGGTTCGTACTCTTCGATCGCCTTTGCTACACGAATTGATGTTTCAACGGTCCAGACTGCGTTAGGGTCTATACGTATTTCATATCCGTCTTTTTTGGGGAAACGTTTTCTCAATAGCCGGAAAGTTTCGATATCGGTTTCAGGGTTAAAAAATCCCCCCTTTATTTTGAGAGCCTTAAAGCCATATTTGGTTACGAATTCTTCTGCCTGACGGACAAAACCTTCAGGATCTAGGGCTTCTCCTGTAGCGACTTCGCCTTTCCCGTTTTCATCTGCAAACTTGTAAAAAAGATACGCTGCCCACTCCACTCGATCACGCGCCCTGCCTCCGATATAGTCACAAACCGGGAGTCCTGCATGCTTGGCTGCAGCATCAAGCATTGCTGTTTCTACGGCTGCCCATGCTCTTGGCGACCCGTTCCATTTAAGTCTTGCGAGCGTCATTTGGCGGGGATCATGTCCTTCAATCCAAGAACGGTTGTTCTCTATTTCTGTACTTATATCGCCACTAGTTTCACCTGCTCCTGTATATCCGTCAGTTGTTTCAATTTGGACTATTGTTCGGATTCGGTAGGACTCATGGACCCCTGTACTGTTAAGGAGTGGCTGGTCGTGCATAGCAACGGGAGTCGCTTTGAACTTAGAAATCTTCATCTTGTTCCCTTTGGTTGAACTTTTTTCTTGGTATTTTCCATTCGACCTTCTCCATTCAGGTTGAATTCCTTCGCGAGAAGTTTGTACGAACGTTGGCGTTCAGCGTAGTCGTGTGTGATGGTCAGCACGATCACATCGTCGGTTTCATATTGATCAGCTAACTTCCTTATCTTCTCCTTTACCGTCTTCGGGTCGCCTTCTATTGACTTAGTTCGCTGGTGTTCAATGAATTCTTCATCTGTCTTGCTTAATTTCATTGACTTGATCTCTTCGACGGATGGTACACCTTTCATTTCTTGGCCTTTATCTCGCATCAGGCGCATAACATGTCGACATGTTGCAAGATCATGCGCGCGTTCTGATGTGTCAGCCGTTATGGCATATATTCCGATATTAACTCGCGGCTTATCGAACCATTTTGACGGTTCGAAGTTGTCGCGATACCACTTTACATATTCAGGCCCCCCGTCCTGAGAGATGAAATGGGCGAATGAGAGTGGCAGGCCCAATTTTGCAGCAATACCTACGCTACCCATTGATGAACTGAGCAGCCATGGGACCGGCCAATTTGGAGCAGTTGGCATTGCGCTGAGGTGACTAAATGGGTGGTCATCTGGGAATGTTTCACTGAGGTATCGCATTAGGTCGTCGACCTGCCGGGGGTATTTTTCAATTGGATAGGTGTTTGGTCCTGGCTGTAGTGCAAAGCTGGCTATTTGGTCAGAGCCAGGTGCCCGTCCAAGACCCATGTCCACACGTTTCGGAGCCAACGCCTCAAGCATACGGAAAATCTCCGCTACTTTTAGCGGACTGTAGTGTGAAAGCATTACGCCGCCAGAGCCAATCCGTATTTTTTTTGTTCGTGAGCTTATGGCCGCGAGCAGAATTTCTGGACTGGCATCCGCTAGTGTGCCGGAACTGTGATGTTCTGCTAACCAATAACGAGTGTATCCCCACTTATCGGCCATAACCGCGAGGTCCATCGTTGCTTGAATCGCCTCGTGTGCGGTTTTGCCCACGCTTATTGGAGATTGGTCAAGGATGGAGAGTTTCATGTGTGGTTAACGTGAGCGTCTAATTATCAATCTGTCGGTGGTATTTTTATCAACATGTTTCCGATCGAGTGGAATGAAATGTTGGGAATTTTGCATCCAAGACGCTAGTTGGTCACAGTAGTGGGCGCTTCCTGGGTTTCCTGATTGGCCGGCTGCATCTACTGCCCAAAGTCCCGGCGGATCATCAGACAGATCGGCGATTAGTCTGTAATTTGCACCCATCACCGCCAAATAGTTTGGGTCAAACCCTGTGTTAGAAACGGTGATGCCACTGCCGCCCACTCCTTGCCCCCCGCGACTGAGGCTGTTGAAAATTGGTCCCCGATCTGCGAGAGGGTGGTGGAGGTGGACTTTATGTATCGCTCCCCAATTCCATTTAGATTTATCTTGACCTGCATCCTTGGAGAGATCATCGATCGTTTTATCCATTGCTCGACGAACTGCCTTGGCTCGTTCGCCCGGAGGGAACCAATTGCTGGTGTCTTTACTCAGAAGTTCTGTTGACAATCCACTCGAGGCTCCAGCCATAAGTGGCACTAAATTTTCAGGAAATTGTGCTCCTGCTACTTCTTCTGTCCAGTTAACAAAAAATATCTCGAAAAGAGATGCCCCTACACTATCGGTAGACATTCTTCCGTCCCATTTTTTGAGAACGCTAATTTCTTCATCGATGTTGTTCCCGTCTGTATTTTCTAATAGCTCTATCAAGCTAGGAATGGTGTCTACTGCTCGTTGTGCAGTGACGTCCATTTGCATTTCAGTCATACTTTCACGAGTGTGGGATGATTCGGATTCGATCATCTCTCGGATCCGTTGCGCTCTGTATCCGCTACTCCATACTCCCGATAATGGATATGGGAAGTCTTCCGGAGCTGTTCGATTATTTGCAGACCTGACCCATCCGTTTGGTGGATCGCTAATCGACGGCATTTCTTCAAATGGGATAGTTTCGTTCCATTGATGTTTGGGATCCCATCCTCGTCTGTATCCCCGATTCCAATCTTTTTTGATGGGTAATCTTCCACTTGCCTGATAACCGATATGTCCTTTTAAATCAGCAAATACGAAGCTAAATGTTGGGACGATCCAGGGTCGCAGTGCTTCTCGGAATTCGTTAGCACTGTTAGCGCGATTCATCTCGAGCATGCTTGATATTTCATCACAGGGATCTTCACCCATCCATCGCAATGAAACAGGTCCAGTATGAGATGCTGCTTCGGGAATAATGTCATCAACGATGGGGCCGTTTCTTGTTCGACGGATTGTTCGTGTGATTGGTTTTTCACCTTTAATGTTGATCGTTGCGGTGGTCTGAGTTGCCTGTTCCCACTGTCCGTCGTAGAGGTAGTAACCAGGTTTTTCGGGGTTTTCTTGTTCTTTATATAGATCTCTTTGGGCACATATGTTGTTCGTTAATCCCCATGCAACTTTTTCATTGCGACCAAATAGTAGTCCCGGTACTCCAGCGTAGCCCGTTCCTGCCACGTTGAACCCTGCGCCTGAGAGGTGAGCTTCGTACCAGCATGAGATGCTTCCAAAGGCGATATGAGGATCACTGGCGACCAAAGGTAGGCCAGAGGCGGTCAGTTTTCCAGCAATTGTCCAGTTGTTACTTCCCTGTCCTTCCGACGAGTCGCTGACAGTTTGGCCAACTCTTCCGCCGTTTGATCGTCGCGCAGGGTACATTCCTTTTGCAAGAATACTTTCATTTTCGGCTTCGCCGGTCAAGAACGCTTTATAGAGTTCTTCGTTATCAAGAGTTTGCCTTGCTAGTTCTGGAATCACTATCACGGGAAGGCGTCCGGTTAGATACCAACGAAATTCCGCCCAAATAGCGATTGAATTTATTGGTGTCCACGGCTCAGGGCTGTAATCCAGGAGGTCGAATTCGATCGGTAACAGGTCTCTAGATTCCGATATGAACTCGTTTATTCCACCCGAGAATGCATCAAGGCGTGTGCGTGTCTGGGCTGGCATTCTGCCTAATTCTGCTTTGGCCAATTGCGTGATTCCGACGGTGTGTGAGATCGTATCCGTATCGATAGATGATGGCCCTAAAATTTCGGATAGTTGTCCCATTGCCTTTCGTCGCAAGTAGTCAAGTTGCCACAGTCGATCTTGTGCCATTGCGTATCCATATGCGAAAAATAGATCCTCGTCTCGTTCTGCGTAAATGTGTGGAATGCCCCATTTGTCTCTAAGAATTTCTGCGTCCACGGTTGATGTCTTGATACCTTTTGAAGACGGTACTCGGGCAGCTAACTGTGTTGACCACCATTTTTTAAATTGTTCGTCCGATAAACCCGTTTCCGAACAAACTTCTTCGATCGAATCAGCGGTCCCGAGTTTATTGAGCAGTGACTTGTCGGTTATTTGCACTTTAAATAATCTCCAGATTCGTTTGATGCCATGTTATGGGCTTGTCGATATATTTCTGTTGCCGTATTGGGGTGGTTTTTTCGTGTATCCACTTGGAGAGCGCTATATTCGCATATTGAGCTACGGTTTGCACATCCGATGTCGATGAAATAAGGGAACATATTTATTGCAATCTATTGCAGATTTTTGGCTAGGTTATTTTTTATTTGTGTGATCGATGATTTGGATTGACTTCCTTCTGCAAGTTTTACTTATTTTGTCTGGTGTGTTGTCTACAATTGTCGAATCGTGTTTGAAGGCTTAGTGAGTTTCCATGTGAGAATCCCTGCGCACGAGTGATAGCGAGACTAATTATGAAAATTATCGCGATAGAAACATTCGTAGTAGATGCCGGATGGCGACCGTGGCAATACGTAGCTGTCAGGACTGACGAAGGCATAACTGGATATGGTGAAATGTCCGATGGGAGAAACCCATATGGGATTGTTGGTGCGGTGACTGATTTTTTTCCAATTCTTAAGGGTCAAGATCCACTGGCGGTTGAAAAACGGTACTGGGATATGTACCGATTAGCCAGGCAGTCAACCGGTGGAATTGCAGCTAAGGCTATAGCAGGGATTGAACTAGCATTATGGGACATCAAGGGCAAATCGCTTGGAGTTCCCGTTTATGCCTTGTTTGGCGGACCCACTCGACAGAGCCAGCAGGTTTATTGGTCACATTGCGGGACCTCTCGTGTTAGAGCACACGAATTAATTGGTGCTCCACCACTTGACTCATTGGATGCAGTTGCTGAACTAGGTGCAGAGGTTCGGGAGAAGGGATTTAAAGCTCTTAAGACCAATATTAACTATCCTGGGCCAAAGGCACGTGCTTATGATGGTGGATTTGGTACGGGCGTAACTGACCAGAACGTCACCTGGCAGACCCTTGAGCACGTGGAAAAATACATCACTGCTTTTGAAAACGGCACAAAAGGTCAGGTTCAAATTGCTCTTGACCTAAATTTTCACTTCAAGCCGCTGGCAGCACGCCAGATATGTAACGTTATGGAGCAATTCAACACTATGTGGGTCGAGGTTGATATGTACGAACCTGAAGGACTTGCAGAGGTGAAAGCGGGAACCATGGTTCCTATCACCTCGGGTGAAAATCTTTTCGGACTCCGTGAGTATCGACCTTATTTTGAGAATCGTTCGATGGATAATGTGATGATAGATGTACCGTGGAATGGTTTTGCTCGTTCTCGTGATATTGCAATGCTCGCGGAAAGTTATGAACTGAACATTGCTCCGCACAACTATTACTCTCACCTTTCTACGATGCATTCGATTAATTTGTGTGCATCCGTACCAAATGTACGAATTATGGAAGCTGATATTGACGATGTCCCTTGGAAGGATGAAATCACCGGTGGTCCTCTAGATTACACTGACGGTGAACTTCAGATTCCCACCAAGCCTGGCTGGGGTGTTGACCTGGACGAAGATGTAGCTCGTGCACATGTGTGGGAATCAGGCAGGCGGCCAGGGTTTAAGCGTTGATGATATTGACAACTTAAACTAAAAGCAGCGGGAGATGTTACGATCTCTCGTCGGTGATTGTTCCTTTACTGCAGAGACATGATAGTAATTGGCAGTCTTGTCTTGAATAAAACATGGTCACGAAACTATTTGGTGAAAATTACATGAATATGACTTATTTAGTTATATGATGATTTTCTGGTGAAGAGACATTTTATGTATTTATCGTTTAATCAGTTACTTTTTCGTCCTCGGGCACAGATTTTTGTTGCCCTTGTGTTGATAATTGCCTTAGTTGGTATTTCTTGTGGTGGATCAGATGAGTCGGTTGGTGAGTCGGAACTTGATGCTGTACAAATCACACTTCCGGACAGCGTTTTCACCGCTGACGATGTAGCTGCTGTCGGATGGAAAAAGTCTAAAGAACTTTCTGCTGAAACTTTGCCCGGTGCAACCAGTGTTTGGTATGGGTTCTATCAGCAGCGCGACGTCGAAGTACGAGTATATGAATCTCAGGAGGCAGCGATTAGCTTAGGTCAGGATCCAGCGGATACGGCGACCGGGCGACGCAAACCGAGTTCAATGATTGACTCAGGTGCTATCACCAATGCACAAACCAACACACGCACTAGTTACTTGTCGTATGCCATTGTTGGTAACTTGATTTTGTTATGTGAGATAAAAATTGAAGATTGCCAGCCTTTGCTTGACGGTATCGGGCAGTAGCAACACGATTGCGCATGTGCACTGTTCGGAAATGTTGCGATGCATTTCGGTGGACGACGGGAAGTGATTCAGTCAGTACAAATATTGTGAGCCATAGGGTTGGTTGACTATGTAGTCCGAGCCACTAGGATTCAAGTGATATTTGCCCGTTCTTGCTATCGAAGCTGTGGAGGTCTGTAATCTATGGGGACGAGGACTTTATTATGATCTATGAATTTCGTACATATGACCTTAAACCTAGGACTCTTGGACAGTATGATGCCATACTAGAGAAATCTTTGGCCTCAGGTAGGTTGGAGCACTCAAGGCTTTTCGGGTATTGGTACTCTGAATTTGGCCTGCTGAACCAAGCCCTTCACATTTGGCCTTATGATGACCTTCAGCAGCGGACAGAGGTACGTGATGAGGTTAACGGCATAGATTTTTGGCCGCCGGCTACAGCAGATTTATTGGTTGGACAAAATACCGAGATTTACTTCCCTGCACCCTTTAATGATGAGGCTATAACAGGGGTTCATGGTCCGTATTACGAATTGCGCACATACACGTACGCGACAGGTGATACACCAAAAGTGATCGAAGCCTGGTCAAAGGCTATTCAAGAACGGCGTAAGCATTCGGCGTTCATAGGTGCGTGGTTTTCCGAATTGGGGGATCTGAATAAATGGGCTCACATGTGGGCGTACAAATCACTTGACGAGCGAATTAAGCTACGCTCAGACATGGTCGAGCGAAAAATTTGGCCACCATCAGGTAATCCGGTACCACTCTCTCAGGCAAGTAAACTGTTTATGCCCTTCTCTTTTAGCCCTCTGTCATGAGTCAAGGGCATTTGGTTCGGGCTTGCTTTGTTAATTTGACATCGTAGCTTTCTACGTCCATTCTGAACTCGTCTGCCCATTGCCTATGTGAATTTCTGTTCTCAAGAATCAGTTGTAAATATCTCTCATGAAAATTCAACGGATCATGTACTTGAATACGGTGTCGCGGAGCCTGCGAGCTCCGGTGGTTGGATTTGCGATTCACGAACCAGTTCATTCAGATCCTCCTCAGATTGAAGTTGATGCTGAAATGCCTTATGAGACGGTTCATAGCGCAGTTCTTGATGGTTGGCGTGTGGTCAGCTTTCCCGCCCAGCGTGTCGATGGGGATCCTGAAGTCGTAGGAGTGTTTGGATACGAGTTTATCCTTGAACAGATGGTAGAAATCGATGCATAGAAATTACCGCTCACAATTGTTGAATGATGACGAGGTGGCATCTTTCATCATCAACGGTTATCACATCGTTCATCCCGAATTCCAGACGGGATTTAATGAAACAATCTGTGACAATCTTCGTCTGATGCCAGAGAACCCAGGGGAGCATATCGTCGAGGCCCTGCCTGCGATCGAAGTGGTCTTAGAGCATCCAGCAGTAGTCGGAGCTTTGACCAGTCTTCTGGGCTTGAATTATGCTAGAGATCCAGGAGGGCATATTCATATGAATCCCCCGCGCACGCGTGCGCAACCTTGGCATCAGGATGAGAGATTCGGGCGAGGGCATCAAGATCGTGATATCGACCACGTTAAACACTTGATGCTGATGTACTACCCGCAGGATGTGACCGAGGATATGGGTCCTACGGTCTTGTTACCCGGAAGTCAAAGGCGAGTTGCTGCTCCGGAAACCATGGTCACCCTTGTGAATTTGCGCGGTCAGGTATTTTCGATTCTTGAAGCTGGTTCTGTTCTTTTGACTCATTCCGATATCTGGCATGCTGGAACCGGGAATCGAAGTGATCGCGTCAGGTATATGATCAAGTTTCCATTTTCAAGAACTGAAGAAAATGGAAAACCTTCCTGGGACCATGATATTGAAAGTATTCCGGAGATTCGGATGCGCCTAGATAGCGAGCATCCTTCAACGCTTTCAAGAAATGAGTATGAAACCGACCACTCTCTTCGTGTTAGGACTTGGAACAATATAGCGGGAAGTGCAGCTATGCCCCTACGGTCAGAAGCCCATTTGGGAGGACCGTGGCCCGAATCTGGTGGATCTACCACTGCATCGCGTAGACGACGAGATCTCCCATAGTTGTTTCAGATGAACTGCGTTCAATGCACAAGATGGTCAGGTTGATCTGATTCAACTAAACGAATGGCATGACTTCAACCGAACCTTATGAATTATCGGTTTTCTGCCTGTTTATTGCGATGAAGATTCATATTCGTATTTTTCGCTGAGTATTTATTCATCGAGTCAATGCATCGCATGGCACTTTTAATTGCTGGTTTTTTTGCATTCCCAATTATGGAAAGTTGCTTGATTGGCGTCGAATCTCTTGCACATCACTTCGAGTGCTTGGTGATTGTTGTCCACTAAAATCACATTACGTCCCTCGGCCAATGCCGCGATGCCAGTAGTACCACTCCCCGCAAAATAATCTAGGACGATGTCTCCCGGATTAGAATGAACGCGAATTATTCGATTGATAATTCCAAGAGGTTTTTGCGTTGGGTAGCCGGTTTTTTCTTTTCCATTTGGACTGACAATTGTGTGCCACCAGGAATCGGTTGGTGTTTTACCTTTTGCTGCCTTTTCTGCTCCGACTAGGCCTGGTGCCATATAAGGGATCCTATCGATGTCATCGTATCGATAGGTGAAATTCTTCGGGTCTTTTGCATACCACAAGATATTGTCGTGTTTGGCTGACCATCTGCTTTTGCTTCGGCCACCATAGTCATAGGACCAGATAATTTCATTGATAAATGATTCTCGTCCAAATATTTCGTCACACATCACCTTGGCATAGTGAATCTCTCTGTAGTCCAAGTGCAGAAAAAAACTGCCGTCTGACGTTAAAACTCGTTCTGTCTGTTCTATTCGATCTCGTAGAAACCGGATGTAATCATCATATATATCGAAGAAGCTCTGTTCTCCTAGGAGTTTGGTTTTATAGGTGTGTCCCTTGAAACCTATGCGGTCTCCATCTTCAGATCTAATGGTTTCGATTCTTTTTCTGGATTGTATTTTCCCAGTGTTGAACGGCGGGTCAATATAAACGAGATTTACCGACGCAGATTCGATCTCTTTTAGTACATCCATATTGTCGCCGAAATGGATATTTGCATGTTTAGAGTTCATGGTTTTTCAAGAGATGAGGATTATCACTCATAATGCTGTCTCAAAGGCTATGACACTCTTATTCATATTGAGTTCGTCAATGGATTGATGTCCTTAGAATTCACAGCCCTTTGTGATTGGTTGTTTTGTTGCTTGATGTATCCGAGTTGGTGAGATCAACCTCGTTCACCTTTGTCGTACTCGGCGTAAATATATGGGTGGTCAGGGTTATAGTGTGTCAGCGTATCGGGATTATCGACATGTCCTGATGGGCGCACGTTTTTGCCCGTCACGCCCTCCGCTTCGTCTCCGATATCTTCACGGTACGCGGCTGCTAACGCCGAAAGTTCTTCGACTATTTCGGGATGATCATGGTAAACGTTGTTTGTTTCACCAATGTCTGCTTCGAGATTGAACAATCCAGGGATTGTGCCGGCGGCTTCGTTGATTGCTTTCTCCGTCACAACGCCGGTTCTTTGGTCCGGCCTTAACTCACGTGTGATATGAAGCTTCCATTTACCTTTTCTTATAGCTTCTAGTCTATTTCCCATGTAATAGACGAACTGATCACGTGGTGCAGGTATATCCTCATCAGTGAACATGAGTGGTGACATATCTACACCATCAATAATTGTTTTTTTGGGAACTTCGGCACCGGAAATTGCCGCTATGGTTGGGAAGAAATCTATTGATGAAATGATGTCACTTCTAACTGTTCCTGCTGGAATCTTACCTGGCCAACGCATTATGCAAGGTACTCGTTGCCCTCCTTCCCATGTCGTCCCTTTGATGCCTCTTAATTTGCCGTTGCTGCCACCTTGATTTTGCATGCGGGACCCGTTATCGCTCGTGAAAATCACGAGTGTATCCTCGTCGATACCTTGTTTCTTGAGTTCGTGCATTAGTACCTTCGAAACCCAATCAACTCCGGCTACACATGCGCCATAGTCTCCATTGTTTGAATTTTGCACCAGATTTTCTGGTGCGTAGAGAGGTAGATGCACATACATGTGTGCGAAGTAGAGAAAGAACGGTGTATTTTTGTTGTCCCGTATGAACTGTATAGCTTCTTCAGCATATCGTTCGGTTAACGCTCGTAGATCGGGTTGTTCCTGAATGACCTCATCGTCTCTCAGAAGCGGTAGCGGCGGACGATCTTTAAGTTGTTTCATTCGTGCGGGAATAGTGGGGTTATCAACAGGGCCCGGGTCGTCAACTTGCCGGCCCATGTCGTTGCTGTAAGGCAACCCGTAGTAACTGTCGAATCCGTGCTTTGTTGGCAGGAATTCTTGTTGGTCACCGACATGCCATTTGCCAATGATTTTGGTGTTATATCCTGTTTTTTTTAGTGCCCCTGCGATCGTGGTTTCTTTGGGGTTCAGTCCGACAGATTGGCCTGGCATTAGAACCCAGTTGCCTTCAAAATCTCCGAAGCTAATTCGTGGAGGGTAGCAGCCAGTCAATAGAGCACCACGTGACGGAGAACACACGGGAGACGCTGTGTAGAAGTCCGTGAAAAGCATGCCTTCCGCTGCCATATTATCTATCGTGGGTGTTTTGTTGACTTTTGAGCCGTAAATACCGAGATCGCCGTATCCTAGATCGTCACAGTTGATTAATACGATGTTTGGTCTGTCCATTAGAACCTTCTAAATTGATTTGATGGTTGCCTGGTTAGATCGATAAGCTTCGTGAGCCTAGAACCACATTCTAGCCATAGCGGTTGGGTTGAAAATTCAGAATCACTCAGGAGGTGGCTCATAATCGAACAATTTATTTTTATATTGGTTAGCTTGTTTTGTGTTTGATAATGGCGATTTTTTTATGTGACTATGGTTCAATTAGTACTTTGAACTTTAGATTCTCAAGGCGCTAACTTGATTAGAAGTGTACGCAAATACCTGCTGTATTTCTCGGGATTATTGTTTCTTGGTCTTGGTATAGCTGGCTATATCCTGCCTGGCCTACCAGGAACGATATTTCTTATTATTTCCGCTTCGTGCTTTGTAAGATCAAATGACCGTATGTATCGCTGGGTAACAGAGCATCGAGTATTTGGTAAATTGATCAAGAATTACCTGGAAACAGGAAGCATGCCAGTACGGGCAAAGGTTATATCGGTCCTTTTTATATGGGTGTTCACAGGTTTTTCTTTATGGGTTCCTGAGTATGGTCTTTTATTTAAA
>VFGZ01000052.1 GCA_009392215.1 SAR202 cluster bacterium | reverse complement strand
CCCGTTATCAGCAGAATAGACATTAGTACGATAGGTATTAGTGGCCATCTACGTAGAAAATACCATGTTTGAGAAGCAATGGAGCGCTTTTGCACTACACGCAGTTCAGCACTAATACCGGATTCATTCGGCATCAAATCTGTTTGAGTTTCGGACTGTTGGGTCATAGTGTGGTAGTAGGCTCGCTGTTGCTGTGGAAACTAGTCGTATCGGATTCTAGGGTCAATGTAAGCGTAGAGAAGGTCTGTGACGAATGTTGTTGCAACAATGAGAATAGTGAAAAAGAAGACCGCCCCCTGAAGCAGCGGGAAGTCATTGTTGTTTACGGCCGTTATTGCCATTAATCCCATTCCGGGCCATGCAAAAATGGTTTCAACCAGCACAGTTCCGTTCAACAATCCAACGACGCCGAGTGTTGCTCCGGTCAATGGTTGTATGACAGCGTTCTTAAAAGCGTGTTTCCAGATGACTTTGTTATTGGCAACGCCTTTCGCCCTAGCCAGTCGAACATATTCAGAATCGAGTACTTCTAACATCGCTGCCCTAGTGATTCTCATATAGAAAGCAAATCCTCCGGCAGCGAGCGTGATAGTGGGTAATACCAGGTGTTTAACATCCCATATTCCATCACCTCGGAGTGCCGCGGGGAACAATTCCCAATGTACAGCGAACAACATAATCAGTACTAATCCCAACCAGAACGATGGTACAGCTTGACCTAATAAAGCCAGGAATCTACCAATGTAGTCCCCGAAAGACCCGCGCATGACAGCCGATAAGATTCCAAGAGGGATACCTATCAAGAATGATAGTAAAAACGCAGTCCCTCCTAGATGTATAGTCGTTGGAAGCCGTTGGGTAACGATCCGTGATACTGGCTTACGGTCTAAGATGGTTTCTCCCATATCCCCCTTTAGCGTTCTTCCAAGCCAGAGGGCATATTGGACGGGGACCGGTCGATCCAGGGCAAGTCTTTTTCGGAGCGCTGCTTCACCTTCAGGGCTTATACCGTATCCGGAGTTCGCGTAAAGCAGTAAAGGATCACCGGCTGCTCGGGAGAGCATGAAAACTGCAAATGTAGCGGTAATTATGCTGACTAGAGCGAACGCAAATCTTCTGAGGATGAATCGCCGCATTGGTTTCCTTAAGTGTTATCGGATAAAGTCTCGTTTCTCGACGGCTGAGACTACCATAATTTGGGCACTCAGGACCTGTTGTAAGGATCCATATTATGTGTTTCTGAAATAAATATACGTATTCATGTTTTTTAATAAAAGAAGAGGCCCACCGCACGGTGGGCCTCTTCGTTGTTTCTGCAACTACGTTAGCAGTTGAACGGCTTCTAAAACCTTTGACTATTTAAGTTCAAGTTTCCAGAGGGAGTTCAAGTTGCTAGCCGCGGCCAAGTCCTGTTCGAATGACTTTATCTTATTGTTGTTGAAGTAGAAGGCATCCGGTATAGCGACAACACCTGGTTGCAGGTTTTGGTCGTATACGTAATCCAGGTACTCGTTAGCAGCTTCTGTTGCCGAAGCTTGATCTGATGCTTCGGCCATTCTGGTGTAGAGGTCAAGAATCACTGGGGACTCAAAACCACAGCTGAAGCCACCACGTGTCAGAGTGGTCTGAACGAGGCCCTTCGGGAAGTGCCAAGGGTTAGACGCCCTGCCCTTGTCACATGAAGTGATCCAGGGGTGGGTGTTAGAGCGACCAACGACGGTAGGTCGGAAAGTCGCGTATGAGAACTTCAGGGAGAATGTCGTCAGTCCAATGTCTGACCAGAAGCCAGCAACAGCGTCAGCAACTTCACCCGTGATTGAACCACCACCACCGAGCTCGGGACCTGCGTAGACAGAGATCTCAAAGGCATGGTCGCCCAGAGGTCCGTCTTTGCCTGCCTGGCCAGTGTTGTAGTCTTTCTCCTGCGCCTTGATCAGAGCAATAGCTCCATCTGGGTCGTAGGGGTACTCATGCTCGCCAGTCCAGTTGGCGTGTTCAGCGCTGAAGTACTCAACGTGAACTACCTTACCTAGTCCGGCAACGAGCGTGTCGTTTACGAGGTCACGGTCGATTGCGATAGCTAGTGCTCGGCGAATTTGTTTCGCTTGCTCTAGGTCGCCGTCGCCGTGAGATGATCCGGGCTTACCAATCCACGGGATGTCGTGAACGAATGTTGCCTTAGGAGGAACGGGCTCACCAGTTTTTGCCAGAGTGTCTTCCCAGAGGTTTCCGGAGAAGAATACACCAAGCTGAACAGCTCCACCAGCAGTACTCTGGGTGAAGGTGGTCAGGTCGAGCTTAGCTGCGTCCTTAGGCTCAAGGTGAGCCATGTCCACTTCACCGGTACGAAGCAGAGCGAGACGGGTAGTCGGCTCAGCTACCTGGACGAACTGGATGCGTTCTGTTTTAGGCTCAAGTTCTGGTAGCCAGTGGGTGCCTTCTCGGTTTACAACCGTGTAGGACTCACCAGTTACCCACTCTTCAACCTGGTATGGGCCTGTCGCCACGATGCGGTCAGCAACCCAGTCAGCACCTTTTTCATCAAAAGCCTTCTTTGAGAAGACATTGAATGCCTGCCCAGACTGGTTGACATAATCGTCTTTCCAGGTTGAGTCATAGGCTGCGAAATCGAACTTGATTGTAGTGTCATCCACAGCGGTCCATTCACCCCAGAGACCAGCAAAGTCACCGGCTTGTCCATGGATAGATTCCGCGTTTGTGGCGTTGTTAGCGTCATTCATTGACCATGCAACGTCATGTGCGGTCATGTCACCAGCGTCGTATCCGTCTACAACCTGGAACGGCACACCTGATTGGATTGTCACAGTAGCGCTAGAAAGGTCGCTAGCGATGGTGAAGTCAGATGCAAGCCAAGGAAGATGAGTGTCATCAGGTGCTCGGCGGAACAGAGTTTCACCGATACCGATGTTCTTCAAACAATCACAGGACTGGTTGGCTCCACGGCCATTCTCACTGCCTAAAGTTGATCCACCGGTAGCTATTACTGCCATGCCAGCGGGTGTTGAAGTAGACGGGGCCTTGATCAACTCTTCGGGAGCTGCTTCAGGGGCGGCCGGTTGGGCCGTAGCGGTAGCTACAACGAGTACTTCCTTCTCAACAGTGACGGTGTCACCCTTTTCGGTAACTACGACGGTTTCTACGACCGTGTCACCCTTCACTTCAACCTCTTTTATCACCTCAACTTCTTTCACGACCTCAACGGTTTCCGTACCGCCACAAGCGATAACAGCCGTCATGGCCACCATTAGAAGAAGTCCTACGGTGAACTTAATCTTGCTTATCTTAAACAAATAAATTCCTCCTAAATGACGTGCAGACCCCATCCGGGATTTGATCATGAGACCAGAATCATCCGGTCACTCGCCATATATCTTTTTTACTCGTTGAAGGCTCGTCCATGTTCATGTCTTAATCTGAGCTGAAACCCAAATTTAAAAGATTGAACGCGTGAGCGTACCATCAAAGAGACAACGAAAATAGTAGGAGTATTGATCGGCAGTGTCAACGTTTGATGAGTGGATTAGATAGTTTTTTACGAACTTGACCCACCGTCTAGATAACCCAGCGTCACATATGGGACGTCCTGCTTGTTAATGACATTGATCACGTTATCGATGACCATATTCAGTGAGACTATTAGCGCTTCATTGGTGTTCGAGGCTATGTGTGGTGTCAAAATCAC
Source organism: SAR202 cluster bacterium (assembly GCA_009392215.1). GTDB lineage: Bacteria > Chloroflexota > Dehalococcoidia > Lucifugimonadales > Lucifugimonadaceae > Lucifugimonas. The sequence continues at coordinate 17,177 of VFGZ01000052.1, read as the reverse complement.
ATTTGGAAGTTGATTCAACATTGATTTAGTGCTTAGTGGCTCACTGTTGAAAACATCCAGTGCTGCACCCGCTATAGTCTCATTTGCCAGTGCTTCTGCGAGATCTCCTGTATGTACCAAGTCACCGCGCGCTGTGTTTATTAATACTGCCGTAGGTTTCATTTTTGAGAATTCAGATGCTCCGAACATCATTCGGGTTTCCGGTGTTAACCTGGCGTGTAGGGAAATCGCATCGGACTGAGCGAGTAGTTCTGAAAAACCTACCTCTGTCCATTTTGAGATTTCAGGATGCTTATCAGCTTCACTAACCGAATTGACCAGTATCCTCATTCCCACACCTGAGGCGATCTTTGCTAATCGAATTCCGACTGAACCGGTTCCCACAATCCCTAAAGTTTTACCCGCGAGTTGCATGAGTTGACCACCTGGCCATTCTCCCATTCTCACGCGCAGATCGAGTTGTGGAATCTTGCGGGCTAGAGAAAAAAGGAGAGCAAGCGCATGTTCAGCTACAGCTATTGTAGAAGAATCGGGGGTGCTGGTCACGATAACGCCTAATCGTCTCGTAGCTTCTAAAGCAACGTGGTCAGTTGCAGTACCCAATAGTGCAATGTGCTTTAGGTCTGGAGACGTCGATTCGAGCACGCTGTTTGTTATGCTCGTACTGCTGCGAGCTAAGATTATTGTATGAGCGCCAGCAATCCTCTGTATTAATTCTTGAGAGTTTTGAGGTCGGTCTGAATACGACTCGACTGTTATACCTGCCAATCTGTCCAGACGACCCAACGCCGCTGAATCAGCGAAGATCGGCGGATAGTCGTCGGGTATAACAACATCGATATGTTCATTTGATACTTCTGTAGTCAAATCTCATCAACCTGATGATCTAGGAGGATATTTAATGAGGGTCTATTGAACACTAGCATCAATAAATATTATGTTTCAAATTACAGAAAACCCTTTGCCTTATTACATATAGTATTAGTAAGGCGATAGGAGCATATATGTGAAGTTGAATCTTTGCACGTTTATGTCACAGCGAGTTTCACCTCGATGCTACGATTGTCATATGTTCCTTTAACATTTTCGTTTAGATTCATTTATCAGTAGCGGAGACTCGATGAAGACGCGAGTTCGAGTGATGTACTGGAAAGAAATACCCGTTCAAGTTCAGGCCGAGGATGCGAATGGTCGTGTCACTCGACAACTCGATGAACGATTTCAGAAGGCGGTGGACGCCGTTGCCATGATCGACGGTAGTCAGGAAACTGATGAATATTTGGAAGCCTGGCAATTTGGTCCATACTTTGATCAGGATGGGACAGCTGTTGAATCAGCGGAGTCTGTTGCTCGCAAACTCGAACAGATTCCTGAAAGCTTCGTCCGAAGAATTTTAGAATTGGAAAAAAGTGGACAGCGCAACGTTCAACCAGGTTCAATCGATAGCTGGTCTGATGTTTGAATGTTTATACGCAGGTATTGTGTTTAAATCAAGTGGCTCAAGTGGCAATTAATTTGATGACCCAGGAGAAATCGTTTGACAGTTAGTAATGCACAATCCGGGATACTCGACCGGCTTTCCGCAGGCGAAACACTTGTGTTTGATGGAGCTACTGGCACCTATTTGCAAAAGCATGGCTTGGAGCCAGGCGGTAGCCCTGAATTGATGAATGCAAATGAGCCTGAAGTTATCCAGGGAATGGCGAAACAATATTTTGATGCTGGTTCAGACATCGTTTTGACCAATACTTTCGGTGGAAACAGGTTCATGTTGGAGAAATACGGTGCGGGAGATCGGGTATTTGAATTAAACCGCCTCGGAGCTGAACATGCTCGATCAGTAGCACCGCCAGGTAAGTTTGTAGCCGGTTCAATCGGTCCGACGGGAGAATTTATCGAACCTTTAGGCACTGTTACTGAAGAAGATCTTTACGAGACATTCGCTGAAATGGCTACAGCATTTGAGACTGGGGGAGCTGACGCTGTGATGATTGAAACCCAACTAGCGATTGAGGAGGCGTCGATTGCAGTTCGTGCAGCCAAAGACAATACTAATTTGGTAGTAATGTCCACGATGGTGTTCGACAAAGGCCCTCGCGGATATTTCACTATGATGGGAGTTACTCCTGAACAGGCAGTTCAAGGATTGGAGCAGGCAGGTGCTGATATTGTCGGCACAAATTGTGGAAATGGTATTGAACGTATGGTTGAGATAGCGACGAAGATGAGGGCCACCACTGATAAATTTTTGGTCGTGCAGTCCAATGCTGGTTTGCCGGTAATACGGGGTGGCGAGACTTGTTATTTGGAAACTCCGGAATTCATGTCTAAACATTTTAAGAGATTAGCGGACCTTCCAATAAATATTCTAGGCGGATGTTGCGGAACTACTGCTGAGCACATTAGTTCACTAGTACAATCCGTTAAATCTCTATAGTGGTTTCCACAATTATTCGGTAATTGATTTGGAGAGAAATACGATGCGTTTGTCGGCAGGACAGTCAAAAGTAGCCAGTCGAGTTAAGGACCTTGGGAACTGTATTGAGTTGGTTTCAATAGACCCATATTTTCATCAAGTTTCGGTAGGCCTTTTTATCAAATCTGGTGTGCTAACGGTTTTTTCGTATAGCAATAAGCCCGGCATCCAAGATCGGTTAGAGCAGATCCGTAACCGGTGCGTCCAGTTGGGTGATGTAGAGGCTGTCGAAGGGACTCATGATCAGCTTCGTTTGATTTCAGACTTGTACCTAGATCGCGCGTTGCGATTCATGTTTATAGCGGCCGTAGAAAAAGACCCAAATTTGGCGATTCCTACTGGAAAAATATCAGCGCCAGACACCAAGACAAAATTGACATTTGTTATAACGGGAACTGAAGAAAGCGGTAGATATGTCTACACCATATCTACTGAGGGGGAAGCTGAGCGTGCGGAAATGCGAATACGAGCAGCTGTAGGTGGCTTTATAAAATATTCTAATTGCGAACGGGTGGATAAAGATAAATTTTCCTTCGAAGATGGTCGTAAATACGACAAGTTTGCTCGTTTGATTCTTCCATTGGCAAGGAACGTCAGTGCGGTTGAGGCCAAGCTTGAGCAAGATGAGCTTGCGGGTCAGATGAATACTCAAACACTTGGTTTCGCTCAAAATTAGTAGATTGGATACGTAAAAAATTTATGTCGCCTACATCTGAAAAAATGACCTCTCGGCAACGAGTTATGTCCGCACTGGCAGGAGAAACTGTTGACCGGCCACCAGTTTGCAATCCGACTAACGTAGCGACGGTCGAACTTATGGATCTCGTCGGCGCTTCATTTCCAGATGCCCACCGCAATGGTGAACTGAACGCTCGACTGGCTGCAACCGGTTACACCGAACTCGGTTTTGACGCGATCTCACCTTACTTCTCAATAATTCAAGAATCGTCTGCACTTGGTTGCGATATGCAATGGGAACAAAAGGACAATTGGCCTACTGTAAGAATGTCCAATCCCATTTGGAAGAGTTCATCTGACGTAAAAATTCCTGCAGACTTTCTTGAACATCAAGACACGAAGGCGATAACCGATTCGATTAGCATACTCAAGCGTGAGTACGGGGACGAAGTGGCGATTGTTGGTAAGACCATGGGACCTTGGACTTTGGCTTACCACGTGTTTGGTGTCGAGCCATTTTTATTAGGGACGGTCGATGATCCCGGTGAAACAATGAAGGCGCTCCATGCGTTAAAGGAAGCGACAATAATCTATGGTCAGGCCCAGATTGATGCAGGAGCTGATGTGCTGACCGTCCCGGATCATGCCACTGGTGATCTTGTCAGTGGGGAGTATTACAAGCGTTTCTTACTGGAAATGCATCAGGAGCTTGAGGAGGAACTTTCGGTTCCGATTATGCTTCATATTTGTGGATCAACAGTCGATCGTATGCCATATATCGCCGAAACGGGAATGGCTGCTTTCCATTTTGATTCTAAAAATGATCCGTCCGAAGCAATGGCAGCGGTAAACGGTAAGATACGATTGGTTGGAAATATCAACAATCCTACTACCCTTTATGCCCGAGGACCGTCAGAGGTAAGGGCTGAAGTAAACGCTGCACTTGATGCTGGGGTCCAACTTATAGCACCTGAATGTGCTATCCCTTTGAAAACTAAGCTTGAGAATCTGCTTGAGATTCCACTTGCCGTTGAAGATTGGGTAGCTGAACGTGGTGGCAATTAATATTTTTAGTAGATTGATGAACACATACCGATTCATTTTTTTAGGATCTGATGAGACAATGAATGGTCGGCGCTGACCGATTCATTAGAAATTGATAACTACAATTCGAGACAATTAATGCCGATCACTCACGAAGGCCTGGCACGCGAACTAGAATACGTAACTAATCCTGGCGAACATAAACACATTTCGGACGCCATTGAACCAACTGCACCGATCATGCAGGAAATGGCGTACGAACTAATTGTTGGAAACAATACTGAAGTCGACCGAATCACTCAAGAAGCTTTACAAGAAGGTTTTTCTGCAAATCAAGTTCTTGATGATGGGTTACTCAACGGTATGGCAATAGTTGGTGTGAAATTTAGAGACAACCTCATTTTTGTACCAGAGGTTCTTGTTGCCGCGCGGGCTATGAAGGCTGGGATGGTTCACATCGAGCCGATATTGTCTGCATCAGGTGCCGATCCGGCAGGTGTTGTCATAATGGGAACTGTAAAAGGGGATCTGCATGACATAGGGAAAAATCTTTGTATTATGATGCTCCGTGGGGCAGGGTTTATTGTCCACGATATAGGTGTCGATTCCTCTCCAGAGGACTTTATCGATGCTGTCGAGGAGCATGAAGCTCATATAGTTGGAATGTCAGCACTCCTCACCACTACAATGCCTAACATGGGTCGTACAATCGCAACCTTCGAAGACATGGGTATGCGCGATGAGGTCAGAATCATGGTTGGCGGAGCACCCGTAACACAGGATTTCGCAGATGAAATGGGCGCTGATGCTTATGGCGATAATGCCGTGGAAGCCGTTGATAAAGCTAAAGAGTTGATTGTGATCTTGGAAGAACTTAAGGCTGGTTAAACATAGGCACCGCAAGATCTGGAGATCTCATGGCTGAAAAACCCGTTCGGAAAGAGGATCACCCTGTGGACGTCGATCGCGCACGAGACAGCCTTGATCGCCTTTACAGCATTTATAAAGACATAGCAGCTACCGCCGATGAAGTAATGCAGACTCGTTGCCCGTATAAGAATGCTGATAGTTCCTGTACTGCAAAGTTTGGGTGTCGTAATCAATTTTTTACGAGTGATCCTACTGCCTTACCCGCCTGTGCGGGCAGTGATTTGATTGATTATCGAGATGCCTGGGATAAGTAGTCCTCAACTGAAACTTAAACAGTTATAAGTGGTTGACGTGAAATTATGGGGAGGTGCACATTAGAGTGGTTAGAGTGGTTGTGCTTTTAATCCCTGAGGCGAAATTAATTTGAGTCCTGTTTATCTCAACTCACAAAAGCTTGATTCTGAAAAAGGTGACTCCCTGTTCGATTTTGCCGATTCACTTTCCGTGAGGGTTCCTACTTCTTGCGGACGCACTGGTGAGTGTCATGAGTGCATCGTGGAAATTCGCAAGGGTATAAAAGCGATCACGCCTCAAACATCCTCTGAAAAATTCTTACGGGGTGATTATCGGCTTGCGTGTCAAGCTTTCGTGGCGGACCCGTCTGCGGAAATTGAATTTGCGATCCTGCGTCGTCAACCCAGAATACTTACCTCGGGCCTCAAACGTGACATTGCGTTAGGGCCTTCGTATACGAGAATCGAACAGGATGTCGTGTTTGATTCTCCCGAAGGTCCAATTGCTGTTGATAAATACTCCGGTGCGATTTATGGCATCGCAGCTGATTTGGGAACTACAACCGTTGTCTTAAATTTGGTCAACCTCGAATCGGGTGAAATTGAATACACCGCTTCTTTTGAAAATCCCCAACGCTTCGGCGGAAGTGACGTGATGAACCGCATCTCATATGATGGCGGTCCAGACTCTGGGGAACTTCAATCGGTCATTGTTTCTGCTATCAATTTTGAAATTGGAGAGATGGTACGTGTATTAAAAATCAGGCGCCGGCAAATCTTTGAGATCGTTGCCGTCGGTAATACCACGATGCGCGACCTTTTTTTTGGTATTGATGTGCAGAGTATTGGGACGCGGCCGTATAAGTCATTGATAGAAGAGGAATTTAAAGTTGGTGAAAGAATAAATACTGCACTTACCACTTCCGCCTACGAACTTGGTTTGAGAATACATCCCAAAGCAACAGCCTACGGTGGGCCTTTAATAGCGTCGCACATTGGCGCTGACACTGCAGCTGACTTATTGGCGCTGGGTATCGAAGATCAGATCGAGCCAGTGATACTTGTTGATGTCGGCACTAACACCGAAGTGGTCATTGGCAATCGTGAAAAACTATTTGCTGCTTCCTGTCCCGCCGGACCTGCATTCGAAGGAGGGCAAGTAACTTATGGAATGCCCGGCTACGATGGGGCCGTTGAAAAAATCGTGATTAATGATCAAGGTTCAGTTGTTTCAAAGGACGTTATAGGTGACGCGCCTCCCGTAGGAATATGTGGGTCTGGTCTAATCGATTTACTGGCTGAACTTCGACGTGTCAATCTCATGGATGAGCTTGGAAAGTTTTCCGATGGTTCTGGATCCTACGAATTCTCTTCAGATAACGGTTTGACGTTGTCAAGAGCTGATATTTCCGCATTGGCTCAGGCAAAAGCTGCAAATTATTGTGGGCAGGCGATTGTATTACGTGAATACGGATTGCCTACTGATAATTTTGAGAAACTTTACTTGGCCGGCGGTTTCGCCAATTACGTAAATGAATCGAATGCAATTGATATTGGATTCATTGCGAATTTACCGATTGAAAAGGTTCAGAAAGTGGGGAATGTGTCCCTTGAGGGTGCTGTGATAATGCTGTTGTCGACCAGTAAACGTCGTGAAATCGAAAAACTCGTTACTACAGTGCAACACATCGAGCTCGAAACGGCACCAGATTTCTTCGATTTTTTTGTGGAGGGTTGTATGTTTAAGCCGATGGAGAATATCGTTTCATAGACAAAACCTACATTTCCAGATAAACGTAGGTTTTTCATGTCGATGGAAGGTATCATTTTGACCCATGAATTCTAAAGTCCTGATTACTGATTATGTGTGGCCTTCTACCGATCCCGAAAGAGAAATTCTGGAAGCGGCGGGGGTTGAACTTGTCGTTGCTCCTGACACTTCGGAGGGAACTCTTGCTGATCTGGCTACTGACGTAGATGCGATCATGTTTTGCTTTGCTCAAGTGACCGGACAGGTTCTCGAGTCTGCGACGAACTGCAAGATAGCGGCACGATATGGCATTGGAGTGGACAATGTCGATATACCAAAAGCAACAGAACTTGGAATTGTTGTAACCAACGTCCCTGACTATTGTATGGACGAGGTTACAGATCATGCGCTTGGGATGATTTTGGCGTTGAATCGGCGCTTGGTTCCTCATAATCGATCAGTCTTATCAGGAGGCTGGGACACTGTTGCACTAAATCAACCCATGCATCGCACTCGAGGAGCAACTCTTGGGATCGTCGGTTTCGGTCGGATAGGTCGTTCTTTGGCGGATAAAGCAGTTGGGTTTGGTATGCAGATTCTCACCTATGATCCACTCATCAAACCAGGCACACCACTAGATGGTGTTACTGCCGTTTCATTTGACGATCTCTTAAAAGAATCTGATTTCATATCGCTACACGTTCCATTAATCCCATCAACTGAAAATTTGATCAGCGCTTCTCAGTTGGCAAAGATGAAACCTGGTTCGATTCTGATCAACTGTGCACGAGGTGGGCTGATCGATGAGAAGGCTTTAGCGGTTGCTCTGCAAAGTGGGCATATTGCAGGAGCTGGACTTGATGTCGTTGAACCTACTCCACCCGATCCGAACAGCGCACTTCTTTCTCAAGAAAACGTGATCATCACGCCGCATACAGCCTTTTTCTCTCAGGCTTCAACGCTTGAACTCGAGCGACGTACAGCGGCAGAAGTCGTAAGAGTTTTGAATGGAGAGACTCCGGAAAACCTGATTAATCCAGATGTACTGGGAACCGCCAGATCAGGAATATAGGAAAAACCTAATCTAGTACTGCCGTAATGAGGGAGATGATTCGAGTATTTTTGTCGTGGCTTACGTGAATTTTGGAGTGAGAAATTTTGGCATTTAAATTTGGATATTCAACATATGCTCTGAAAATGGTCGATCCATTTGAGGCAGTAAAGATCATTAGCGAGGCTGGATATGACGCATTAGAAATTTGTGCCAGTGAAGAATGGCCGTCCTCCCCTACTATTTTTTCCACGTATCAACAAGAACAGCTCGTCAAGCTTGTGCAGGATCTTGGTTTCCCGTCTCCAATTATTTTTGGGAACATAGACGTTTGTGCTCCATATTATGATCGGGTTGCTATGTACGACCTTACGAAGAAAAAATTTGAGATGGCTCAACGTCTACACTTTGACGACTCGCCTATATTGATTACCACAACTCCTGGGCATTCTGCACCACCTTGGCATTCAGGTAAAAATCAAATCCGTGATGCTTTTCTTAATCTTGCAGACATGGCAGCAGTCGAAGATGTGGTTATTTCTATCGAAGCTCATGCAGGAACCGATTTTGAGACACCTGAAAAGGCTGTTTGGATGATGGAGCAGACGGCCCACCCAAATCTGAAACTAGATCTTGATATTTCACATTTTGTGGTTGAAGGTAGCGATATGGTTCACAGCGTTGATCTTTGTGCTCCGTATGCCTCGATGGTTCACATCAAGGATGGAGAAAAAGTGGATGACCAAATTAAGTTTTGCCTGCCGGGAGCTGGCAGCATAGACATAACCGGATTTTTCTCGGCGCTCAAATCAAACGGATTAGAAGACATGCCTGTGTTTGCCGAGGTAAGCGTACAGCAGTCACGAGAGCCCGATTATAAACCACGTCGAGTAGCAGAATTTTGCCATGAAGCGCTTGATACGGCACATGGAAAACTTGCCTGATCCAGTCGGAATTTCAGTAGTCACACTTTAGTGGAACAAAATGCCAAAAGTTAAAATAAACACGATAAACCATCAATCTATGCCCATGAGGAATCGAATACGAGCTCTAGGTTTTTGGAGAGATTTACTCGGCTTAGAAGTTATTCCTTCGCAAGAATCAGGTGATGGCCTAATTTGGATGCAAGCAGCGGATGGGACTATGGTTCATCTAGTGCAGCGACAAGATGATAATGCACCAAATATACATACAGCATTTGAAGTTGAGAACTTTGATGAGACCCTGACAGCAATGCGGGAAGCTGGGTACGAGATCACAAAAGGCCCTTTGGAGCGAGCGGATGGTCAACGGGCATTCTATGTAAATGATCCGGAAGGTAACCGGGTAGAATTCACTACGAAATCGGGGCTGAAATCATCTGATCGAATCGTGGATGACAACGGTTACACTACCAATTAGATATATGCATCCAGATGCCCCGAATGTTCTTGACCAGTAATAAATTCGCTTCGCCCCACATTTCAATTCTTGCGAGCTTTTTGGATCGATTTTCTACCGTAATTCTGACCGCAACACTTGCGGTTACCTTGCTGCTAGTTCTTCCGATCTTGCTACTCCCCGACCCTCCTCAGGCGTCCCAGAATCCCAGGGGAGAAGTATTCGATGTCCAGAGCAGAATAGACGATGTGTTCGAATCTCCGATTCATGGTATTAGCTTGGTGGTCGAGGCCAGAGATGGAGATATTCTCGAACAATCCGATCTGCATGAACTTCTAGTTAATCAGAGTAACCTTATTGCTGCAGATGAAAGCGGTGATCTGGCCGTAGCTGGATTAGATGCTCAGTCTTATCTTTTCAGCTATTACGACAGTGAAAGTGCCCGGCAAGTTTCAGGCGTCACCTCTCTTGCTAATGCTGTGGATGAATTACTGAGACAGCATCCAGTGTTGTCCACTACTCTTTCCGAGGCCTCGGATGAGCAAGTCAAATTTGCCATTCATTTACTTTTTTCGAACCCTCAAACTACAGGATTACGAGACGATATATCTGTAAAAGCCACTAGTGAAACAAAAGTGTTGTTTGGCGAGGAGATCACTTGGTGGAGTGCCCCAGCATTAATATTCAACGTTCTTGCTGACAACGAAAAGCTTGGAGGTGGCGCATTATCCATCAATCTCACAGGTGATGCGGCTACTTTAAACAAGGAAGAATTTAGTCGTAAGGTACAGGACATTCTCAGAGGGAATCAGGTCAGTTTCCAACTCTGGGCAATAGCTATAGACGTCAACTTGGAATCTGAAGAAGAAGGTCAGCAGGCTGGCGTGTTTATCACGCTAACTGCGATCATCGCGTTGGCAATAGTTGGAATCGCATTACGATCATATTGGTCTGTGGCGTTCACCAGCGTCGGTCTTGCAGCTTTGATCATTTGGTTAAAAGGCATATCAACTTTAATCGGTATAAAAGGCGGCCTGATAAATGACTTGATCGTTCCAATCGCGATGATTTCTTTAGGTGTTGATTTTGCTGTGCATGCCGTTCGGAGATATCAGGAAGAAAAGGGATTGGGTAATGCTCCAGCCACAGCTTTTAAAGTCGGTATCACAGGAGTTGGTGGAGCTTTGATTCTTGCGTTTGCAAGCGACTCAATAGCGTTTCTTTCAAACACGTCTTCAGGAATCGAGGCAGTTGTTCATTTCGGATTTGCTGCTGGCGTAGCTGTTGCATCTGCGTTCATTGTGCTTGGGCTAGTTGTTCCACTTGCTGTGAGTCGAGCCGATCAAAACACCGTGGACTTACCTTTATCTGCAAAGCTAAACGGATGGCTTAGAATTCTGGGAGGGTTGGGTATAACCATAGGTGCTGGCTCTGCAATCATCATTATGATCGCCCTGAGCGCACTGATTGGTTTGGCCGTGCTGTCACTTGTATTTATCCTGCTGATAATGGCGCCGTACTTCATTGGCAAACACGTTGCCCGTTCTAATAAAAATGAGTCGGCAATCCATGAAAATAATCAGTCGCCCGCTCCGGCGCGTGTTGCCGAATACATAGTTGAATCTATTGTCAGATACAGGCTTGCAGTACTGGTAATTACGATTGTTATTACAGCTATTGCTTTTGTAATGGCACTTCGTTTGGATTCGACGTTTGATGCAGAAGACTTCTTCTCTTCTGATTCAGACTTTGTTGTGAGCCTGGATAAAACAGACGAACACTTGGGTGAAAGAGGCGGAGAACCAGCTGTCATTCTGATATCCGGTAATCTCGCAGATCAGTCGACCATCGATGCCATGGCATTGTTATACGAAAACTTACAGACCAATGAAACACTCGCTCATCGTAGTGACGGAACCATTCGTTTCCTGCCACCTGACCCGCTTGCAATTATTCGTGGCAATACTGAATCACAAGTCGCTCGGCAGCGCGCTTTGGCTTTGACCGGTGTCGACATCGTTGATGTAGATGGCGATGGTATGCCCGATACGACTTTTGGAATTCGAGCCGCTTTGGAACTGGCGGTCGCAGAAGGTGTATTTAACGAAGAAGGTAAGGTCATATATAACCCCGATAGAGTGGCTACCGTTTATCGTCGTACCGAAGATACAGATTTTATGCGCGTAACCGTCGGAATCCCCGGTACCCGTCAACAGAGCAACGTTGGTGAGGCGTATGAGCGCTTGAACAGTGATCTAGATCCACTGGCTGCAACTTCATCCATAAAATCCTACGGTCTTACCGGTTCAGCATTTACCAGAAATGAAGGATTGAAGGCCACCACTTCCTCCTTGCAAAAGTCGATCCCGATAGCTGCAGGTGTGGCCTTGATTGTTTTGGTGTTTGCTATGCGATCATTCAGATTTGCCGTTGTGACTGTAATTCCTATCGGGCTGGTTGTTATTTGGCTTTACGGAATAATGCACGTTTTTGGTTTTGACTTGAATTTCGTGACTGCTACGATCGGTGCTGTATCTATAGGTGTTGGCATTGACTATTCAATACATATGACCGAACGGTACAGGGAGGAGATGAACAGATCCATTCTGCCTGTTGATGCTGCCCGTAAAGCCGCCAGGGGTACTGGCATGGCCTTAATCGCCTCGGCTGGATCTTCTATTGGTGGCTTCGTTGTAATGGGATTTGCCCCTATGCCTTTGTTTTCTTCATATGGAATTCTTACCGCAACGATGATCGCTTTGGCCTTAACTGCATCGATACTGGTGTTACCCGCATTGCTTACACTGGTTACTCGTGTGAACCCTGTCGAAAAGCCAGTAACGGAATCAGAAGCCTCTTTTGATTTATAGAAATATTCTGGCGTTGGTTACTACAGGCGATTGGACTTCATGGGTAAAAATGCAGGTTAAGATAACCCGAATGTTAATGATTTCAACGATCACGATCCTACTATTTGGTAGTTTTGTTTCATGTAGTTATTTAGAAAATAACACCAGTGAAATGTCCCCCTCCACTTCTACCACAGGGTTTACTGGAAACCGCTCGATGATCGTGTTTGAATCTGATAGGGATGGAAACACGGAAATTTATATCATGAATACCGATGGATCCAACGAAACACGTCTGACGTATAACGACGCACAGGACATTTCCCCTTCGTGGTCTCCGGACGGTTCAATGATAGCGTTCAGTTCGGATAGGGATGGTAACGCTGAAATCTACGTGATGATGGCAGATGGATCTAAACAGCAACGCTTAACAAATACACTTGCTGGAGATAGTGCACCATCTTGGTCTCCTGATGGTGCCCAGATTACTTTTAACTCGGACGGTCCAGGTAATGAAGAGATCTACATCATGAATAGTGATGGTTCGAATCAAGCACGCATCACTTATACCGATCCATGGGAGATTCTGCCGGATTGGTCTCCAGACGGTTCTAAGATTGTATTTAATTCTGACAGGATTTCCGATGGTAGAACCTATGTGGATATCCATGTGATGGACGTCGATGGTTCTAATCAGATGCGGCTTACGTCCGGCAATGCTTGGAATAGTTCAGCGTCATGGTCTCCGGACGGTACAAAGATTACGTTTGACTCTGATCGTGATGGAAATCAAGAGATTTATATAATGGATGCAGATGGGTCGAATCTGGAGCGTCTTACCTATAATGATTTTTGGGACAGTTCTCCATCTTGGTCTCCGGACGGCACAAAAATAGTATTCGACTCTGACCGTGATGAATTCATCGAAATTTATATGATGAATTCCGATGGTTCTAATCAAACCCGCTTGACATACAGTGAAGCATGGGACGGCTGGCCTTCTTGGTCATTGGCACCTGAAACACCGTAGAAGTCAAAACGATCATTCTCGATAACGTAGAGTCGATTCTTTCGGGATTTATTTCAGACATCATAGGTCTTGCTATTCACCCTCAATCGCCCTGACGATCTGTTCTCCTTCTTTCTTCCAGTAATTGTGGAGGATTGTGATATCTGTTCCTACAGAAAAATGGCGAACTCCCATATCCAGGTATTCTTTGGTTTCATCAGCCGATTCAATCTCAGCACGCGGAGGTACTCCCATGCTGATCGCGAGCTCGAAAGTCTTTTTCTTAGCGGCCACTACGTCAGGATGACTCATATTCCTGGGTTGACCGATGTTCATTGAGAAGTCCGCTCCACCCCACTGAACCATTTCTACTCGTTCTTCTGACAGTATCTGTTCAAGGTTATCGACCGCACCTTTTTTTTCTATCATGAATGCCAGTACTGTATCGGCAACTGAGTCTACGTATTCTTGACTGCCACCGTATCCCATATATGAATTACGTCTTGTTGCTACTCCGTACAATCCTTTATGGGCCGGATGATCTGGCAATGCGGCAGTAATGCATTCAGTTACCTCCTCAATACTCCTGACGTCGGTGAACAGCACGCTTCCAAATCCTGCGCCTATCCCTCTCTGAGCCAGGAATGGCATGAGGCTCTGGTCGATCTTGATCATACTGCCCATATTGAACAGTTCCGCAGCGCGACACATGTTGTCCAGGTCATGAAGGTCTGAAGGACCGTATTCGGCTACGAACTCCACGTAGTCGTAAAGCCCTGTGTGACCAAGGGCTTCAATTTCGGCTGGCCATACGCTGTGGATATGTGTGCTGAGTGTAGGTTCACCGTTTTGCAGTTTTTGCCTGATGATATTTTGTCTCATGATGAGTTAGTGCCTCCGTGTTATTTGTAAGCGCACTGAGAGCGCCAAGGGTACTTGAAGATGTAATTAATGTGTCGAGCTAAGTGGGATGTACTTGTACAGATGTGAAATTGGTAAATGGGCGATCAGGTAATAGGTTTTATGACAGTCCTTCGTCGATTGTAAAAATCGGGTCAACTAAACTCAACTAAACAGTTTTGATACAGGAGGTAAATGTTTATTTAACTTCTTTAAACAGGTTGCTTTCGTCAAGGAACATGGTCGCGCCAAATTCCTCGTATTTATGCATTTGTTCTTCGCCATATGTGCGTAAGCAAAGGGTGGTGTCCGTACCCTGCAAGTAAGTAATCACCTGTTTGATGCAATCGTCGTCGGTCTTCAATGGATGATCAGGGTGGGCTTCTCGATTGAATGTGAGGTCGTTCGGCCCCCATGACAGTACATCGGCGCCGAGTTCTGCCATTTCCTTGGCTTGCATGATTGCTGATAATGATTCGATTTGCATCCATAGTATCCCATGGGAATTCCACCATTCAGCATAGGTTATTCGATCGGGATATTCGCGTGTCAGGGGGCTACGTGCTGGCCCCCAACTCCTACGACCCTTTTGGGGGTAATAAAAATTATCGACCGCGTTGCGTACAGTGATTAAATCTTCAACCTGAGGAATTTCAATCATCGATGGTCCGAGGTCTAGGAGGTTACCTATCAGGAATGTGAGTTGGGCATGTTTGATTCTAAGTTGAATCGGAATTCCCATATTGTTCGCTATTTGGCAGACATTTACGAGATCGTGTTCACTGAATGGGCTATGTTGTGCATCCACGGCTAAAAAATCATAATCAACTATTGACATGGCGGCTTCGATATCACTCTGTGTGGCCCATGTCCTTACAGAAGCCCCTACGATTCTTTCCTTGTTGAGCATCCTGTTTTTTAGAGTTTCAATTCCATGCATCAAATGGGTAATCCTTACTATGCAGTATGCGCAGTAGGCAGTTTAACAGGAACCGAGTAAATCCTCTCGGAAGCGCTACAAAGATGTGTAACGGAGCGACGGATGAAGTTTTAGTCAATAATGTCTGTGGCATACTAGCGTCGGCATACCAATGTTATTTAGAGGACATTCGATGGACCAGAAATCTGAACAACTGCAGATGATACGATGTTCAGATCCTCTTCCCCAGATTAAGTCCCATAGCCCCCGATACCTGATTCGCCAGGGCAGTGATCAAGATCGGCGTTCGTTTAATCAATCTTTTCAGACCGCTTTCGATCATCCCTCTCCGTTCGATAAGTTGATGAATAATAAATTACCGTCAGGGTTTTGGGTCGCCGAATATAAGCCAACTGGTTCAGTAGTAGCCTCTGCAACCGCTGGCATATTTCCAATGTTAGAACACTCTGTTGGGCACAGCCTGCAATGGGTTTTTTGCCATAAGTCGCATTTAGGCACAGGTGTCGGTCAGGCGACAATAGCTGCCGCAACTCAAGTCCTAATCCACTCCGACGCAAATTATTCGTACTTAACTACAGACGATTTCCGGCTGCCAGCGATAGATATTTACCTGAAACTTCGATGGAAACCGTTGCTGATTGATGCAATGCACGTGCAGAGATGGTCGGACGTATTTACTAGCTTAGACCGAAGGTTTGTTCAGAATGAATGGCCGGTAAAATCTCCAACCAAAAGTTCTGACTGACAATGAAATGCGCTTCGCTTGCCTTGTGAACGACCAGTCAAGACAATTCGATACTATTGGAGTGATCGATGAAATTTTCAGTAAGAAACTTATAGAAAGTCTGGACTTGGTAGCGATACTATAGGACTAGCTTGCTCACCTCGGCAAACCGGTGACATGTGGGGCAAACTCGCCAAATGAGTCACGTTAATAATCAGGAATAGATAATGGCAAAACGAATCAATAGAGTTATTGAACTGATCGAAGCGGGCGAACCGGTTTACTACACTGGTATCGGAGAACTAACCTATGAGAACGGTCTAAAGCAGGCGAGCACTTGGGCTGACTTTCTTATTACCGATTTCGAACACCACGCATTTGATGTTGCAGGGCTCACCGCATTCATGAAGGGTCTTGTAGACGGCGGACCCACCAAAGCTGGGCACCGTACCCCCGCAGTTATTTCCACCCTGCCTTCGAACTGCCGGACAATTGAAGAAGTTCGAGCAAATGCATGGCAAATACGCCAGGTTTTAACAGCTGGAGTTCACGGAATTCTCCATACTCACGCCCGACAGGCAGACGCAGTTCGGGCATTCATTGAAGAATGTCGGTACCCGTTCCACAAAGAGGGGCGAGAAGGTCTTGGTGAAGGTCAACGTGGAGCTGGCGGACAGCGGCAACCTGCTGAAATCTGGGGTGTAACACCTCAACGCTACACAGAGATTGCCGACCCTTGGCCGCTCAACCCTGAAGGCGAATTGTTTCTTGGACTCAAACTTGAGAACCAGGAATCTGCCGCTAATTCCGATGCTATTTGTCGCGTGCCGGGATTGGCGTTCGTTGAGTGGGGTCCTGGTGACATGGGTATGTCTTTCGGCAACCCGGATGCTCACGACCCACCCTACCCAGAAGAGATGGACAGGGTTCGCAATGAGATTAAGGGTGCTGCCGATCGTAACGGCTTGAAGTTCCTTTGCTCTTGGAATGATCCAAACAAGGACGATGCGGAGAATATTCAGGTATTGATCGATATGGGCGCACACATTTTCTCTGGTGGTGGTGAAGAGAAAGCAACAGTCGGACGCAAGATGACCAACCGCCAAATGCCTGTTGGGTGATTTAGTCACTTTTTAGAAATTGGTCGCCGAAGCATAGGACTTCAACTCAGTATGCCAACGTAGCTCAGTGGTAGAGCAGCTGTTTCGTAAAC
>VFGZ01000051.1 GCA_009392215.1 SAR202 cluster bacterium | reverse complement strand
CTTGGCTGCAGGCTTCTTGGCTGCAGGCTTCTTGGCTGCAGGCTTCTTGGCTGCTAGGAGTTTTTCTGCAGCAGCGGCTTCTCTAATTTCTCGTCTTTCTGAACCAAGAACCTGTGCGGAATGAGGATGTTCTGCACCAGAATAAATTTTCAATCGCTTGAGCATTTGTCGACCAAGCTTGGTCTTCGGCAACATCCCTCTGACAGCTAATTCAATAATTCGTTCTGGATGACGCTCTTGCATACGCGTATAAGGTATCTCTTTAAGATTCCCAGGATGCTGGCTATGACGCTTGTATATTTTCTTCTCTGCCTTGAGTCCGGTAACTTTCACCTCGGTAGCGTTGATTACGATAACGAAATCACCAGACAGCATATGAGGCACATACGTGGGCCTATGCTTTCCCATAAGAAGTGTGGCAACTTGGGTTGCAAGCCGGCCGAGAACCTGACCACTCGCGTCAATAACCTGCCAGTCACTTACGACTTCAGAAACACTCGGATTATATTGTTTTATTTTGGTAACCATATTCAATCCATAATTCTCAACATCTTATTCTACGCCTAAGTCGACTCAGTCAACAGCAGCATAAACAGGCAATCCACACTCTCCGGATCCGTTATACACAATCTTGGTTAAACAAAGACCCTCTGCAGGCATAACGTTGCTTGCTGCCCCACGCTTTGCTGAACTCAGTAACTCATCGACAATGTCAATCGGAGAGTTGCCTCGACCGACGTCATACAGAACGCCAACAATACGCCGCATTTGTTGATGCAGGTAGGCATTAGCTGTTATTGTAATTTCTACATTGTCATCGTGACGTATGGTTGAAGCGTGTTCAACAACACGCGTTGTTGGTGCAGTATCTGGAGTACTAGGGCCTGCAAAAGCAGCAAAATCATGGGATCCAATAAAGGCTTGACTAGCATTATTCATTATCACTGCGTCAAGATTTGCGCGTACATGAGTGACGAAATGTCTTCCCAGAGCTGGCTGAGATTGCGCATCATTAAACGTATATACATATGTACGTGATAAGGCGTCACTACGTGGATCAAATCCCCTAGGTCCGCCTTGAACCTGCTGAGCACACATAATGCGCACATCTTTTGTCATATGGTAATTCAATGCTTTCCTGACCTGATCCGGTGCCATGTCTGTCTGATGGTCGAAACGCCCGACCTGTCCTCTTGCATGAACTCCAGAATCTGTGCGACTAGCAAAATACACTCTTATATTTTTTTGAAAAATCTTAAGTAAGGCTTTTTCAATCTCACCCTGAACAGTTCTAGCGTTGGACTGCAACTGAGAGCCATGGAACTCAGTCCCGTCGTATTCGACGACTAATCCGATACGCATCTAAGATCTAATCGATCAGCTCAATTAGTGCCATTTCCGCAGCGTCGCCAGGTCGCACACCCAGACGAGTGATACGAGTGTAACCGCCATTTCGTTCCTCAAAACGAGGAGCTATATCATCGAACACCGCCTTCAAAACTGATTTATCAGTGATGAAGGCTGCTGCTTGCCGCCGATCGTGAAGGGTGCCGCCCTTACCCAAACTAACCATTTTCTCAGTTAAAGGACGAATTGCTTTAGCCTTAGCAACCGTAGTCTTGATCCGACCATGGCGAAGCAAATCGGTCACCATGATTCTGAACATAGCCCTACGCGGACCTGAAGCCCGACCAAACTGCCTACCTGATATCTTATGCCTCAATAGCTTGTTCCTCAGAACCCTCAGCAGCAGCCTCTTCAGTATCACCACTTTCCGTGGAGGATGCATCATCTTCGGGCAACATATTCCTCTCGGCGAGCTTGTCATAAAGTTCATCAAGTGACTTCTGACCAAAATTTCTAATCTTGAGTAGTTCGGCCTTGGGTATAGAAATCACTTCGCCAACACGATTCAATCCAGCACGTTTCAAACAGTTGAGCGTTCGCGCAGAAAGAGCAAGAGTTTCCACCAAAGTATTGTAAACATCAGGAGAAATACCAAGGCCTGCGGCGGGACTAGCTTCTTCCTCTGGTTCTTTATCAAGTCTCGTAAACAGGAAAAAACGTTCCATCAATGAATTTCCTGAAGATTGAATGGCTTCAAGTGGCGTGATGGTCCTATCAGTCCAAACCTCGACAATTAAACGCTCAAGGTCAGATCTCTGTCCTACGCGGGTTGGTTCCACCGAGAAATTAGCTTTACGAACGGGTGTAAAGACCGCGTCTACTGGCAGAACACCTATCGGCAAGCCTTCATCTTGACTTGCGGGTTCATAACCAACTCCCTGCTCAACATTGAATTCCACAGAAAGCCTCGCATCAGCACTATCAAGAGTAGCAAGATGATGCTCGGGGTTTACAATTTCGAAATCGGCCGTCGCCATAATATCTCCGGCGCGTACTTCCCCTTCACCATCAACCTCAAGACGCAATCTACCAGGACGTTCAGACAATGAGCGTATACGAATACCTTTAATGTTCAACAAAAACTCAACCACTTCTTCACGCATATGAGGGATCGTGGAGTACTCATGAAGAGCGCCAACGACCTTCACCCATGTGATAGCAGTGCCAGGCAACGAATTGAGCAGCGAACGCCTCAAGGGGTTACCCAACGTCACACCCCAACCGCGCTCCAGGGGTTCTACAACGAACCGACCATAATGCTGTTCATTTTCTTGAATAGTAATAGAAAGATCTGGAATTTCTGGAGCTGCAGGGGGCAATTCCTCCTGGGGAGTAATGCCGTACATTCGTTCAAGCATATGGGTAATCTACCTCCTAGAGTAGTACTCGACTATTTGACGTGTATCAATCGAAAGTTCGACTTCATTCGTGCCCGGGACCGTGACAACCTCACCAATATGTTTATCAGAATCCACATTCAGCCAACTGGGGATCACTGAATTCGAACCCATACCTGCAGAAACGATTTCGAACAACCCCGTCTGCTTGGACTGCTCACGCCAACTGATACGATCACCAGGCTTCACTTGGTAAGAAGGAATGTTCACCTTTTTCCCGTTAACCTGAATATGACCATGACCTACAATCTGTCGGGATTGCGGGCGGGAGTCAGCAAATCCTAGTCGATAAACAACATTATCAAGCCGACTCTCTAGAAGTTGAAGAAGACGATCACCCGTCACCCCATCGAGACGGCTAGCTTTCTTATAGTAGTTACGAAATTGCCTCTCAAATACTCCATATATCGCACGCGCCTTCTGCTTTTCGCGGAGCTGCGTCCCATATTCTGATATTCTTCTTCGACGCTGCTGAGTAGACTTGTCGCCGGGAGCACTTTTGCGGCGTTCCCAAGCACATTTACCAGAAGGTTTTGAGCAGAGCTTCATACCAAAGCGTCGGCAGTTTTTACATTTAGGTCCAGTGTACCTTGCCATTTAAATCCTTAAATTACTCATTACGTTTTACTGTTTTCCACCATAGAACTGACTAATAAAAGCACATATTCAACCATATAAATACTTAAACTCGACGCTTTTTCGGAGGCCTGCATCCATTATGAGGCACGGGAGTAACATCTCGTATCGACACAACACGTATCCCCGCCCCTTGAATCGCCCGAATCGCAGCCTCTCGACCAGAACCAGGACCCTTCACCATCACATTAACCGTTTTCAAACCGTGTTCTGTCGCAGCTCGAGCTGCTGTTTCTCCAGCGCGTTGTGCGGCAAATGCAGTAGATTTTCTTGAACCGCGAAAACCCATAGCTCCGGCACTGCTCTGAGAAATTACATTTCCTTGCGGATCAGTAAACGTAATAAGAGTGTTGTTAAAAGTGGCGCTAATAAAGGCTTTGCCCTGAGGTACAAATTTCTTTTCACGCCTACGAGATCGTTGCCTTGGCATATTTCTTTCTTTTTAAGTTAGTTTGTTAGTTGCGGTTTTTAGCTTAATAATTTTCACAGTAAATGAAGAATAAACGAGTTTGAAGCCAAGTCGCTACGGAGCCACAACTCGTTTACGCCCAGCAACCGTTTGCCGGCGACCGCGTTTTGTTCGCGCATTAGTTTTTGTTCGCTGGCCTCGAACAGGTAACCCACGGCGATGCCGCAGGCCTCTAAAACTCTGAATATCCGTTAATCGGCGAATGTTCAATTGGGTCTCTCGTCGAAGATCACCTTCAATCAAAAGGCCGGTCCTCTCGACTGCACTTCTAACTCGAGCTAAATCTTCATCCGACAGATCTCGGACTCGAGTTGTATCTCCCATCCCTGAATCCGCAACAATTTTTTTTGATGTCGACCGACCAATCCCATAGATCGAAGTCAAGGCGATTTCAAGTCTCTGATTATCTGGAATATTTACACCGGCAATAATCGCCATAAAACGATTTCTCCTATTCAGTCCCTAACCCTGCCGCGCCTTAAGGCGGGGAGTTTGTTTGTTAATCACGTACACGCGGCCCTTTCGACGAACAATTTTGCTGCCAGGGTGTTTAGCCTTGACTGATGCCTTTACTTTCATAATTTATCTCGTTTTATCTCCATAACACGCTCAGCCAAAAACTGATCAGATAACTACTATTTAAATCGGTATGTAATTCGCCCACGAGTTAGATCGTATGTGGAAAGCTCGACTAAAACTTTATCGCCAGGAAGAATGCGAATAAAGTTTTTACGAATTTTTCCTGATGCATGTGCCAAAACTTCATGACCATTCGGAAGTTCGATCTTAAAAAAAGCGTTAGGTAACGCCTCATTAACAAGACCTTCTACTTCTATTGCTTCCTTTTTTGCCAAGTTATACTCCGCCTATTTGCCGATTATCACTGTTATTCAACTGTGAGCACCAGCGGACCGTCCTCCGTAATAGCTACCGTATGTTCAAAATGACACGACAGAGAACCGTCTGCTGTCACAACCGTCCACTCATCATCAAGTGTCCGTGTCTGCCATCCACCAACATTCACCATCGGTTCTATCGCCAAAACCAACCCAACCTGAAGCTCGAGACCCTGACCAGATTTCCCGAGATTAGGAACCTGCGGTGGCTCATGTAAGCGTTTTCCAATCCCATGACCAACATATTCACGAACCAATTCGTAAGACCTAGGAACCACATACGTCTCAATAGCATTAGATATATCACCTATGCGATTTCCATGTCGGGCTGCGTTAATCCCCGCCTCCAACGACTCACGAGTCGTATCAATCAGATCGTCCTTTTCTCTTGTCGAGTCACCTACAACCTTTGTCATCGCATAATCGCTGTTATACCCGTCCACCAAAGCACCGCAGTCAAGAGTAACTAAGTCGCCCGATCGTACAATTCGATCTCCAGGTATACCGTGCACAATTTCTTCATTAATCGATATGCATGCTGTTGCTGGAAACCCATAAAGACCTAAAAACCCAGGTTTTGCACCTTCAGATTCAATTGCCTCACGAGCAATTGAATCCATCTCCCGAGTCGTTATTCCCTGCTCGAGCGCATCGAACGCCTTTCTAACAGCAAACGCGACAACACGACCCGCCTCACGCATCGCTTGCAATTCTAATCTTGTCTTCAAAACAGGACTTAGAGCAAAATTGCTGCCAGAAACGATTTTGGGTGTCGATTCACTGTTCAAAGAACGAACGCTCCTCATTATATCTCAAATACGCGCTCAGTTGAATGGTGCACCGGATCTTATTGCTGTACTAAGTTTGGCAAATACCGCATCAGGTGTTCCTGTAGCAATTACCTCAGCTACATTCCTATGCAGTTGGTAGTAGTCCAGAACAGGAGCCGTCAACTCTTCGTACACCTTCATGCGATTCTTAACAGCATCAGGCCTGTCATCGTCTCGGACTATCACGTCCCCCGCACATTGATCACAAACACCTGACTTAACAGGTGGATCTACTTCCAAGTTATAAGGCGTCTGGCATTCTTTGCAGACAACTCTGCTGGATAACCTCCGTATGAGTTCGTCAGTGTTGACTGACATATGAATAACTTGATCGATAGGTAAATTAGCGTGGTCGAGCGCTTTATCAAGTGATTTCGCCTGAACTAGAGTTCTCGGAAAACCATCAAGTAATACACCTTCGGGATCAGCGATATGCTGTTGAATCATCGCTATTATGTCCGAATCTGGTACCAACTCCCCACTATCCATAAACTTCTTAGCAAGTAAACCTAATTCGGTACCTGATGCAACTTCAGAACGTAGCATGTCTCCGGTTGATAGGTGCGTCATGCCGGTCGACTCCGCAAGTCGACGTGCCTGCGTCCCTTTACCCGCTCCTGGGGGGCCCAATAAAACTATACGCATTTACTCATAAACAGTCGCTAGCGGACGAATCCTTCATAGTTTCGCATCAACAATTGCGATTCCAATTGTCGCATTGTGTCCAGTGCAACACCCACCATAATAAGCAGGCTTGTACTTTGAAGTATGGTCGTGGCGTTAGGTAAATTAGTAACCAACTGGGCGAGGTACGGCACGATGGCAACACCACCTAAAAATAACGCACCACCCCAAGTAATGCGCAAGACGACACGCATTAGATAAATTTTGGTTGGCGGCCCGGGGCGAATACCAGGAACGAAACCACCATTTTTTTGAAGGTTTTCCGCGAGATTCTGTTGATTGTGAACAACTAATGTATAAAAGAAGGTGAAGATAACCACGAGTAAAAACACCGCTACCCAATACATGGTACTCGTCGGCCCAAATGAATTTTGAAAGAAATTGGCTATATTCGAGATAAGCCCACCCGAGCCATCATTAAAATAACTGGCAACCACTGAAGGCAAAATCAAAATCGAAAAAGCAAATATTAATGGAATCATTCCAGCTGCATTCACGCGCAACGGGATATGAGTGGCGCCCGATTGTCTATACATCTGACCACCCCGGAATACACTTCGTCCATATTGAACAGGAATTTTTCGCTGCGCTTCAGCGAAATATACAATCAAATAAACAATCGCTATCGCAATGAATATAAGCATCCCAACTTGAAAAGTTTGTTCACGCAACAACCATAATTGGCCAACAACCTGTGGCAGGGTAGAAACGATACCTGCAAAGATGATCAAGGATATCCCGTTACCGATACCTTTCTCAGTAACAAGCTCTCCCATCCATACCAATAACATCGTTCCAGCCGTCATCGCTGTTAAGATCGTAACCGTGTTCAAAGTGTCAGCCCCAAAACCAATACCAGTGATAGCGGCTCCACTTTGTGAAGCAAATCCACCTGCGAACAAATTCAATTGACCATAACCTTGAAGGAAAGCCAACGGAACAGTCAAATAGTGTGTGTATCGGTTTATCGCCTGACGACCTCCTTCACCTTCCTGAGAAAGATTTTTCAGAGTAGGAATAATAGGTGTCATTATTTGCAGGATGATGGATGCTGTGATGTAGGGATACACGCCAAGTGCAGCAATAGAAAGGTTCCTGAGCGCACCTCCTGAAAACAGATCAAGAAAACCGAGCAAAGGGTTCGCTTCAAAAGCAGCCGCTAAAGCCTCTCTATCCACTCCTGGAACGGGGACATGAGCGAAAAATCTAAATAAAACCAGAATCCCCAGTGTGAACAGAATCCTGAATCGAAGATCCGGGATACGCCAAGCATCCGCTGCAGCACGGAATAAGGCAGGTACTGCAGATTCGGAGGTTTGTGTAGCCTGGGTCATGATTACTTAATCTATTTAGCTATCGTTGATTCGCCTGATTCATCTGCCCCTACTACTGTGGCAGTTCCTCCAGCATCCTCAATCTTTTGTTGAGCACGCTTGCTAAAAGCATGCGCAATAACATTCAATTTCTTGGTAAGTTTGCCATTGCCAAGGATCTTGATGTGTGCGTTTCTCTTACGAACAGCACCTACAGCTACGAGATTTTCAACCGTTACGTCTGAACCGGATTTAAACTGTTCAAGAGATTGAACGTTAACAGGTATCGATTCCACACGGAAAATATTGGTGAAACCACGCATGTGTGGCAAACGTTTTATAAGTGGGAGTTGACCACCTTCAAACAGAAACGGAACATTACCACGCTGTTTCTGTCCCTTAGAACCTCGACCGGAATAAGTACCATTCCCGGAACCGTCACCTCGACCGACACGTTTACGATTTTTATTTGAATTTTTAGAAGGTTTTAATTGATGGAGACCAGACATATCTAAATTACTACCTAGAGCGAATTATCATTAGCTAAATATTTACTTTGTTTCCTCTACAGCAACCAAATGCAAAACTTTTTTTAACATGCCTCGAATCTGAGGACTGTCGTTCTTTGTAACCGCATGCCGAATCCTGTGGAGCCCGAGCGCTTTAAGGGTCGCTTTCTGATCCGGCTTAATACCTATTTCACTCTTTAATTGTGTAATGCGTAATTGGGGCATAGTTTATTGAATCTACGAGTTTTCTTCTTCGAGAGAAGCCGTTATACCTTTTCTTCGTTCAATCGCGACAATGGGATCTCGGAGTTGATGAAGTGCATCGAGTGTAGCTCTCACAATATTAATCGTATTGGCTGAACCAAATGTCTTTGAGAGTACATCCTTTACGCCAACTGCCTCCATAACCGCGCGAACACCACCTCCTGCAATCACACCCGTCCCGGGTGCAGCAGGTTTCAACAAAACCTTCGCACCAGAAAATTTTGATGTGATTTCGTGAGGAATTGTTGGTCCATTCAATTCGACATGCGACATAGCCTTTTTGGCAAATGTTGTACCCTTCCGCACTGCATCAGGAACAGCACCCGCAGCACCAAGAGCGGCACCAACATTTCCATTACCATCTCCGACTACAACCATTGCGTTGAATGTCAGGTTTCTGCCGCCTTTGACTACTTTAGAAACTCTGCGAATCTTTACGACTCGCTCAACAAGACCGGAATCTTCTTCTTCACGCCTTGGACGTCGAGATCGACGTTCCCCTCCTTGCCTACGTGCACTACCTGGCCCGCGAGCGTCTGAATTATTGCCTCTACCGGGCCCATTACGTGAATCATTCTGAGACGCAACCATTAAAAGTTAAGTCCTCCTGATCGAGCAGCATCAGCTAGCGCTTTAACTCGACCGTGATATTTGTAACCACCTCGGTCAAATACAACCTTGGTAATGCCAGCTGAAAGAGCGGACTTGGCAATTTTTTCACCAACCGCTTTTGCGATATTCGTCTTCACATCGTCACTTTTAATATCGAGTGATGTCGCCGCAGCCAAAGTATGGCCACGATCGTCATCAATCACTTGAGCATAAATATGATTACTACTACGAAAAATGGCCAATCTAGGACGCGACGACACGCCCCGTATATTCTTACGAACACGTCGATGCCTGATCCACCTTTTTCGAGTATCGAACTTTCTATTGCCCATTGCTAAACACCCGTTCCAACTGCTGTTTTACCAGCTTTACGTCGAATGACTTCGTCTGAATACTTAATACCTTTACCCGTATACGGGTTTGGTTTTCGAACCTTCCGTATTCGAGCCGCCTGATCACCTACGTCTTCTTTGCTAGGACCACTAACAACAATGAACGTCTGACCATCAGCCGTAAGTTTATTATTTCCAATCGGTTGAATATCAATAGGGTGAGAATACCCAACATTAACTTCCAATCCTTGACCCTTTTGTTGCACTCTGTAACCAGTTCCGATCAGCTCGAGTCTCTTTGAAAAACCATCCGAACAACCAATCACCATATTATTAAGCAAACTACGAGTAAGACCATGCAAGGCCCGTTGTTCAGGTTCGTCATCTGATCGATTCACGCTAAGTACCCCATCAGTCAAATCGATTCTCATACTCGCCGGAAAAGTACGCGCCAACTCTCCAGCCTTACCTTTTACAGTCACTGTAGTACCTTCGAGCTTAATCTCGACCCCATCAGGAACAATTATCGGAGCTTGACCTATTCGAGACACTGTATATCTTCTCTCACAAAAAACATGTTTCTAGTTATTGAACCAAGACCGTAGTCTTACCAAATGTAAAAAAGCAATTCCCCGCCGACACCCTCACGACGAGCCTGCTGGCCTGTCATAACTCCCTTTGAAGTAGACATAAACGCAACTCCAAGACCACCGAAATATCGAGGCACTTCGTTCTTGCCAACATAAACCCTCAGGCCAGGTTTACTTACGCGTTTCAACCCTTGGATTACAGGAGATTTATCTTCGTAGTAACGCAACTTAACTTCAAGTGTTTTGGCAGTTGAATCGGTTTCTTGAACCGAGAAACTCGATATAAATCCCTCTTCAGCAATGAGCTTCAAAAGAGAAGACTTCATACGAGACGCAGGTATCTGAAGTGATTCATGTCGCACTTGAACCGCGTTACGTATTCGGGTGAGCATATCGGCTATTGGATCTGTTACTGGCAACTTTACAAATTCTCTCGATTTAAAATAGTGAGTATCACAAGCTTCCCTTACGTATTCCAGGCAACTCGCCTTTCAACGCAAGGTCACGAAAAGCGATTCGGGATAGGCCAAAAAAACGCATGTAGCCCCTGGGACGACCCGAAACAGCACAACGGTTGCGCAAACGTATCGCTGCAGAGTTACGTGGTAATTTGGCCAGCTCTTGACGAGCCGCAAATCGCTCTTCAGCAGACCGATGAATATCAACCGAAGCCTTACGTAATTCTTCACGCATATCTGCTTTGGCATTCACCATTTTCTTGCGACGCTTTTCCCTTTGAATCATCGACTTTTTAGCCAAAATATAAACTCCACATTATTTATTTAAAGAGCCCCAACGGGTTCATCGACACGCGCAAACGGCATGCCAAGCAGTTCAAGAAGCCGACGCCCCTCTTCATCAGAGCGAGCAGTGGTGACAAAATTCAACTGCATTCCTCGCATCCGATCAATCTCATTGTAGTCAATTTCAGGAAACGTCGATTGGTCACGCATTCCAAGAGAATAATTCCCTCTTCCATCAAAAGAAGTGCGACTAATACCACGAAAGTCACGTACACGAGGAAGAGTAATATTCACAAATCGATCATAAAACTGCCACATGCGATTCCCACGCAATGTAACAGATGTGCCAACAACCGAGCCTTCCCGCAATTTAAAGTTGGCAATCGACACCTTGGCACGATTTTCGATTGGTTTCTGCCCTGATATCTTCTGAAGATCTCCGACTGCAGCGCCAACAGCTGAGTTGCTCTCAAGTGCTTCACCCAAACCAATATTGAGAACAATCTTCACAATCCTAGGAACTTCCATAGAATTCTTATACCCGAACTCACGTGTCAGTACCTGAACTACTTCTTCAGCATATATTAGTTTCATTCGAGGAATTTGCTCCCGCGTCACATAAGTCTTAGGTTTTGGTTTGGCCGTAACCTGAGACTTAGAAGTTTTGGGGGCTTTGGATTTCCGAGTCGATGATCCTTTTACTGCGGCTTTCTCCGCCACAGGCTTTTTCGCCGATGCCTTCTTACTTTTTTTATTAGAAGCCTTTGCCTTTGTTTTCTGTTCTTCAGTCATATTATCGTCAGGAGCGCTTACCACTCTTGACCACCCTTACTTTCGTTCCGTCTTCAAGAATATTCTGACCAGATCGACCAACATTTCCAGTCTCTGGATCAATAAGCATTACATTGGACAATGAAATAGATGCCTCGCCTTGTACCATTCCGGTCTGCGCTACGCCAGGCTGAGCCTTGACATGGCGAGTAACCATATTAACTCCCTCAACGACGACTCTATTCTCCGAAACGAGAACTCGTATGACTGAACCTCGCTTACCCTTATCTTTGCCACTGATGACCATCACTTGATCATCTCGTTTAATACGAGTTTGACTCATTAATCACAAAACCTCCGGTGCCAAAGACACAATACGCATGAACTGCTTGTTTCTCAGTTCACGGGCTACTGGACCGAATATACGAGTCCCTCGAGGGTTTTCATCGTCCCCGATTATCACGCAAGCATTATCGTCAAATCGGATGTACGAACCATCGGTGCGCCGAACCTCTTTGGAAGTCCTAACAACAACAGCCTTTACAACTTGGTGCATTTTTACAGTACCGCCAGGTTGCGCATCTTTTACGGCACAGGTAATAACATCCCCTAAGCTAGCGTAACGGCGCGCACTCCCACCGATGATATTGATACATAACACTTCGCGAGCACCCGAGTTATCAGCAACCTTAAGCCGTGTCTCTCTCTGAATCATTTAAGTGAGCCCTCAGATCCGCCCGCACCTGGTGTGCCCGCCCAATCAGCTTCATTATCAATATCCGAAGGTTGAACCTCAGCTAACTCAACTCTATCGAGAATGTCAACCAAACGCCAACGCTTAGTTTTCGAAATCGGTCGAGACTCTTCTATCAATACACGATCACCAACCGTTGCCTTATTCGATTCATCATGAACTACAAATTTAGTAATCTGGCGGCGAGCTTTCTTGTAAATCCGGTCACGCTGCAACCAAGAAACACCCACAACAATACTCTTGTCATTTTGGTCTTTCAGGACAGTACCAGTCTGTTGTTTGCGGGCCAACCTATTCTCCTTGCGCCAGAGATTTATTTGATTTACTTGTCATACTTGCAGTAATGGCACGCTCTCGAATTACCGTCTTAATGCGCGCTATTGTTTTCCTCGTATTCCCGAGTTCGTTAGTATTCGTTAATTGCATTGTCGCCTTTCTAAACCTCAGGTTCATTAAGGCTCGTTCCTGTTCAGTAAGCTCTTTTTCTAGCTCACTATCGCTTAATTCTCTTACTTCTGTAATCTGCATCACTCACAAGTTCCTGCCACATTCGGTCTATTCGTTCTACGCCCAGTAACGGGCTTGATTAAAATTCTTCACTTCTAGCTACAATCTTCGTAGGCACCGACAGCTTATGCGCTGCCCGCCTAAGTGCTTCGCGTGCTGCCTCCTCAGGAACATCAGCTATTTCATAAAGCACTCGACCTCGTCTCACAACGGCAACCCACTGATCAACAGCACCTTTACCCCCGCCCATACGAGTTTCAGCCGGTCTGGCACTCACAGGCTTTGCAGGAAACAACCGAACCCAAAGCTGACCTCCACGTTTTACATAACCGGTGATTGCCCGACGCGCAGCCTCGATCTCTCTCGCAGTAACCCAACCCGGGCCTTCTGCCTTCAACCCATACTCTCCATTTACAAGAGTCGAACCCTTTGAACGAATCCCTTTCATTCGACCGCGATGTTCTTTACGAAATTTTGTTCGCTTGGGTTGAAGCATAACTAACCGGCACTCCCATTATCAGAACCTTTATCCGATGAATCCGAAGAACTAGAAACATCCGATTTGTTTGATTCATCCGCTGATGCGTTAGGATTTTCCTGATTATCCCGTGTTACACCTAATGAAACACGGGCCATCGACCGAGCCCTAAGATTGGTAGCGGACGGAATCATGTCTCCTGTATAGATCCACACCTTTATACCGATTACACCGAAGGTTGTTTTCGCTTCGGATACTGCAAAGTCAATTTGAGCGCGCAGGGTATGAAGAGGTGTACGACCTTCCTTCTGTTTGTCAGTTCGGGCAATTTCCGCACCACCAAGACGACCCGATACAACCACTTTAATGCCCAAAGCACCAGACTGCATGGTTCGCTGCATAGCAAGACGAACTGCACGCCTATAAGCAACACGCCTTTCCAATTGCTCCGCTATAGCCTCCCCCACGAGAATCGCATCGAGTTCAGGCTGACGTATTTCTTGGATGTTGAGACGTGAACGCTTCTGCGTTAATTTTTCTAAGTCGGCCCTCAATTCATCAACACGTGTGCCACCTCTACCGATTATGATGCCCGGCCTGGCAGTATTGATCGTTACAACCAAATCTTGGGCTCCTCGCTCAATCTCCACTCGGGAGATCGCCCCAGATTCGGCGTAGCGTCCATCAATCAGGGTACGGATAGCCTGATCTTCTTCGGTTAAATGACGATAGTCTGAGGCCTTACTAGCAAACCAGTGGGCTCGCCAATCCTGCACTCCTCCAAGCCGAAACCCTATTGGGTGTGTCTTTTGACCCATATCTAAACCCTTATCTCATCAACTTCAATTGTGATATGGGATGTTGGCCTATCAAATGCACCAAC
Source organism: SAR202 cluster bacterium (assembly GCA_009392215.1). Lineage (GTDB taxonomy): Bacteria > Chloroflexota > Dehalococcoidia > Lucifugimonadales > Lucifugimonadaceae > Lucifugimonas. Next base: position 50,060 of record VFGZ01000051.1, on the reverse strand, counting down.
ACGTCCACGAGCTTTCGGTCTGTAGCGCCGAAGCCAAGTTGCCTTATCCGCTGTGATTCTCACTATCTTTAAATCAGAACGAGATTGAAGATCATTATTTTCTGCATTAGCAGTTGCAGCATTAAGAATTTTCAAAATTTCAGCGGCAGCAGGACTAGTCATGTACCGGAGCATCGGGATCGCCTCAGTAACCATTTTGCCTCGAATCTGATCCATAACGAGTCGAAGTTTGTAATCTGAAATACCTACGTTTTTTGTTCTTGCAATTGCCATGATTAACCTGTTACCCGATCAGATCTACCGATATGGCCACGAAAAGTCCTAGTAGGAGCAAATTCGCCAAGCCTATGACCCACCATATTTTCAGTTATTAATATAGGTATGAACCGTCGACCGTCATGAACAGCAATTGTAAGACCAACCATTTCAGGCATTATCATCGAAGCACGTGCCCAGGTTCGGATAACATCGCGCGATCCAGCTTCTTGGATAACCTTAACTTTTTTCATCAATTTTGGGTCTACGTAAGGACCTTTTTTAATTGACCTTGACATCTGTTTTCATATGGACTGCCAACAACCTGATCGGTTTCTAGCGGTCATACCTCCGTCTCAAAATAAACTTATTCGTACTCTTATTACGACGCGTGCGTTTGCCCAGCGCTGGCTTACCCCAAGGAGTCTTCGGGCCGGGCATTCCAATGCCAGATCGGCCTTCGCCACCACCGTGCGGGTGAGCAGCTGGACTCATGACTGAACCGCGAACAGTAGGACGACGACCACGATGTCGGTTTCTACCTGCCTTACCTAATTTTTGGTTCTTATGATCAAGATTTGACACCTGACCCACTGTAGCTGAGCATTCACTTAATAAGCGACGCATTTCCCCTGACGGAAGTCGAACCAATGTATAACCCGATTCATGAGCCATCACTTGGGCGACTGCCCCAGCACTCTTTGCAATCTGACCACCGTTGCCAGGAGCGGCCTCAATATTATGCACAAGTGTTCCGGTAGGGAGTGTCCCTAAAGGTCGAGAGTTACCTGTTGCTACCGGCGCGGAGCCCCCACTTTGGACAACATCACCTACCGACACGTTATCAGGAGCAACAATATAGCGCTTGGTTCCATCTTCAAATAATACGAGAGCGATTCTTGCCGTTCGATTTGGATCGTACTCAATAGACTTAACAGTGGCTATGCCAGCCTTATCACGCTTGAAATCGATAATTCTGTAGCGCCGTTTGTGCCCACCACCACGGTGTCTGACGGTTACCCGGCCGCGGTTATTTCTTCCACCCTTCTTTTTAACAGGCGCAAGTAAGGATTTTTCAGGCGTACTTCTTGTTAAGTCCTTATAATCGTCCGCAACTGTATCTCGACGACCGGGAGATGTAGGCTTGTATTCTTTCAGTCCCATTAGGCTCCCTCAAATAACTGAATAGTATCGCCTGCTGCAAGACTCACAATTGCCTTTTTCCAGTCGGGCTGTTTCGATGGACGACCACCATATCGCTTCACTTTCCCAGATACCATAAGAGTGTTCACTTTGACTACCTTAACGTCAAATGCCCATTCCACAGCGCGTGCAATATCATATTTTGTAGCAGCCTGATCAACTTCAAACACGTATCTACCAACTTCACCAAGAACAGTACTTTTCTCTGTGACAATCGGTCGTTTAAGAACTTTTGTCCGAATCATCACACGTTGCCCCCGCCAGATCCCCATAGCCTATCTATAGTCTCTAGTGCTTCTTGAGTCAAAACCAAATTCGCGAAGCTAGCTGCCTGAAGTGAGTTCATCAGTGCAGCGGCCTGAACTTCAATCCCAGGTAAATTACCCGCTGATTTCACAATATTTTGATCCGTAGACCCCGTAATAATGAGTGTACTACCCTTTAGCTCTAATGCTGCGACAACGTCACGTATTGTGCTGCTCTTTGGAACATCAACCTGAAGGTCATCGATAATTGTTACGCTCTCTTGCCGAATTTTGTCCGAGAGAGCAATTCGCAAGGCTTGGCGGCGCATTTTCTTGGGTAGTCTTTGCCGATAACTTCTAGGATGCGGTCCGTGAGCCACTCCACCACCGATCCGAACCGGAGAGCGCCTGCTACCTTGTCGAGACGCGCCCGTTCCTTTCTGCGGCCTAATTTTCTTAGTCGAGTAACTAACGTTGGCACGTGTTTGAGTATTTTGGGTACCGCGTCGCTTATTAGCCAATTGAGCTACTACGGCCTGATGCAAAAGGGCGTCATTATTCACAGCACCCCACACCTGATCGCTCGCGACGACAGATCCAACGACTTTGCCCTTATTATCTTTTACTTCCAACTTCATTATATTTTTTGCTTCTCAATTCGAACAATTCCATTTTTGGCTCCGGGAATCGCTCCTCTAACAAGTACCACATTCTTCTCAACATCAGCCGCTACAACTCTCAAGCCCCTGATGGTTTTACGATCTACACCGTAGTGTCCGCCCATCTTTGTCCCAGGCCAGACCCGACCAGGAGAAGTCCCAGCACCGATAGAGCCGGGTGAACGATGACGATCAGATTGACCATGAGTCTTGGGACCACCTCTGAAATTCCACCGACGCACAACCCCAGCGAAACCTCTGCCCTTAGAAACGCCAATAACTTTAATAGTCTCTCCGACTTCAAACACGTCAGCTTTGAGCTCCTGCCCAACTTCAAATTCTGCGAGATCATCCACAATAAATTCCTGAAGATGAGAGAATTTACCGCCAGAGCGGGATTGGTGACCCGATTCAGCTTGGTTGAGCTTTTTGGCAGGGAGAAACCCTAATTGGACGGCCTCATATCCATCTCTAGCACGCGTCTTCACCTGAGTTACAGTACAAGGCCCAACCTCAACCACCGTAACCGGTTCAGCAGTTCCGTCATCATAGTAATAAGTTGTCATTCCGATCTTTCGACCGAGAAGTCCAGCAATAGTCATTTAATCTACTTACTTGAAGTCTTGAAGTTTCTAACCCTACAATTTGATAGCAATGTCAACACCAGCTGGGACATTGAGACGTGTCAGAGAATCAATCGTCTTTGAACTGGGCTCTAAGATATCAATAAGGCGCTTGTGCACCCGTAACTCAAAATATTCCCGTGAATCCTTGTGAACGTGGGGACCTCGAATAACAGCAAAACGTCGTTTTGCTGTTGGCAAAGGAACAGGACCAGCCGCTTGCGCACCGGTACGCTCTGCCGTTTCCATAATCTGCTGGGCAGATATATCTAGTACGCGATGATCGAACGATTTTAGGACGATTCGAATTTTTTGTCCGGGCATCCCTTTAGTTTCCTATCACTTTTTCTGTAACGCTCTTTGGTACCGGCATGTAGTGGTCCAACTCCATAGAGAAGCTAGCACGACCGGTAGTAATCGATCGAACATGCGTAGCGTATTGGAAAGTTTCGGCAAGAGGTATAAACGCATTTATCACCTGCGCCTCACCACGAGCTTCCATATTCTGAACTTGCGAACGCCTTGAATTCAAATCACCTAATACATCACCAAGAAACTCAGATGGAGTTACAACTTCAATTTTCATAATCGGTTCCAGAAGAGTTGGATTGCCCTTAGCCATGGCCGATTTAAACGCCATGGAAGCAGCTACTTTAAAAGCCATTTCAGAAGAATCAACTTCATGGTAAGAGCCATCTACCAACACAGCTTTCATGTCAACAACAGGATATCCAGCAATCACTCCGGAACGAGCAGCCTCACGAAATCCTTGCTCAATGGGGCCGAAATACTCACGAGGTAAAGTCGAACCAGTGATTTCAGATTCGAACAATAGACCGCCGCCAGACTCTACTGGCTCAAGCCTAAGAGTACAGTCACCAAATTGCCCATGCCCACCAGTTTGACGAACCAACTTACCCTGGGCAGTAACGATCTTCGTAACGGTTTCACGATAAGCAACTCGCGGGGCACCAACAGTTGCGTCGACGTTGAATTCTCGTCGCATTCGCTCCACAATGACATCCAAATGGAGTTCTCCCATTCCCGCAAGAATCACTTGCCCACTTTCTTCATCACTGGACACAACTAGAGTGGGATCTTCATCAGACAACCGGACTAATGCGGTGGACATTTTCTCCTGATCCGTTCGAGTTTTTGGCTCGACAGCAACAGACAACACAGGATCAGGAAATGAAATCTGCTCCAAAGAAATCTGCGAATCTTGTGTACAGAGCGTCTGCCCAGTAACCGTTGCTTTGAGACCAATGGCTGCGACAATTTCACCAGGTCCAGCTGTTTTTTTCTCTTCCCGAGAGTCTGCATGCATGACCATCAAACGACCAACACGTTCTCGGGATCGAGCCGCTGAGTTGTAGATAGTTGAACCGGCTTCAAGAACCCCAGAGTAAACCCGTAAATATACAAGACGGCCCACATGCGGGTCTGTGACAACTTTAAAAGCTAACGCGGCCAGCGGATCATCCACGGAAGGCTTACGTTCTAACTCGACCGACTCATCAGCAGGATCAACGCCATTTATCGCCTGAACATCTATTGGGGACGGAAGATAATCGACGACCGCATCCAGCAACGGGTGTACACCACGATGTCTAAGTGCCGAACCTACGCATACCGGGAATATCTTCAGATCAATCGTCGCACGGCGAAGTGAGATTTTTAGCTCTTCGTCCGTAATTTCCTCTTCCTCAAGGAACTTCAACATCAACTCATCGTCTGTTTCAGCGATTTTTTCAATAAGGTTTTGCCGTGCCTCCGTTGCAACTTCCAAGTATTCGTCAGGAATTTCGGTGATCACATGCTCAATAGCTTCAGGCGTTTCGTATGAGTAAGCCTTCCGTGCAATTAAATCGATCAGTCCATGAAATTCAGATTCCGCACCCATAGGGATCTGAATAGGAACGGCGTTAGCACCCAACCGATCATGGACCGTTTGTACAGCATAGTTGAAATTAGAACCAAGCCTATCCATTTTGTTTACAAAAATAAGGCGAGGGACCTTATAAGTATCTGCCTGTCGCCATACGGTCTCTGATTGAGGCTGAACGCCGGAAACTGATTCAAGGACTACAACACCACCGTCGAGCACCCGCAAACTACGTTCTACCTCAGCTGTAAAGTCAACGTGCCCAGGAGTGTCAATGATATTAACCTGATGCCCATTCCATTGCGCGTTAGTCGCTGCCGACCCAATAGTTATTCCACGTTCCCGTTCAAGGGACATGAAATCCATAACGGTAGTACCCTCGTCGATATTCCCGATTTTGTAAGTCTCACCAGTGAAATAAAGTACGCGCTCTGTCACAGTAGTCTTGCCCGCGTCGATGTGAGCAATAAAACCTATATTTCGAACCTTTTTCAGATCAGTTTTCTTTGCAGATGTAGTAGTCATGCTGATTGCCATCCATTCCGTCCCTGTGACCTTGCCATCAAAGCGGTTTTACGGCTGATTAATTTATGCTGGCCTTTACCAGCGGTAGTGAACAAAAGCCCGGTTCGCTTCGGCCATTCGGTGAAGATCCTCGCGCCGCCGCACAGCGACGCCAGTGCCACGTGAGGCCTCTAATATTTCCGCATATAACCGATCGGCTATCGGCCTCCCCGATCGCTCTCGCGCTGCCTCTATCAACCATCGCTGCGCCAGTGCGCCCCTGCGCTCAGGGCGTACTTCAACAGGAACCTGATAAGTCGCGCCACCGACACGGCGAGGCTTCACTTCAAGTGCAGGCATTGCATTACGCATAGCCTGCTCAAATACCTCCAGACCCGGTCGATCAGTTTCTTGTTCCAGCTTATCCAGAGCGTCATACATAGCGCGTTGGGCGACCGATTTCTTACCACCTATCATCAAGCGATTTATGAATCGCGTAAGCTCCACACTGCCGTATTGCGGATCGGGGGCTATTTTGCGGCGCTGAGCGCGTCGTCTACGTGCCATGATGTTACTTTCGTTACCGTTTAGATATTCAATATTGTCTTTGCGAAACCAGACCGTAGTCTCAAATGAAACTAAAACGGTCATGTTTTTGTAAAGACGCTCGTTTACTTTTAGAGATTAGGTCTTCGTTGCACCATATTTACTTCGACCCCGTTTACGGTCTTCGACCCCTGATGTATCAAGAGTCCCACGAACAATGTGGTACCTAACACCAGGTAGATCTGGAACTTTACCGCCTCTAATAAGCACTACCGAGTGCTCTTGTAAGTTGTGTCCTTCACCAGGAATGTAAGCAGTAACTTCCATTCCATTGCTAAGTCGAACCCGCGCAACTTTACGTAGAGCAGAATTCGGCTTCTTCGGAGTAATCGTGCGAACCTGCAAACAAACTCCTCGTTTTTGAGGACTCCCCTTTTTCAACTCAACCTGTTGACTAACAAACGAATTGAATGCAAAACGAAGAGCAGGCGTCCTCGGCTTACGCCGCTTCAACTTGCGCGACTTGCGCACGAGTTGATTAATAGTGGGCACAATTTACTCCAAAAAAAGGTCACAATAAAACAGGCCCAACCGGAATTGATCAGGCCACGAACAGCGATTATACGAACGAACATGTTTGCAAGTCAACGAGAATTTAAAACAAAATAGCTACTTAATTTTGCACAACTCCGTTTCTCTTGAAAGATATTGTGAAATTCACCACAAACTAATAACCTAGTTTGTTTCGAAACTGAAAAGTGAACATCGATGGCAGGTATAGATGGTCATCTCCACTATGAAGCATTGTAGAAAAAGTCGATGAAGATGAAGATGAAATTTAAACTAGGTGTAACTAATTGCATTCAATAGCCCTCTTAGGTTTTGCAAACCCAGAGTCTTTGGGTTTAGCTACGTATTTACGCGCTGCAAATCCTTCTCTGAAGTTCAACAGTTTCACACCTGAAACAAATGAATACGATCTTAATTCAGACATCCAATGTGCCATCATTTGGGCGGGCGGAGCCGGGCTTAAAAGATTTTCAGATCTAATTAGCCGTGCTGATAATGCGGGAATACCAATAGTTGTAATAATGCCAATCTTATCCTTAGATGGTATTACAACGTCAAAGGCCCAGGTAGAAGTCTGTTTCCAACCTTGCACACCCGAAGAGGTAAACCTGCGCCTCAGGCTGGCAATACTAAAGAACGCTCCGCCGGAAATCTCTAATACCATCACGCGAGGTGATCTAGTAATTGATTGCGACAGATATGAGGTAACACTGAAAGGTCTAAAGGTCGACCTAACCTATAAAGAATATGAGCTGCTCAAATACCTAGCATCAAATCCGGGTCGAGTCTTTACTCGAGAATCACTTCTACGCAGTGTTTGGGAATATGACTATTTTGGCGGCACTAGAACTGTCGATGTGCACATCAGGAGATTACGCAGCAAAATAAATGATGTTGCGAATCACTTTATCGAAACACAATGGAACGTCGGGTATCGTTTTCGTTCAATGGATAAATCATCACAGCGTTCTGAAGAAAACTCTTCAATGACAATCCCAACTCTCAATGCTGACACCTAAAGAACGCTCAGATAACACGAAAACAACCCAAGATAATTATTAAACGCTAACCATCAACTCACAATGTTAATTAATTGACAATAAGGAAACATTTTTCAATACTCAATATCCAGCCCTTTTGGATATTGCTCGTGTAAATGAAACTTAAATGCATGAAACACCTGCAATTTCAGAACCATGTCACATAAAACAGAAAAACCAAAAAAAAATATCGACGAAGAGGCCATAAAATATGTCCTGCTGTCGGCGCGGGAGAATGATGTCAAGTTCATACGCCTTTGGTTCACTGACATCTTAGGCACCCTAAAGGGATTCGCTATAACCATTGATGAACTCGAAGGCGTTCTTCGGAATGGTGCGAGCTTTGATGGTGCATCGGTCGAGGGCCTTACACGCGCGGATGAGTCAGATATGGTCGCCATGCCCGACCCTTCAACCTTTCAGGTACTGCCTTGGCGCCCCAAAAAGGACGCTGTTGCAAGAGTTTTCTGTGACATCAAAACACCCACTGGCCAGCCATCGTCAGCGGATGGACGGCAAATCTTACGTCGAAATATGGCGCAAGCTTCCGCGATGGGACTCACCTTTTACGTGGCACCAGAAATTGAATACTACTATGACATGGAAAACCCTGATGAACAGGTTCGAAATGATCAAAGTGGATATTTTGATCAAACAACCCTTGATGGCGCAGGAGGAGACTTACGCCGCGAAACGGTTCTCACGCTTGAAAAAATGGGTATCCCTGTAAAACACAGTCACCACGAAGTAGGCATGGGGCAACATGAAATCGATCTGCGGCACATGAATGCCCTAACTATGGCGGATTCAATAATTACATTCAAGGTTGTTGCTAAAGAGCTTGCAGTCCCATCTGGCAGCCATGCCACATTTATGCCGAGACCTTTCGGTGATCGCCACGGTTCTGGAATGCATACTCACATGTCACTTTTCAAAGGCGACAAGAACGCATTCTTCGATAACACAGCAAATCTGAATCTTTCAGACATTGGGAGGCATTTCATCGCTGGTCTGATGCGACATGCTGCAGAAATATGTCTAGTCACAAACCAATGGGTAAATTCTTATAAACGGCTTTTACCAGGATTAGAGGCTCCCCTTTTCGCTTCGTGGACAACCATTAGCTTCGGCGATTTGATTCGAGTACCAGCATATAGACCTGGACGCGAAGAAAGTGTACGGGTTGAGTATCGTGCACCCGATCCTGCGGCAAACCCTTATTTATTGTTCTCGGTTCTACTTGCAGCAGGACTAGATGGCGTTACAAAAAAAATGCCACTACCTAATCCAATAGAAGGCAATGTCTATAAAATGACGGATTCTGAGCTGAAAGATCGTGGGGTAGTAAAACTACCTAGAACGCTTGACGAAGCAATTCGACTAGCGGAAGGTAGCGAGTTGCTTGAAAAAGCGCTGGGCAAAACCGTTATGGATAACTTCCTCGAAAACAAGCGACTCGAATGGCGACAATTCAACAACAACGTGACTGACTACGAGATAACCAGATACCGACACCTATAGATAGAAAACCGTCGCCGTCAATTTACTTTCACGATTACCCTAGGAGCAATATGCCCGCCAATCAGAATACTTGGAATTCCAAATCCGATTCGGTTTTGCCGGATTTCACTGACATAACTGAACGCGGGCTATACGTACCTGAGTTGGAACACGATGCATGCGGAGTCGGTATGGTCGCAGACATCAGCGGGAAACGCTCGCGGTCGATCATCGATCAAGCACTTGAGGTATTGGTGAATCTTGGACATCGCGGAGCCTCTGGCGCTGATCCCATGACCGGTGATGGAGCCGGTATCACAATCCAAATGCCAGATGCCTTTATCCGAAAAGTTGCCATGCAAGAAGGCATCAATTTACCAAACGAAGGCCGGTATGCGGTTGCAATGTGTTTTTTGCCTAATGATGCCCAATTGAATGCTGTTGTACGCTCTGAATTAGAAAAGAGATCCAAGGACAACGGAATGGGCATACTCGGCTGGCGACAGGTTCCAGTTGACCCCAACGTAATCGGCATGTCAGCGCGTTCTATCATGCCAAAAATCACCCAGCTATTTGTTTCCGCACCAGATGACGTTAAAGGAGATGATTTTGAACGTACGTTGTACTTAACCAGAAAATCCGCTGAAAAACAGCTGCTCAATAACGATACTGATCCAGAAACACGCAAAACGCTTCTCAGGGAGTTTTATGTATGCTCATGGTCATCGCGTACATTGATATACAAAGGCATGCTACTTGTCGATCAACTCGGCAAGTTCTATAAAGATCTAGAAGACCAAAGCATGATGAGTGCATTTGGGATCGTACACTCCCGGTTCTCGACCAATACGCTTGGTTCTTGGAAGTTGGCTCACCCCTACCGGATGCTGGCGCACAATGGTGAAATCAACACCGTACGAGGAAACAGAAACTGGATGCAAGCTAGAGAACGTTCCCTTGAATCACCATTGTTTGGCGACAAGATCGACCAGTTGACACCAATTTGTGAATCAGATGACCCCTCAGACACTGCATCTCTGGACAATGTATTTGAACTGCTTCGAATGACAGGAAGGTCAGTCGAACACACAGCTGCGATGCTGATGCCTGCCGCATGGTATGGGCACGAATCAATGTCGCAAGAAGTTGAGGATTTCTACGAATTTCACGGCAATATTATGGAGCCTTGGGATGGTCCAGCGATGATAGTTTTCACAGATGGTAATGCTGTCGGTGCTGTACTAGACCGTAATGGACTACGACCATTCCGATACACGGTAACTAATGATAATTTACTCGTAATGGCATCAGAGACCGGCGTACTAGATATTGAACCTGAAAAAATTAAATATCGATCACGCCTTGAACCAGGTCGCATGTTTCTGATCGATTTCAAGCAGCAAAGAATTGTCGAACCACAAGAAGTTATTGAACGAATAGCCAAACAAAATCCTTATGGACAGTGGCTGGAAGAAAACCGTGTAACTCTGGATTCACTACCTGCCGTAAAAAATGTCCCAAAAGCCAACATGAAGAATCTTATAAAGCGTCAAATGGCTTTTGGTTACTCACGTGAAGATCTTCACATGCTTATTAGCCCGATGGCTATAACCGGGCACCAACCCCAAGGATCAATGGGCGATGACGCACCCCTTGCTGTCCTCTCAGACAGGCCTCAGAGCCTATTCTCCTACTTCAAGCAGGCATTTGCCCAGGTTTCGAATCCCCCACTTGACGCGATTCGGGAAAAGTTAGTCACACAATTTGCAATCCCAGCGGGTCGACGGTTGAACATTTTTGAAACCACACCACTTCACTGCCGTACATTGAGAATCGATCACCCGATTTTAAGAAATGCTGATTTGGCTAAAATCAAAGCATCAGATAAACCTGGAGTAAAAGCAAAAACGATATCAACATGTTTTGAAGCTGACGCAGGTTCAACAGGCTTAAACGATGCGTTAAAACGTATTCGGTATGAGGCTAGCCAGGCAATAGAAGATGGGTACACCCTGCTGATCCTTTCTGACCGGGGAGTCAATCAAGACAACGCCTATATCCCATCTCTGTTAGCAACCGGTGCAGTTCACCACCATCTAATACGAGAACGTAACCGCGCGCAGGCAGACATTATTATCGAATCAGGTGAGCCTCGCGAAGTACACCACTTTGCAACTTTATTTGGTTACGGGGCATCTGCTATCAACCCTTATCTAGCTTTCGAAACGATTGCGGGGTTACAACTAAGCCCAACTGCTGAGGAGAAAATCCCACCACAAGAAGAAGCTGAAGAAAACTTCTGTCACGCTGTAGAAGAAGGGGTAGTGAAGACAATGGCCAAAATGGGTATTTCTACCCTTCAAGGCTACATAGGAGCACAGGTTTTCGAAGCACTAGGTCTATCGCAAAAACTTATCGACGAGTACTTCACATGGACAGTATCGCGAATCAGCGGCATCGGTACCGGTGAAATTGCTTTTGACATTTTGACTAACCACTCCCGAGCATACTCACCCGACAATATCCCGTCTAACCTGAAATTAGACTTGGGGGGGCTCTACCTGTGGCGATCGACAGGTGAACGCCACATGTGGAACCCAAAGACGATAGCGCTATTGCAAGAGGCCGTTACCCGCAACGATAACAATGTGTTTCGACAATTCGAAGCTGCGTCAAGTGAAGAGGGTGAAGAGCACATTACAATTCGAAATATGCTCGAACCTATATACAGCGAAGGCATTCCACTTGACGAAGTTGAGCCAGCATCTGTAATCGCAGAAAGATTTGCAACCGGTGCAATTTCTCTTGGCTCCATAAGTCGTGAAGCGCATGAAACATTAGCCGTAGCTACAAACCGAATCAACGCTCGATCAAATACGGGTGAGGGCGGCGAAGACCCCATGCGATTTACACCAGATCCTAATGGGGATTCAAGATCTAGTGCAGTAAAACAAGTTGCATCTGGGAGATTTGGTGTGACCACCAATTACCTGGTAAATGCAAAAGACTTACAAATAAAAATGGCCCAAGGGGCAAAGCCGGGTGAAGGAGGAGAAATCCCCGGACGCAAGATATCTGAATACATCGCCTCCATCAGAAAAACGACCCCGGGGGTTGAACTCATATCACCTCCACCACATCATGACATCTACTCAATCGAAGATCTGGCTCAACTTATTCATGACCTAAAAAATGTTAATCCTGACTCACGAATACACGTGAAACTTGTCGCAGTCGCAGGGGTTGGAATCATTGCCGCCGGAGTGGCCAAAGGCAAGGGAGATGTAGTTCTTATTTCAGGTAATTCTGGCGGCACTGGAGCTTCCCCTCTTAGTTCAATCCAACATGCAGGCCTTCCATGGGAACTAGGACTGGCTGAAACTCAGCAAGTGTTAGTGGCTAACGGTTTACGCGATCGCATAGTGGTACAGACGGATGGACAGATGAAGACATCCCTCGATGTACTCATCGGTGCTCTGCTGGGAGCTGAAGAGTGGGGCATCGCAACTGGCGCTTTAATCTCTATGGGCTGCATAATGTTGCGCAAATGTCATTTAAATACTTGCTCTGTAGGAGTAGCGACTCAAGATCCTGAGCTCCGTAAAAAATTCGCTGGCACTCCAGACGCAGTCGTCAATTATTTCATGTTTCTTGCGCAAGGCCTCCGCGTTCATATGGCAAAGATGGGTTTTCGAACAGTGAATGAAATGATTGGCCGAGTCGACAAACTTAAAGTACGAAGCAACATCAGTCACTGGAAAGCTAGAACTCTCGATCTGTCCCCCATACTGATGATGCCTGAGGTCTTACCAACAGATCATCCATATCAGCAAAAATTACAGGATCATGGGCTAGATAAGGCTCTAGATAATGAACTGATTGCGCTTGCAAAAGAAGCAATAGACAAGGAAAAACCCGTTTCTAAAACCTTACCGATTAGCAACGCTAATCGAACTACCGGTGCTACTCTCAGCAGCGTAATAACAAAGAAAAGAGGTGAAAACGGGCTATCGGACAATTCAATTAATTTCACATTTCAAGGCTCAGCGGGGCAAAGTTTTGGAGCCTGGGTTGTGAAAGGAATTACTCTCAAAGTTGAAGGTGACGCAAATGATTATTTTGGCAAGGGACTTTCTGGCGGAAGACTCATAGTCACGCCACCAAGAGGCAGCTGCTATAAAGCAGAAAAAAACATCATCATTGGCAACGTCGCCTTATATGGTTCAACTGGTGGTGAAGCTTATATCAATGGAATGGCTGGAGAACGGTTTGCTGTGAGAAATTCAGCAGCGACAGCTGTTGTTGAAGGAATTGGGGATCATGGCTGCGAATACATGACCGGCGGCCATGTAGTCATACTTGGGCCTACCGGTCGCAATTTTGGTGCCGGTATGAGTGGTGGTATCGCCTTCGTTTTCGACCCTGATCAGTCTTTCGAAGGAAAATTTAATAACGTAATGGCAGATCTGCTTAGTGTAGTTCCTGATTCTGAAGATGACTTGAAACTAACACAAATAATTAAAACCCATGTCAAATACACTGGCAGCGAGGTCGGTAAAGCATTACTCACCGATTGGGATAACGCTGTGAAAAAATTCAAAAAGGTATTACCTAGAGACTACGCGCGTGTCATCAAAGAACAAGCAATAAAAGCAGCCTTACAAAATAATATGAACACCAAAGAAGGAATCGGTAGTCATGGGTAAAGTCACTGGTTTCATTGAAACGGGCCGTATAACTCCTAAACGCCGAGATAAAAGTGACCGAATTGCCGACTGGCAAGAGGTGTATTTGAAGTGGGACGACTCGGATGCCAGTAAACAAGCTGGTCGGTGTATGGATTGCGGCGTGCCGTTTTGCAATAGTGGATGCCCTCTTGGAAACTTAATTCCTGAGTTCAACGACTTGATATATCAAGGTAATTGGAAAGAAGCAATCCAATCCCTGCACGCGACAAACAACTTCCCGGAATTCACCGGCCGAATTTGTCCAGCCCCATGCGAGGCATCTTGTACTCTGTCGGTTAATTCTGAACCCGTCACCATAGAAATGATTGAAAAGCAAATCGTAGATCACGCCTGGGAACAAGGTTGGATCAAGCCAGAACCAGCTTATATAAAAAGTGGTAAAAAAATCGCCGTGGTAGGCTCGGGTCCGGCAGGCCTGGCTGCTGCGCAGCAACTAGCACGATCAGGACACACAGTAACGGTATTCGAACGAAACGAATATATTGGTGGGCTGCTTACTCTTGGTATCCCAGAGTTCAAGCTAGAGAAAAAAATCGTAGATCGACGCATTGAACAGATGCGTCATGAAGGTGTCGGCTTTGAAGTGAACACCGATGTGGGAATAGATATCACACATGATGAATTGCTAACCGATTATGACGCTATTTGTCTATCTGGAGGCGCAACTGTCCCGCGCGATCTTCCGGTTGAAGGGCGCGAACTCAAAGGTGTACATTTTGCGATGGAATTCCTTACACAACAGAACCGAAAGTTAAAAGGCGAAAAATTCCCCCCTGATGAAATCATCGATGTCAAGAACAAGAAAGTCGTGATCATCGGCGGCGGTGATACCGGAGCTGACTGCCTAGGAACGTCACACCGGCAGGGGGCAAGCAACATAGTTCAAATGGAAATCTTGCCTCGCCCATCGGAGTCACGTATAGACACAAACCCATGGCCACAATGGCCAACGATCTTCCGCACTTCTAGTGCACACGAAGAAGGCGGAGATAGGGATTTCAATGTACTCACAAAACGATTCGTAGGAAATGAAGATAACAACATCAAATATTTGGAATGTGTACGGGTTGAATGGTTAGAAGACAAAGCGCTTGGCCGGATGAATATGAAAGAAATTTCAGGTAGCGAATTTACAATCGAGGCCGACGCAGTATTTCTAGCTATGGGATTCCTACACCCGCAACATGATGGCTTGCTCGATGCACTCGGGGTCGACTACGATTCACGAGGTAACGTCGCTGCAAATGGATCCATGCAAACAAATTTGGCGAAAGTGTTCGCCTGTGGAGATATGCAACGAGGTCAATCACTGGTGGTCCACGCAATAGCCAGTGGGCGTCGGACAGCCAGACAAATCGACATTTTCCTGTCCGGTAAATCTAACCTTCCAACAGTTAGAGGCTACGCTCGACCACCAGTACTAACTGCAATGCAGCATTCAGGCAAATAAAATGGACGATATAATCGAATTGATATGACTTCGGCCACTTTTAATTCGGTTTCGACCACTGTAATTCGAGTTGCGGCCGCCCAAGTTAACACTACCGTCGGTGATATCGACGGTAACTCGCAACTCATTGAAAAATGGATCAAACTCGCTCAGCTCCAACAAGCTGAGTTAATAGCTTTCCCTGAGCTAACCATCACCGGATATCCACCCGAAGATCTGGTTCTTTACGATAATTTCATAGAAGCAAATAAAATAGCGCTTCGCCATATAGCAACCAAAGTTAAAGACATCGTTGCGCTTGTGGGTTTCGTCGATTCTGAAGATGGCAAGTTATTCAATTCAGCTGCTGTACTCCATCAAGGAAAAATCGTAACCACTTACCGAAAAATTCACCTCCCAAACTATGGGGTTTTTGACGAACGCCGCTACTTCACTCCGGGAAATGAGTGTTCGGTCATTTCAATACGTGGAATTAAGATAGGCATCAATATCTGCGAAGACATTTGGGAGCCGATTGGACCATCAGAGGTTCAACGCGAGGCAGGAGCACAGCTAATCATTAATTTAAACTCCTCGCCCTATCAACTTGGAAAACATCGACATCGAGAAGAGATCGTCAGTGACCTCTCAAGGCGAAATAATATTTACACGCTCTACACCAACCAAATTGGCGGTCAGGATGAACTTGTATTCGATGGAGGGAGCATGCTGTTTGACCCCGATGGCAAACTATTGGGTAACTCCCCACGATTTGAAGAATCGTTGCTTATAGCAGACATAAAAGCCAAACTCACAGAAATCCCTGTTCCCACCCGGCAAGATTACACAAATTTTCATGAAAAACTTTCTAAAGTTGGCAAATCGTCAATTATGGAAATCCCAACAATAAAACGGCAAAAAAAAATGCCAAATTTACCTGAACTGTCCATCAGTCATATAGGCAGACTCGAAAGTGTGTATCAAGCACTAATTATCGGAACTCGCGACTACTTGAAAAAGACTGGTTTCAAAAAAGTAATCATCGCTATATCGGGCGGTATCGACTCTGCCTTGGTCACCACTATCGCCACTGACGCAATCGGCGCTCAAAACGTCATTGGAGTGGCTTTGCCTTCGCGCTATTCATCAGAAGGAAGCATCACAGACGCGAGAGAGTTGTGTTCCCGACTAAACGTCGAACTTTGGACTATACCAATAGAACCAGGTCACGTCTCATTTGAAAAAATGCTGAGCGATACATTCAAGGGTACTGAACCTGGATTGTCAGAAGAAAATACCCAGTCACGAATACGCGGCAACCTCATGATGTCGATCGCCAATAAATTCAACTGGCTAGTTCTCTCAACTGGCAACAAGTCAGAGATGGCAACAGGCTATGCAACTCTCTATGGTGATATGGCCGGGGCATACGCCGTGATCAAAGACGTGCCCAAGACGCTGGTATACGAATTATGCGAACACCGAAATGCACAAGGTTCCGGATGCCCGATTCCACAAGAAATAATTGACAAGCCACCAAGTGCAGAGCTCCGACCTGACCAATTGGATGAAGATTCTCTTCCACCATATGATCAGCTAGACCGAATTATTCACATGTATATCGAAGAACGCCTGTCGCCTGATCTGATTATCCAAAAAGAACGAAAAGTCCTATCTGACGATAACGTCGAGACGGTCGTACGCCGCATTGTTCAACTAATAGACAAAAATGAATACAAGCGAAGGCAGGCACCTCCTGGCGTGAAAATCACCGGACTAGCATTCGGGCGAGATCGCCGGCTACCAATTGCATCAGTCTGGCAACATTAATCCAAGAGTTTCGATGAGCGTTCATCGAAAGTAAAGTTATTCGATTTTCAAACGATTCGATAACAATTTAGCAAAAACCCACAAACTTACTTCACATTCTCTTTATATTCTGGACAAAGGTAATTCCGCAGAACTCAACTTAATGTCTGAACCGGCACAGTAAAAAATGATAAGCACGTTGCAAAAAATAAACGCCCAGTATCTCAGCAGCATTTTCATCCTAATGATAGTGGGTTCGGCTTGTATGAGTGCTAACGACCCGATCGTTTCAAACGTCGACTTAGCCAACCCCGACGCGGAACAAACCTCAAACCATACAAGGTCCGCCACTCCGTCTTCTCAAACTAGAATTTCACCAAAGGTCAAAGATACAGCGGATTCATCGTCAGAAAGCACTATTACATCAAATGAAATCGTCCCAACCGCCACCGCCGTCACAACCACTTCGGTAGCTTTAACCGAACAACCAAAGTACAAGTCACTTGGAGATGCTCTACCACAACCCATTACCGAAGAACTTACACCTGCAGCGATCGTAGCAGCACAAGCAGAACATCTAGCAAATCTGTACGAAACCAGTGTTGAATCAGTTGTTTTCATCACAGCCGATACGAGAATGAGCGCGGGTTCAGGATCCGGCTTCGTATGGGATACAGAAGGACATTTAGTAACCAATTACCACGTGATCCAAACCGCAATCCAAAGTAGCACCTCCCTGATAGTAAAATTCTTCAACGGTCGAGAATATCGTGCTGAGGTTGTAGCATGGGATCGCGATTCAGATCTTGCGGTGATCAAAATCAATGAGATCGACCATAAGTTAATTCCACTACCAATGGGTAATTCTTCAGAAACACGTCCAGGAGAAATGGCGATAGCTTTAGGAAATCCTTTCGGCGAAGAATTCACTATGACAACGGGAATCGTCAGTGCTGTGACACGAACACTTTCCAGTGGATTCTCATCCTATAGTATTCCAGCAGTTATGCAGACTGATGCGGCAATTAACCCAGGGAACTCGGGCGGTCCACTATTAGACATGAATGGGGCAGTGATTGGTATAAACACTCAAATCAAGAGTAGCTCACGACAAAATTCAGGTGTCGGCTTCGCAGTACCAGTCGATCTTGCAAAACGAGTTGTGCCGTCTCTGATTAATAATGGACAACATTCATACCCATTAATGGGCATTAGCGGCAATGAAGTAAATATTTTGTTACGTGAAAAAGCAAATCTACCCCGTGACATTCTCGGCGCATATGTAAATCGCACGAGTGTGGATGGGCCAGCTGATTTAGCTGGAATCCGCGGCGATTCAAGTTCGACTGGCTCCCTAAACTTCGATGGCGATGTGATAGTTTCAATCAATTCCATTCCTATGAAATCTATGGATGACCTTATTGGATATTTAGCATTGAATACCAGTCCTGGTGACGAGATCATCGTAGGTGTTTTTAGGGATGGTAAGGAAATTGCAATTCCTATGACCCTTGGATCACGTCCAGCAACATCTTAATTTTTCGCCAACATTGAATTTCCATACACATACGTGTGTGGGAGAAAGTTATTGTTGTGACATACGTGTGTTGCATTATTAGAACACTTGTGCTAATCTCAGTTTGATTCAGGCCCCCCCCGATACGATTATAAAAAGGGGATTCAGACAGAAAGAAGAGCAACGTTGGCTGTAAAAAAGGCACTGACGAAAGTCCATGTTAACGGAACAAGTAATGAGCGGGATAAGACTCTCGAATTAGCCCTCGCACAAATTGAAAAGGCATTTGGGAGAGGTGCTGTCATGCGAATGGGAGATTCATCCGCAGACAACGCTGTGAGATCAATACCAACTGGATCCATAGCACTGGATTTGGCATTAGGAGTAGGAGGTCTACCACGTGGTCGCATTATTGAAATCTTCGGGGCAGAATCCGCTGGCAAAACCACACTAGCAATGTCAGCAATTGCGGAAGCGCAAGCCGCGGGTGGTCAAGCAGCTTTTATAGACGTTGAACATGCGATGGATCCAGCTTATGCCCGACTTATAGGCGTCGATGTCGACAAACTCCTGATTTCCCAGCCTGATTCGGCAGAACAGGCCCTAGAAATTACAGAATATCTCATACGAAGCGGAGCGCTAGACATCATTGTTGTCGATAGTGTCGCTGCACTTGTTCCTGCTGCTGAACTGGAAGGGGATATGGGAGATATGCAAATTGGGCTCCAAGCCCGCATCATGTCGCAAGCACTCCGAAAGTTAACTGGAATAATCCATAAAACAGAGACTGTCTGTATTTTCATCAACCAATTACGAGAAAAAGTTGGAGTAGTTTTTGGGAATCCGGAGGTAACGCCAGGCGGCCGAGCATTGAAATTTTACAGTTCCGTTCGTATTGACCTTCGACGTATTGAAGCCGTTAAGGTCGGACAAGACATTATTGGCAATCGGGTACGTGCAAGAGTTGTAAAGAACAAAGTCGCCGCGCCGTTCCGAAAAGCTGAATTGGAAATTATGTTCAAATCCGGTATCAGCAAGGAAGGCAGTCTACTCGACCTTGGTGTAGAAAATGGCATCATCAGAAAAAGCGGATCATTCTACTCTTACGATGATGTTCGTCTTGGTCAAGGACGCGAAGCTTCACGCCAATTTCTTAAGGCAAACACTGAAATCCGAAATCAAATTGAAACCACTATCAGAAACGAACAGGACGCCAAGACAAATCCAGAAAGCAGAATCAGCGAAAGTCCGACTCAAAAATAGAGTCGCCTGACACCAGATACTTAAAACCAGTTGAGGTAAATACAGCGTGATAACAAATCACAATTTGCATCATAATGGCAATTGACAGATAAACTTGATACGGAAACAAATCGTTGTTTTGTTTAAGCGTTTCGCCTTGATAATCAAGTGACCATATCTTTATTAATTATCCTGATCGGTTTATTAGGTAGTGCTTTTATCAGTGCTACTGAGGCAGCGGTTCTCGGCTCGAGTCGATATAAGATTGAACACCGCAGCGAAGAAGGTGACAGGCGAGCCAAACTTTTAATTCGAATTTTTGATCAATACGAGAAATTCTTCGGCACAATCCTTTTAGTCGGCAATCTGTTTAACATCATGGTTGCATCAGTCGGGACCACGCTCGCAATTTCAACTATCGGTGGTGGCGAGCCCACAATTTTATCTACGATCGTTGCCACAGCCATTGCAACAGTATTTGTAGTCGTTGTAGGTGAACTCACGCCAAAAACTCTCGCTGTAGTAGCCGCCGAAAAATGGGCACTAATAACCGCACGCACAGTACTAATTCTCATGACCGCCAGTTGGCCAGTAGTCTTTGCATTCACCTTAATACCAAGAGGAATCATACGATTGTTCGGTGGGAAAGAATCGATGACAAGCCCTATCGTCACACCTGGCGAACTCCGAACATTGATAGATCTGGGGGAAGCCGAGGGGACTGTTGAAGAAAACACGGGAGAAATGCTTGACAACATATTCAGATTCGGCGAAATGGAAGTCCGAGATGTAATGACACCGCGCCCGGAAATAGTTTGGACTTCAGTCGACGCTACCTTTGGGCAATTCATGGACTCATACCGATTGTCACCACACACAAGATTCCCGGTATTTGACACCAATCATGACGATGTCGTCGGCATATTCTCAGTCAAAGATGTTTTAGGTTCAATATCTGAATCAAAACTGGATTTGAATCGCCCAGTGATCAACCTCATGCGGCAAGCTCATTTTGTACCCGAAACAAAACGCTTAGATGATCTATTTGATGAAATGCAGGAATCGGGACACAAGATTTCATTGGTCGTAGATGAATTCGGTGGCATAGCTGGACTCATTACTCTCACACGGGTTGTCGAACAGATAGTCGGAAAGACAGGAGAAGAGGGCTCAAAACCTGATCGGCGATTCGTGACAGTAAATGAAAATACCTTCGAATTGGATGGAGGGCTTGAGATCGGTGAAGCTAACGATGAATTAGGCCTAGAAATTCCCGAAGGAGACTATGAAACTATCGCGGGATTCTTTCTTGAACAGGCTCAACATCTGCCTACTGTAGGTAGTAGAGTCCGCTTTGGCAATCTACGAATGCAAGTTGCTGAAATGGAGGGATCAAAAATAGCCAACATTCACATCCGACGAGTAACGGAACTATCGGAGCGTACGAACCAATCCTTAACTGAAGATGAAACATCCTGATTTTTTAAAACAACTCGGTACAGGATTAATCCGGTCAACAATTCCTAACCGAGCAACTTTGATAGTTGCTTTTTCTGGTGGGCCAGACTCTTCCGCCCTTCTCGCAGGGTTATCGGTTCTCAGTGAAAAAAAATATTTCAACCTCATCGCCTGCCATGTAAACCATCAAATACTACTTGACACATCTGAAACAGATCAGGCTGCCGCTAAAACAATTGCAGAATCTCTCGGGGTCGAATTCATAGGCATTACTGTAGATGTGCCAAAAGCTTCAAAAGAACAAAAAGTTTCTATTGAAACGGCGGGCCGTACTCTGAGATATGAGATCCTATCGCAGCTGTCTGAAAAATACGATGCATATGGTGTTGTCACCGGTCATACAAAAGACGATCAAGCCGAAACCGTTTTACTTCATGCTATACGAGGAGCAGGGTTGAAAGGTTTAGTCGGAATGGAATACCGTACAACACTTAAATCCCCTAAATATGAGACCAAATTAACCATCCTGCGCCCACTACTGGATATTTCTCGCTCAACTATCATCAGCTACTGCAAGCAAAGAAACATTCAACCAGTTATCGATTCCTCGAATACCGATAAAAAATACACTCGTAATAAGATCAGGCTAGATGCTTTACCAGTTCTCGAAGCCGCCAGCCCTGGAGCCAAGCATGCTTTGGCACGATTGGCAGAAAACGTATCAGATGATTTAGAAGTGGTTAATTGGATTGTTAGGCGTGAACTCCAACAAGCCGCTTATTCTGACAATAGATACTCACGCTCAGCAATTAATCGCCTGCCCGTTTATCTAATCGGCAGAGTCCTAATGCTTGGGTACAGAAATCACATCGGGCATTCCCAACAACTTGAACGAACACATGTATCTGAAATGACGTCTCAATTATTGAGTCATAGTGGAACATCTATAGATTTACCAAACGGGGTAACGTTCCACGTCGATAAAGATGCATTCAGCTTCAGCTCAAATAAGAAGGACGATTGCCCATATCCCCCACCAATTGTTGAAACAAGCCTAAATCATTTCGGATTCACCCAACTTGATGGTGGGTTCGCTGTAACCAGCGAACTACGAAACAGGCCGCGCCAACTAGATACATCCAATTCGTGGATAACCTATGCGTCGCCAGTAATTGCAAGTCTTAACCTAATATTACGCAACCGAAAAAATGGAGATCGTTTTCAACCACTAGGAATGAATCCTCATGTGAAACTTCAAGATTTTTTTGTCGGAGCCGGGGTACCAAAAAGGTGGCGTGATAGAGTACCTCTTATAGAATCTAAAAACGGGATTTTATGGGTGGCGGGATCACGCTTAGCTGAATGGGCAAAAGTGATGCCGGAACACACTGAGGTCACTCGACTTGAATTAATCGGTCCGCAACTCACGAAAAACAGTTACAAAACCTGAGAAAGTCGTGGGTTCGCTACCAGCCCTGGAATTCGCCCTCGTTTGGCAATTGGACGATCTTCAATAGCTTTGATATCAGCAGTGAATGAAATCGGTGATGCTGCAGCAATGTAATAGCCAACAGCGAAAACGCTAACAGGAGCTTGTTTTTCGACAAATTCACGGATACGATCGGGGGTAATACCACCACTTACGAAAATATCGACGTGACTGTATCCTCCCTGATCCAACCGTGCCCTTATCTCGTGGACCAATTCAGGAGTGACACCACCCCGCTCCTTCGGTGTATCAAGTCGAATACCACGTAAGCGCTCACGTAGAGCTTTCGCAACATCAACTGCTTCTTCAACTTCATCCTTAAACGTATCAACCAACGCCACTCTTGGCACTTCAGGGGGCATATGTTTGTCAAACGCGAGAATAGAACGAACAGTATCACCGATAAGAAGCACAAAAGAATGGGGCATAGTCCCTGAAGGGGTTAGTCCATGTAATTGGTGGCCGGCCACCGAAGAACTTGATGCGCATTTACCAACTACAGCAGAATAATCCATCACACCCACAACTTCCGGATGCACATGACGTGCTCCGTATGCGATTACAGGAATCCCAGATCCCGCTTCTACACACTCAGAGGCCGCAGTCGCCCACCCCGTACAAGAAGCAAGAATACCCAAAATCGCAGTCTCAAATAATCCAAATGATGCGTACGGAGCTTTAATTCGCAACGCTACCTCACCGGCTCCTACTGATACGCCTTCCTCTAAAGCCCAAACTTCTCTACCTGTTTCAGGCAACACACGATTCAAAAGGGTTTTCACTTCAGAAATACCGCAAAATACTCCATCGCGTTCCGCAGTGAATTCAACTACAACTTCGGGGTTGACTCCTTCATTACGCAGGATCGTCAGAGCCCGATGTAATTCATTATCAGCTGTATAGCCGGTCAGTACCGACCTTCCTATTTCAAAATCGCCAGGAGTAGTCATGATTTGATGCTATAGGTCCAAACACAAATAATAGTTAACTCTAGAAACAACCTTAGCTAGAGGATGAAATAATGGTCAAGATACACATGGCGGCGTTGGGCGTCCTCTCAATCTCAAACGAAGTAATCCCTTTATATCTTCCCATGCCGTTGAAATTATCTTAACTCGGGTATCGGGATCGTCCTCCCAATGAACCGGAATCTCCTTTATAGCATAGCCAGCCTTACCGGCAAGTAGAAGCAGTTCAGTATCAAAAAACCATGCGTTATCTTCAACCAAAGGAACAAGGTTTTCCGCTGCCCTTCTTGAAACAGCCTTGAATCCACATTGAGCATCTTTGAATCTCGTCATTGGAAAGAACAATTGAATCAAAGTGTTGTATCCCCGAGAGGTAACCTCGCGCTTGAGCGATCGGTTGACTACTCGCGAACCTTTGGACAACCTCGATCCTATAGCGACTTCATATCCTTCATAGATAATAGAAGCAACTAAACCCGGCAATGCTTCTAAGCCAGTCGATAGATCAACATCCATGTATAGCCTGACATCTGCATTGCTTTCACTCCAAGCTTTTTTTAACGCCCTACCACGACCTCTTTCTTCAAGCCGCAAAATTGAAACCTCAGTGTACTTCTCCGACAACTGCGCGGCGATTTCAGGCGTCCGATCGACCGACCCATTATCAGCAATCACTACTCCCCAGTTCCACTCAGGATGCAATTCAATAAATGCAAACAACTTCGCCAAACAATGTGGCAAAGCAGACTCTTCATTGAGGACAGGAATTACGATATCTATTCTTGCTGACATAAAAACATTGAAGTTTAAACCATCTTTTAATAAAACACTCAGTGATAAAAATGACGGGTTCCTGTAAACAGCATGACCAATCCCAAGCGATCTGCTGCTTCAATTACTTCGCTATCTTTAACAGATCCTCCAGGCTGAACAATCGCTTCAACACCAACTTTGGCTGCATTTTCAATTCCATCAGGGAATGGGAAAAATGCATCACTAGCCATCACACATCCTTTGGCATTTTCCCCTGCTGATCGGCCTGCTAAATAAACACTTATAGCTCTATTTGGTTGCCCCGCACCCATACCTCGAATGGCAAAATTTTTGGCAAACACAATCGCATTAGAGTGAATTAACTGACAGGCTTTCCAAGCAAATGCCATATCCCTCAAGTGATCATCGGTAGGAGATTTTTTACTAACAACAGTCCATGAAGTTACATTTTCAGAGATGTCATCGGGTTGCTGAACCAAGACTCCACCTGTAACGTTGCGAACGGTCAGTAGAGGAACAGAAGAGGGAGTTACTTCAATCACTCGAGTGCGTTTTCGCCGACGGAATATCTCTAGAGATTCCTGCTCAAACCCAGGGGCAACAATAACGTCAAACAGGGTCCCCACCATAGCTTCCGCAGTTTCAACCGTAACCTTGCTATTAAAGCCTACAATGCCGCCAAAAGCTGATATTGGGTCTCCAGAAAGTGCTT
Source organism: SAR202 cluster bacterium (assembly GCA_009392215.1). Taxonomy (GTDB): domain Bacteria; phylum Chloroflexota; class Dehalococcoidia; order Lucifugimonadales; family Lucifugimonadaceae; genus Lucifugimonas. The sequence goes on along the minus strand of VFGZ01000051.1, from coordinate 24,885 downwards.
TGAGATAAGCTTCTGATTGGTCTCCATCAATTGCTAACCCGCAAGGATTGGCGTGTTTGACAATCGAAACACAATGCTCTTGTGATGAAGCAATACGTGAAAAAGAGTTTGCTGATACCCACGCAGCATCTGCATCAAAGTAATTCAGATAAGACATGTCAATACCGTGTAACTGTTTTCCGTTGACTATCCCACCCATTTCTCCGGGCGTAGCGTAAATACCTCCAGCTTGATGTGGATTTTCACCATACCTAGGAATTGCAACACGATTCCAACCAAACGTCAGTTCTTCAGGGAAAAAAGAAGATTTATCCTTCGAGGAAATATCATTTCCACGGAGATAAGCAGAGATAACGGTGTCGTAAACAGCAATGTGTTGAAATGCCTTGGCAGCTAACCGCCGGCGGTACTCTAGGGGAACCCCTTCCGCAGCCAGCATATTGCCAATCTCAATATAGTCAGAAGGGTCAACAATTACCACAACATCTTGAAAATTTTTTGCAGCTGCCCGTGTCATAGCCGGACCACCGATATCAATGTTTTCCAAAGCATCATCAAGACTAGCGTCCGAATTGGCAATAACCTGTTGAAATGGGTAAAGGTTATTTACGACGACATCAATCCCCTCGATACCATGCTTTTGCATTTCTAAGACATGATCAGGATTGTTACGCTTACCGAGAAGGCCTCCATGAATTCTAGGATGCAATGTCTTTACCCTACCATCAAGAATCTCAGGTGCGCCGGTTACAGATGCTACCTCAAGTATTTCTAGCCCCGCGTTTTTCAACATGGCAGCAGTGCCACCGGTACTGAGTAATTCAAAACCTACATTTGCTAACACGCGTGCAAATTCCACAAGCCCTGTTTTGTCATAGGGCGAAAGAAGTGCTCTCAATTACACGGTATCCTTTTCACTTTTGGGTTCCATTTTCGAATCTCAATATAACTCAACACTCATCGCTATATTGATAACCCTTTACAGTCCAATCAGCCTAGTGGATTCCTCTCCAACCGCGCGAGGGACAACTTCACCAATTCGAAAGGAGCCAGAAACACTTTTCAACACATCTTTTACCAATCCAGGCTCTACAATAATGGCCATTCCAACACCCATATTGAAAACTCTAAACATCTCTTGATCTTCAACCTGCCCTGTTTCTTGAATGAATTTAAACAGAGGAGGAATTGACCATGATGAAACATCTATGTCCGCACCGAGACCAGTAGCCAACGCGCGTGGGACGTTTTTATAGAAACTACCACCAGTGATGTGTCCCAGGCCACGTATTTTGTCAAGCACAGGACCTATAGCACCAAGGTAACTGAGGTGAGGGCGGAGAAGCATCTCCCCAAGTGTATTGGGTGTATTTGGTACATTTACAGTAAGAACAGAAGGATCCAAATCAGTCTCAAATATAGACCTAACTAATGAGTACCCATTGGTATGCAAACCGTCTGAAGCTAAACCAAGGATCACATCACCCGCCCGAGTGTTTTCAGGTTTAAGTAACGCATCTTTACGAACAGTCCCAACTATGAATCCAGCTAGGTCATAGTCATTACCACGATAGATATCTGGCATGGTTGCGGTTTCGCCACCAAGCAACGCACACTTAGAATCGGCACACGCTTTCGCAAGACCAGAAACAATTTCTGCAATCTTCTCAGCGTCAAATCGACTCAAGCCAATGTAATCCAAGAAAAAAAGCGGCCGCGCTCCAGCAGGCAAAATATCGTTAATGCAATGATTTACAATACTTGCGCCAACCGTGTCGTGCCGGCCAAGTGCATCAGCAATACGTAACTTTGTTCCCACACCATCTGTACTAGCTACCAAAAGAGTATCACCGTCAGGATCGGGATCTATAACTCCTCCAAACCCACCAGGTCCAGCAACCACAGCGCTATTAAGGGTTGCAGAAGCAATACTTTTTATTGTGTTTTTCACTGAGGCCGCCGCCTCTAGATCAACGCCTGCAGCAGCATAGGTCTTTCCAGTTAGCGGTTCAGTCATATTGAAAAGTCCCCGTGAAAGATGTTGCCTGCCTCGAGGTAACAAGCAAAATAATCAAGTCATAAGTATACGGTTCAATTGGTTACGTTACTGCCGGATAAAACCACAGACACGTATAAAAGATTTAAGTGTTACTACCCACTTCAAATCGCATTTTATTCATCTCAAGTTGGACTGGGATAGGATAATTCCCTGTGAAGCAGCCAGTACAGTAAGAATTTCCAGGGGCTCGTACAGCTCTCAGCAAGCCCTCTACTGATAGATATGCTAATGAATCGGCACCAATATATTCAGTAATTTCAGTGATCGTTTTATTAGCAGCAATCAACTCGTTGAGAGTCGCCATGTCGACGCCAAAATGACAGGTAGATTTTATAGGCGGAGAGGCAACTCTAACGTGAATTTCCTTCGCGCCAGCTCTTCGCAACATCTTGATGACACGCGTAATTGTCGTACTCCGAACCACTGAATCGTCAACTACTAGAATCCGCTTCCCTGATATAACGCCCCGCATGGGGTTGAACTTGGTCTGCACTCCTTGCGCTCGAGAACGTTGATCGGGCTGGATGAAAGTTCGACCAACATAACGATTACGAATAATCGCTTCTGTGTACGGAATCTTTGCTTCAGCTGCCAATCCAACGGCGTGGGGCGTGGATGAATCAGGTATCCCAACAACAATATCGGCGTCTATGGGATGTTCACGGTAAACCTCTGCGCCAAGACGTTGGCGCGTTTCATACGCTAGTTCTCCGTTGAGAATACTGTCCGGACGTGCAAAATAAATTTGCTCGAATACACACATCGCGTGGTTCGCACGCGCAGATGACCAAATATGAGATCGAATACCACTACGATCAATAACCACAGTTTCACCGTTCTCAAATTCTCTTACAAATTCAGCTCCTAAATTATCGAGTGCAGCAGTTTCGGAAGCCACGACCCATCCACCGTTTAAAGTTCCTAAACAAAGAGGACGTATCCCCAACGGATCACGTACCGCGATTAATTGGTCTTTCGTCATTACCACTAGAGAGTAAGCTCCCTTTAATCGACGCATGGCATACGCAGAAACTTCGAACCAATCACTCCCCGGAGCTTTCGCAAATAACTCCGCAATTACTTCTGTGTCTGATGTCTTCTCAAAGCTTGAGCCAAATTCTTCCGTCATCTCAACTCGAAGCTCTGCGGCATTAATCACATTGCCGTTGTGCCCTACAGCGATCTCACCTCTTTGACCGTTTGCTATGAGTGGTTGAGCGTTATATTCCTTACTCCCACCCATGGTGGAATAGCGGGTGTGACCAATCCCAAGATGTCCTGGGAGACCTACAAGGGTTTCTTCATGAAAAACTTGAGAAACCAAACCCATCCGAGCTTTAAGTCGAATTGCATCTCCTTCAGAGGTAGCTATACCTGCACTTTCTTGCCCGCGATGCTGCAACGCGAACAGACCAAAAAATACAGTACGAGCCACACTTTCACCGGGTATGAACGCTCCGACAACACCGCATTCTTCATGAGGCTTATCGTCAATATTCATATTGCTCACGGGTTGAGTATCTGACACTAATACAGCCGGTTTTTCCCAGATAATTTAACAATTGAGGCACATGTTTTAATGCACCATGGACAATCGTCAATTCATTCTAATTCCGCCCAATGTGGAGATTAGGATTTTAACTTGTTCAAAGCAGATAGGTCAACGCGAAACTCAATAACAACCCTCCGAATTCTTCTCATCCAACAGCGGCGGGTTCAATGTGTAGAAAGAACTCGCGATTTCCCTTGTCACCAAGTACCCCAGAACTAAGAAAATTTCTTACCCGAATATTTCGATCGACGATCCACTTCAAAAACCGTCCAATAATTACTGCGTGAACCATGGGATCCAAAATAACTCCCCCGCGCGGGACTTCCGATCTAGTGGCCTCAAACTGAGGCTTAAGCAGAACTATCACCTGCCCCTTTTGGGACAATAACTCCAATATTGCAGGCAATACGATCTCGAGAGATGTAAACGAAACGTCCACAACTGCCAAATCAATAGGATCAGAAGGAGATTTCAAATCCACGACGTTAGTTCGCTCGATACTAATGACACGCTTATCGTTTAACAGGCGATGATGAAGCTGGCCGCGCCCAGTATCCACGGCATAAACCCGAGTAGCCCCAGCTTGAAGAAGGCAATCAGTGAACCCTCCAGTCGAGGCGCCAACATCTAAACACACAGCGCCATTGGCTTCAACATCAAATCCATTCAACGCCTGTACAAGCTTATCGCCACCTCTAGAAACAAATCTTTTTACGGGCTTGGTTAACACTTTTGCACTTATATCAACCTGCATACCTGGTGTAGGTGACCTACGATCACCGGGTAATTCGACTTCACCTGCCATCACAAGTGCACCCGCTTCCTTAACATCAAAAGCAAGCCCATGATCGACCAGAAGTTGATCTAACCGAATTCTTGATTTCGAATGCATAAATCCTGCCATTTATGTAGGTAACCTAAATTGACCACCATTTGCAAATACCCCTATCATCACTTACATGTCGCCAAAACACAAAGTCAATGACAATCCAACTCGAACACCAAGCATCCGCGACATCGTTATTCAAGCACGACCTAAACAGATCTTAAAGAATGCTCTAGTACTGGTTCCGCTCTTTTTCACTGTCAATATCTGGTACAACCCATCGGATTTACTAGGTATGAGCTCAATTATTACTCGTGCGCTTGCGGCACTGGGAATTTTCGTACTTATCTCTGCAGCTGTCTATTTCATCAACGACTCAGTTGATGCCGAAAAAGACCGTATGCATCCAGAGAAACGGTTCCGACCGATCGCAGCTAAACGCATTTCAATTCCATGGGCATTGGGAATCTCTACGTTGCTGATCCTATTAGGGTTGGCCAACGCTTATTTGATTTCTATTCCGCTTTTTATAACAGTTGCCGCATATCTCGGAATCAATATGGCATATAGCTGGTGGATAAAGAACATTATCCTTATGGACGTGATGATTGTTGCTTCAGGTTTCGTCCTGAGAGCTGTTGCGGGTTCGATCGCTATAGATCACGCAATTATTCAAGAATCCGGAAACAGTGTCCCACTCGATCTGACTATTTCGCCTTGGTTATACGTCGTGACGGCATTAGGAGCTCTACTGATAACGCTGGCAAAGCGCCGACAAGAACTTCACAGCAGTGGAACACAATCAAAATCTCATCGCTTGATTCTTGGGGAATACAACGTACCGCTGCTGGACAACTTAATAAACATCGTAGCGACGGCAACTCTAATTTCCTACACCCTTTACACTTTCAGCACTGGCGTAACTGAAGCTAACGTCCCTGACGATCATTCGATGATGTTAACAATCCCATTCGTAGCATATGGGATCATGCGATACCTTTACTTGATACATGTCAAAGAGCTTGGTGAAAATCCAGAGGAAATTCTATTCAAAGACCGACCGTTAATGATCAATATTTTATTGTGGCTGGTAACTGGTTCATCAGTCTTGATGTGGACTAGGCTCACCCAATAAAAATAGATACCTGTTCTGATACGTTATTGCACAGATGAAAAACCTCGTTTTCCCCAGCAATCTCTAAGATAAATCTGAATCATGAGCGATCTTTTTGTTGCGGAGTCGATACCAGTAGAAATCGGATGAAAGAAGCGGGTAAGAGAGTGAAGCAAATGCGAACTGACCATTTTTTCGAGGCCGAAGCCGATACGATGATGATCTCATTTCCACTTTGTATCCGGAAATTTAACGACAGAATCGGCGCAAAACATCAAAATAAGCAAAAATAGGCTGCGGATTCAATCCATATCCTAAACGAAGCAGATAACTAGCTATGTAAACCTCAAGTCGCCCAGTAACGATGCAACAGGCATTCGCGGTAATGCTTAGCAACTGCTAGCATCTTTACACCTAAGATGCCACGCAAACCAAGATCAACACGAAAGCAAACCCCGACGAGCACCTCATCCTTCGGGACAAACGGAAGATTCAGCCATGACTCTTCACAGTATTATGCGCGAGCCTTACAACCGAAATACCGAGAAGATCTCGAGAAAGAAGCGAAGCCTGAAAATCCCCTAACAAGCGCTGTAGTTGATCATTTCTTCACTCATTCGAGCGAGAATATGACAGAACTACCCGACCGATCAGTTCACCTTATGGTTACATCGCCACCATACAACGTAGGAAAAGAATACGACGACGATCTAACCCACAGTCAATACATGCGGCTAATTGGAAACGTAATGAAAGAAACATTCAGAGTCCTTGTAGACGGTGGCAGAGCCCTTGTAAATATCGCCAACTTAGGTCGCAAACCTTACATCCCCTTACACGCGTATTTAATTGAACAGGCATCCCTAGCTGGTTTCTATATGCGTGGCGAAATAATATGGAATAAATCGGCTGGTGCTGGGACATCAACTGCATGGGGCAGTTGGATGTCCCCCTCTAATCCCACTCTCCGTGACACACATGAATACATACTCGTGTTCCAGAAACCACCCTTTGGCAGAAAACCACTTAGCGGTCGAGAGCCTACTATTACTAAAGAAGATTTTTTAGAATTCACGAAAAGTGTTTGGGTATTCGCTCCCCAGTCGGCCAAACAAGTAGGTCACCCTGCCCCATTCCCTGAAGAACTCCCTCGTAGGGCAATAGAGTTATACACATTTTCAAATGAAATAATCTTAGACCCATTTATGGGAACCGGTACTTCGGCGTTGGCCGCGGTGAAAAACAATCGCCATTTCGTAGGTTATGAGATATCAAACAGTTATGTTGAGTTAGCAAAAAAACGTCTTAATGCTTATAAGCTTGATAAAAAATTTAAACCTGGCACAAGCACAAAACAATGACTCGAACACTTACCGAACTATCTGACAGAGAACGTGAATACGTCATTTCAACCGTTCACGGAGAAGCTGAGGCATCAGGTTGGTCGCAACTTAGCAACTTACGTAAATCGGCCTTATATTCAGCGTGGGAATCACAGTTCAACCTAACACACGCAACTCTCAAAGATGGAATTATGAAAGGCTTCGATGCAGCTCAAGGAATTCCAAAAAAAGCTGAAGCTGAAATCCAAGAAGAAGTAGCAACTATTTTCAAAATGGCCGGTATCAACACCATTGAGCAGGCCCAAATGTGGACTGGCAAGGAACGCGCTGATTTATTAATTGGTTACACAATAAAATTCCCGACACATGTGATAGAAATCGAACGAGCTGATTCTTGGTCGGAAGGGCTACGGCAAGCACTCTGGTACCAAGCAGCAATCTTCAAAGCCGAACAAAGACACGTTCTGCCAGTACTTATTCTATTTGGAAACACAACCACCGAACGGTTTGAGCAGGTACTTTCTACATGCAACCATAATCACGTGACCTTGAGCACGCACAGACTAGAAATTGACGGATACCCCGAGAACAACCATTCGCTGGGCGCATTTATCAACGGTCGACTACTTCAAAATTAGCGGGAATTAGCCTCAAAAGAAATATAAAGCCGTTAAGATACTGAACATTTAATGTAAAAGATCAAACCGTTTTGTTAATGAGCATCGTTGCGTTTTCATTGTTTGAAATAGTTTGAAAAATCAAATCAGGATCATGATTGATCGAATTTATTAATTACTATTCAGCAATTTTTATAATCCCCATCATAATTATTGCCATAACTGTGCTAGTGCCAGTCCGTAATTGGCAAAAACGAACCGCTCTCTACTTCTCGGTAGTAGTAATCGGGCTAATTGTTCTATTTAGTCTCCAGCCGGGTGACAGCTCTGTAGAGACTGAATCCCAAGCCGAGGCAATCATCAGTTCAGGCCAGCCGGTATTCGTAGAGTTCTTCTCGAATACTTGTACAGCCTGCCTAGCATCAGAGCCCATCGTCAAAAGTCTTGAAGGTTCAATCAAAGACGATGCCCTTATTTTGAAAGTAAACATACAAGATCCAATTTCATATCAACTCATACGCAGATACAGAGCATACGTAACGCCAACTTTCATAGTACTCGGTCATAACGGTGAAGAAGTTTGGCGTCAGTCAGGTGGATTTCTCGATAAACAAGCAGCACTAAAAGCACTTGAAATCAGTGGATAAAATAGCCTGATTTCTTCTCAAATCAAACAGATGTCAGGTACTTGATAGATATATATCGGATAGCCTGTTTTCTATTTCCGTACGCGAAGGACATCCAAGAAGCCCAATAGACTCTATTCCGATAGCAGAAGCCGTTGATGCATACAGTCCAGCATCTTCGATGTTCCTGCCATCGCTTATTGCTATTGCAAACGCCGACGCCCAAATGTCTCCGGCTCCAGTAAGGTCGACTGGTACTGACTTAACCGCCGGTATGTCAACCCAATCCCCCGCTTTCCATATTCGCGCACCGAATTGCCCACGTGTAACACAAACAATTTCACCGAATGAGCAGATCTGATCTATAGGCAAATTCGCAATTTCAACCTCAGAAACCACAATGACATGCCACTTCTTAAATTGAGGGAGAAGCAGATCTCGAGCATGAGTTATAAACCCATCCGGACCCCATCGACGCAACCAACCTGAAGGCACCAGGCAAGACAGTTTCGGTTCAAACCAGTTAACACTATCAGTAGGAAGCTCATGAAGTAACGGGCTGACATAGAGGATGTCGGGTTGCGTCCATCCAACGGGAATTTCGGATTCAAAAATCTTGCTAGCGGAGGCCAATAACACCTGATTGCGATTATCTCCATCGTAGTAATTCGCAAAAGAAGACGTGTGCTCAACCTTCGACCCGCGGACATCAATTCCACTAAGCATCTCCACAACAGGATAATCATCGCCCACTGAAGTCAAAATACCAGAAGAAATCCCATGTTTTTGTGCAACCAAACTGGCATAAGCCGAAGCTCCACCAGGTATAGGATCACTCGGTGATCCTCCATCAACGATATTGACGTCGAACGAAAGGTGACCCATCGCAAGGAATTCTGGATGTTTTAACATTACCGATAATTAGACTACAACCAATAACTTCAATAATTTCACCACTAGCACTCATTTTAAATAAATCACATATCTTCACCTATGAAAAATGCGCCTTAACCACAATTTTCACATCTCCAAACACCCAATGAACTTATCAGTGCCATAAGTGCCATATTTAAAATAGGGCTTATCAAGCAACTCAAAACCAACGCTACATCATTTTGGAAATATCACTACCCTACGTTGATTACCTTCGCCTTCAGATTCGGTACGAACTTCATTATGTCCCGCAAGTGACATGTGGACAATTCGTCGCTCTGCAGGTGACATAGGCTCGAGAGTATATTCACGTCCGCTAGATCCAACACGATTAGCTGTACGTTTCGCAAGACGACGTAACATCTGCACACGCCGCTCGCGGTAATCTTCTATATCAATTACAACATGGGCCTTACGACCAAGTTGACGATTCGTAACCATACGGACAATAAACTGAAGCGCTTGGAGAGTCTCTCCTCGTCTACCAATCAACAGGCCAGCATCAGGTCCATCAATTTCGAAGGTCATCGTTCCTTCGTCATCCTCGCGAATGTACGTATCAGCAACTACACCCATTGCACCAAGGAAGTAATCAATGAGTTCTGATACAAGCTGCTCTGCCTCTTCATCCTTTTCACGAATTATTGGCTCCGCAGTTTCTTTATTACGCTCAGAATGTGATGCGCTGGGCGCAGCAGCTAAATCACTATGAGATTTAGCACCGCTGTCGGAGGAATCCACAGGTCTGTTTTTTGAATCAGACCCAGAAATTCTTTCAGTCGTTGAAACTGCTAAACGACTTGAGGCTCCCCCACTCCGTCCACTACCTCTACCGCTATGTCGAGATCGCTCTTTTTTATCACGCCCACGGCGCCGAGAAGAACGAGCGGTTTTTTTAGAAGTTTCAGCTTCGGCATCTGTAGGATCGATTAAATTTTCATCTATGTCGGTGATACCGCCATCGGCTACTAATGCAACCTCAATTTCAGCAAGCTCTCCTCCAAATCCAAGTATCCCAGAACGTCCTGTTCTAGTTACCCTTATTTCGACGTCTTCTAGTTCGACGTCCATTTCGTCGAGAGCGATTTCTGTCGCCTCGTCTACTGTCTTTCCGCTGAATTTCCTCACTCTGGCCATTTTGATCTGACTCCTTCGGGCTAGACGCATCCACATTAGATCCTGCAACTTCCGCTGCACGTTGCGCTATTAGCTCAGCTTTAGTTTGTTCGGTACCTAAAAATGATCGACCAAACAATTCAATTGGTTGTTTGCCGCCTACGTAGTATTGAATAACCACGCCGACAATGTTTGAAAACAGTATGTAAACCGCCAAACCGGCTGGGAACTGCCACGTAAATGCCCCAAACATTATCGGCATCATCCACAGCATCATTTGGTTAGTCTGGCGTTGTCGAGGGTCTGTTGTCGGGTTCGTAGTCATCTTTTGTTGAAGGAACATTGAAGCCCCTACGACCACAGGCAACACGTAATTCCATGGCAAACTAGCTGCTGAAACTAAATCCACAAGTGAGAGACCCACAAATTGACTGTTAAATGGCACTGCGGAAATAGCTGGATTCCAGCTATAAAACAGTGCTGAAAGATTTGCCATCCCTTCTGGTGTCGAAGGCATTGTTTGCAAAATAGCTCGATAGAAACCTATCCAAATTGGCATCTGAATAATCATTGGGCCAAGACATCCAACCGGACTGACTCCAGCTTCTTTGTAAAGAGCCATCGTCTCAGATGACATCTGGCGACGAGCATCACCGGATTTGCCTTTGTATTTGTCCTGAATCGCTTTCATCTTCGGCTGAATGATCTGCATCTTCTTCATCTGACGAGTCTGACGTACTGTCAACGGAATCATGGCCAAACGTATAAGAATAGTGAAAACAATGATGCTGAAACCGAAGTTACTAAACAGAAGCTGGTATAGCAAAGCAAGGCTATTGATCATGGGGCGCATGATAAGTTCTTGCCACAAAATGCCAAAAATTTCCATTAAATAGTCCTCGGCAAGAAGGTAATGGAAATATTAAGGATGGTGCTCAATTGCATTGCGCACCATCCTTGAGATCAATGCAGCCACGCTGAGTCGTATCATCTACCGAGAACCACTTAAGCTGACCGTTCAAAGTATGAACATAAAGATTACCTTCATGAACCAACGGCGAAGATTTGACCGGTTCTTCGGTTACAAAAACACCCAATTCACGACCATCAATAACAGAAATAACCCAAACATTCTCATCCCCAGATGGAACTGCAAGGGCCCGCTCTCTTATCTGACCTCTCTTACGATCGAATAAAATTGGAGATGAAACAATTTGCCCCTCGATAGAAGCTGACCATATTTTGTTGCCGGTAGAGTCATCAACTGCGTGTATCGAACCATCTAAAGCCGATACAAACAATGTGCCGTCCTCTTTGACAGGCTTGGCCCAAACCCATGCACCCGCATCAAATATCCACTCACCGTTTGCTAAATCTATCTTTTCGCCATGCACGTTTGCTTCAGCAGATTTTACTTCAGCATTTCGAGCAAGAACATTTAATTTGTAAACCTTGCCTGCAAGGTCCCCAAAATAAACACTGCCGGCGACAATATTAAGTGGGCCCGCAATGGCATTGCCACTTTCAAATTTCCAAATAATACGTGAGGCAGGGTCTTGGTCGACTATATCCCCAGGCTCACCTTCAGCGACATTGATGGCATAAACAGTCCCGGCCATAGTAGACAAATATGCCATGGACCCTTCGACCACAACCCCACTCCAAACATTGCCGTCGAGCGGGATCCGCCATTTAACAATAGACCCAGTGCCCGGAGTCACATCAAGTGCGTAAAGATATCCATCAGCGCCGTCATCTTCGTCGCCTAATGCTGAAGTACCCACAAGAAGTGTTTTGTCGGATAATCCCAATTGTCCGATCAATTTTGTTTTCAGCGATAGTCCGCTCTGACCCCAAATCGAAAAACCATCAATATTGTCAACTGCAAAAATTTCCCCTTCACAGTCATCACCTCTACAGGTATAGCCAGAACCATATATCACACCGTCTACAACCAAAACGTCAGAGTAGATCGCTCCAAGACCATCTTCTCTCGGATAACTCCAACCGCTATCTAAATTCGCTGACACTAGGTCTAAACGAACAAGATTGCCTTCTACGTTACCAATTAGCAATTTATTGTCAGACACCACCGGACTTGACCATCCGCCATGAGGAGTTAGGTCATTAACACAACCAATTGTGGCAGCCATTATGAAAAAGACGCCAAGCGCCCTCAACCACCATTTTTGGCTACCACAATTAGACATAGTCATTTGGTTACTTTCCAGCTGTCCGTAATTGTTACCAGCTGAATCGAATATTAACGGTGGCGTTTTGGCCTCCGGACAGTTTTGAACCCGTATCGATTTACAAAGAAGGCGATATACGGGAATGGTTTAGCTAAATATGAATAAATATAGGAATTAATAGATTTTCTTTTCGGGGACCGGATCATACCCACGAGACCCACCTGGATGACATCGAACAACCCTTTTGACGGCAAGCCAAGACCCTCTCACCACACCACACGTCTCGATTGCTTCAGCGGCAAACGCAGAACACGTCGGATCAAAACGACATTGTCCTAGCATGTACGGTGAAATCGTCATTTTATAAATTCGAATTAATGAAAGTAACAACACACTCATTACGCAACCACTTCTTGTTCCAATGAAGTCACTTCTATTCCCAATCGATTAGACAAGCTGTGAATATCTGCACAGAGTTCTGCATACGAAACGCCAGAAGATGGGGGTTTAGCTATAACTACTAAATCCCAACCGCCCCCGTTACAAATATTGGCAAAAGCAGTTTGAATTCGACGCTTGATCAAATTACGTGTGACCGCAGAGCCTACGCGTTTACTAATAGACAAACCTATTCTGGAACGAGACCGGTTATTAGAGGTTGCAACAACATTCATACGAGAATTAGACACTCGATTTCCGCTCGCCAATACACGCCGAAAGTCTACCGGATGCTGAATTCTCTGTGTGGCAGGTAAAGACATTAAATCTGACCTTTTACACGGCCAACTTAATCCTACCCTTACCTCGACGACGTGCGAGAATCGCACGACCACCCTTAGAACTCATTCGCGAACGGAAACCGTGCACCCGTTGGCGACGGCGAGATTTGGGTTGGTATGTGCGCTTTGGCATAGTAGAAACAAAAAGCCTTGAACAAGATATTCGCAAGAATATTGAGAATATGTCATATGTCGGGATGAATTAAGAACTAATTTTAAGTTCCCCTCAGTTGGAGTGTCAAACGAAAACGGGGTCAATTATTTGCAGAGTCAAATCAGCATAACTATCATTAAAGGATTGTTCTCCTGCTAAACCCGCCCGGGAAACAGGCTAACCCTAGTTCTTACGGAGTAAACCCTAACATGGCAACAACGTCTGAAGCGCCCGAACAAGCACAGGAAGAAAATGCATCACTTTCACTCAACGAAGCGTTTCAGGTATATGTCAGACAAATGCCGAAAGAAACCAAAAAAGCCGCGCAACCAGAAATCGCCAAATTTGTTAGGTGGCTAGGGGGTGATAGGTTGATAAGCTCGATCGTCCCTTCTGAAATAGGAGAGTACAACGATATTTTCGGTGCTAAGACTGCCACCAGAGATTCTACGGAAAGGCTTAGCGCTGTAAAACTCTTCCTCACTTTTCTCAAGAAAAAAGAACATATCGACGTCAACCTCGCTCAGCATCTCCGACTCCGTAAATCCAGAGTGTCAGCCTCTAAGGTTTCGACAACTCCAGAACAAACTCGAAGTATCCGCTTAACCCAAAGTGGATACAACGAAATGAAAAAACAATTGACCCAACTACAAAATGAGCGTGTCCGAATTGTCGAAGATATCCAGCGCGCTGCAGCAGACGGTGACGTACGCGAAAACGCTCCACTTGAAGCAGCTAGAGAAGCCCAAGGCATGGCCGTTGGGAAAATACAAGAAATTGAAGCTACTCTAAAGGTAGCCGTTATCATCGATGCCAAAAATGAAGATAGAGATCGTGTTCATATCGGCTCGAAATTCGAACTAACAGATACCATTTCGACCAAGGTATACAAATACCAGCTTGTTGAACCAAATGAAGCAAACCCACTTGCCAGTAAAATTTCTATCCTATCTCCAGTAGGTTCAGCAATCCTCGACCATAAATTGGGCGATGAAATCAAGGTTAAAACGCCACGTGGAGAACAGGTTTACACAATTACTAAAACCGGCTAGCGCAGTAACCCCCTTTGAGTTAGCCTGTTTAGTATTGCACTCAGGTGAAGCTGTTCGTAAGTCGAAACACAGTCCCAGACAGAGCGCCATATTAACAGGCTACTAGGCTTAAAGAGGCAGATCTCTTTTGATCGAAAGTTTTAATCATTGGCTGATTTTCAACGCAGTACTAGCAGTGCTTTTAATTTTCGATTTGTTAATTTTGACGCGCGGCAGTCGTGCAGTAAGCATGAAGCAAGCAGCGTGGCTCACCGCTTTCTGGTGGGGTGTAGCAACGGTATGCGGAATATGGATTTTCACAGTCGGTTCTCCCGATCAAGGAATCAATTACGCTACGGCGTTTGTCGTTGAAAAAGCATTAAGCGTCGATAACCTCTTTGTATTCTTGGTGATCTTCACCTACTTTGGATTGCCGGATAATGCGCGTCTAAGAGCACTGTTCTACGGAATCATCGGCGCGCTGATTGCTAGGGCAATTTTTATCGCTATTGGGCTCAGTTTAATTAGCGCATTCTCTTGGGTACTTTTCGTTCTAGGCGCTTTCCTAATTTACACAGGTTACAAAATCGCTTTTCTGGGTGATTCTGAAGTAGATCCCGGACAAAACCCTATCGTCCGTGTATTCAGGCGATTAATGCCAGTGACGGATGAATTCCATGGACATAATTTCTTCAAGCGCCTACCAAATGGCACAAAGGCAGCGACCCCATTCCTGCTGGTAATTTTGGCACTTGCAACCACTGACATAATTTTTGCTATTGATTCGATACCTACTGTTTTTGGCATCACAAAAGACCCCTTCGTTGTGTGGAGCTCAAATGCAATGGCGGTCTTAGGGCTAAGGCCTTTGTTCTTCTTACTATCAGGTCTTGTGCGGATATTCCGATTCCTACAATACGGTTTAGCCCTAGTGCTTGTGCTAATAGGGTTGAAAATGTTACTTGAGGAAGCCGCCCACACCTTTGAGTTCCATCTGCCTTTAATTATGGAATCCCCGTTCCTATCGTTAATTGTGATTTCTTCAATATTCACCTTCGCAATAATTTTGTCCAAGGTGTTTCCTGGATCAATTGAGGAAAAACAAGACATCGCCTCAAAGGACTAAACACATGACAACCACCCTGCGCCAGGGAAAGATTTCAAGTGCAAGTTCGGATCTAGAAGCTGAGCTGAATACATCAGTTATCGGTGAAGTTAGATTTGACGAAGTATCAAGGCAGATGTATTCAACCGATGCTTCGTTGTACCGCATTGAACCAATAGGAGTTGTGATTCCTAAGAACTCGTCTGATGTACAAGCCGTTCTAGAAATAGCTAACAAAAACAATGTATCGGTCCTGCCACGTGGCGGAGGCACCGGACTTTCAGGACAAACCGTGAACCACGCCATCGTGCTCGATTTTTCGAAGTACATGCACGAAGTCATAGAGCTCAATCAAGAAGAACGGTGGGTACGGACTGAACCTGGGGTAACGATTGACGATCTAAACCGTCAAGTACGCCACACCGGCCTTTTCTTCACACCAGATCCAAGTACATCATCACGAGCCAATATTGGTGGTGCAATGGGTAATAACTCATGTGGGGCCCGCTCAATAATTTACGGCAAGACCGTCGATCAGGTCATATCGATGAACGTTGTACTTTCCGACGGATCACCGACAATCTTTGAACAATTGTCACCAGGACTACTGAAATCTAAGCTAAAGTCGGAAAATCTAGAAGGAAAAATCTACAATCAGATCAATGAAATCGCGCGCTTATCAGCAGAAGCAGTAGAGGAACGCTATCCGAAAATCCTGCGAAGAGTCGGTGGATACAACTTAGATTTAATCCAAAACAATAATGCTTTTAACCTCGCAAAATTAGCCGTCGGCTCCGAAGGTACTTTAGTAGCTGTAACGGAAGCAAAACTCAACCTCGAGCCAGTTCCCAAAGTGAAAGGTCTAGCCATTCTTCACTTTACGGATATCTCATCGGCGATGGAGGCAACGGTAGCCACGCTAGAACAGAACCCTGATGCTGTTGAACACATGGGGCAAATGATCATTTCTCAGGCGCGACAGTCTCTAGGATTCTCTCGAGAACTTACCTTCCTAGATGGAGATCCCACAGACATTCTCGTCGTAGAAATGACAGGTGACTCTGAGCCAGAAGTCCATTTCAAACTGGACAAACTAGATGAACGAATCAATAAAGGTGTACGACCCTACGCCAGTACACGGATTATGCGCCCATCAGATCAAGCCAAAGTATGGGCGATGCGACAGGCAGGCCTAGGCCTAATTATGAACATCCCAGGCGATGCAAAACCTTTACCTTTTGTTGAAGACACTGCAGTCTCTCCAGAAAAACTTCCTGAATATGTAAAAAGGTTTGATGAAATCGTTTCATCTAATGGAACACAGGCTGGCTATTACGGTCATGCTTCAGTTGGTTGTTTACACATTAGGCCTGTTGTGAACGTGAAAACACGCGAAGGTATCGACCAGATGAATCGCATAGCGAATGAAATATCTGATTTAGTGCTCGAATTCGGAGGATCATTAAGTGGAGAGCACGGTGATGGGATAGTGCGTGGAGCATTCGCAGACAAGATGTTTGGCAAAGAACTAGTCCAGCATTTTCGTGAAGTAAAGAATGCATTCGATCCTAATGGAGTTATGAATCCTAACAAGATATTTGATACTCCTGGGTTAACCGAAAACCTGCGATACGGACCTAACTACAAGCCTATTGAGCCACCGGTTAGGCTTGATTGGAGAGCAGAAGGCGGGTTTGTTGCAGCCGTAGAAAAATGTAACGGAGTTGGGGCCTGCCGAAAAGTTAACGCTGGTGCCATGTGCCCTTCCTATATGGCAACCCTCGAAGAGAAACACACCACCAGAGGCAGAGCAAACGCGTTAAGGGCCGCTATCAGTGGTGGACTGTCAACTAAAAACATCACATCAGAAGATTTGATTGACGTGCTCGATTTATGCCTTGAATGCAAATCTTGCAAATCCGAATGCCCATCAGACGTCGACATGGCGAAAATAAAATACGAATACCTTTATCAACACCACAAAACTCACAAAATTCCCCTGGGATCAAAAATAGTTGCTGACATACATAAAATCAGCTCATTGTCCGCGCCAGTTGCACCCATAGCCAATCTTTTCAATCAATCTACCCCCGTGAAATTCCTATTTGAAAAAATAGTCGGATTCGATCGTAATCGACCTGCACCTAAAGTTGTAAGACAAACTTTTGAAAAATGGTTTTCAGGCCATAAATCCACTGCTCCCACACCACGTGGCAAGGTAGTACTGTTCCACGATACATTTATGAATTTCAATCATCCCTCCATAGGGATATCAGCAACCCGAATACTCGAAGCTCTTGGATTCGAAGTGGTTGTACTAAAAGAACGCAAATGCTGTGGCAGACCCATGATTTCGAAAGGGCTTCTCGATAAGGCAGGAAAAAACGCTCGTGCCAACGTGGATCTTTTACACCCCTATGTCAAGCAAGGCATAAACATTGTTGGATGCGAAGCAAGTTGTATCTCGGCTATGACCGATGATTGGCCAGACTTGTTGAATGGCGATAAAAAAGCAAAACAGGTCGCCTCGTCGGTAGTAACAGTAGAGGACCTCCTAGTTAAAACGAATCTTGATGCCAAGCAACAAATCATATGGTCCGGTATAAAAAAAGAAGTGAAATTCTTTGGGCATTGTCATCAGCGAGCTTTACAGGGAACCGACAATTCCCTCGCAGCATTGAATCTCCCAAACGGATATGAAGCAACCGAGATTGAAGCCGGATGCTGTGGAATGGCAGGTTCGTTTGGTTACGAGAAGAAACACATTGGAGTCTCGACTGCAGTCGGCGAAGACAGATTATTCCCTGCTATCCGTGCAGAAGGTCCGAAGATAGAATTTGCTACAAATGGGATTTCTTGTAGGGAACAGATCGGCTTCAATACGCGTAGAAAATCTCGCCATATTGTTGAAATTATAGCGGACGACCTCCCCGAATAACTCAAGATACATAGATCACTACAAGCGAAGTAGACACTCTAGGTTTTTACGGCAAATTATCTATTCAGTAAACAACAGGTGGCTAAGTGTTAGATATTAATTACCACTATGATTATCAATACGGAAAAATTTCAAATAAACAGATCAAATATAATCAGGTCACTAAAACTTAAACTTCCCACATGAAACACTATAGCTGCATCTATAATGAAAATTTCGAGTAGATCAGTCTGACCAGGCATGGAGAATAACGGTGTCTACCAAAAATGGAACTTCAGCAAAGCTAACCGAGCCCTTGTTCGGGACGGCAGAAAACGCACGGATGACTGGTAGTGGGCCCGCCATTTGGCTGGCTGGAGACCCAGAAGACCTTACTGAATGGATGGACCGTGGCGCTGCAGGTATCGTGACCAACACCGTCGTACTTAATCAAATGGTACAAAAATATGGACAAATTACAGAAGTAACCAAACGATATCTCGACATTACCGATAAACCCGTCGTCATAGAAATCGATGGACACTCAACAGAAGAACTACTAAGCGTAGGGGAAGTCTTCACAAAAATGTCTGATCAGATCATCTTGAAAATTCCTGCAACCACCTACGCGCTGGATGCATTTTCAGAGTTGAAAAAAGCCCGAATCCCCACATTTTGCACAACTGTTTTCACCCTACCTCAAGCAGCAGCCGTTGCCGCAGCAGGAGTAACCCACGTTCTACCATTCTGCGAACCATACAAAGAAGTTGGCGGAGATCCAACTAAATTAATTCGTGACTGCAGAGAAATGCTTGATGGCTGGGGAGACAGACCCTTCATCACAGCTGCACTAGTTCGGTCTGTGGAAACAGCAGATGCCGCTCTACGTGATGGCGCCGACGGGATCATAATCTTTTGGCCAATCTTAAAAGACATGATGCAAAGTCACCTCACTGACGAATGGAATAAGACATTCTTAGATGAGTGGAATTCAATGGATAACGCAGGACTCCTGAATGATCTCCCGGTGCAACCGCATTAAAGCAAATTCAAAAGCATATAATGTCTGATCTTTTCGAAGCGTAAAGCACATATCCCATTAGCCCATTAGGGCGACACGAGGAACCCTACTCAGCCGCCCAAACACACTTTGTCAACAATTAAATGAAGCTGTCAGTGACCCCAAGATCCAGATGTTTTTACATCCCGACCGTCGAAAAGATAAAGAATATTTAAAGTTCGAAAATGGTTGAAACCGTCTAAGAAGATCGAAGGATCTCGTTCATACGATCAGCGATCACGATTTCTTCACCATCTTGGACATTGACCATAACAATGTTAATTTCTGCGCGTTCACTACCACCACCGACAAAAATTGCCGGATCTCCATTTTCAAGTTGCTCTTTAATCTCTGAAATTGACGGTCCCTCGAATTCATCTTCGAAATACAGAACCGGTTGTGGTCCCTGTCGCTCAGCAGGATCGTCTTCAATCTTCACCTGTACACCATCTATGCCCTGCAGACGCTCGGCAACATATTGGGCTTTAAGCTGCCATCCTTCCCATTCAGCTGCTTCGTCAGAGTCGGTAAAAAGTTGAATAGCGGTAACCAATCCCACTATATTTTCTTTCGAAACTTTCATAGGTCGACCAATGCCAGCCACAGAGGAATCAAGATTCAAAGAATTCATAACGGCCGCCTCAACCAAATCAGCCTTGCCTGCCAACAAACCGGACGATTGAGGACCCCCAATCCCTTTACCACCACTAAATGCCACCATATCAGCCCCCAGTTTGTGAAATTTTGAAAGATTTGCCCGTGGCGGCAACTCCGCTGCTGCGTCGACAATCACCGGTACTCCACGCTTATGAGCCACACGTATAGTCTCTTCAAGCCCCACTCCCTGGGGAGCAAAAGGCATTATCACAAACGCTACACAGGCTGTCTTTTCATTGATCGCAGCTTCCAGTTCATCAATCGTTCCTTCTTCCTCTGAACCATAAACTACAAGCTTTGCTCCTGCCGTCACAAAGGCTTTGTCATATCGATTCCGCTGACCTTTGAAAAGTACCACTTCGTTTTTCATACCGGTAGTGTCGGGCAACTGCTCAACATTGCTTTCACTCTGGCCAGTCATACACGCGGCAACCATCAAGACTTGAGCAGCAGAGCAGCCTGCAGTAACCAGACCTTGCTCAGCACCACATGCGAGAGCTACAACTTCTCCTGCTGCGCGGTTAAGTTTTTTTATATCTACAAATGCATTTGCTGCTTCATCCATTGCAGCCAATACTTCTGGCCGCATAATGGAACCACCCAATGCGGTAACCCAACTTTGGGCATTAATAATTGGTTCTACTCCAAGCTTTTTGTAAACCTCAGGCCAAATACGATCAGTCAAAAGCCCCTCAATTCGTCAACTCACGAACAATAATATGAAATTTACCAAACAGATCGGAATTCTACACAGCGACAAGAAAACTCGCTAATTGGCCTAAGCACTTAATTGTTGAATATGTCGATGGCTCTCTCACGGAGCTGGCCACAGCCGGCATTTATATCAATCCCTTTTTCCATTCGTATTGTGGAAGGTATTCCGTATTGTTTGAGCCCACCCTGAAAAGATTTAGCGCTGATTAAGTCAGTACGTTCGAACGGGCCTCCGGCTGTAGGATTAACCGGTATTAAATTCACGTGACAATGCAAACCATTAAGTAAACGTCCAAGTTTCTGAGCCTGTTCGATAGAATCATTCTGGTCTTTCAAAAGAACGTACTCAAAAAAAATTCTCCGCTTTGTCTTATCGGCATATTTATGACATGCATTGATTAGTTCTTGAACCGGATATCGTTTATTCACTGGCATCGTCTGTGAACGAGTGACGTTATCGGGAGCATGAAGAGAGATTGCAAGGTTAATTTGAAGATCTTCATCAGCAAGTTTCAATATCTCTGGTATCAGTCCGACGGTCGAAACTGTGATATGCCTTGCACCAATATTCAATCCTTGACCATCATTTAATACCCGTATGGCGGATATAGTATTTTTGTAGTTAGCAAGTGGTTCTCCCATACCCATAAAAACAACGTTTGTAACCCCCTGAACTTCTCCCTTACTACGTCGACCCCCATCTATTTGAGCCCTATCCTCGGCAATGGCAACACGCTGCATATCTATAACTTGACCAACAATTTCTCCCACGGTCAAATTCCGACGAAATCCCTGTTGCCCCGTTGCACAAAACGTACATCCGAGCGCACACCCTGCCTGTGTGGAAATACAAGCCGTTTTACGATTACGTCGATGCCCATCACTTTCATATCTCATCATCACAGTTTCAATCAACTCACCATCACCCAGGCGATACAATGACTTGCTGGTTGTACGATCTGACGATGTCAGCAACATCACCTCTTTCAATGTTGAGATTGAGTATTTTTCCCGCAACGAGTTTCTAAATGGCTTACTTAGAGTCGACATCTCTTCAAACGTCTCTGATACATCGTGGTAAAGCGACCGCCAGAGTTGGTCAGACCTAAATTTTTTCTCCCCCATCTCTAGGATGGAATCAGTAAGGCTTTGACGAGACAACTCAAGAATAGACGGAAGCATTAAAGATACGTTCGAAGAACTCGAGACATTGTGATTCATTGAGCTAGAAAGAGTAAAAAAGAAATAGGCATTGAAAGAAGGAGTTTCTTAGAAAATCAAGTTTATCAACGGCCAAGTGATTTATGCGATGCAATACCCACAAGATAATATCTATAAAGTTTCTGCTAATTATTTCATTCTGTTAACTTTGAGCTTCTAATATCTAAGACAGTGCAAACACTTGAACAACCGGAGCAATTGATGCCCCAAAATCAAGCTGATCTGTTATCAAAAGCAGGTTCATCCGAAAACATTTTGAGGTTCGATACAACTGAACCCATTCTCGAATCACACAATCTATCCGTTACATATAGCGGCAATACCGCTATTAGTGATGTATCCATTCAAGTACCGAAGAATAGTGTCGTATCCTTAATTGGTCCGTCCGGTTGTGGTAAAAGTACACTGCTTCGCTGCTTTAACCGTATGAACGACCTCATCGCGACCGCCGACGTGAAAGGCACAGTGAATTTCGCAGGACAAAACATATATGACAGCGATATTGACCCTACAGAAATTCGCTTCCGTATTGGCATGGTATTTCAACGACCAAATCCATTCCCAAAGAGCATTTATGAAAATGTAGCTTTCGGGCCACGAATTAATGGGATCACAGATGATCTAGATGAAATTGTCGAGAACTCACTCCGACGAGCAGCAGTATGGGAAGAGGTAAAAGATCGTTTAAACGAAAGTGGTCTCAGTGTTTCAGGCGGGCAACAACAACGAATATGTATTGCTAGAGCTTTGGCAGTGAATCCCGAAATCGTGCTTATGGACGAACCTGCCTCTTCCCTTGATCCTATTTCCACTCAGGCGATCGAACAACTTATTCAAGAACTTTCAAACGAAGTCACAATCATCATAGTTACTCACAATATGCAGCAAGCTACTCGTATTTCCGATTACGCAGCTGTCATGATGGCGGGAGAAGAACGGATAGGTCGATTGATCGAATATGGAACAAACGAGCAAGTTTTCGGCAATCCTAACGATGAACGTACTGAAGCCTATGTAACTGGTCGAATCGGTTAGTCCTGACACAAGCGTAAACTGTAAGAATTATGAGCGAACAGAAAAATATCATCCCGTTAGGTCGTCAAGATTTCGACAGAGATCTTGGCAAATTAGAGGCAGAACTCATTCTTATGAGTGGGCTGGTCGAACAGGCAATATTCAACGCACTCAATGCACTGAGATCTCGTGACGTTGAAAAATCTCAAAAAGTTATCGATGAGGATGACAATATCGATCAAACAGAATTGGAAATAGAACGAACCTGCATCGAATTGATAAGACGTGAGGCCCCAATGGCCGGAGATCTTCGCAGGATCGTTGCATCTCTTCACATTGCCGGTGAATTAGAACGCATAGGGGATTACGCTGAAGGTATAGCCAAGATCAGCATAGCAATGGGAGGACAACCTCCACTCAAAGAATTAATCGACATACCAAGAATGGGTGATATGGCCGTAAGAATGCTAAAACGATCTCTCGAAGCATTCATCAGTCGAGACGCAAATCTTGTTCGGGCACTCAGCACAGAACTAGAAAAAGAAGATGACGCAGTAGACGACCTTTACGCAAAGGTTCAAACTGATCTTCTCGAACTAGTGAAAGCCGATCCTGAAAACGCTGAGCCGGCAACTTACCTGATGAGAGTAGCTCACAATGTTGAACGCGTTGCCGACCGCGCTATGAATATCGTTGAACGAGCACTGTACCAGGCAACAGGCGAACTGGTTAGCGGGTCAACTCAAATCGAACCAACCGCAGAATAATAAATTCTTTCTTCCTAAACCTTAATTACCAAGGGAGACAGATCGTTTGTAAGTAAACATTTTGGGCCATGAAGCACGCTCGTGAAATAAAGAACGCTCATCTAATTCACTAAGAGATACAATCGGACTTACGCCTTCTTCATCAGAAACAACCGGAGTTGCCCCCCCACGTTGAACAATTCGATGAACGGTTCGGGTACTTATGCCAAAACGTTTCGAAATTTCAGTGACAGCAACCTGTTCAGACCGCAATCGGAAAATCTGATCATCGCGAGTACGACGGTTCTCACGTTGCAGCCAACCAGGATCGTCATATTTACATAATGACAACGGACACTCCAAGCATGTAAGGGAAGCATCACAACCATCATCTTTGTAACGGGTGTTTTCCGGTAATGTGTCGGACCTTACGTAACCCAGTGCCATGGTAGTTTGAGAATCAAACACTGGTGACATTTAAAAACCTCCAATTAATCAAACGAAATGTGGACAAAAATATCGATCACACAGCTGCTGAGACATAACATCCCGGTTGTGAGAAAAAGTGCATACCACCCGGCCTGCCAGATAGATTTTTCAAACGTTCCCTATTGAAAACAGAATTAGAGTATTGAGAATAAGACCGATCTGGAACACCAAACATCACTGTGGTTAATCCAGGAGCAGAAGCACGTGGATATACACATTGGTCATACCAAGAAGCATCAATCTGATGAGATTGAATGATTTCTAAAAATGTATCAGGGGAAGGACTCCGATCTGCAATCGGCATATCAACACTGACAAAAAGATGTTTAGCTTTCCCCAGACGCATAGAACGAGCGCCATCTGGAGACCAATCTTGCCCCATACCAGCACCTTCTAAAGCCTTCACAAGTGCAAGCATCGCGGGATAGGTATCTCGTGTAAAAGACGGAGCCACCGTCGCTGAATTTGATACTTCCGCACGATTAATAAACATAAGAAGCAGACGCAAACGTGCAGAATTTTCCAAAATGTTCTCATCCGAAACGAGATCAATAGTAATAATCCGAGCATCCCTATCCTGTGAGATTGCCACGCCTGAAGGTGCCTTCGGGATTAACATA
>VFGZ01000050.1 GCA_009392215.1 SAR202 cluster bacterium | reverse complement strand
AAAGTGATAACTGACTGGGTCGCCAAGCAAGGAATACAACCAGAATTCATTGATGGACTACGGCGCACCGACAAAGCGACTCTTGATGTTGCCGTAGCTGTCCTAGCTGGACTCGTAAACTCTCAATTGGTGGCTGAGTTTCAATCAGCGGGGGCAAAGGCCGTCGGCATTTCGGGTGTATCAGATGGATTGTTAGAGGCAGAATTGCTCAATCCCGATCTCGGATATGTAGGAAAGATCGGCAAAGCAAATCCAGCCCCTTTAGAAACCCTGATTGATGCTGGATACATTCCAGTAATCGCTCCTACAGCCCTAAATCTCTACCCATCAAACATCGATGAAGATGGGATATTGAATATAAACGCTGATACGTCTGCCGGACACATTGCTAAAGCCCTGCAGGCTGATCAACTGATATTCCAGACCGACGTAGAAGGCGTTCTAGACGCCAGAAGACGCCTCATACCCCGAATGACAAAAGGGCAGGCTATGGAATTAATCGCAGGTGGGATCGCTGCAGGAGGAATGATTCCTAAAATCGAAGCCTGCGTCGACGCAGTTTCTGTCGTCGGCTCGGGACACATCATAGATGGTCGGATTTCAGGGGCACTGTTAGCCTGCGTCCAAGGCGAGGATATTGGCACAAGAATCATCTGACAGCCTAGCCGTAGCAGACCAAATAAAGGACAAAATATGGATACGAGCAGTCACATAATTGTGATGCTGATTGTTGGCTATTTGCTGGGCTCGATTCCGTTTGCACGGTTATTCACAATACGATCTGGTATCGATTTGTTCGAAGTCGGTACAGGAAACCCTGGTGCTGCGAACGTTTTTCGAAAAATTGATAAACGAATCGGTGCAGCAGTATTCCTTGCAGATGGATTAAAAGGCGCTTTACCGATATTGGTAGCGTATATAGCAGGGACCCCTCAAGATCTTTGGATAATCGGAGGCTCTGCAGCCATAGTTGGGCACTGGTATCCAATATTCAATCGGTTCAAAGGTGGCGCAGGACTCGCCACTGGGGCCGGTGTCGTCACGGGACTGATGCCATTGGCAGGAATTACCGGAATAATCGCAGGCCTGTTGATGATCGCGTGGGTCAAGAGTAGTGCTCACGGTGCACTGACAGGCCTGATAGTTATATTGCTGTTAGCGATCCCGCTTGGCTATCAATGGCCTTCTATGGTCGCCTCATTAATGCTTGCTCTAGTTTTATTTGCCAAGGCTTCGACACAAGGCTGGAAACCCGGCCGCAAGGACTAATTCCTGTTTTAACGGTCCCAATTAGACAGCACCTACGGTATAGTTCTCTCTACTAACCGTTTTTCGGCTCAGCTTCATCAAATCATTGTATGAAGTACAAAAACAAGATGTTTTGAGCACTAGTTACAACTAATCGAGAATACTAGGACCATCCCCTATCGTTGAAGGCTCACAGGGAGAACAATTATGACTAGCTCGTCTGATTACAAAAATCTCGAATCGAAATATTACATGCAAGTGGTAAATCGCATGCCACCTGTACTGGTGCGTGGAGAAGGTACCAGAGTGTTTGATAATGAGGGTAACAGTTACCTCGACTTCACTGCTGGGTGGGCTGTGCTTAACCTCGGACATAGTCACCCTGCAGTTACTGATGCAATTCGTGATCAAGCGGGCAAAATCCTACAAATGTCGAATTTGTTCTATACGACACCACAGCTGCCACTCGCAAAAATAATTGTGGACAATTCTGACATCGATAGAGTTTTCTTTTGCAACTCTGGTGCAGAGGCTAACGAAGGAGCCTGTAAAGTTGCACGCAAATGGGGCAAGATCAAATTAGATGGCGCATATGAAATCATCACAACCCTAGACTCGTTCCATGGGCGCACTCAAGCTATGATGGCAGCAACCGGTCAACCACACTATCAAGATAACTGGCGACCGTTGATGCCAGGTTTCGTGAATGTCCCCTACAACGATATCCAAGCAATTAAAAACGCTTATACAGAAGGAAAAACTTGTGCTGTTTTACTTGAACCAGTACAAGGAGAAGGTGGAGTAAATGTTCCTTCCGATCACTACCTTAAAGATGTGATGGACTTTTGCCACGACAAAAACATTCTTTTCATGTTGGACGAAGTTCAAACTGGCATGGGCCGACTGGGAACACTATTTGGATACCAACAGTTCCCCGGGGTAGAACCCGATGTAATGACACTCGCAAAGGCACTTGGATCTGGTGCGCCGCTTGGTGCATTCACAACAAAAGAATTTTGCTCGGTTTTAGAACCAGGTGATCATGGTTCGACTTTTGGCGGTAACGCCCTTACGACCGCTGCTGGTTCTGCAGCTGCCAAAGTGATCGTAGATGAAGATATTCCAACATTAGCAAATGAAACTGGGGCTTATTTTCAAGGCAAACTTATGGCATTGGCAGAAAAACACACCTTCATAGAAGAAGTACGAGGTATGGGATTGTTAATCGCTATCCAAATGACTGAAGAAATCGCAGGGGCAACAGTAACAGCAGCACTGCCGGAAGGTTTACTGATCAATGCAGTCCGACCCAATATGGTTAGGTTCATGCCGCCACTCAACGTAACACGAGATGAAATCGATGAAGCTGTGGACATCCTCGACAAGGTTTTCACAAGCATAAACAACTAAGCTTTTGTAACCATATCGGATATAAACAGCCACCATCCCTAACGAGGCTTGGGGATGACATCTCTTGCAACAAGCGAGAGAATAGTCTGTATACATGCGACGCAATCGAAGCGTCATACTCCTCACATACAAGGAATCGAACTCAGATATGGCAAGAGAAAAGTGTGTCCTCGCTTACAGCGGTGGCATGGACTCGACAATCTCCACAGTATGGATCCAAGAACACTACAACATGGACGTTGTAACTCTCACGGTTGATCTGGGGGCAGGCCCCGAAATCGTTGGTGTAGAAGAACGCGCTGCGCAGGCTGGTGCCATCCAATCTCTTATATGGGATGTCAGAGACGAGTTCGTTAACGAATATGTGTTCCCTGGACTAAAAGCGGGGGCGATGTACGAAGGCGTATACGCTCTGTCTACCGCTTTGGGTCGTCCATTAATGGCGAAAAAATTAGTCGAAGCCGCACGCGAAGTCGGAGCTTCCGCTGTCGCACATGGCTGCACCGGAAAAGGAAACGATCAGGTCCGTTTCGACGCAGGAATAATGACTCTTGCAGCCCATGGAGATCCACTCAAAATAATTGCTCCAGCACGTGAATGGGGCATGACGCGCGACGAAGAGAAGCTATACGCACAAAAGGCAGGGCTTGAATTACGTGAAGTAGGAAGTGACCAGCGTGTCTACTCTATCGACCGTAATCTATGGGGGCAGGCAATAGAAGGCGAAGATCTAGAAGACACTTGGGTGGAACCCCCTGAAGACGCATTCTCTTGGACCAAACCAATATCCGGCACTCCTGAAGAGCCCATAGAAATTTCGATCGGGTTCGAGAAGGGAGTGCCCATTTCCATAAACGGGTCGTTGAAGTCTGGGGTAGATTTAATTGCAGACATCAACCGCGTCGCGGGAAATCACGGTGTCGGTCGTATTGACCACATCGAGAATCGTCTCGTTGGAATCAAATCACGTGAAGTTTATGAGACACCGGCTGCGGTTGTATTGCATACTGCTCTAAAAGCACTGGAAACATCAACAATGTCTCGTGAACAACAGAGAGTAAAAGCCAACCTGTCGAGTATTTACTCTGACATGGTTTACGACGGCCGCTGGTTTACAGAACTCCGTACAAACATCGCTGCGTTTATGGACAGTGCACATAAATACTCGACAGGTGATGTTCGCCTACGCCTTCACAAAGGATCATGCACGGTCGTGGGACGCCGCTCACCATTTTCACTTTACGACTTTGATCTGGCAACTTATTCGACTGCAGACTCATTTGACCATGAAGCTGCGACGGGGTTTATCGATATATATTCGTTGTCAGCTAGAACACAAGCTCGAAAACAAACAAACTCAGAAGCCCGATAGGGTGCCTTCTCCCGCTAGGCACAATTTTTGTATCTATCACAAACAGTTCGATCGCCCTTTGAGAGTGGATTAGGTGATGGGTGCAACCAAATAATTCAAACCAATGAAAAAAATTTCCCGTCCATAACGATAATGATGGGCATTATGCATTTTCACTTTGCATTAAAACAACAACTAAAATACCAAGTTCAATGACAGGTTCAAACGACAAAAAGAAAAACCCATCTGCAGCCGCACGCGGCAGCCAACTAGCCAGTAACTTTACAGTTTCAATTCATTACGACAGTCGACTGTATCGTGAAGACATAGCTAGCTCGATCGTTCACGCACGCATGTTAGGTCGTCAGGGCATTATTCATTCCGATGACGTTAATAAAATCGTCGACGGGCTGAGTAAAATCGCATTGGAAATCGAGAACGACGAGTTCATATGGAAGTCTGATATTGAAGACATACACATGAACATCGAATCTCGCCTATACGAACTGATCGGCGATTCAGCGGGGAAACTACACACAGGACGCTCGCGTAACGATCAAGTGGCCACTGATACTCGCCTCTGGACCGAAGCTGCATGCGGCCGCGCATTTAACGCACTAGGAGCACTTCAAAGCGCTCTAGTAAATCTCGCTGAGCAGCACGTAAATACTATTGTCCCTGGATACACCCACATGCAACGTGGGCAACCAATCGTATTGGCTCATCACTTACTGGCTTATTTTGAAATGTTTGATCGGGATGCCACACGCTTTGCCCAAACAGCGGAATCGACGGACACCATGCCACTTGGATCGGGTGCAATCGCCGGCGTAACATATCCAATTGATAGGAACTGGGTGGCTGAGCAACTCGATTTCACCGAAATATCTCGTAATTCGATAGATGCGGTATCAGACCGTGACTTCATTGTGGAATTCCTGACAGCCTCATCTCTCACTATGGCACATCTTTCTCGTCTAGCCGAAGAATTGGTGATTTGGTCATCAGACGAATTCGGATTCGTTAAATTATCTGACGAATACACGTCAGGGTCGAGCATCATGCCGCAAAAGCGCAACCCCGATTTCGCAGAACTGATTAGAGGAAAGACGGGTCGAGTGTATGGAGCGCTAATGGCTCTTTTGACTACAATCAAAGGCCTTCCACTTGCTTACAATCGTGACCTCCAAGAGGATAAAGAAGGTCTATTCGATGCCGCCGATACCGTAATCGAGTCTTTAGAATCAGCAACAGGCATGGTCAATTCTATTACCGTAGATACAGATCGCATGAAACAGGCAGCCGAACAAAGTCTCATGCTTGCAACCGATATCGCTGATTATTTAGTAGCAAAAGACGTTCCGTTCCGTGAGGCCTACATAGCTGTTTCGGATCTTTCGAAAAAATGTCTGGCACGTGGGATTGGATTCAGCAATCTAACGATAAGTGACTTCCAGGAAGTTTCTGATTTGTTTGACGCAGATGTAATGGAAATTACTCTTGAATCCGCAGTTGCAGCCCGTAATATTCCTGGAGGCACCGCACCCAATCGCGTGAGCGAAGCGATTGCCGAGGCTAAGCAAATGCTAGCTGGATTGGACTAAATTTGTACTGAATGCCCCCGAAATTCGGGAAGAAAACGAAAAAAGATTTAATCCCCGTGAACGACTCGATCATCATCGCCCACCGTGGTCTGGATGAGATATACCCGGAAAATACCATCGCCGCTTTCAAAGCTGCTCTCAAAAAGGGAATGGCAATCGAAATCGATGTTAGAGGAACAGTCGACGAACACATAGTAGTCATGCATGATGACACTGTGGATCGTACAACTAATGGTTCAGGAGAGGTCGCTAAAATGACACTATCTGATTTGAAAGATCTTGATGCAGGTAGTTGGTGGAGTTCTGAATTCAAAGGAGAGCAAATTCCAACTCTAGAAGAAACATTCGACGCCGTAAAAGAACATGGGACTGCAGAAACCACCCTGATTCTAGAAATGAAAACAC
>VFGZ01000049.1 GCA_009392215.1 SAR202 cluster bacterium | reverse complement strand
TCATGTTGTCGACCTGCTCATCACGTTTCGGGCCGTTGAGCATGATGTGGTCATAAAATTGAGTAGGAACGTTTTCAAGGGCCGAAAGCTTCATGCCGTAGTTCTCTACATTCCTGCGAAGATTTACCAGGTCGTGCAACGGCCAGGTCCCGTTATAACTTGGCAAGTCCGGAGTGTTTAGCAGTATGTCAGTAGCACCATATTGCTGCGCGAACCTGAGGTACTCAGGGGTCGCTTGTCTAAACTGTCCAAATCCTGCTCGCATGATTCCTATCCTTCTTACTGGATGATTGAGGTCAGTAACCGATCTTTATTCGGCTGTCGGATAACTTACACCTAAAACATACCGACGAGTGCCTTGTATACCAATTTTTACGCAATCATGATTGATCTAATTGGACTCAATGGTTTTGCCATACGCGATACTTGTCACACTAGACATTCATCTTGAATTTATCGATTGAAAAGTAATTGACAAGGGTTCTCGTCGTATATGCCACCAAATTCGGATCCACTCGTGAAGTGGCTTCAGCGATGGTGCATGAACTCAATACATTTGGACTCCAAGCCCACGCCACAGAAGCAAGTAATTCCCCACCACCGGAAAATTATGACGCTTTCGTCATCGGATCACCTTTGTACGGCGGCAAATGGATTTCTGTCGCAGGATTATATGCAGCGCTAATGGCAAAGCGCATCAAAAAAAAACCAGTTGCGCTTTTTTCAATGGGGGGGCTCAGCATAAAACACCCCGAAGCCGGATTGGCTCAACATAAAGAATTTTTGAAAAATCTTATTGAAATAGCGCCGAGTTTAAACGTCGTTTCCGATGCTGTTTTTACCGGATATTTCGAACGATCAAATCTCCCTTGGTACCTGAAAATCGTCGACCGATTTGCACCCACACCACAAGGGGACCATCGTGATTGGCCCAAAATTCAAATATGGAGCAGATCTTTAGTAACGAAATTCCGTCTCACTCAGTAATGGCGACCAGTCGTCCCTGTGGCTAATCGACAATGAGATTCAAAAAAGCTATATGCTTTTACTAATGGTCAAAACATCCTTATATTATCGCCATCTATGTTCATAGATACCCACGCTCATATCCATCAGCATAACCCGAGTGAAGTCCCCGGTATCATTGAGCGTGCCGTGCAAAAAAATGTAGGAGCTATTCTCACAGCAGGCACAACCGTTGTAGATTCCCGAGAAGCTATCGAACTAGCCCAGCGGCAAACACGGGTCTTCGCTGGCATCGGCATACACCCAACAGAAATTACGAATCCAATTTCTGAAGATCAGTTATCACAACTTGAGGGCCTGGCCACTGCACCTCAGGTGGTGGTTATGAGTGAAATTGGTATTGATCACCAGGGTACATCGCCCGACAAAGACTGGCAGGAAGAATCGTTTTACGCACAAATTAAAATTGCACGCGAACACAAACTGCCGCTAATTTTTCATATCCGCGAGCAGGACGATGATTACGATGCGCATTCCGCTCGAGATGCTGCATTATCAATCCTTAAAGAAACAGGCGCAGGCGATATAGGGGGATCTGCCCACTATTTTCAAGGTAGATGGAGTTTCGCTGAAAAGCTTCTAGATCTCGGGTTCAATATCTCATTTGCCAAAACATTGACCAAAATCGCAGACCTCGAGGAAACTGCAAAAAAAACGCCGACTTCCCGACTGCTTTTGGAAACAGATGCGTACCCACAAACGTTCAAAAAAAATAGAGCCAAATGGACTGAGCCACGTGACATCTCATTAGTCTCGGAAAAGCTCGCTGCCTTGAGAAATGTAACAACCGAATACATATGCCGCACGACCACTGAAAATACATTGGCCATGCTTGGCGCACGCGGGTCATCAGTAAAAAAGCTTCTGACTCAACATAATCCCGAGTGATAATAAATTTAAAAATCACTGTAAAATTCACAAAATACGAACACTCTAATAGTCTCTAACTTGAGAGTTATAAGACATTCAATGCCTATGTCACCTAAGCTGCCAACTTCCTCAAATATAGGATTAAAGGAATGGTCGGTCACATCCAGAGCACTCAGCCAGGGTGAACAGATATTCATGTTGCGCAAAGGGGGTATTCGTGAGGATACGCGCCATTTCAAAATCGAACACAACCAATTTTTACTGTATCCAGGAGTATTCCATCAAGGCACGTCACTGCTCAAACCGAAATATCATTCACTAACCTCCGGAGCGGCGACTGAATATTTCAATGAAAACATCACTCTATCGGTGTTTTGCCAACTCATCGAGACAATTGATATTTCTCATGAAAATCAAGTTAATGCACTGGATCCTTTTCACATCTGGTCAAAATCATTTCCTGCCAAACGATTTAAGTGGAGACCTAGCCAACCGCTCAAGTTGATGATTGTTAGGGCATACAGGCTAAATCCGGCCAAGAAAATTCCGGTCATTCCAGCTTATAACGGGTGCAAGTCCTGGGTTGAGCTCGTTGAAAATATCAACACCAAAGATCTGAAACCAGCATTGAGCGATAAAACATTCTCTTCTGTGCTTGCCAAAGTTCACAATACCCTAAAACCCAAGCTTCCAGAGTCTAAGTAATCAAACAACTTAAAACATCCTTCTATCGACAAAAACAAATCCAACGAGAGTGTTATCACTGGGGTGTCAGTGCCCTCCTTCAATTTTTCAGGATAAACGTTATATACACTTCGAGCAGCAAAAATTAACGATGCCGCTTTTTACGCCGACGGTGAGAGCTTTTACGACTTTTGGCAGCTACATCGAAATGTTTTTTCACGTCAGGGAACTCATCAGAAGAATCTAAAGATTCAATAATTCCTGATGGCACAATAGATCCCGATGTCTCAGTATCAGAACCCTCATTAAAAAGTAAGTCCCCACTCATTCGCCGCAACTCACTCTCAATAAAATTAAAGTCCCGTTGCGGAATAATGTGCAGCATGCCGAAAAATGCCAACGGCCACATATCTGGCGGCCACTTTTTCACATACTGGAGAGTCGGACCAACTTGATAACCATCAACATATTCAGACTCATCAAGGACAACATCTGGTGACAGCTCTACCCTATGAGGGAATGTTTCCTGATCGTCGTGGTGTTTCCAAATTCGTTCGTGATCTTCGAAATTATCTGATGTAACAGTTGCCGTCGCAGCAAAACCTTTTTTATCTGAAACGTAATATAAAACCCTGTCTTCAGGACCTATACGCAAAGCTTTACGCCGATTCTTGGTATCAACACCCTGCATAGAAAAACCGCGAGAACGCGTGATATCCAAGTTTTCCTGAGTAGTAACGAGCATCCAGTAAGTCTTACCCAAATTTCCGCCCAATCACAATTAGATACTAAAACACCTGTAAAGATAATACTATTTGAGACTACAGCAAACATGTTCAATATCGATAAACTTAACAGGCCTTCAACTCGAAATAAAACATGAAAAATTAAAGTAAATCAACTATAAGACGGTTTTAGCGAACATGACAAATAGTGAAATCGAAACCAGAGTGACTGCATTTCTCGACGAAACTAAATTTACATATGAAATCATTAAGATAGATCCAGAATTCGCTGACACCATAACCTTCTGTGAAAAATATGGATTCCCACTGGAAAACTCAGCTAATACCATAATAGTCAGCTCCAAAAAGAAGCCTAAAGTTTTCACTGCCTCGGTTGTACGCGCTACACGACGCATTGACGTTAATCACGTAATTAAACCGCTGATGAATACTGGCAGAGTTTCATTTGCCAAGCCTGAAGAAACTGCCCAACTGACTGGAATGATGATCGGTGGAGTCACGGTCCTTGCTCTACCGCCAGAACTACCAATTTACATCGATCAGGGGTTAATGGATCTCGATTACATCATCCTGGGCGGAGGGAGCAGATCCATCAAAATTAAAGTTTCACCAAAGATCCTTGAGGTGTTACCAAACGCAACCGTGGTTGAGGGGCTTACCGGAGAGTAACTATCCATTCAGCTGAATCCATCGATAGGATTCAGATTCCTACTACTCAGAGCGGACTTGGTACTTGTTCCTGATCCATATAGCAACAGCATTCATTCCTAACAAAATCAGCAAAAGTACAATAATTCCAGCAGCTGCGATACTTCTGAAATCCTCCTGCGGCTGACTCACCCATGTAAATATCTGAAGGGGTAGAACAGTGAATTTTGAATCGGGAGATGTCGGTACGAACGTCACCCATACTAATGAGGAGATGATGAGAATCGGGGCTGATTCTCCGACCGCCCGCGATAACGCGAGAATAATTCCGCTCATCATCCCAGGTACCGCCTGAGGCATAACCACGGTTTTCACGACCTGCCAACGAGTGGCCCCCATGGCGTAGGCTGCATCGCGATAACTCGACGGTACCGCTTTGATAGCCTCTTGGGATGCGATAATAACAATAGGTAGAATAAGCAACGTCATCGTCAATGCGCCGGCAGTCAAATTGCGTGAACCGTTGAACAAAAACTGTACAAACACAGCCAAGCCCAACAATCCATAAATAACACTTGGTACACCAGCAAGATTGGAAATGTTCAACTCCACTAGTCTGGTAAGTCGATTTTTCTTGGCAAATTCTTCCAGATAAATTGCAGTTCCTATACCAACAGGAACTGTAAAAATCGCCGTTAGACCGACAACCCATACAGTTCCAGCCATTGGTGCGAGAATTCCGGATTCTAAAGGCTTACGCGAGGCATAATTCGTCAAGAATTTCCAGTTCAAAAAACCCAAGCCATCGACAAGAACATCAATTAGAAGAGCTGCTAATCCGGCAACGCCAATCAAAATAGCCAACAAGAACCCGATAAAAAATATTCTGTCGCGCCACGTGCGAATCAAATCAAATCGCTTGGATTTCCCACGAGGACCCTGTGCTGAATTAATACTCATTCATACACCTGCCGGAACCGTGAAATGATCACGCGACCTAAGATATTCATAGCCAATGTCATAACAAATAGAAGTAGGCCAACAGCAAAAATCGTCTGATACTCAATTGATCCATGCGCGGTTTCGCCCAAACTTATTTGGACTATATAAGCAGTCATCGCCTGAATACTCTCAAGAGGATTCAACGTCAGATTAGGTGTAGCGCCAGCAGCAATCTTAACAATCATGGTTTCACCAATAGCTCGCGAAAGAGCCAAGATAAACGAAGCCACAATTCCAGATAAGGCAGCTGGTATAACAACTTTTGTTGAAACTTCAAATCGAGTAGCACCCAGAGCGTACGCTGCATCACGCAAAGACCGAGGAACTGCAATCATTGCATCCTCACTCAACGTCGAGACCATGGGCATAATCATCAGACCCATGACTATGCCAGCCGAAAGCGCATTAAAAATTATCACTCTGTCACTACCAATTATGCCTTGGAGCATAGGGGTGATAAATGTCAGTGCAAAATACCCGTAAACCACGGTTGGAATACCTGCAAGTATTTCCAGAACTGGTTTAAGAACCTTACGAACCCCCTCTGGAGCGTATTCAGATAGAAAAATCGCCGCACCCAAACCGAGGGTTAGCGAAACCAGGCCAGCTATTACTGCAACTAACAGAGTTCCCCCAATAAGTGGAAGCGCTCCAAATTTCTGCGGTTTAAAAAGAGGCGTCCATTCTCGACCTGTCACAAATTCCCATACCGAAACTTGAGAGAAAAAACCAACACTTTCTACAACAAGAATCACGACGATCCCTATTGTCGTAAGGACAGAAATTACTGCAGTAACTCTGAGAAGCCAAGACACAATCGATTGCTCAAAATATTGACGGCGGCGGCGCCTGACCACCTCATCTGGCAGTAGGCGAGTATTGCTTGATGTTGCGGTATTTGATCGAGAATTTATTGACACTGCAGTTAAAGAACAATGATTGCGAGAGAATTTAAAACGATCTATTAACGGCTTATGGATCGTCAGCCGTTAATAGATTGCGGGTAAATTGTTAACACACAGTTATAACCTGTGTTAACAAAGCAATTTATTGTGCGTTGATCAACTCGATATTGGACTGATAATCCGCAGCCGAAAGTGCTACATATCCCACTTCTTCTGCCAAAGTACCGCCCTCATTCATGAAAAACTCAAGAAAATCCTTTACTTCCGGCCTATCAATGGAAGCAGTGTTCGCATAAATAAACATTGACCGCGATAGCGGAGAATACGTACCGTCATTGATCGTCCCAATATCAGGTAAAACGCATCCACTACCCGAGTCGACAGCAAGTAATTTTAGTTTGTCTGAATTCTCAACGTAATATGCGTAGCCGAAGTAGCCGATGGATCCTCCATCGCCTGCAATGCCCTGCACAAGGGTATTGTCATCTGCGGAAGCAGTGTAATCAGATCGACTTCGATCTTCTTCACCATTTATCGCATCGGTAAAGTAGTCAAATGTACCTGAGTCTGTATCTGGACCGTAAAGCCGTATCTTCTTGTCGGGGAAATCTGCACGTATTTGATTCCAGTTATCAACAGTCGAACCTGCATCCCAGATGAGTTTCAATTCCTCTGTTGTCAGGCAATCGACAAAATCGTTAGATTTACTTGCCACAACAGAAATCCCATCCCAAGCCACTCGTAATTCAATGAAGTTAATCCCGTTGGATCCAGCCTGCTCAGCTTCTTCAGGCTTAATAGCCCTTGAAGCATTAGAAATATCGGTTTCACCAACTGTAAATCGCTTGAATCCACCACCTGTACCCGAAATCCCCACCGGTATCTGAACATCCGGGTGCTCTTTACGGAATTCCTCTGCAACGGCTTGAGTCACTGGAAAGACAGTCGAAGAGCCATCGATCGTTATTTCACTAGATTTTTTACTAGCTAACTGTGAGTTTTCTCCTGCATCATCGCCACCACATGCAAAAAGCATTACGCTCAAAAACAGTGATGAAATGATTAAAACCGTCTTTGAATTATTTATTGATATTGTCTGAATCACTTTGCTAAGAGCTCCTTAGCCCTCCGATAAAAATCTCATAAAGCTTTATGTGTCACAACCGAAATCCCAGTCGTCATATCCAGATTGGATGTTGGTCGTTAAAAAAATGTTAACGGAAAAAAGATCTAAGTTAACGGGTAGTTAAATTCACATTTAAACACGTCCCTACTCAGTCCGAGCAAAGCCTATTTAGCGATGGGAACACCGAATACAAACTCACTACCAATACCTAAATCGCTGGCAGCAGATATGTCTCCACCATGTGCCTCTATAACGTGACGAGCGATCGACAGGCCCAAACCCGTACCAGGTTGTGATCGAGCAGAATCAGTCTTGAAAAATCGTTCAAAAACATGTGGCAAATGTTCAGGATCGATGCCTTGACCAGTATCAGCAACACTAAACTGGACCGATTTTTCGTCCAACCAGGTTTTAATGGTTATTGTCCCGCCCGGCGGCGTCCATTTAATTGCGTTGCTGATGAGATTGGCAAAAACGTGGCTCATCTTCTCTACGTCTACTCTCACAAATGGCAGGTCAGGATATATTGAGGACTTTATAGTTAAATCTGACTGCTCAATGATCGTTGAGAACTGTAATACAGCGGCGTCAGTTAAAACACTAGGCGCAACATCTTGCAGCTCAAGTTGAGATTCACCAGATTCTAAACGAGAAAGCTCGAGCATCTCGGTAATCAATTTGTCCATACGATTAACGTCTTCAAGAATCATCTCAAGAAACTGCTTTCGCCCCGCCATATCATCGATCCCGCTAAGTTGAAGAGTTTCTGCCGAAGCACGAATTCCCGATAGTGGAGTGCGTAATTCATGAGAAGCATTAGACACAAACTCCCTGCGAGTTGTGTCTAAACGTCTTACCCCAGTCAAATCCTGTAATAACAATAATGCCCGAACCATATTCGTATCAGGTCTGGGAAAAGGAGTTGCCAGCGCTGTCAATGTACCCTGGTTGTCAAAAAGCTCTATTTCTATACTTTCTGGGTTACCACTCTGTATAGCTGAGGTAACGACCCCAATCACGTCTGGATGATTGGTCAGAGAAGTCAACTGCATGCCAGGTTCAATGGGTAAGACAGCTCCGAGCATTTCGCCAGCAGCTGGATTAACTGATTCGATAATGCCTTGATCGTCGACAACCACAACTCCATCTTTCATCGAATTGAATATGGACGACAATCGAAAGCGCTCACTTTCCTCCTTAGCAATATCAGCACCAACTCGATCTACAAGCCTATTTACAGCGCGTGCCAACCGGGCTAATTCCGCTGGTCCTGCTGGATTCAAACGATGCGTACGGTCAATGGATGTCATTCTGACCACGTCTTCTGTCAAATCAGAAAACTCACGGATAAGTCCTAGCGAGCGAAACAAAACAATAATCGTCGCAAGCACCCCTGCAGCAATTGTGCCGATCGCTCCCCAGAGCAATGTCCCCGTCGCGACAGTCGCTATAAGAGCGATTGTCTCAATCAAAATCCGCCATCTTAAGGAGAAGCTACCCAACTACAACCCCCGATAATAAGTCCAAATACAGTACACGCCGATCACACATTAATACGATAGCCAACTCCTCGGACAGTACCGAGGAACTTCGGCCTCGCTGGATCTTCTTCTATTTTAAGACGCAGCCATCTGACGTGAACATCAACAGTCCGAGTGTCTCCGATGTATTCAAACCCCCAAACATCATGAAGCAGTTGATCACGTGTGTATACTCGGCCAGGATTAGCTGCCATATGCGTCAACAGGTCAAACTCTCGTGGTCGTAAGGACACTGATTTCTCATTCAATGTCACATTTCGAGAGGCTCGATTTATGACCAATTCACCTAAATCAAGAATTTCATCAGTCGCATTCTGTGAAATAGATCTAATCATTTGCATCCGACGGATTTGAGCAGCGACGCGTGCGATAAGTTCGCGCATGCTGAATGGTTTTGTGACGTAATCGTCAGCTCCCGATTCAAGACCGCCAATACGATCGATCTCAGCGTCACGAGCTGTCAACATTATGATGGGAATAATAGAACCGTCACGGCGAAGAGCCTTACATACCTCAATGCCACTCAGACTCGGAAGCATAAGGTCCAATACCACAACATCAGGACTATCATGGCGCGCGCTGACCAAACCTTCCCCGCCGTCGCTTGCGACAACAACTTCATATCCCGCAGCTACTAGGTTGTACCGTAATGCCTCTCGTAAAGTTCGGTCATCTTCAACTACAAGTATCTTATGATCACTATGTGGCAGAACAGTATCAGGCAAAATAAGCCTTTCATTAGATTCAGCAAAACAAAGTTCAGCGAACTGTTAAAGCACTCACAATCAAGCCTAGAACATTAAACCAAAACCGGCTTACCTGATTTCACTGAACTATAAGCTGCGTCGATCATTTCGATGGCACGCATGCCTGCCCAACCAGGGGCCCAATTCATTTGGGTTTTGCCAGTCACGATGTCAGCGAAGTTACTAGTGGGACCATCCCCCAAATATTCACCGGCATCCGGGTCAAGTTTCATTGAATAGTTATGGCCGTCATGTCGTAATACTTCTAGCCTTGCGCGATCACAGTCGATTGTCATCACGCCCTCAGATCCAAATATTCTTACATCAAGTTGAAATTGCTGGTTATCTGGAAGGGTACCAGCTCCACTGAAGGATCCTATAGCTCCTCCTTTGAACTTAACTGAAAACGCATCGTATAACTCGACCCTGCTTGTTGGAGATGAGGTGAGAGCTGAAACTGACTGTGCCTTAAGACCCGTCAGCCAAAACGCAAGGCCTGCGGAATGAGACATCTGAGCCAATGCATAACCACCACCCGCTACCTGGGGATCGGCCCATGTATCAGCGTCCGGCTCAAACATATTGTCCCCAACATATTCCGATATGAATTGCTTGCCCTCAAGAAGCGATCGAATAGGTGATGCCATATGACACATTACGTACTCAATCTCACCAACGGCTTTTTGATCCATGCGCCGTTTTGCTTCCTGAATAAATTTACTGTAATGCCATCCATAAGGTATAACCAGTTGAACCCCTTGGCGCTCAGCTTCAGCAACTAATTCACGTGCCTCCGTGGCTTTAGTAGTCAACGGTTTTTCACACATCACGTGATAGCCCTTCTTCAACGCGGCCATCGCATGTTCAAAATGCAAAGTATGTGGTGACGCGACAACAACTCCATTTAAACCCGGAGTATCTAAAAGCTCGCTGTAATTTTCTGTTGCATGAGTAAATCCGAATCTATTTTTGACCTGTAACAACTCATCGGAGCCCAAACGGCAAACACTCGCCAATTCGATATCATCTCTGTTTGCCAGTACCGGCAAATGGTTTGCGGTGGCCCACCACCCCGCACCAATCAATCCGATTTTCACTAGCGATGTTTCAGCCATACCTGTGTCCCTCCAAATTAGTCATTCTGCTGATCACTATCCGTATCAGCTGCAAAACCCAGAATATCCATTGCATCTGCTATCGCAGAATCAACTAACTTTTTATGGCCCGCCTTACCTCTTTGAGATTTTGGCTTGCGTTTCTTCTTCAACCTGGGCCTAGCAGCCTGTATTCTCCGTGCTTGGCATGATGAGCAAGTGCATGCTCGGGGATGCTTACTATTTGATCTATGATGACGTTCTCTCATTTGCGATACACCTTAATGGAAGGTGGGATGACTTCTACCTGCGTCACGTTCGATCATACTGCTAACGTCAGAAATCGTAACTGGATTAACAGGCCAATCATCTGGTGGCACATGGGATAACCGGAGTAAGAGCCTGGCAAGCTGGCCTACATATTCTTTCAATTCACGGACATTCAGTTTATTAGCCGCATCTCCAGCTTCGTGATGAAAATTCGCATCTTCATGTCTCCCCCAAAAGCGCCACCGCCATGTGATTGCTGCATCAATAGCTTGTTCAACAAACGGAAAATGATCAGAATGTGCGTCCATATGAGACAGGACATGACACTTCAATCCATCGTCCATGGTATCCAATTGCCCTTGGATGAATTTTCGTAGATGCGGAAAAGTCAGAACAATTCCTTTCATATGGCCGGTAGAAAGCTCATCCAAGTTGATGTTCAGCAGCGGTTTGTTTTCACGATCAAGGGAATTTTCTACATAATGACGAGAAACATAAGCACGCGAACCTTGAAGATGTTGTTCCTCTCCGCTCCAGGTGGCAAAACGAATCGACATGCCTGGCCTGACCCCTAGAACATCTCGCATAGCCGCCAAGGTCCGTGCAGTTTCCATAACCCCTATGGTCCCCGAGGTATTATCGTTACCTCCAGCCGTACCTATAACAGTATCGTGGTGACCAGCAAGAATAAGATGGTGATCGGGATAAAGATCACCATTTAATTCCGCTACGGTATTGTAGGCTTCAGAATCAAAATATTTCGAGTCAACTGATACTTTTATCAATGGCTCATCAGGAGCAATCCTTCGCAAATACGCTCCGTCTTCTGAACTGGTTTTCACCACAGCAATCGCATCTTTTTGAGGTCCCACGTTTAACCATTCATCGGAATTGGCATATTCCATGCGCCCACCGGTTTTGGGCTCTATAGCAATGATGGCTGCTGCGCCAACGTCGGCAAGGCGAGATATTCGAGCTGTAAACGGTTCAATTGACGTAAAAGGTTCAGGAGAAATCGACGCAAGAACAATCGCACCTCTAATCCTCGTTTTTACTTCTTCAACCTCATGCACAGATGCGTGACCAACGTCTAATAACGGTGTAACTAAATCGATAGGCTTGCAACGCAGAAAAGGCAGTGATGAGATTCTACGATCGTTATCTCCCGGCAAAGTGATCGAAACAGATCCATGGTTCCATGTGTCGATTTTAAATGGTTCGATTTCGCTACGATCGAGACCAGCAGTTTTCATTTCACCGCTAATATACTCTGCTGCCATTCGATCTTCCGAGGATCCTCCCCAACGAGATCCGATCACGTCAGCCAATTCGGTCGTATGCTTATTGATAAGAGAGCCAGTCCAAGCTTCCCCAGTCAAAAAACGGTCAATCTCATGCCAATTCAGTTTCAATTCAACCTTCTTTGCATTACACCTGTTAAACAACACATTAAATTCATGAAACCTTTGACCCAATATATTACGCACATGTAGCTAACAGATCTCATCTTTTTGTTTGAATGAATACAGCGAGACATCTAACTTCCAGACAGATTTGTTGATCTTCAAATTACAATCTACGTATCGCTGGACCACAAGGTCTTACATTCAACAAAAAGGATTCTTGCCATGATCGTCAGTACTACCCCCGAAGTCCCAGCGCGCAAAGTAACCGAAATATTAGGAATTGCACGCGGAAATTCGGTGCGAGCAAAACATGTAGGCCGAGACATTGTGGCTGCACTACGAAATATGGTCGGCGGAGAAATTGCAGAGTACGCTAAGCTTCAGGCAGAAACCCGCGAAATGGCAACTAGAAGAATGGTAGAGCAAGCAGAGTTACAGGGAGCGGATGCAGTAGTCAACGTCCGCTATGAATCTTCAATGATCACAACAGGAGCATCTGAAATTCTAGCTTACGGCACTTCTGTTAAACTCGATTAAATTAGTAAGGGTCAACTCTCACCATAACTAGTATCGACATAGCCCTCAACCATCTCAATAAATTCCGTTGCGATATTGGGACCTGATAGTAATTTAACCCGCTCTCCATCAACAAAAACCGGAGCTCTAGGCTCTTCCCCAGCACCTGGTAGAGAGATGCCAATATTGGCTGCTCTCGATTCACCGGGACCATTGACAACGCACCCCATTACAGCAACTTGCAAGCTTTCTGAACCTTTATAACGGCTTTGCCATTCAGGTAATTTCTCATCAATATGAGCTTGAATGTCCTGTGCAAGCTCACGAAACAATGTTGAGGTAGTACGACCACAACCAGGACAGGCTGTGACTGATGGTCGAAATCTACGAAGGCCAATTGCTTGAAGAATATCTTGACAGAGCCGAACTTCGGTAGATCTATCACCACCAACCTCAGGAGTTAATGATGCACGAATGGTATCTCCAATACCTTGCTCGAGAAGTGTGCTCAAGGCTGCCGTGGTGGCTACTATTCCCTTTTGCCCCATACCAGCTTCGGTAAGACCAAGGTGCAAAGCAAAATCAGACCGCTCGGAAAGTTCACGGTAAACACTAACCATCTGCGGGAACCGTGAAACTTTGCAGGAAATAATAATCTGGTTAGGAGACAAGCCGATATCAAGAGCCGCCTCCGCACTCTTTAAGGCGCTCTCGACTAAAGCCTGGTTTTCTACTTGTTCAGAATCCAGCGGCTCCGATATCCGAGAGTTTTCGTCCATCTTCAAAGCCATAAGATCAGGGTCAAGACTCCCAGCATTCACACCGATGCGAACTGGCTTGCCAAGATCTTTAGCTATATCAATAAACGTGGCGAAGTTTTCATCATGCCGCACACCACGTCCAACATTGCCAGGGTTGATCCTAAACTTGGCCAGTGTTGCGGCAAGCTCTGGAAAATCTCGGAGCAAACGATGACCTATGAAATGAAAATCACCGACAAGAGGAACCTTACAACCGAGATCGACCAGTCTCCTACTAACTTCGGGAACCGCTTTGGCAGCAGCCGAATTATTAACTGTCAGGCGAACGATTTCACTCCCAGCATCAGCAAGCAGTTTCGATTGTGCAACGGTTGCATCAACATCGGCCGTATCGGTGTCTGTCATGGACTGAACAACAACGTCATGACCGCCACCGATCATGACCCCACCAACATTTACAGGATAAGTTTTCTGTCTTGCAGTCAGTTCATCCACTCCGATTTAAATTTCCATCGAAAAGTTCCAC
Source organism: SAR202 cluster bacterium (assembly GCA_009392215.1). Taxonomy (GTDB): domain Bacteria; phylum Chloroflexota; class Dehalococcoidia; order Lucifugimonadales; family Lucifugimonadaceae; genus Lucifugimonas. The sequence goes on along the minus strand of VFGZ01000049.1, from coordinate 7,145 downwards.
ATTGACCTATACAACATTTTATGGGGACCACACAGACAATTTTACCGTGGACAAAACTCTTTGAGCGCATCAGATAATACTCACCCTCGCCCAATTAGCCATACAACACGAACGACTATTAACAATACTCCCAATCCTAAGAGACCAAAAAACAGGTTCCATGCCATGGATCCCTGTTGTTGCTTATGACGCAGCAACACCGGCAACCATAAAGCAGTAATTACAAACGCTAACGCGTAATTCAGTGAGAAAGGAAGATCGCCAATAATCCAGAGGATTGAAATCATCACAGAAGAAAACGCTGCGATGATCAACTGGTTCCTAAGAGTCTTAGACACAGGCAAATTCTAAGTTATATCCCACTAGAAAAACGATTCGCCTCGAAGTATACGCGTTACATCTTGAATGGAGATAACAGCAATTAATCCGATCAATAACGCGAATCCAACAAAATGCACCATCCCCTCTCGTTCAGGTGATATCTTCTTACCGCTCCGGACAATCTCAACGAGTACAAAAAATATTCGACCGCCATCCAACGCTGGAATCGGCAAGATGTTAAGTATCGCTAGCGACAAGCTTAAAGTGGCCGCTAAAGTGATTAGGGTTATAACCTTTGCATCAATACCGGCATCGGCAACTGCTATCTCGCCTGTTAGCTGACCAATTCCAACTGGACCAACCGTCGATGGTCCTTCGAACTGCGGATTGGAACTACCAATCAAAGTCGAGGTAATGGCGTTACGCGTAAGCACCAAAATATCCATCGATTGTCGCCAACCCAACGGAAATGCCTTGATCGGGTTCATACCCTTCGTAATAATCTGTGAATTAGCCGTTGTGATCTGGACCCCAGTTGCACCTTCTTGCAACGAAGTTTTCAATCCAAGACCATTATCATGAGCTCTAGCATCTAACAACGAAATGTGTTTACCAGGCTCGCTAGCCGTTGCAACGACAGTCAGTCTGTCCCCCAAAACCGCAGGAGGATCAAGTTTTGAAGCATCTCTTTCAGATATCTGATAGAGAGTATCGGTTGGTTCATCAACCACGGTTAACACCGTATTAATGCCAACCGATCCATCGAAAACACGGGCTCGAGATAGTGGAATTTCCGTTTCGATATCAGATGTTTCTAAAACAACGTCTCGGCTAGGTGGTTGCCATCTGGGAATAATGACAACTTTCTCAGTATCACCAGAGTATTGATATTCAGGTTCAGCAGGGCGAGCAAATAAATTAGGAATACCTGATTCAATTTCCCACGTACTCTCGGCACCTAATTTCACAGTCACTGCCTGCTGGAGTTCGGGAATATTTTCAATTTCTCGTCCATCAACTTTCACGATCTTGTCGCCAGGTTTGATTCCCGCAAGATCAGCGGGAGAATCTGGAAATACTGTAACAATAGTGACGTCCCCTACCGATTTATCGCTCGGAACCATTAACACCGCTGGCAATAAGATAAACGGAATAATTGCATTGACTGCTGCCCCTGCTGCCATGACAACAATTCGTTGCCAACGAGGTTTACTGCCTAGCGAACCCCGTACGTTGGTGCTTTCTTCACCTACCATTCGAACAAAACCACCCAAAGGAAGCCAGTTAAATGACCAGAGCATATCGGCTATTAACAAGCGATCAGACTCTACAGACTTAATACGCCCGGTAATGATGGAGACGCCTCTCGAGGCCTCTCCATCATCCCCTTTCATACGCTCTCGAACGACCAACGCAACTGTCCTGTCATACTCATCAAGCGCAGTAGATATCGTGACTAACTTGCGATCTATATTTCGACGATCAACCTCAAAGACGGTCTGATCGTCGATCAAAATAGGGGTATTGCCACTCCAGATACCGCCGGCACGAGGCGGATAGCCAAAACCAAACTCTAACGTTTTTACGCCAAAGCGCCTAGCGGTCCAGAGATGACCTAGTTCATGGAGAATGATTAGCGGGCCGAGCACGATCAAAAACGTGACGACACCAAAAAATACTGTTTCTGGCATATGAAATGTTATTTTAGCTCACAATTATGGATTGTTTATGAAGAGCGAAAGTCGATTCCATACCCCATTTAGCTGAATCACTAATTTCCTCCACTGATGGTTCAGAGATATTTTTGTGGATTGATAACGTCTTGAGTACCAAGTCGGGAATATCTGTGAATTTAATATGACCATTTAAAAACAATCCAACCGCAGCTTCATCGGCTGCAGCAAGTACTGCAGGATAAGTACCGCCCTTCATTCCATAATCCAAGGCAAGCTGAAAACAGGGATACAAGGACTCGTCCATGCGCTCAAACGTAAGCGAACCCATAGTTACAGCATCAAGCTTCGGTAGATTCCTATTTGCATGGCGTTCCGGGTAGAACAATGCATGTTGAATCGGCTGCCCCATACTAGTGGGACCGAGCTGAGCCTTAAGACTGCCATCGGAAAATTCCACCATTGAGTGAACAATGCTTTGCCGATGAATCGTGACATCGATTCTTTCAAAAGGAATATCAAATAACCATCTGGATTCGATTACCTCGAAAGCTTTATTCATCAAAGTTGCAGAATCTATCGTAATCTTGTCGCCCATGTCCCAAGTTGGGTGCTGCAACGCCTGTTCCGGGGTCACGTCATGTAGTGAGGACCAATTTCTATCCCTAAAAGCCCCACCTGATGCCGTTATAATCAATCGCGTCGGATCGCTGACCTCACCTTCAAGACACTGCCAGATGGCGGATGGTTCGCTGTCAATAGGAATAATGACCCCATTACTCCCGCGAGCGGTCTCCATAAGTAGGGGCCCCGACATAACGATAACTTCTTTATTGGCAAGCGCTAGAGTTTTACCTGCTTCGAGCGCAGCAAAGGCAGGTAACATGCCGGCGCATCCCACGGTTGCGGCCACCACCGAATCAACTTCGGGCAGTGCCACTATTTCTTCCACAGGTAATGTGAGAGAACCGCCGTATCCTGACTCGATTGAACCAAGTGTATTGATATACCTTGGGTTAAATTCATCGATCTGTCGCTTAAACAGTGAGGTATTCGATCCGTTACAGAGACCAACTACCTCAAAACGATCTGGAAATGCCCGAACGATATCAAGAGTCTGAGTCCCGACCGAACCGGTTGACCCCAAAATTACTATCTTTTTTATAGTCCGCTCCATACAGCAGTCCAGTATACGACCATCAGACAAGGAACCACGCTATCCAATCTATCTAGCATACCGCCATGTCCAGGAATTAATTTACCCGAATCCTTAACCCCAGCTTTTCGTTTAATCCACGATTCGTAGAGATCTCCAAGAACTGCGGTCACTGCCAATAATCCACCTAACATAGCCGCTGTAAAGGTTGTGAAGCTTATCCCGAGTGCAGCATCAATAGCCATACCGGTAAGTATCCCTGCAACAACTCCAGCAATAGCGCCTTCCCAAGATTTTTTCGGACTAATTGTAGGTGCCAACCTACTCCGCCCTGCATATACTCCAACCAACATCGCGGTTGTATCTACAAGAAATGTTGTAACGATCGCCATCACAATCAACTCGCGGCCTGAATCCATGCCAACCAATAAAGGGGCATGTGCAAGAGCCAAACCCACATAAGCAGCAAAAATCCAAAATACCCAATCACTAGTTTGTGCAGATTTACGACGTAGGGTCGATACACCCCTAAGAAGGAGTCCAAGTGTAAAAATAATTACCAAGGTGACAGGTAACTGCTCACTTGAAATTCGATCAGATCTAGCTATCCATGAAGACATAGCGGCTAACAGTGTAGGACCCATGACTATCGAAACGATTCGAACGCTACCTGAAAAGTGAGATTCAGAACTCATCATAAGATGAATTTCTATCCCGGCAATTACACCAGCAAAAGTGGCTAGCACAACAACCCCAGGAAAGCCGATCGATATAGCTAAAAGTACCAGTGGAATGCCAACGCTTGCGCTAATTATCCGGATACGCAAATAATGTTCCTATCAACCAATATATTGGTACCTGATCCGCCCATATGAGAACTAAACCCGTTTTCCAAATCGACGTTGGCGTGCACCGAAAGCCTCTAATGCCGAATCGACGTGTTCAGCATCAAAATCAGGCCACCAAGTTTCTGATGAATAAAATTCTGAATAAGCGGTTTGCCACAGTAAAAAATTACTGATCCGCAAATCTCCACCAGTACGAATCAAGAGGTCAACATCCGGCATATTAGACGTATATAAATATTCCGAAAACTTTTTCTCATCGATTTCAGAATCAGCAACTCCGTGTCGGATAAGTTGCTTAACTGCATGAACGATCTCGGCTCTTCCGCCATAATCGAAAGCAATCCCAAGGATCAACCCCGAGTTACCCGCCGTCATTTCAACTGCTCGTTCTAGTTCCTCGCGGAGTTCGGGAGACAGTCTGTCAACTCGCCCTAAATGCGTAATTCGAATTCCATTTTGGTGTAGTTGTTTAGCCTCACGTGCAATAACCGCTATCGCTAAATCTAAGATGCCATTCACTTCCGACTGAGGTCGATCCCAGTTCTCAGTAGAAAACGCGTAAACCGTTAGGTGTTCAACCCCACGATTTGACAGGTGCCCAACAACTCGTCTGAGATTCTCGAATCCTGCATAGTGGCCTTCAGAAACATCTACACCGCGCGCATCTGCCCAGCGTCTGTTTCCATCCATAATGATCGCAACATGACGCGGGATATTACTTCCTGATTCAACGCCGTTGGAGTTATTAAATGATTCGTTTTCCACTTTCATACTACGAACTAATCCACACTGATGGGACACAGAAATAAAATTTAAATCTGCATCACCTCTTGCTCTTTAGCCGCTGCCTCCTGATCAATCTCTGCAACAGCATCATCCGTTAATTTCTGCAATTGCTTTTGTGCTCGCTGGCAATCATCTTGGGGAGCGTCTCCTTCTTTTTCAATCATACGAATCATGTCTTGGGCGTCCCGTCTGCTACTTCGAATTGAAATCTTACTCTCCTCACCACGGGCCTTAAGTGATCTGACAAGATCACGCCTACGTTCTTCAGTCAAAGGTGGGAGATTCAAACGAATGATCGCGCCATCAATATTCGGTGAAATACTCAAATCAGAGTTCTGGATCGCCCTAGCAATTGGCTCAACCGCATTCTTGTCCCAAGGCTGAATCACCAACAACCGCGCGTCACCAACATTAATCTGAGCGAGTTGGTTGAGTGGTAGCTCACTACCAAAGTAATCAACCCTGAGGTTCTCCACCAGACCAGTGGAAGCCCGGCCAGTTCTGACACCTATCAACTCACGCTTCAAAGCCTCAACGGTGTCTGACATATGTTTTTTCGCGTCATCGAGAGTTTGTTGCAACATGTTAAATCCCCCCAGGGTGACTAAAAAGATTTTAGAACATGCTCTTACACTGTCATGAAAAGTGCAACTAGCAACCCGTGTTCACTACTTTAAAACTACAGGAATCACCTTTGCAGACAATACCTTACGCACTGGTTACACCATCATGAATTAATGTACCCACATGTTCACCTGTGATAATCAAAGCGAGATTCCCTGATTTGAAAATATCAAAAACAACTATTGGCAAAGAGTTATCCATACACAATGACAACGCGGTACTATCGAGGGCTTCCAATCTCTGAGAAAGCGCTTGATGATGCGATAAATTCTCATATTTCTTAGCCGCGACGTTACGTCTGGGATCTGAATCGTATACACCATCTATCCCATTCTTAGCCATGACTAAAACATTTGCGCCGATCTCTAACGCACGTAGCGCCGCCGCCGTATCAGTAGTCATGTACGGATTACCAGTCCCTCCCGCGAAAATCACAACACGACCTTTTTGTAAGTGCCGTATAGCGCGTCGACGGATGTACGGTTCCGCAACGGAAGGCATTGCGATAGCTGACTGGGTTCGAACAGTCACTCCAACACTTTCAAGGGCATCTTGGAGTGCAAGAGCATTCATGATTGTAGCAAGCATCCCAGCGGAATCAGCGGTCGAGCGATCCATACCTGTTTGTTCGTAATCTGCCCCACGCCATATATTGCCACCCCCTACAACGACACCAACTTCCACACCCAAATCAACTATGCTTTTTATCTGACAAGAAATAAATTTAAGTGTGGCAGCATCCATGCCGAAGTCTCGTTCACCTTTAAACGATTCTCCAGACATTTTCAGAATTACTCGTGAGTATTCTGGTTGATCCATGAGTCATTACCTTTTATAAAAAAGCCCGACTAATTTGTCGGGCTTCGATTTCACAGGCTATTCGCCAAGTTCGAATCTAGAAAAGCGTCTTATACGAATATTCTCACCAAGTTTCCCTATGGACTCTTTCACTAGATCTGTAATCTTCATACTTGAATCACGGATGTATTCCTGCTCAATTAACAATTCCTCATCCTTAACGTCTTCAACGTCTTCAGGAATTGAATCTCGATCTAGGTAAATAGGATTCATAGCTGCAACCTGCATTGCGATATTACGACCTAAAGTCCCAAAATCATCCGTACGCGCAACAAAATCGGTTTCACAGTTTAGTTCAACCATTGACCCGACACGCCCACCAGTATGAATGTAGGAGACCACGAGACCTTCGGATGTCGAGCGGTCTGCCTTTTTCGCAGCTGACGCCAATCCCTTTGCATTCAAAATAGCTTCAGCTTTTGCAATATCACCCTCTGATTCTTCGAGTGCACGCTTAGAATCCATGATTCCGGCACCCGTCTTATCGCGTAGCTCTTTAACTTGTGCAGCTGTAACTGGCACTTGCTCACCCTCTTAGACTATTTACTAGTAACAAAAATCTACGGTTATCCAGATATTTCTGATTCGCTATCTTCCGTAATGACTACTTTGAATCATCTGCTTCAGTCTCTGTTTTTGATGCAGCAGGTTTTTTAGAAGTAGTTTTTTTAGAAGCAGTTTTTTTCGTCGTTGTCTTGGATCTGCCCTTAGTTTTAGCAGCCTTAGCATCCGGCTTGGACTCAGACTTAGCAGCCTTGGCATCCGGCTTGGACTCAGACTTAGCAGCCTTGGCATCCGGCTTGGACTCAGACTTAGCAGCCTTGGCATCCGGCTTGGACTCAGACTTAGCAGCCTTAGCATCCGGCTTGGACTCAGACT
>VFGZ01000048.1 GCA_009392215.1 SAR202 cluster bacterium | reverse complement strand
CCAGCAGCCAGTACAACCGACGCAATGCCAGCCCAGAACGCTTGTTTAACGCCTGTTAAAGCATAAGTAAGAACAAAGAAAGGCGTTCCCCAAATCCAGGCCGACAGCGCCTCACCTACGGACACTTCTACAACGGAAAGTCCAGTCACATCAAGCAAAAAAAGATTCGCTGGTAACAACAGCCCGACAATAATCGGAAGAAAAAGCGTATACAACACAACAGTGAGCACGAGCGGTAAATAACGCCCCTCTCTGCCTGCGATAGCAGTGGCTATGATACCGGCCGCCAGCATCGCTATCCCCCCTCCAATAAAAGGGGCAATAGAAAGCTTCAATATGTTTACAAAGTTGGGCCTGTGAAGGACATACTGCCAGTCAGCCTCATCAATTGTGACGACTATGTTCGTGTAATGAACAATGAGCGCCATGGCTATTCCCAAAGGTACAAGCGAAAAGGCCATACCGCGACGACGGCGGCGATCATCCTCGAATCGATCTTCTTCGATCCGATCGCGCTCCAAATAACTTTGCCTGAATGAGGTACCCGTTGGTGGGTTAGCTTGCATTTCATCAATTGTATCGCCCGAATGTCCGGTAAATACAGGTAAAAAATCATCGGAAACAAAGGAAGTGCATCAACTCCCAGGAGCAATACGTAATGACCACTGCTACACTCCGCTGCACTATTTGGAACAACGAGCCACTCAGGTTGCAATTAGTCAACCGTAACCGAAAGGCGAATGATCGATGAAAATTACAGATGTGCGACTGGAGATGTTTAAATGGGAACGCGCTGTCCCCATCACAAACGGCCTTTATACCTATACGCACAATCTGCTTAACATCGTCGTAATCGACACTGACGATCCAGACATCCAAGGAATTGGACTTGCTGGCGGGATAGAGTCGACTCCCGCAGTAGGTTCAGCGTTCGTTGAACATTTCAAGAAAGGACTGATAGGTCAGGATCCATTAAACAACGAAGCCCTCTGGCACGCTATGTGGCGTCCGAAACTAGTGGGCCGCCGAGGGATTTCAACAAGGATCATTGCAGGGATAGATATCGCCCTCTGGGACATCAAGGGCAAAGCGGCTAATATGCCCGTCTACAAACTTCTCGGAGGTTTCACCAACAAAGTCGATACCTATATCGCTGGTGGTTATTACGAAGAAGGTAAAGGCCTTAAAGAATTAGCCCAAGAAATGGAAGACAATGTCAAGTTAGGTGCAAGGGCCGTCAAGATAAAAGTGGGCGCTGTTCCAATCAACGAGGACATTGAACGAGTACGTGTTTGCAGGGAGGCAATAGGGCCGGATGTAAGATTGATGGTCGACGCTAATAACGCCTACCGCCATTACCAGGCAATTGAATTCGCACGAAAAGCCGAGCAATACGATCTTTTCTGGTTTGAAGAACCTGTTGAACCTGATGACTACATTGGCCAGGCCGAAATAACTAAAGCGACTTCCGTTCCGATCGCTGCAGGAGAAAATGAATACACTCGCTACGGATTTCGAGACATGATCAACGCACGCGCCGTCGATATATTGCAGCCGGATGCTTTAATACTCGGTGGCATCACCGAGTACATGAAAGTGGCTGCACTTGCACAATCTAACGATCTCGATGTCGCCCCTCATGGAGCACAAGAGGTGCACATACATCTGGTAGCAGCAATACCAAACGGATTAATCCTCGAGTACTATCGCGACTCGGTGAATCCTATGCATGGCAAGGTATGGGAGCACGAACTCGTAATTAAGGATGGGTACGTATATGCACCGGATCTACCTGGCTTGGGACTTAAACCTAAATGGGACACTCTGGCACCATACAGAGTGGGCTAGAGGCATATAATTTCGACCGACTCGGTTATCTGAACATTTGGAGTAACACTAACGCATGCCGAATTTTGATTACGAGGCACCAACCTCACTGAAAACTGCACTAGGGGTTTTATCCGGAAATGGAGAAAATCGTCCTCTCGCGGGTGGTACCGACGTTATTGACCAACTGAAAAACAATCGCCGAAATGCCGATTTGGTAGTAGACCTGAAACGAATACCTGAACTTCTCACTCTTGAACTAGATGAAGGGCGCTTACGCATAGGAGCAGCCGTTTCCTGCACTGAAGTTCACAACCTTACATCCGAAAATGACTGCTTCCCTGCCCTCTCAGAAGCATCTGAATTGATAGGTTCAATCCATATACAAAATAGAGCTAGCATCGGTGGAAATGTATGTAATGCCGCTCCCTCTGCTGACACAATACCCGCGCTGTTGGTTCATGAAGCTATCGCACACACGGCGAGCGCTACAGGTGGACGTGAAATTCCATTAATCGATTTCTTTGCTGGACCCGGACAAACGGTTCTGCAAAAAGGAGAAATCCTAAAAGAACTCGTTCTACCGGTACCTTCATCAAATACCGCCTCTGCTTATCTCCGCTTTATCCCACGAAATGAGATGGATATCGCTGTGGCAGGAGTTGGATCACTAATCGAAGTCGATCCATCATCCAACATAGTCCAAAAGGCTCGTATCGCTCTAGCTTCTGTGGCTCCAACACCCGTTAGAGCATACACAGCGGAAAATTTCTTAGAGGGCTCTACCATTGATAATCCAACTATCGAAAAAGCAGCAGATCTTGCTGTAGAAGCGGCTGTCCCAATTACTGACGTACGCGGTTCAGCAGAATACAGAAAAGAACTCGTCAAAGTCCTGACGAAGAGAACGCTGAATATTTGCCGAGAGCGACTTGCCTGACGACGATCATCCATTGAGGTTCTAATAAAACACCATCTGAAAACATCTGAATATGAGCAAAAAACACATAAAGACAACCGTGAATAACGTCGAACATGAGATTCTTGTCGACTCAACTTGGACGCTACTTGAAACACTCCGCGATCACTTAGGCTTGACGGGAACCAAGGAAGGATGTTCAAACGGCAACTGTGGTGCCTGTACCGTAATGATAGATGGCAAATCATCCTGCTCATGCCTTGTGCTGGCACCGGAAATCGATGGTCGAAAAGTTACCACGGTGGAAGGACTCGCGGACCACGGTCACCTATCCCCCGTGCAGGACGCCTTTGTTGAAAACTCAGGCCTTCAATGCGGGTTTTGCACTCCAGGATTCATGATTGCAGCAACAGCCCTTTTGAATGAGAACCCGCATCCAACAGAAAACGAAATCCGCCTTAAACTTGCCGGCAACCTCTGCCGATGCACTGGCTACGATAAGATCGTCCGCTCCGTTCAAGACGCCGCCGAACGTCTCAGTAAATCTTAGGCTCAGTACGCCGATCTTCTCATCTCTCTAAGGTCGATCACAGGAATAAACGATAACCTGTGCTCAGATATACTAATCTAACCTAACGTTGAAACTCATTGGCTATGCGTCAACATATTGTGGATACCTACTAACCCATCTGTACGGCACCAATTGCAACACAGACGGTAAATATTTAGGGAAAACATGGAACAGGTATTTCGGGCAGCGCATCAAGAAATAAAATCTGGCCACGACATGGTTGTTGCCACAGTCGTGAAAACGTCCGGATCCACGCCACAAAAGCCCGGAGCCAAACTGCTAGTGCGCGCAGACGGATCAGGGGTTGGCACACTTGGTGGAGGTTGCGTCGAAGGTGACATATGGTTCGCTTCTTCCCAACTCCTCAAAAGTGGCGGACCAGCAGAAATGCGAGATTACGAACTGAACGAAGATCTGGCAGCACAAGATGGTCTCGTTTGCGGTGGAACAATGTACTTTCTACTCGATCCAGTACGTCAATCTTTAGAGGTCCAAGATACCAATGAAGAGGTTATCGCCGCCTATGAAGGCGGTGCACCTGTAGCAGTCGCAAGCCTGATGAAAGTACCAGATGGTTCAGATCTAATTGTAGGCTCCAAACTATTGATACGTGAGAATAGTTCGACTAAAGGTTCCCTAGGAGACGAAAAATTAGATGCGGGTGCGGTGATCGAAGCCAGAAAATTGCTGGCAATGGGGAAGAACGACTATATCTCAACCAAGTCGGGAATTGAATATTTCATAGAAGCCTATACGACACCACCGACGCTTGTCTTAGCTGGTGGAGGGCACGTTTCAAAGGCAATTTCAAACATAGCCTCAACTCTCGGTTTTCGAATTTTCGTAATCGACGACCGGGACGAATTTTCTAATAAGGATCGCTTCCCCGAGGCGGATAAAACAGTCGTATCTGACTACGGATCAGCATTTGAAAAACTACCAATCGGCACGAATTCATTCATAGTAATCGCCACTCGTGGGCACCGTTACGACACATCCGCCACTGCCTCAGCAATACGAACACAAGCCAGTTATGTCGGATTGCTCGGATCAAAGCGAAAAACGATTCTTATCTATGAAGAGTTATTCGCACAAGGCTTTACGATGGAACAAGTCCAAGGTGTCAGATCACCGATTGGTCTGGATATTTCTGCAAGAACCCCTGAAGAAATAGCACTGTCGATAATGGCCGAGATCATTGGGTTCCGCCTGGGCGGAGAAGGTGGACAACTCTCACTCGATCAAAAGCTGATTGACAAAGCTGCTGCTAAAGCCTCCGAGAGAAAGGCTGGCGCAGAAGTAGCCGGCGCAGATTAACGTGAGTGACAAAACTTTCGGGGTTCTCCTGGCTGCCGGAAAATCCAGCCGGATGGGTCGCCCAAAACCACTACTGCCCTGGCGTGGCACAACACTGGTCGAATACCAGATGAATTCGCTGCTACAAGCTGGCTGTGAAAAAGTGGTGGTCGTAACGGGTAAATACGATGCGGAAATGATGCCTGTACTGATCGATAGGCCAGAAATCATCAGGGCATACAACCCCAAATATGCTGAAGGTAAAGCGACATCTGTAAAAACAGGAATTTGGGAGCTCCCTGACGATGTCAGATCCATCGTTTTGCTTGCGGTAGACCAACCTCGCCCGGCTTGGGTCATTGAGAGAATCCTCCATGAACATACCGATTACGGTGCAGACATAACATCCCCTCGGTTCAACAACCACGGGGGACACCCCCTTATATTTGATTCATCTTTAAGAATTGAACTGGCATCCATCACGGAGCAGGGTGAGGGCATCAGAGAAATATTCAAAAAGCCAAACATTACCCGCAAGGACGTCTTGTTCGAGTCAGCAATCGTCCGTTTAGACATCAATACTCCTGAAACATATAAAGAAGCGGTAGCCTCATACGCAGACCTGGCTGAGCAACGATAATAATTTATACGATCAATCGTAGACCGAATGAATCACTAACGAAGATTTTTCTAACAGCAGGAAAATCTAACTAGGTTACGCATACGTTTCAGGGAAAAGTATCGAGGTTGGCAAGTAAGAAAAGTTCTACTCATAGCATGACAAATAACGAAATCAGTCCTTCCCGCAACAACCTAAAAGAAGCGCGAATTTTTTTGAATTCAGCCGAAATCGATGGTTGGCTAACCAGAGACTACAGATATACAAACCCTGTTTTCGAGGCTGCTCTCGGTCTACACATAGAGAATTTGACCCGACCCGTTTGGCTGTGGGTTCCTGCAAGCGGTGAAGCGGCCATACTGACGCATGAAGTTGATATCGGTCGGTTCCCTCAAGATTCGATACCGTTGGTAGCCTATGGAAATAGAAACCAGATGGTCCAAGCACTTAAGCGAATGTTAAATGGTGCCCGCACCGTGGCAATGGAATATTCACCGCTATACGAATTACCTCGGGTTGGCCGAGTGGATGCTGGCACCATCGAATTAGTGCGTTCCCTTGGAGCGAACGTAGTATCTTCAGGCGATCTGGTTCAGCACTCAACCGAAAGATGGACGCCGGATCAGCTCCAATCACATTTCTTCGCTGTGGAAGCTTTAGACAAAATTGTTATACAAGCTTTCGAATATGTCGGTGAAAACATCCGTTGGGCTTTAACAGAGCATGATGTCGCAGAGCATATTCGAGGGAAGTTCGATCAAGCGGGACTTGAATTCGATGACGGACCAGTTGTGGCTTTTAACTCACACTCAGCAGATCCCCACTACGATCCGAAACCAACCGACTCAGCTGTTATAAGGCGAGAAGGATGGTTATTGATCGACCTATGGGCTCGTAAGAAATCTGATCCCAATAACCAACGTAACATTTCGGCTGATATCACCTGGACGGCGAAATTAGGCGATCCCCCCAGCAATAAACATCAAGGGGTCTTCAGGGCAGTTACCAACGCACGAGACACCGCATTCGAACTTCTGGAGAATCGCATTCTCGAAGGTGACAATCCACAGGGATGGGAAGTGGATCGCGCGGCCCGCCAGGTAATTGAGAAAGCAGGATACGGAGACCATTTTGTCCACCGACTGGGACACTCGCTAGGCTACGAGGTCCATTCAAACGGCGTTAACCTCGATGACTGGGAAACCCATGATACCCGCACGGTGATAAACGGAGTGGGGGTCACTATCGAGCCGGGTGTCTATTTACCTGAGTTTGGGGTGAGATCAGAAGTAGACGTCTACTTAGGTGAAGACGGCCCTGAAATCACAGGGAATATCCAAACGAAAATCGTTCAAATCGAAACGAGTTAAATAAAAACCTCAGCACCGACCTCCAACGCCCTCGCTTTTATACCTGCATAGTTGCCGTTCTCAACCGGGACACCATTCGCCAAGCAATCCTCTGCCGAGACTCGTGTGGAATTGGACTTGTTAAGTTTTACCTTATGTGCCATTTAAACAAAAACCTCTACCCCCAGATCTACCGCGCGCAACCTCATTTCATCGTACTGCCCATTCTCAACTGGCACTCCATTTACTGAACGATCATCTTCGAAGTCGGCTTCTGGGTCCCCCGCAACGAGTACAGCCTTTTCGCCGGGTAACGGAGGAGTTTCATGCAATTCACGAATCATGTCGTCCATCATCGACTTAAAATCATCGACATCCCTGAACCGAGCAATATCAATCGCCATAGTCCAGGACATGTTCTCGCCACCCGCCAATTGTGTGCCAACACCACCGCCCGAGAGTACGCCGCAAAGAATATCTACCATCACCCCAAGCCCATAACCCTTATGAGAACCTTGCTCTCTGGAACCACCTAAAGGGTTTTGTGACCAATGATCACCCCGGTCTGCTGGTGGATCTGTCAGAGGCTCTCCTTCTCCAGTTACGGCCCATCCTTCGGGTATTTCAACGCCCAGTCGTCTAGCTAGACCGATCTTTCCACTAGCAACTGTGCTGGTTGCCATATCCAAGATAAAGTCTCGCTCATCACCAGACGGTGCACCAAATGCAATTGGGTTAGTTCCAACCCGTGGGCGGGCACCAAGAGCCGGCCTGACCGCTTGATTAGCATTGGTCATAGCCATGCCGATCATATCGTTTTGAATCGCCATCATCGGGTAGTAACCCACCATCCCTATATGGTGACCATCACGTATGGTGGCCATTCCCAATCCAAACTCTCGAGCTTTAGCAATTGACATCTCCATACCCTGGTGAGCCGCCACAAAACCAAGGCCGTTGCCACAACTCAATAACACCGTCGTTTCGGTTTCAGAAATGACTTCGACAGTCTGAGGGACCGTGTAAGTCCCATCCTCAATAGCTAGGGAATATCGAACAGCGTTCCCGACGCCATGCGTATCAACTCCACGAAGACTAGCTGAGACAAGAATTTTGGCTGTGATCTCAGCATGATCCTGCGGAGTACCTACACCCTGTAAGATCGCAGAAACCTGTTTATGCAAATCCGCAGCTGATATACGAATTGAATTAGATTCATCGAGTTTTAGATATTCAAGTGCCAAGGACTTCTACTCTTTCCATATGCCTATCCAGTTTCGGACAGGATTTGGACAAAGTTTACGCCTAAATATGTGCACTTGTTGCCTGAATCTCCAGGGAAGTTGGCCACTCGAAAAACCTAGAAACACAAACCTAATTTTGAACAACACAACCCTGAATCGAAAAAGATTTCAAGTGACATTTCTAGTCCGGAAGTCGCGTGCCTATGCCTTGTTCAAGCGCCAATTCATAAAGTCTGGCACAGACGGCGAGGTCTTCAAAAGCTACACCTTGTGACTCAAACAACGTTATATCACTATCACTTGAACGCGCGTTCTTAGAGCCCGCAACGATAACGTCAAGCCGCACAGCCGAATCCCAAGCGAATTCACCAGTCTCAGCGGCTTGCATCAATTCTCCGCATTCCATTTTTGCCTGCTCAATATCGTCACATACTATTAAATCTGTCTTCCTGATGGCATGTGTGTCAAGCTCTCGTTTCGTCCATGAATTGTTACCTGCAGCATTAACATGCATCCCCGGTTCTAGCATCTCTCCGGTCACAACTGGCTCAACCGAGTTAGTAACAGCAATCAACACGTCAACCCCTTCGGCAGCATTTTCTTTTGACTCAACTGCCATAACTTTCGTGCCTAGTCGATCTGACATATTCGAAGCAAAGTTCTCCCGATTAACACGCTGACGAGAAAAAACTTTAACGTCCGTGATATCTCTAACAGCACATACCGCTTCGAGCTGGGTTTCAGCCTGATAGCCAGAGCCAATAATCCCGACTGTGGAAGCGTTCTGACGTGCCATGTAATCAGTGGCGACCCCTGATGCAGCTCCAGTGCGAACCTGACCCATCCTGCCAGCCTCTAGCAATGCTATTAGGCCTTCTCCATTTGTACCGTAAAGCATTACGTGAAAATTAACTCCGCCAGGACCGCCAACGTACGATTTATGTCCGGCGAAGCCCCTTTTGGGCCAGGTAGCAGACATAAAATTGTACGATCCACTACCAGTGGGCAGTCGATATCGTGATTGGTTATGCACCTCACCAGCAGATCTTGCTTTGAAAACTTCTTCGAGCGCTTTCAAAGCAAGATCCATATCGAGAAGCTCATCCACCTCAGCTTCAGTAAGAAATAATCGTTTTCTATGCGGCATGAAAAATTAAATCCTGTCTTTATATTTACGCATGAACCATCTCACTTTGGATGGCGCCACATATGGTTTAGAGGACCGTTACCTTCCCCTACTATATATGCATTATTCATCGCTTCCCATACGTATTTTTTTGCACTACTGAACGCGGTTTGAATCTGATCCCCTAATGCCAAACGTGCAGCAAGTGCTGAAGCAAACGTACAGCCTGTGCCATGGTTACTCGTCGAGTTAATCCAAGGGAGAGCAAATTCTGTGAAGTTATCACCGTCGTATAGCAAATCAACACTTTGCCCTGAAGCCTCCAAGTGTCCGCCTTTTACGATTACGTAGTTCACACCGAAATCATTAATCACGCGCGCAGCCGTTCGTGAATCATCACTTGAGCTGATTTTGATGCCGGCTAATTCAGCTGCCTCAGGAATATTGGGAGTAGCTACAGTGGCAAGAGGAAGTAGATCGCGCCGATAAGTTTCGATGGCTTCATCCCTGAGCAACCTTGCTCCCGATGACGAAACCATGACTGGATCAACCACAAGTGTTTTCCAGTCATAATCAAGTGTTTTCTGAGCGACAAGTCGAACGATATCCGGTGAAGACAACATACCGGTCTTGACGGCAACCGGAGACATATCTTCAACAACTGCATCAATTTGAGCTGTGATGATTTGGAGATGGAGTTCCTGTACTGCAGAAACTCCCATGGTGTTTTGTGCGGTAACTGCGGCAACTGCCGACGCCCCATGCACTCCATGTGCTGCAAATGTCTTAAGGTCAGCCTGAATTCCAGCCCCACCACCAGAATCACTCCCGGCAATTGTCATTACCACAGGTACTTTGATTTCGATCGCCTCGTCTTTCATGTTTCACCGTCGTATGCCATATCCCAAAACGCGACCTCATATCGCAGGGCCTGCTCAAATATAAGTTGAAGTCTCGGTATATCAATGTCCATAGCTTGATCGACAACCATCGTTAAATGTTCGACAATCGGACCAAGAGCAACTTCACTATGAAGTTCAATCCATCCATGATAAAAATCACCTAGCTCCGAGCCACTGCCTCTGGGATCCGCCCCTTCTGTTCGAAGGCGTTCACCCCAATCCAGATAAACACCTTCTGTGACCAACATAGCAGTACAAACCTCACGAAAGGAACCCTCGTACGCCAGTCGTACAAGAAAATCTCCAAAGGACGAAGTAGCTGAAAGAGGCTGAGCACTTAGGTATTGACTCTCATCTATACCAAGTGTTCGAAAAGCATCTATGAACAACGTATCTTCCGCTCCTAAGATGGCGTTGAGAAATTCTTCGACAGGACGTGCAATTTTATTGTTTGGAGCTTTCGCTACTGCAATCCCAGCCATTTTGACCAGGTCGTTAATGAATATGTAATCCTGCTCAAAATATCTTGAGAAACGTTCCCGGCTCAAAGTTCCCTCACCGAGCTCAGTGATGAACCTATGATGAACCGCCGCATCCCATAACGTTGAATATTTCTGTTTAAGTTGTTTAGTGACAGTCAAGGATTCCCCTTTTTGGGTAACGAGTAAACAAGGATCACCATTGGACTCCTGTGTACGAACAAATAGAATACCGCCTTGTGACCGATATAGACGTGTGCTCAACTGATTTAATTTCTAAGGAGATCGTATTTGAATGGTAAAAACATAAAAGCACTGGTGTTTGATGTTTTCGGAACGGTGGTTGATTGGCGCACCTCCATCGCCCGGCAGGCTGAAGAGTTTGGTTCGAAACACGGGGTTGAAGCTAACTGGGATCAATTCGCCGACGACTGGCGCGATGGATATCACTCAGGAATGATAAAAGTTAATTCAGGTGAAGATAAATGGAAAATCGTCGATGAAATTCATCGCGATCGACTAGAGCTATTGCTTGAAAAATACGAGTTCCCTGCCTTGGAGGAAGACGAAATTGCCTACTTCAACAAATCCTGGCACCGACTGGAAGGGTGGCCTGATTCAACGGCAGGCTTGAATCGACTGAAATCGAAATTTATCGTGGCATCGCTTTCAAATGGAAACGTATCCTTGCTGACAAATATGGCCAAGTTTGCAAACCTGCCTTGGGATGCTGTGCTTTCGGCTGAATTGGCAGGTAAATATAAAACACACCCATGGGCATACCAGCGTACGGCACAATTACTTGGGTTAGAACCAGAAGAAGTAATGCTTGTAGCAGCCCATAATGGAGATCTCCGCGGTGCAATCAACGCAGGACTCCACGCCGCACTAGTAACACGGCCCAAGGAATTCGGAAATTCCAAAAAACCCGATCTGGAACCTGAACCAGACTTCGCCTTTTTTGCCAAAGACTTTCACGATCTTGCTGACCAGCTTGGTTGTGAGTAACAATCTAAAATTCAAGGATCGAGAAAATGAACTGGAATTTCGAAAATGCAGCACCTGTCATCGGCTCTATTACCGAAGGTAACGCATGGGACGGTGAAAAAATGTTGTACTCAAATATCGCTATGAACCGAATATTGAGTTACGACCCCGAGACAGGCCACGTAGCAGTTTGGCGTGATAATACACAGGGCACAAACGGATTAAATTTCGATTCAGAAGGAAATCTTTTTGGATGCTCAGGCAGTGGGCGAAAGATTGCTAGATTCGACGCTAACGGAGACATGACAACAATTGTTGATCGACTGGACGGACGTCGAATCAACAGCCCAAATGATCTTGCCATAACTCCATCAGGAGCAATCTATTTTTCAGACCGTGTTGGCGACGTTGAGCCAAACATCGGAATAGATCATTCCTCAATAATTTCAGCAGAGCCCCAAGAAGATGGATCGTACAAGGCATTCCGTCGCACTTTCGACACAACCATGCCCAATGGACTGTTATTTTCTTCCGACTACAAAACTCTCTACGTCGCGCAAAGTGACTACCGAGCCAACGAAAAGCGGGAACTGCGTGCCTACCCAGTCAACCATGACGGCTCGTTAGGCATATACGAGGTCTTACATGACTTTGGCCCTCATCGAGGTATCGATGGCATGACTCTGTCAAGTGATGGGTACATTATTGCTTGCACTGGATGGGAGATCTCAGGCCCTGGCGGTATGATCACCATCTTCGATCCCAAAGGTCGAATCATTCAAACCCACCCCACCCCTGCGCTAAGACCAACAAACTGTACTTTCGCAGGTGAAGACCTATACGTAACTTCGATTGAAGGACATCTATTAGTGGCTCATGACACAGGTATGACAGGCCAGTTATTGTGGCCCAATTAAGCCACCAATTGAACAACACAAATACATCAAGGAAAAATGTTTAACAAATGCCTACTTGGAAATGGACTCAAATCGCAAAACACGACACATTGACCGAAGGCCCAGTTTGGGATGGCTCCGGACTGCTTTACAACGAAGTTGCTAAGAGCACCACCTTCAGATGGAACCCGAAAACCGATGATACCGCGATATGGAGAACAGGCACCGGGGAAGCAAATGGAATGGTTTTCGACAGACAGGGCCATTTGTTTGTTTGTGAGGGTGGCGCTCATAGAGTCACATCAGTAGACACCGAAAATCCCGACATCAACGCGGAAGTTGTTAGTAATGGACTTGATGCAGAAACATTGAACTGGCCAAATGATTTAGCAATAGATCAACACGGGCGCGTCTATTTTTCAGACCCTAACTACTCAAGCTTTCCCAATAATCTGGACGAAGAATCCGTCTACATGGCGGAACATACATTTGGAGGCAACTGGAACACTCACAGAGTTACATTCGACACTCACAAACCTAATGGAGTTCTGTTCTCAATAGACCAGAAAACATTATTTGTGGCAGATTCGCCGACGGAACTCTCCAAACCACGCCGCTTACTTGCTTACCCAGTAAATAGCGATGGAACTCTAGATGACTATCAAGTTCTTCACGACTTCGGTCGAGGTCGCGGTATCGATGGGATGACCCTGACGTCTTCAGGCATCATTATCGCGACTGCCGGTTCCTCTTCTATCGGGCCAGGTTCAATGATCTATGAATTCGAACCGTCAGGAAGGGTTATCCAAACACACAAAACTGCAGCAGATAGCCCCACAAACTGCACTTATGGGGGAACATCGCTTAACACGTTATTTGTGACGTTTAAAGGCGGAGAAGTTTATAAAGTCGATAAAACGGGTCATACCGGGCATCTTGCGTACCCACAGCTACGCTTCTGATCAACATTGATCCTTCCACCAAAAATGAAAAAATGATTTACCGCCCGGTGAAACTCGTATCGTATGCTGAAGAGGGATCTACTGATTGACCGATCAAATCTTTTGATTTCATCCAGTCAGAAAATAACGTCCATCGCTCAGGCACCAAAGTACCAAATGGCTGGCTTTCTGATTGCCATAACGGAACAATAAGCTCGACGCCCGCTCGATCAACTGCTTCATCAATTTCGGCATCGGGGTTCATCTTGAGCAACGTGTCGATAGATCCCTGAGGATCTGATAATGCTCGTTCATAACCTTTACTAAATGCTTTTACGAACTTCTCAACGATTTCAGGTCGATCTCTGACTGTCTTTTCGGAGGCGACTAAAACCAACTCGTAGTACGTGGGAACGCCCCATTCATCTGGAAGTATTACATTGGCATCGTGCCCTTCGTTTTCCATCACGATCAACTCATGAGTCCAGTACGCGCCTACAACGGCATCTACGGTACCGGCCAGCAAAGCCTGCGATAGGGCAAATCCTACATCCACCAACTCCACGTCATCTCGAGATAACCCATCCGCCTCAAGCATGGTGGTTAGCATCGCTTCATTCCATGGAATTCCAGGATATCCCACCTTCTTTCCGGACAACTTGCCAGGTCGATCAATCCCAGATGATTGGAGAGACATCATTGAATTTAAAGGGCGCTGTACAACGCCTGCTACCGCAACAACTGGGACACCAGCATTGCGAGCCTGCATCAGATCCGGCTGATAAAACATTCCAAAGTCGCTGTCTCCACTTGCAACTAAGCTAAGAATAGCCGTCGGATCAGCTGGTGGTTCTACGGTAACTTTAAGCCCTTCGTCTGCAAAAAATCCTTTATCAAGCGCCTCGTAGATTCCTGCATGATTCGCATTTTGGAACCAATCCAAGGTAAGTACCAGATCTTGGGCCTCTACCTCATTGCTACTGCAACTCGTAAATACAACCATCAGCACAATTACAAGATAGAAAAATATTTTTTTCATCACTCACCTAAATTCTTAGCTTGACTCAAAATCGATGGGTATTTACGCAAAAACCATTTTTCTATCGCAACAACTGCGGAAAATAACGTAATCGCCACCACAGACAAAACCAATATCGCAGCAAAGACTCTCGCCGTTTGGAATTGCGGGCCAGACAACTTCATAAGCCATCCCAAACCAGCACTGGCTCCAACCCATTCTCCAATGACAGCACCGATCACCGATACGACTGCTGCTACTTTCATCCCAGCAAAAAAATTTGGTAATGCAGTAGGAATCATTAGCTTTCTAAATATTTGTGCATTGGTTGCGCCAAGCGTCCGGAACATATCAACCGCCTCTGAATCAACTGAGCGTAGGCCCGTGACAAGGCTAACCACCAGCGGGAAAAACGTGAAGAGTACTACTACTATAACTTTTGAAAAAATATCCGTGCCAACCCAGATGATAAGAAGCGGTGCGAGAGTAAATATGGGTATGGTCTGAGATGCGATGATAATTGGATAGATCGACCGTTCCATAGTACGAGACCACACAATTCCTGATGCTAGAGCAACCCCTATCATCAGTGACACACTGAATCCCATAATTATCTCCAACAGCGTGATACCAGCATGTCGAGTCAAAAGTCCTATGGAATCAATTAATTCTTGAAAAATAATTGTTGGCGGAGGAAGTAACCATCTTTGAATATCGAGAATCCAAACAACAAACTCCCATATCAAAATAAGTGCGAGAGCAGTGAAAATCGCTGGTGACCAATTCTTGGCAGCTAGCCACATGCCTCCTAAATAATTGATCACAAAGACACCTCTTGCCTCTCCAGTAACTCTAGAATGTCTTTCCTTAATTCAACGAACTCCGGTGACGTAAATGATGACTCGATGCTGGATTCAGCCAACCTCACATCTACTTCAGCGATTATGCGACCGGGTTCACTTGCCATGATCATCACTCTGTCCGCGAGCAATATCGCTTCCTCTACATCATGAGTAACCAACAGAACTGCCTTGTCATTGCGAACTAACACACTAAGCAACCATTTCTGTAACACATTACGTGTTATTGCATCGAGAGCCCCGAAAGGCTCATCAAGAAGCAACACATCATTTTCAAGCAAAATGGTCCGCATCAATGCGGCTCTTTGACGCATACCACCAGATAGTTGCCAAGGCATATGATCGAGCACGTCATACAGACCAAATGATTTTGCCAGCTCTTGTACCCGTGTCTTTGACACATCGTCGGAAATGCTCCGTAGTTCCATACCAAGCTGGCAATTCTCAGCGATTGTCCGCCACGACAGCAGGAGGTCTCGCTGCTGCATGTACGAAACATTGCCTAGTCGCGCCGAACTTTCAAATATACCGTTAGCACTTATAGTTCCTTTACGGGGAGAGGAAAGACCCGAAATCAGATTCAAAAGTGTGCTTTTACCGCAACCTGAAGGCCCCACAAGCGCCACAAATTCTCCTCGATTTAAGGAGAGATCAACATTATCGAGAACCGGAATGTTCTCATAATCAAATCCAACTCCAGAAACGGTTAACAACGCGTCCTTATCAACAGTAGACACGGGCATTTCCCAACGCGAATTTCTCTGAACAGGAACTCATTCTTCTAACGCAATTACTAAGGTCTATTTGTAACACTGAGTAATACACGCTTGGATATGGCATGAGACCGTTTTCCTACGCTGGCATTACCCAGATCAGGTTCAAGGGTTGGCAAAGTTTCCTTGTTTACCATCTCAGCCCGGCTACCCGAGCACCCCTGTGCGTCTCGAACGACGCTAGTGAAGTTTCGAAGCTTCACCTGCAAACAAGTTTTGCAACCTCAGAGCATCATGTCAAATCATCGACCAAATACCATGCCTTCAGCGTTTGCGGCTTGACAGGGTCACAGCTAGAATGCGGGTGATTCGATTTGAAAAGGCTTGCCATAGACACAGGAAAAATTCATCCGCTTTGGGAACCACCCCGTCAAATCCAAAAGAGAATTTCGCCCGCACCATCAGATGCCCAGATTGGGAGATCAACCTCTCATCAGCTAGCCTGAACGCAGCGTCGGCTGAATTTCCTAATCTGGACGTCGTCGCATATCAGGGTCTTATAGCTAAGTTGGGTGTACGAGTAAAAGCTCATCTCACCTCTCATCACTCAACATACGATTTCGTTGATGTCATGCACGACGTTATCTTCAAAGAATCTGGCTTCACCGGCAATACGAAAGATTATTTCGATCCAAATAATAATCACATAAACCAGGTTATAGACCGAAAAACAGGAAGCCCGGTAGCCCTCTCGATCCTGTACATGGAAATCGCCAGAACCGCTGGAGTGGTTGTAGAAGGGATATCGCTCCGCAAACACTTCATTGTGGCGATCGGTCAGGGAGATGAAAGACTTTATGTCGACCCTTTCTATAGCGGCGGACTACTCTCTCGAAAAGAATGTATCGTCAGCATACTCAGGAAAGAAAGAGTGGATGGAGCTGATTTCGATGACCTGGAGCGCAAATTCCTGCGTCCTACAAGCAAGAGAACTATACTCCGCAGGCTTATCAGCAATCTCAAAGTCGCATACGAAAAGCACAAACAATACAAACTTGCTCTTTCAGCTTCAGAACGAATTCAGCTTCTGGACCCTTCAAACATAGGCAACTTGAGTGAACTGGCGCACTTACAGACCAAGGTAGGCAATTTTGGTGATGCCGTTGACTCCCTCACCCAATTCCTCGAACGCGCGCCTGATGGAGCAAATACAGAGCAAGCAGAAAGTGCGCTACGCAGATTAAAGACATTAACGACCCAGGGAAAAGAAAATCCAGAGAGTTAGCAAAGTATGGGGGTCCAAAGAATCGCGGCTCCATTTCGACCGTTAGTAACGATAAGTCAGATCTAAAAGCGCGTTGCTACCTCCTAAATTTCTCCTTCTTAGCCTTACTTAATTAGCACGTAAATGGCTAAATACTTTCTCCTTAGGTAACTCTTAAACGATATCTATAATTCAATAGCATGAAATACATTTTCTATCTGATCCATTGATCACAGGTTCCTCCTGCTTAAGAACACCCAGATAGCCACTGGGAATTCTTAATATGGAATAAAACAGTTGTGACCGAAGTAAAAAGCCAGACCGTAATAGTTGAACCCACATGAATGAAAACGCAGAAACTAAGGTTTGGATCTGTGATCGTTGCGCATCTCAGTTGGTCGACCTACATTGCAAGTTGAGGTGCGACAACTGCGGTTTTATGCGTGACTGCAGCGACCCTTAAGTTAAATTAAAACTTATTATCCAAGACCAGTTTGATTAAGTAACAATCAACAACTTTGGTTAGGTTGCAAACACACAAGATGACTGTTCACATACATCACATACCTGTAACAGCAGCAGCGCTATTTTTTCTCATTGCGCTCAGTTGTTCCAATCAAACAGCTGGTGAGGAACCCACCGTCTCTCGCGTAACGCCTGCCAATGCCATACATTCCTCGCAGATGGCGATGCAAAAACTTAACAGTTTCGAGTTCGACTTAACTCACCCTGAAGGATTTACGACTCTCTCAGGTTCAATCGACATGACAAAAGCCGGTGGGATTGTTACGTCCAACGGTTTTGATCTTATTGCTGAAGCAAGAATAGGACGCACTTTTGTCCGGATTGCAGCAATTGTGATTGACGATAAAACGTGGATGACAAATCCTCTAACCGGAACATGGTCCCCGATTACCCCTGCGGATAGTCCTTTCTCATTTCTCGACCCCATAAAGTTGGTCGCAGATATTCTTGGAGAAACCCAAAACGCACGATATGCAGGAAGCGAGCAGATGAACAATGAATTGGTCGTTGTGGGAGAAATCCCTGCGACCACTCTTGCTGCGCTTGTCGGGGAGGTACAGGCAGAAGCTGCCCCAAAGATAAGCCTCACAATAGATGCCGAAAGTTATCTACTAAAAAAAATTGTTATAACTGGCATTACGCAACCTGGAGATGAATCAAACACTGTTCGAGTAATAACACTCTCCAATTTCAATGCAAAAGCGTTACTCCAACCACCGATTTAAACGATGCTCCGCCGAATAGGTCAATTCATATCTCCCTACAAACTCATGCTGCCATTGTGTTTTGGAGTTTTCATTGCTGCAGATGACCAAACAGTAGTTGTAACCCTTTTACCGGAAATGATGACAGATCTACGAGTAGCGGTAAGTGAACTCGATCGCGCCTCTTGGTCTATCACGGGTTATCTGATCGGTTACACAGCGGCAATGCCTCTAATGGGGCGCATATCTGACCGTGCCGGCTATCGACGAGCGTTCCTACTTGCGATGGCAATTTTCTCAATCGGGTCTATTTTAGTGGCGGTTTCCCCGGAAATACCAGGGTGGCTTTACGGTGGAGATCCCGATTACAACTGGCTTATCGGAACACGTATATTCCAAGCAATCGGTGGAGGGGCAATCATTCCCATAACCATCGCAGCCGCAGGGGAACTAGTTGACGATAAACACCGAGCTATCGCATATGGTTTGATAGGTGCAAGTGCTGAAGCAGGAGCTGTTTTCGGCCCCATATGGGGTGGAGGAATTGGCACTTGGCTTTCATGGGAATGGGCTTTCTGGCTAAATATTCCTTTGACCCTAGCCGCATCGATCTGGATTCTCAAAAATCCAGCGGGCAAGCGAACCAATGTACATGTAGATGTACGAACCGGACTTATTTTTTCAGCTGCGCTCACGCTCTTAACCGTCGGCCTTGTGCGGTTAGGCCACCCGGATGCACTCATGGGCATCTCCCTCACGCTTACTATTGGACTGGTATTACTACTCCTCTTGATCAACAATCGCTCACGCGATGCATTGTTTCCTGAAAAACTTTTTAAACTCCTATCGTTTAACCTTGCGAACTTGACCCATTTTTTTATCGGAGCTGCGTTAATCATCGGCATGGTCACAGTACCGTTACTAGCAGCCACTGTATTGCAAAAGTCTCCGTTAGAAGGCGGGCTACAACTCCTAAGAATGACAGTAGCTATAGGTGTTGGGGCTTTGATTGGAGGTTACATCACACAACGCGTAGGCGAGCGAATGCCAGTAATAATAGGAACGAGCATTACCGGCATTGGCTTCCTGCTAATGTCTAAGTGGACTGTAAATATCACTGATCCCATACTGACAATCCACCTAGTGATTACAGGTTTAGGACTGGGAATAGTTATTTCACCAATTACGGAAACCGCACTCAAGAAAGTTGCCAGTGACAAACGCGGGATCGCGGCTGCCTTGCTAAGTGCCTCCCGAATGATAGGAATGATAGTCGGCTTAGCTGTAATGACTACACTAGGAACAGCACAATTTCATCAACTGGTCACAGACATTCCCGCTTTCTCGATCGATCCCGATGTGCAGCAACACATAGCCAATAGCACTAGCGAAGCCGGTATGAAAGTATTCACTAGGTTTTACCAATATGGTGCAGTCGTATGCTTCCTAACCCTTATCCCAGCATGGATCATGACAAAGAAACAGCCGAGTCCAAGAAAAGATCCCAATTAATCAGATGAATGCGATCGACGGTTTTCCGCTTTACGTTCAGCCTCAATCCGCTCCAAGCCATATGAACCATGATCAACGTAAGACATTGCGTCAGCCAAAGCCTTATGACCTGCTTTGTCGCGAATAAGAGTGTGCATGCGTTGACACACCCTTCGATAATCTGGATGACCCTGCTGAGCGGTGCGCAGTTCTAAAATGTGAAACGCTTCCCGAACATTGAACTGCATCGAATATCGAATTTTGAATGCAAACGGCACTACATATTGTGCAACTTCAGGGCCATGGTCATTTAATACCTGAGCATAAAAATCAGATATGCGCCCCATAGCATCATTCCATCTTTGTGACCAGCCAACCTCACTTATGGAAGGCGGGGTTAAATACCCATGCTTAACTCCTAGTCGTTGCCAGTCAATAGTCAACATACGATGGCGCTGTAGATCTCTAAAACTGCCAAAATCAGATAACACATCAAATCTATAAAACGATCGCTCCATGCCACGACCAGGCTTATGACGCCTATTTTTACGTTGACCAACGTAGGATTTAATCACTTCAGTTTTTTCAGAATCACTCATGCGATCGACAACAGCTTGGAGTTGAACGTCAGAGAGATCTGTGTGTGCATACAAGGCGGCCGCGATAATCTTGTTTTCAGCATCTGAATCCCACTCAATCAAAGAGACTTCGCCTATTGGATCCGGATCCACATTAATACTAGACGCAATCCTCTCGACTGCATCATGGTTTTCTTTCAAGTAATGTGACCAGGCACCGCCACGGTCGGGCAAATCCACGCGTTTCATAAACGAAGGGATTACTTTTCGCAGTTCCAGCAGCATTTTTCGAGCGTATTCACGCACCTCCTCTAAAGGATGACTATTCATCCTTATAAGCAAATGTTCGTAAGCCTGGCCAGTAGCAAATATTCCGACATTTGAGTATGACGACGCAGGCAAAAGACCACGTGCAACATCACATGCTTTAGCTCTAATCGATGCGTTGTAGATGAATTTAGAATCACCAGATTGCCTGGGATACTGATTTTCAAAAAAAGTCACACACGTGTGAACTAGTTGAGAATACTCGTCAAATAACCAATTAATAGTTTCTTTGTAATGAGAAGCGATCTTTCCGCTTTGGATCTCCGGCGGGACGATGTAGCGATAACCATCGCCATACTTCTGATCGTAAAAGATGTAACGAGTGGATTGCTCCAAATACGCAGCCAATCGACCCCATTCCAATACCTTAGTGAGAATATTCGAAGCTTGTTCGCATGCGATATGTGCTCCACCCAGTTGAGCTACGGAGTCATCGCCGTACTCGGAAAAAACGCGGTCGAATAAACCCCGCGCCCGATCGACTGACACGACATCAGTACTAACGGTTGAATCATTTTGTTCTTCAGCCCCTATGTCAGTTTGATCGTAGAATTCATCTAAAAACAAACGACGTAACGATTTGTGGGAACGGCTATAGCGAGCAAATAAAGCCCCTTTTACAACCTCTGGTAGGTTGATAAGAGCAAAAACCGGTTCATCGATGTTCGTAAAAAACCGACTGAGTATTGCTCGCTCATGCCTAGTAAATATCTCACGTACGTACATCGTTTATCAGCCTGTAAACTGCCCCGCAATTCTACGAGGAGTTCGGTCTTGTTTACACAAATCACTCGTCTGGGCAGAAATTAACTCGAAAGTTGTTTGTTGTTCACAACATTAGACGAACTGGATTTTCAAGAGTTTTCTGAAATTCACTCAGGAAAA
Source organism: SAR202 cluster bacterium (assembly GCA_009392215.1). GTDB lineage: Bacteria > Chloroflexota > Dehalococcoidia > Lucifugimonadales > Lucifugimonadaceae > Lucifugimonas. The sequence continues at coordinate 11,930 of VFGZ01000048.1, read as the reverse complement.
TGGCGGCCTCAGCTCCGTCGCCCACACGGTGATCAGCGGAAATAGTAGCATTCATCATTTGCCCAACCACCACCTCGCCATTACTAACAATCGGCTTCTCTTTCACAGCACCAACAGCAATTATTCCAGCATTCGGGGGAACAATGATTGCTGCAAACGTATCAGTTCCAAACATTCCAAGATTTGATGTCCCAAATGTACCCTTTGTCAATTCATCCTGTGTAAGCGTGCCACCTTCACCTCGCGCTCTTCTGCCCAAATCACGCACCGCTTGGGAAATCTCAACTAACGTCATCTTTTGAATGCCCATCACCGCAGGTACGATAAGACCTTCATCAAGAGCTATGGCAACGCCGAGATTAATATCAGAATGTCCCAGAAGCTTATCGCCATCAAATGTTGAGTTCCACTTGGGATACTTCACCAATGACGCAGTAACTGCTTTCAAGACCATATCGTTGACGGACACCCTTACTTCATCATCTAGCGCTTCATTCAACTGTGTCCGGAACGTCATTGCCGCACTCATGTTCACTTCATGAGTCACGTAGTAATGAGGTGCCTCAGTCTTCGACCGAACCGTAACCCTAGCAATTGCCTGACGCATAGACGAAAGAACGATGTCAGACCCATCAATTACTGCACTAGTGCTGGAACCAGATAAAGCAAATTGTGCGGAAGGAGTGAAATTCTCCACATCTGCCTTAGTGATACGGGATCCAGGTCCCGTACCCGGAACAGTGGTAATATCAATGCCCTTTTCAGCCGCAATCTTGCGAGCAATAGGCGAGGCTTTAACCCTGCCACCAGCGACAGAACTGACTGCTGCGATTGGTTCTGTTCCGATATCATTTTTAGCTAATACTGAATCGGCAGGAGCAGGAGCATCAGATTGTTCGGATGGCTGGGTATCACTTTCCGCTACTACTGGATCCGATACTGCTTCAGGGATTTCATCCTCAGGATCACCAATGTAGGCTATAACGGTGCCCACTTGAACTAAAGAACCTTCTTCGACTGTGATCCGCCGAAGCACACCATCAGCATACGCCTCCATCTCAACAACGGTTTTGTCGGTCTCAATTTCAGCTAATTTGTCCCCACGGCTTATCTGATCACCTTCAGCTTTTAGCCATTTAGCGATAGTACCTTCAGTCATGTCGGCGCCCATTGAGGGCATGGTCACTTCGTTAATCAAATTTCCTCTCCTGCGGGAACATTCAGATCACAACATCACTGCTGCACACATGCAACACTGATACTCTGATTTATCAATACCTAGGATAGTGGGTATGCAACGATCCTGCGACCCTGATCTGGTCCGTTCTACCGCCATCAGCTTACTTCACAAGCCTAGACTGTTGGCGAGCGGTTATAGCCTTAATTCGGTCTTCCCTGCTGTTATCGGTTTTCGTACCCCGATCTTTATTGGCCCGCTGATCGTCTAACTCCTGTAATAAACACTTATAAGATTCAAAACGAGAAGTCTGCAATTGCCCAGCAGCAATAGCCTGTGTGATAGCGCAGCCCGGTTCATCTTCGTGGGCACAATCGCGAAACTTGCACCTCCCCACAAACTCCACTATTTCTGAAAAAGTTTTCGCAAGCGCATCTACGCGTCCTTCTACAAGACCAATTGTGCGTATACCCGGAGTATCGATCAATACGCCCCCATCTGGCAGAGGTAACAACTGCCTAGTCACCGTCGTATGGCGGCCACGAGTATCCGAACTGCGAATACCTACAGTATCCATAATGTTTTCACCAATTAACTGATTCGTAAGAGTAGATTTACCAACGCCAGACGCGCCTATAAGAGCAACAGTTTCACCCCTTGAAATAAATCGGTGAAGCGACCTTATCCCCACCCCGGTCAACCCACTGACTGCAACTATCTCTACTTCTGGCGCCGCTGACGCTAGGGGCGCCAGAAAATTAATAGGATCTACTTCCTGTATCAAGTCTATTTTTGAAACAACGATCACAGGAACGGCTCCACTAGACCATACCAGCGCAACTTCGCGTTCCAATCTTGATACATTGAGATTGTTTGCAGCCTGGATGATGAAAACCGTGTTAACGTTAGCGGCCAAAATCTGTTGATCGGATTTACCTTCGGATCTTCCTCGCACCGATCTGTTTCGAATCAACAAGGAAGTTCGTGGTACAACAAATTCAATCTCATCCGAATATTGATGATCGCCAGGTCGCACTAATACCCAATCACCAACAGTCGGTTCAATAGGCTCAATTTCCGATCGGTTACCAGTGATATTTTGTGCGAAATTACTTCCAGCACGAAAATCCCCGGTATCAGCATGTACGAAAGTAGATATACCATCCACCCGCGCTACTCTGCCGGGTCGAAGTTCTGAATCCGCTACACAAATCTGGCTGAAATGAGCCATAACCGATTCTGTAAGCCCATATTGAACTAGATTTATAAAACTATCGTGTGAAATTTGGCTAGTGATCAGATTGTCTTAGATGGTGAAAAAATCAAAGTGAAACAGAGATCGTCTAATCAACGGTTCACTGATGCGAATACTACACAGTGTTACGCAATTATGTTCAGAGTCCCACATAGGAGATTACAAATAACACCAGATTCGATTACAAAACACTAAATCCCTACATTCCATAACCTTCCGCAGCAGCAGCTAGCACATCCCCAGCATCAGTGAGGACTTCCCGTTCAAGGCCTCTGTTATAAGGCCAAGGGACATCGATAGAACCTACCCTCATGATCGGGCCATCAAGCCATTCGGATGCTCGTTGCTGTAACTCTGCAGCAACTTCGGCCATGACACCACCGGTACGACGCGCACTATCTACAAGCACAACTCTGTTCGTCTTCTGTATTGAGGTCAAAACCGTTTCGATATCAAGTGGATTAAGCGAACGTAAGTCGATAGTTTCAACAGAGTGACCTCGTTCTTCAAGACTATCTGCAGCAGAATTTACCGGACGCATGCCGTAACCGTATGACACGAGGGTAATATCGGTCCCCGTACGACTTACATCAGCTTTTCCAAGCTCAATCTCATAATATTCGTCAGGAACATTACCTTTATCACCGTAAAGAAGTGCAGGTTCGGCAACTATTACGGGATTGTCATCTTTAATTGCTGATCGAATCAAACCCAGTGCGTCGTACGGATTCGACGGACATACAACCTTTATGCCGGGAACCTCAGCGAGCCAGGTCTCGAAACTTTGTGAATGCGTAGCTCCCAGTTGTACCCCTGCGCCTGTAGGCGCCCTGATAACCATCGGAACGTTAATCTGCCCCCCAGACATATAACGAAGATTGGCAGCCATATTCACTATCTGGTCAAAGGCCACTAGTGAGAAAGAAATGGACATGAACTCAACAATAGGACGTAAACCAGCGGCAGCGGCTCCAATCCCAGCGCCTACAAAGGCCTGCTCGGAAATAGGGGTATCTTTGATACGTTCTGGCCCAAACTTTTCTAAAAAACCATCGGTAACAGCATACGCACCGCCATACTCCCCAATATCTTCCCCCATCATGAACACTCGCGGATCATTCTCTAACGCCTCTTGCAGACCTCGTTTTAATGCCTCTCTGAAAAGTATCTCTGGCATATCCGTTAGACCATTACATCGTTATAAATTTGAGATAGATCCGGTTCTGGGCTTTGCTCTGCGAAATCGACGGATTTCGCCACCGTCTCGTCAACCTCAGTTTTAATTCTGGCAATCTCTTTATCAGTTACGACACCCATTTCAATCAACTTTGCTGGAAACGTCAGAACAGGATCTCTCCCTTCCCATTCTTTCACTTCTTCCTGACCACGATATTTCTGACCGTCGGCGAGGGAATGCCCGACGAATCGAAAGGTCTTAGCTTCAATAAACTGAGGCCCTTCACCATTTCGTATTTTCCCTACCGCTACATCAGTTGCCTCTTTCACTGCCAAAACATCCATCCCATCCACTTCTAAGGCAGGAATACCGTAGGTGGCGATACCAGGGTAAAAATCGATTCCTCCAGCTCGCACTCGCTCAATGGAAGAACCCATCCCGTACATGTTATTTTCAAGAAAAAACAAAAGCGGCAACTTCCATATTGCGGCCAAATTTAACGTTTCGTGGTACACACCTTGATTGGTTGAACCATCACCAAAAAAACACATAGTCAAAGCGTCGGTCTTTTGATACTGCTGAGCAAGAGCAAGTCCAGCAGCAAGAGGCAACTGACCTGCAACGATGGCATGTCCACCCATAAATCGCTTGGCAACATCGAACAAATGCATCGACCCGCCTTTACCTTTAGACGTTCCTGTCGCACGTCCAAACAACTCTGCCATCACACGGTTGACATCCATCCCGCGAGCAAGAGCATGGCCATGGTCCCGATAGTGGCTAACGATATAGTCATCTTCTCTGAGACCCGAAACAGCTCCAACTCCAGTTGCTTCCTGGCCTATGTAAAGATGGAGGAAACCACGTATTAAACCCTTGGAATAGTTTTCACCACAAGCAATTTCAAACTGTCGGATGAGGTACATCATCTTAAATAGATCAAGATGATCGACCGTACTTGGCAAATCTTTATTAAGCAGTGGCGCCGAATCTCCATTCCTAGACGGCTTTGAGGATTGAGACCTAGATTTTGCGTTGGATTTGGTGGAACTAGCCATTAATTATCAGGTGCTATAAACGTAGCGCAACGCCACAAGAATCTACTTAATACCCGGTTAGTTAGAAAAGACCGATGGGTCATTCTATCGTAAATTGCTGGATCTTCTAGAAGTTGCTGCGGCCAGGTTGGCAGCTTGAAGCACATTTACTAGAAGCATTGAAATCGTCATTGGTCCTACACCCCCTGGAACAGGAGTGATAGCCGACGCAACTTCAGACGCGCCTGAGAACTCTACATCGCCAACAAGACTGTAACCGCGTTTTTTAGTTGAGTCTTCCACCCGGGAAACACCCACATCAATCACAATTGCTCCACTCTTCAACATATCCGCAGTAACAGCGCCCGGGAAACCAGCTGCTGCTATAAGGACATCAGCTTGACGGGTCTCATTTCCGATATCTTTGGTACCAGTATGGCAAACGGTGACAGTAGCATTTGCTCCCGGGCCTTTTTGCAATAACAATGCCATCAACGGCATACCGACAAGTTTACTTCGCCCTACGATCACTACTTTTGCCCCATTCAAATTCACGTTTTCTTCAAGCAGCATTCTCTGAACACCAAGTGGGGTCGCCGGTGCAAACCGAGGCTGCCCAAGCATCAGCAACCCCGCATTGACTGGGTGCAAACCATCCACATCTTTAGCGGGATCGAGAGCTGCTATCACCGCATCTTCATCCAGGTGTTTGGGAAGCGGCAACTGAACTAAAATTCCACTGAATTTCGGATCGCTGTTCAGCCTGCCCAAAGTTTCCAACAATTCCGTCTGAGTAATCGAAGCTTTGCGTCGAATTGTCTCGGTCATGATTCCGACTTTTGCACATGCAGCTTCTTTACCTTTCACATAAGAATGAGATGCCGGGTCATCCCCAACAAGAACCACAGCGAGACCGGGGAGTGATCCATATTTGGATTCAAAATCCCTCACACCGACTTTAACCTCATCATGGATTTTGGAAGCGATTTTTTTACCGTCAATGATGCGGGCTGTCACTATTGGAAGACCTCTAAGTCGATGTATACATCGGATTTCAGTTTAAAGAGTAAATTAGATCCTATATAAGATTACCCGCTACAAGCGATACTTATGCCAAGTATTATTTTCAGCAGTATTTAGACTTCTTACCAAACCATGCACGGGAGGCACCTGAAACATGATTTACACAGGGATCGACTTAATTGAGATTCCAAGGGTAGCTGGAGTCCTCGAACGATACCCTAAGCGATTTCTTACCAAGGTATTCACGGAACGTGAACAGTCCTATGCACGAGGTCGCGCAAATCAACTAGCCAGTCGATTTGCAGCTAAAGAAGCTGTGATGAAATTACTTGGAACAGGTGTACGTGGAGTGCCATGGAAATCGATCGAAGTCACCCGATATAGAGGCCGAGCGCCTGAAATTGTTTTACACGGGCCAGCCAAAGTTCGTGCTGCAAAAATGGGAATAACTCGTATCGCTCTAAGCCTGTCACATTCACGCGAGCTAGCGACAGCATCAGCCGTTGGTGAAGCCGACGATGATGCATGGAAGCCATGAAACTCGTAACGGCTGCTGAAATGCAGCGAATCGAAGAACGCTGCGTAGAGTCAGGAATATCTGAAGATAACTTAATGGAAAACGCCGGCGTTGCGGTTGCTGAAGCTATTCGTGACACACCCGAAATGAAACCTGATATCTACGGCAAACGAATAGTTGCTTTGATCGGATCAGGAAATAATGGGTCCGATGGTCTTATCGCATGCCGCTTGCTATCGATATGGGGAGTGCGGGTAGAAGTCTTTATTTGCGCACCAAGAAAATCATCTGACCCAAAACGAGAGCTGGCGGAGGATAGCGGAGTTACTATCATTGATGGTTTGTCACAAGGAGGACTTAAGTCTCTTAAATCGAAGCTTCAAACTACCGATCTGGTAATTGATGCGGTTCTAGGCACCGGTAATTCACGCCCAATCGAGGAACCCCTCTCATCTTTATTGCTCTGTGCTGCCGAATCTCGGGCAAGAGTGATGGCTGTTGATCTACCCACGGGATTGAACTCTGACTCCGGAAAGTTTGATACTGCAGGGCTTCCTGCTGACATCACTTTGATGCTGGGTTATCCAAAGCTCGGAACTGCAACCCTCACTGATTTAGAAGTACTCGGGGAAAAGATCGTATTAGATATCGGTATTCCAAAAGGTCTTGACTCACAAGTAAAAACGGAATTACTAACAAAAGATCTCGCTGTTTCGATTATCCCTGCACGTCCCGATCAAGGACACAAAGGGCAGTTCGGCTCTACGCTGATCATCGGAGGCTCCCAACAATATCTCGGAGCTGTGACGCTCGCGACCGAAGCCGCAAGTCGATCAGGCACAGGACTTACTTTCGTAACGACTCCAGAACCCGCATATCGGGTGATCGCAGGCCATGTTCCTGAGGCCATTTATCAATCACTTCCTGTCTCTGAAAACGGTGATATCAATCCTTCGGAAGCCTGCAGCATAGTGCTCGACTTTCTAACGAACGCAACATCAGCCGTAATTGGTCCGGGCTTAGGTAAAAGCAGAAACACCTTTGAATTTGTGACGAGTTTACTTTCGCAAATCGTCGATGATATCCCAGTTGTCATCGACGCCGACGCTTTGAACATTCTCGCCGAATCTCATCAATGGTGGCATAGATTAAAAATCCCTTGTGTTCTGACACCACATCCTGGAGAAATGGGCAGACTAATGGGGATATCAAGTTTAGATGTCCAACAAAACAGAGTTGCAGTTGCACTCGAGGCGGCTGAAAAGTTCCAAAAAATAGTGGTACTTAAAGGCGCCGCCACAATAATTGCAGCACCAGATGGTCGTTTTAGAGTCTCTCCGTGGGTCAACTCCGGACTAGCCAAAGGCGGAAGTGGCGACACCTTGGCGGGTCTTTTAGGTGGATTGCTGTCCCAGCGCCCTGACAATTTATTGGATATCGCTTCATTAGCTGTTTACATACATGGCTACGCAGCTGACATAGCCAGGAGAGAACTGGGTGAAACGAGTATGCGAGCAACGGATGTATCGAACCGTCTCGGCTACTTCTATCGGGATTTCGTGTCAAAAAAAGCTAATTGATATCTATCTGGTTCCCTCAGAGATAAAATCTTTACCTGATAACAGTACGCTCATTAACAACTCGCACTCTTATACTTGAACGACCGTGACTTCTCTACTCGCCGTTGATATCGGTAACACGAACATCACAATCGGAGCCTTTGAAGGTCAGATTATTACCGCAACCTGGCGTCTGGGAACTCGCGAGGCACGCACCGTTGACGAGCATGTTGTGGCACTTCAAGGTATTTTGAAATCAAAGAACGTCGACCCAGGATCATTTGATGCTGTGGTCCTGTGCTCGGTCGTACCGCCACTTACAGAAGATTATGTCAAGGCGCTTGCATCCCTGACAAAAAGGGACCCGCTCGTAATCGGCCCAGGCATACGAACTGGTATTCGCATTCACTATGACAGGACTCAAGATGTCGGAGCCGATCGAATCGTGGATGCAGTAGCTGCTCATCAAATATACGGTGGCCCGATCATAATTGTAGATATCGGCACGGCAACCGTGTTCGACGCAATCACCGTAGATGGTGACTACATCGGAGGTGCGATTTCTCCAGGACTGGAAATCGCGGCAGATGCAATGTTCCGTAACACTTCTCAACTTCGCCGTGTAGAAATGATCGCGCCGGATAATGTCATAGGCAAAAGTACAGTTACATCGATGCAATCGGGATTTATTTACGGATTCGCTGCGCTGATCGAAGGAATGGTGACACGATTTAAATCAGAGTTGAATCCAGGTAAGCCTGACGAGGTAAGAGTAGTCGCAACTGGCGGCTTGGCGAAATTAATGGGTGAACAAACTGACTGTTTCGACCATATAAACCCCGAACTCACGTTGACTGGTTTGAGGATGGTATATGAAATGAATAACAATTAATCTGACATGCCACCTAAGATGACTTCAATAATGCGACCAATATCACACACCCCTCTTCAAGGTAAAAACGTTGTTCTGGGCGTAACAGGTTCAATCGCTGCTTATAAGGCGGCAGATATCGCGAGCAAACTGGTGCAAGCAGGTGCCTCGGTCGACGTCATTATGACGACATCAGCCACCACATTCGTCGGAACGGCTACTTTTGAGGCGCTAACCCATCGACCTGTTACCACTGGCTTGTGGCAAGCACGATCGGAACTAAACATGGATCATGTTGCCCTAGCTTTACAAGCAGACTGTATTCTAATTGCTCCGGCTACCGCCAATACCATCGCAAAGTTAGCCCTTGGTATAGCCGACGACCCCTTGACGGCAACAGTACTCGCCACTGAGGCACCTGTGATCATCGCACCAGCCATGGACGCTGACATGTTTGCAAGTCCATCCACGCAACGAAACGTCAATACACTTGTTGAAGATGGAGCGATAATCGCTGGCCCCGCCAACGGACGACTAGCATCTGGATTATTGGGAAAAGGCAGGTTAGTAGAAACTCATGTTTTAGAAGGATTAGTGCGCCAAGCCATCGGAAGACATGGCGACTACTCAGGCAGACGAGTCATTGTTTCTGCGGGCGGCACCCGCCAACCAATTGATCCGGTCAGATTCATTTCAAATCGATCTACGGGGAAAATGGGGCATCGAATCGCCGAAGCTGCACGTGACCGAGGTGCTGACGTACTTCTGATCACTGCCTCAGACCTCCCTTATCCATCAGGTGTAGAGGTAGTGAAAGCCATGACAGTTGAAGAGATGCGCAATGCGATCGTGCCATCATCATCTGAAGCTGATCTTCTTATCATGGCCGCTGCGATATCTGACTTCACACCCGCTCAAGTTTCTGATCAAAAGATAAAAAAGCACGGCCAGCCAGAAACGTCACTTAAACTTGTAGAAGTCGAAGACTTTATGCCACTTGCCAAAGGCAGGAAACTTGTAAAAGTTGCATTCGCTGCGGAGACAAATAATGTCGAAGAAAACGCGAAAGCAAAAACGACACCTAAAGGAGCAGCCTTTGTCGTTGCAAATGATATAAGTGAGCCCGGAAGCGGATTTGGCACAGATACCAACCGAGTGACATTCGTAGACTCCCAAGGAAACACACAACAACATCCTCTAATGACCAAATTAAACGTCGGTCACGCTATTCTCGACTACGCTTTGCCTTTACTTACGAAATATTAATCAGAGCTGATAGTCACAGTCTAATTTCGGACATTGTTCCATCAAATCCTCAAAAAAACATTAGCGAAAATTTATATCCGCAAGATTTCCATAGACTCAGCCATGCCATAACGGTGCAGTTCACCGTAGAATATGAGCTGTAAATACTTCACTACAAAATCCGATCGAGAGCGTCTACATGAGGCTGTACTGGAAGCAGAAGAAAAAAGGAATTGATCTAATAGTTGAAAACGATGAAGGTGATACTTTCTCGGTTGGAGGAGTTCGGGATACCAAACGCGGTATCGAAGCCCTTGCCAAAACAACCGGCTACGATCCTGGACGCGCCGTCAAAGGATTAGGATCAATGGAAGAAGGTCGGACTTTCGTTGAACAATTCGAGCCATGGCGAGAATTTTTTCCTGGCGATCCACTCAGCGTAGAGCCTGATATTGTTCCGATTGAAAACTAGATACGTTTAAACCCTGTTCATATTATGAAAACAGTAAATCAATCGGTACTAGATACATTGGCTGAATACGATTCGGCTACAGTTCAAAATGCTGGGATCCTTGTTCGTGGGTACATTCACGAAGACAACGATTACACCGACCCCAGTATCCAAGAATACGTCTCCCCAGGAGAAAAACCCGTAGTCGGATACGCATTTACTTCAACCTGGGCTCCATTAAATGAACCCGGTGAACTCAAATCAAACCGCACAGACTATTTTGACTCTATAGCAAAAGCCGATGTACCAGTGATCGTAGTCCAGCAAGACGTAGAAAAGCCTTCTCGCAGAGGGGCCATCATTGGAGATGGCATGGCGTATCAAATGAAGGCACTTGGCGCAGTCGGCGCACTGGTCGATGGAAACGCTCGAGACATCCCCGGGATAAAACAAGCCGGTTTACCACTATGGGCAACTGGACGGGTTCCAGGCCATGGCCCTTTCAACATGATTGAGCAAAACATTGAAGTGGTGATCGCAAGTTTGAAAATCGCTCCTGGAGATATATTAGTGTGCGATGCTGACGGCACAACTAGAGTTGAGGTAGATATGGCTGCTGATGTGGCAAAAATGTGTGCGGAGGTTCGAATGAAAGAATCCGCTGTCCACCAATTCTTTGCAGCAAAAGATTTCACTCTAGAAAAATGGGATAAATGGAAGAAGGACAACTAGATTTACTTTAAATCTAGTCTTCCAACGGTTTTACGTGGGCCGTGTAACGCCAATCAGACGTTGGAGTCCCCGATACAAAGCTAATATCGTCAGCACCACCTGCAGCCGCAACATCCTTACGTACGAGCCTAAGATCGTGTTCTCCAGCCTCATCGGTTTCCAAATCGAGAGTTAGCAACTCTCGATTCAGACTCATACCACTTTCACTCTTCGACTTTCGGATTGCAGATATTGCATCGCATGCAGCAGAAAAAGATCCAGTCACCTCCGGCGCGGGAATTGCAGCAAGTTCAGCCACCGTCGGCCAGCTAGTTAAATGAATAGATGAATCTCCTGTTTCTTCAGCGAACACCCAACTCCAAACTTCATCCGTAATAGTCGGAACGATTGGAGCAAACAGCCTTAGCACAACATTTAGCCCAAGACGAAGGGTTGCCACCGCAGAGGCCCTTCCCTGCGGATCATCTTCGGATCGAGATCGGCGTTTTATCAACTCAATATAATTATCAGTGAATGCTCCCCAAAAAAACTTTTCCGTTTCTTGCAGGGCTATTGAAAACTCGAATCGCTCAAATGCCTGAGTCGCAACTACTACAAGCTCCTTTAGTTCAGCAATGAAGGCGCGATCAAGCTCGTTTACAATCGGACCTTCATCGGCAGTCTGAGCAAGCACAAACTTTCCAGCATTGTAAATTTTGGTGACTAACTTGCCGCCAATTTTGAAGATTGACTCATCATGAGTCGCGTCGGAACCCAACCTGAATGATGCTGACCAATATCTAACTGCATCTGCACCAAAACGATCAAGAGTTTCGATGGGCGTTACAGCATTGCCTTTCGACTTTGACATTTTTTTGCGGTCAGGATCTAGAACCCATCCGGAAAT
>VFGZ01000047.1 GCA_009392215.1 SAR202 cluster bacterium | reverse complement strand
AGAGGGCCTGTTTTCGCGTAATTGACCTGAACTTCAATACCCGTCAATTCGGAAAAATCTTCAATCAATGGGCCTACCAGCGATTCGCTACGTCCTGAATATATTACTAGGGGTTTTGCATCAACCTCATGGTGACCATCGGTATCAGAAACGACAGGGATTTCTTTAATTACTTCAACTTCTTTTATGACCTCAACCACATTATCAACAACGCGTGTCACTTCAACTATTTCTGGATCAGGTGTACATGCAGCAGAAATCAACGCCACCAAAATAATAGCTAAGACAATAAATGGCATTTTCATCTTCATAATCGTTAGATTACCCACGTCATTTTTCTCCAAATAACTGGAACGCACAGGCTTTGTGCCGGGTATCGTCTATGCGTCTATTTTTTTTCGTATATAGAAATCCTTACCTAAATCATACACAATTAATCTCCGGATGCAAGATCTGTTTCAGGCCATTGTTGAAGCTAGTAAAACCGAGTTTTACTCTGATAATACGCAGAACATAATTATCTTATCCCTACAAATTATTTTGTTCGTCTAATAAATAACATGATCGTATTGTCTTTTAAAAATCCAACTTACTCAGTGAAGATCTATTAGGCTTAGTGAAATAAACGTCGAATTGAAACGTTCTAAGACTCTCTTAGTAAATACAATCCATTTCCTCTGAGAAAAGCTCTACCTTACCTGACGATTCTTATATGGCGAACAGAATATACGCCACTCCGACAATGCATGGCGTAGGTATATTAAATGAATGGATAACTACGGATTAAATCAGCGAAAAAATTAATGCAACCTAGTATTTTTATAAAGGTACTTACTCAAACAATTTGTACAGTTGTATAGGAATCTAAAAAAACTGTGGCATTTTTCAGATATGGTCACGCTCCCGACCGTCTCAGTGAAAATTTTTACACCCATATAGATGAGATGAGAGTAAGTTATTGAGCAGTTCAATTCGGATCTACCTGACGGCTATTTCAATTCTTGCAATTTCGTTGTGGGCCGTCTCATGCTCACTGTCAGAAACGGAATCACTTATAAAAGACAATAAGGGCGAGACTTCCCAAGCACAACCAAAAGCCACAGCCCGACCCACAGTGACGCCAGTTCCCCCTCCAACTAGCACTCCTGGGCCGACGCCAACTCCAACACCAATACCTCCTACGCCAACGCCAACGCCAACGCCAACGCCAACGCCAACGCCATTTCCACCAGGCTCTCATGTCCTAGAAATGGCTCGCCTATTTGAAGTACACGGAATAGATTTCAGTAAACAATTTGTGTCTTCCGTAGGAGCAGCTGAATGGGACGATGACTCGCTAGGATGCCCAGAATCGGCAACGTACTACGACAATAGGCACCCTCCTTACCCAGGACTCTTTTACCTGTTAAGTGATGGAGAAAAATTTTGGGAGTACCACTCAAACGCTGATGACTCTGTTGTCATTCGTTGCAGTGAAATAACGCCTGTAGCTGGTGAAACCACAAACATTACAAAAGAAGCTAAGTTACGTGATTCCAAAGGCGTAACTCTGCTCAGAAAAAATTTTTCCTCAGGAAAGTTCGAGGTCCAAAAAGCTTTGACCCCTGAAGATCATGATTACCTCGTAAATATTTTCGACATCGAAACTGATCTATCAATAGCAACTAATTGCAACACGATATTCAAACTCGAGTTCGACGCACCTGGAAGAACCAATGAAATCGAATTTATTTGTGAAAAGAATTACAAAGCATTCGATCTTTTTTGGAATGGTTTACAAGCTAAAGCACCAGTCGTTGGCAAGATCATCGGCCCTTATCTGACAGGTAATCCAATCCCAACTTTGCCCAAAGCCAGCCCTTAGGGGGCGCCCCCCATGCCAGACCAGCCATTTGATAAGCATCTACGGCCAGGAAAACTACCCCCTGACCTACTTGAAAGGTTTTTGGGTGGTCTCAGAACAGTGGAAAAACGAGTTTTGTTAGGTCCAAATGTGGGAGAAGATTCTGCTTTTATTTCGTTCGGGAGTTCCACGTTAATCGCAAAGTCCGACCCGATCACTTTCGCTACAGACCGTATCGGATGGTACGCAATTCAAGTAAATGCAAACGATATCGCTGCTTCGGGCGGAACTCCGAAATGGTTCCTTAGCACACTTCTTCTGCCTGAAGACGAAAAAGTTTCTAATGTCAAAGTTATTTTCGAGCAGATGCGCGAGGCCGCTGATGAATTAGGGGTGACAATCATCGGCGGGCATACCGAAATCACCGGCGGACTAACACGCCCAATCATTGCAGGCACAATGCTTGGCGAAGCGGCTCCCTCAGAAACTGTGAAAACCTCCTCAGCAGAACCAGGCGACGATATTATTCTCACTTCAGGTATCGCTATCGAAGGAACAGCTATTCTCGCTAGAGAGTGTAAAAAGGAGTTATTGGCAGCCGGAGTCTCCGAGAATGAGATCAAAAAGGCGGCAAATCTCTTAGACACACCTGGGATTTCAATAGTAAAACCAGCTCATGTCGCCATGTCAACAGGACAAATAACTGCGATGCATGATCCGACCGAAGGAGGACTGGCAGGCGCTATAGACGAGCTTGCACGGGCATCAGGCACCGGGGTCGTAATCGATGATGATGCAGTATTAATATTGGATGAGACAAAAATCATATGCGAAGCGCTTTGTATAGATCCATGGGGCTTAATTGCATCAGGGTCACTCATCATCACAACACACCCCGACGGTTCTCCAAAAGTGATTAGAGCCCTGCGTCAAGCAGGAATTGAAGCTAGCATGATAGGCAGAATCACCGATTATAAAAAAGGAATGCGAAAAATCGAAAAAGGCGAATTACAACCATTCCCAAAGTTTCAACGCGACGAAATTGCTCGTTATTTTGAAACCGTAAACTCATAAAAATTCCCCGCTCGAATAAAGAAGGTAGATTCCGCCAGCAGACTAAATTCCATCAAAGCATTAGAATAAGGAGGCAAAACGTTAAGCTTAAATGACCATTACCCAAAAAAGTAATTCATCGAAAGCGCTTCTTGATTCAGTTAGTGCGTACCTTCCCGCGGATAAGGCGTCAACCGTCACAGATGCCCTAACTTACGCATCGAAAGCCCATCAAGGTCAGCTTCGTGAGTCTGGTGAACCCTTCATCGAACACCCGATTGCCACTGCCTTGCGACTTGCAGAAATGCGACTCGATACAACCACCATTCAAGCTGCTCTTTTACATGACGTTATCGAAGATTGCGGGATTAGTTTTAAACAACTCGAAACAGATTTCGGTAACGATGTAGCTAAATTGGTGGATGGTGTCACAAAATTAAAACGCCTCGACATGATTTCAGAGAACAGCGCCATGCTGAAACAAATCGCCAAACCTGAAGCTACCCGCGCTGCATCCCTTAGGAAAATGCTTGTCGCAATGGCAGATGATGTACGAGTCGTCTTAATTAAGTTGGCAGATAGACTACACAATATGCAGACCCTCCAATATCTGCCAAAGCCGAAACAACAACGCATCTCCCGAGAAACACTGGACATATATTCACCATTAGCCCATCGCCTCGGTATGAGTGACATCAAGTGGCAGCTTGAAGATCAAGCATTTCGGTATCTAATGCCACGACAATACAAATCAATGTCAAGATTAGTCAACCGCAAACGTGCTGAACGCGAGATCTATACTGAAGCGGCCGTCAAAGCGATACAGATCCCATTAAACAATGCCGACATCTCATGTGCAGTTGAAGGTCGAGTAAAGCACCTATACAGCACATTTAACAAACTTCAACGCTACGAACGTATAGGACGGAAATTCGACGAAATCTACGATTTGATAGCCATACGAGTTATAACGGAAAGTATTGAAGACTGCTACGCGGCGTTAGGTGTCGTCCACTCGAAATGGAGACCGGTGCCCGGTCAATTTGATGACTACATCGCGAGCCCTAAAGAAAACATGTACCAATCTCTTCATACCTCTGTGCGAGGTCCAGGGCGCTACCCAATTGAGGTCCAGATACGCACACAGGAAATGCATGAAATCGCCGAAGGTGGTGTGGCCTCTCACTGGATCTACAAAGAAGAGCCAAATACGGCACGTCGTAATGACAATTTCGAAACTAAAATGTCATGGCTACGCCAGCTTCTCGACTGGCAACGAGAACTTTCTGGTGATGACGAATATCTGGATACCATCAAGACAGATATTTTGCAAGATCAAGTATTCGTTTACACACCGAACGGAGATGTCAAAGATCTACCCGCAGGGGCAACCCCCATTGATTTCGCCTATCGCATACACACTGATCTAGGACACAACGCAGTTGGGGCAATAGTAAACGGAAAACTTGCCGCGCTTAACACACCACTTAACGACGGCGACGTGGTCGAAATACGAAAAGCCAGAATTTCTCGTGGCCCCAGCCTAGACTGGCTGAACAAAGACCTAGGATACCTAACAACAGCCAGTGCTCAAACCAAAGTAAAGCAATGGTTTCGTAAACAAGAGCGTAATAGCAATATCCGAAGGGGCAAAGATATTCTCAAAAAGGAACTCAGACGACTCGGTATTAATTACAACGAAAAAAATATAGCTATAAGCCTAGATTACGAAAACTTCGACGAACTCGCTGAATCGCTAGGTGTTGGTCAAATATCCGTTTCTAGAGTTGCTGACACATTAAGCCCGCAGCCCGAAGAAATATTTAAGCCCGATCCGAAACACTCTCATCCCCCTACCGACCAAACCAAGGGTCTTATAGTGATGGGCGAACCAGGACTGCTTACCCGAATCGCAAAATGTTGCAACCCCGTTTACGGAGATGAAATCATAGGCTACCTCACAAGAGGACGGGGCGTAACGGTTCACCGACTCAACTGCTCTATTTTCCGAGATTCAAAAGATTCAGAAAGACATGTAGAGGTTGCATGGGGACATTATGAGACTACTTACGCATCAAGATTACGGATTGAAGCCTATGACCGCGTTGGTCTCATACGCGACATTACGAACGTCGTTTCATCAGAGAACGTTAATATCCACTCTTTAACATCTACAGAAGATGAAAAAACCAATGCGTGTACGATCTCACTTACGGTGTACACTAGTGGTGTGGAGCAATTAAGTCGGCTTTTTGCACGGGTGGAAACAATTCCGGGAGTCGATAGTGCATTCCGGGTAAGTGAAGCGAATAGTCCATAAGATTATGGACGTAAAATCCGCAGTAATATTGTCTTCATAGCAATCGAACATTATTCAAGGAAAACAAATGCCTGCCGCTAAGACTTTACGCGCTCAACGACGCAAAGCATCAATAAACCGATCAACTCGATCATTTACACGAAGCCGAGTTAGGGCTGCATCAGAGGTGATAGCAAGTGGATCTAAAGCTGACGATGATGCTGTTTTGCGGAGCGCGGTTTCGGCACTCGACAAAGCAGTCACAAAAGGTGTCTTGCACCGAAATACTGCAGCACGAAAAAAATCTCGCCTCACCAAGCAATACAACAAGTTACCCAATTAGCCAGGTATTACCCTTTGGCCCAGGGTCCACATCATCACGACCATCCTAGCGATAGTTCTGAGCGCGTTCGATTGTCCAGATCTAGTGACACGCAATATAACTGGCGTATACACCACCCGTTTGAGAACGTAGAACATCGAGTAGCTGTTGAAGTAGCGCCATGGAAAGGCTTACTTCCCAGATGGCGATTCGTTGTTCCAGGTGATTTCAAAGGCGTCTCGCGTTGGGGTGTTGGTCCAGCAGGGTCTGGTCAAATAGATGAAAACGTCAAAAGACCAGTCAAAGATGGTCCAATACAAATGACCAATGGACCATTAGTCATATGGTTCGGCGGGCATGAGTCACTATCCGCCACACAATCAGCATTTTTGGTATTCGAAGGTGAAGCGCCTCATTACATTGCATTCGGTCAATCTGAATCTGTAGGAGGGCCCCCAGCTAATCTTGAAGGTATTTCATTTGGAGATAATCATCCAACCCACCCTCACGATCACGGACATCATCCATCTGATGCGCATGAAGGTCATAACCACATAGAGCACGATCACTAAAGTATCGGTAAGCTACCTTGCAACGTCCTTACCCAACAAAACAACTAAACATTAAATTGGTAATTAAGACAGCATCGTTAAGCGCCGGGTCATTGAAAATCAAATCTCCAACAACCCTTATACGCAGCATTGCGACATCAACTGTTGACAGTCGTAAAAGGTAATTGTTATTTTTAGAACATTAGTGCGGATAGGACCAAAATAACATCCCAGCACCGACTACAGGCTGACTAAGGACCAATCAAATGGTAAAACTTTCCGAACGCCAGCAGATGATCATGTCGTTCATCGAGAATTTCATCGACGAAAATGACTATCCCCCGACGATTCGCGACATTCAGAATGGATGTGATATCAGCTCGACTTCAGTTGTCGCATACAACCTGGAAAAACTCAAGGCAGTAGGGCAACTCAATCGACATTCGGAAGTTTCACGAGGGCTGAGTCTCGCAACTGTTGGACTCGACTCCAATAAAACCAAACCAAATGAAATCGACTCGGTAGCTGTTCCATTACTTGGCACAATCGCCGCAGGCTCACCATTCCCTATGCCAGAAAATGACACATGGTCCGATCTTTCCGGGTCAGAATTAATTGATCTACCACAAGCCATAGTTGGGCCTGGTGACAATGTTTACGCCCTCAAAGTTCGGGGGGAGTCGATGATTGACGCCCTAATTTCTGATGGTGATCTGGTCATCATGCAACAAGCATCATCAGTTCGTAATGGACAAATGGCTGCTGTCCGAATCAAATCTGACAACAGCACAACACTTAAGAATTTCTATTCCGAAGGCGCTAGAACTCGTCTCGAACCTGCAAATTCACAAATGAATGCAATGACATTTCCATCCAATGACGTGGAAGTTTTAAGTAAAGTAATCGGCGTATGGCGTTATTTAGCTTGAGACTCAATTAGACCAAATCAACTAAAAAACAACAACCCAATCCATTAGCGCCTTGAAACAAGCGGCGTATACTGATCGTCGAACTCTGGTCCATATATATCAGCCCCACATAGATCTCAGGGGCAGCTCGGAGTGTTTACCTGTGTTCCAGAACTTTGGCATATGGCAAATAGCCCTCATCCTCGTAATTGTCCTCCTGCTCTTCGGAGTAGGAAAACTCCCGCAAGTCGGTAAAGGGATGGGTCAGGCGATCAACGAATTCAAGTCGGCTATCGGCTCAAAAGACGACGAGTCCAACACAGACGACAAGAATGACGATGCCGCTGCACGCTAAGCCAAAATATACAAAAGCAAATTTATTGTGAGCCAGTTGTGGTTGTGTGGATTGGTCTCAGCACCCTAACACCCACCTAGCTACTCATAATTCAACAATGTCCCTGATTATATTCAAGCGGTGAGAATTATTACTGCTTGACCACACGCCCTTCACTATCCTTGAACTTCCCAGTGGTGATTAAAACCAAGTCGATAATCGGCCATATGATAATTCCTCCACCCAGAGTGAGAATCATAGCAATAGCTGTGCCCTTTTTACCCACATAGAATCTGTGGGCCCCTAAACCACCAAGGAAGAAGCAAAGTAACAAGGTCAACATAAAATCTTTATCACTTTTTTCAGGCGCTGATGTCATATAAGAAGTCCTTTGCGATTAGGTAATTAATCGGTCAATTACACGTGCGTACTAATACTGAGGGGAAGAATAAAGAATCACGTCGAGTCGGTCAATAAGCAACTGCTATTTCCTAAAATGTGATCAAGGCGTTCATATTCGGACTGTTGTAGACATATGGATACTTTAATGGCCTGATGAAATTATTATGCTCATAGAAACGAAAGGCTCACAACGAGACCAAATAAATCAAATCTATTAGAAGCCAAATAAGTTGCCCGCACTCTCTACAGGTATTGCATGAGTTTTATTTAGTAACGTCCACGCTCAGCGAATCTCACCAACAACATGCCGATCTCAAATAAGAGCATCACTGGTATGGCAACAATCACCTGAGATACTGGATCCGTCGGAGTAACAGCAGCTCCAAAAACAAACGCCAACAATATCACCCATCGACGTTTGGTTTTCGCCCATCTTGAATTCAGCAGGCCAATCTTTGCCAGAAGAAACATCACAATCGGCAGTTCGCAAATTGTCCCCAGCCAAAAAACAATGCCAACCGTCATAGATACGACTGACGCAGCCGTAATCTGCGGTACCGCAAGGTTACCTTGAAATTTAAGCATAAATTCAAATAACCGTGGAATTAGCACTTCATAAGCAAATACAGCGCCTACAGCAAAAGAAATCAATGCTGCTGGTATCAGTAAATACACATATTTCTGCTCATTAGTTTTTAGCCCTGGGGTAAAGAACCTCGACATTTCCCACAAAAAATAAGGAAATGAAGCAGTCAAACCAATCATCACCGCTAATTTGGCGGCTGCGACCCATGCTTCAGTCAATGTGAGTTGGATGATGTCTCCGCCTGCTGCCTCTATGAGTGCTCTTGAATCCCAAGTGAATTGTTCAAATATCCAAGAAAAATTAACAAGTGCTATTGCAATAAATATGACAGCGACAATCGAAACTCTGAAAAGACGCCGCTTGAGTTCGGATAAATGCTCTAGCACGGAGATAGCTTTATCATTCATGACGTTGACCCAGAATCATCAGAATCGCGGGTCGTTTTTTCATCGACTAAGGTTTGAGACTCGAACCGAGCATCCGGGTTTTCGTCCTTAGTTGAGGTGTCTGACCAACTTAGTTGCCGGTTCCTCGACACCGAGCTACTAAGAGATTTTTGAACGTCATCATTAAGTTGGTCTAATGCAAGTTCATTTTGCAATGAAGCGGCACTATCATTAATTTTATCGACGCTTACCTGTTTTTTTATTTCTTCCAGATCAATAGCTTCAGTGACTAGAGACTGCAGAGCATCTCGCTGGCGTTTTAGATCAGTGTAAATACGCCTGCCTTGTCGTATTCCATCGAGCAAACGCTTAGGACCTAATACGAATAAAGCTATAGCCCCAATTAAGAGGACTTCGAATCCACCGATACCAAAAATCGTCATTCGCCTACCGTAGTTTCAGAAAACTGAAGGCCTTTATGCCCACCACAGGTACTTGCTAACAATATATCTGATCGCAATAACCCTGAGCCTCGCAATAACTCAAGAGCCGCACACATAGGTAAACCAACCACATTCAAATAGCAGTGATAGTAACTCGTCACCGGAGCGAATGAGCAATCTTGAATCCCATAACCCCCCGCCTTATCGTAGGGTGACCCACTGGCAACATATTTTGCAATCTCACGTTTCGTAAACCCACGCATAGTGACTGATGTTTTAACGGATATGGTCTGTGCGTGACCACTAGAATCGATCACAGCAACTCCAGTGATCACCTCATGATCTCGACCACTTAAAGAATTGAGCATCTCCGTCGCTTCAGCAGAGGATTCTGGCTTACCCAAAACTCGATCATCGAGTACGACAATCGTATCAGCACCTAAAACGTAACGATTTAACCTCCTGGCTGAAACCGACTTCGCTTTAGACAGAGCCAAAGTTTCGACAGCACTAGGTAAATTCATATAAGCAGCAAGCAACTGAGTCTCATCAACACCGGAAGGCACAACCTCTAGTTGGAATCCAGCATCCACAAGGATTTGCGCACGGCGGGGAGACCCGCTAGCAAGAATAAGTACATCGCTAAATGGACGAGTCAACAGCTTAACCCTGAAGCCTGAGCATACTAATCGTTTCCACGTGGCGAGTCTGAGGAAACATATCTACGGGTCGTATTGTTTCCAGGTTATAAGTTCCAGCTGAACATAAAAGATTTAGATCTCGCGCCATCGCCTCTGGTTCACAAGAAATCATCAGCACCTTTTCTGGTTTCAATTTAAGCACCGAATCCAGCACATCTGGATGGCATCCAACCCTAGGTGGATCCAGCAATAGCACGTCAATATCCTCGCTCAAAGCGTTAAGAATATGCTCAGTTTTACCCTCAACAAACTCTATATTAGGAATATTCATAGAGTTAAGTCCTGCATCCTGTATCGCCGACGCCGACTCTTCAACACCTATTATTTTTCGAACGTAGGGAGCTAATAAAACGGTGAACACTCCAACACCACAGTAGGCGTCAACCATAACTTCCGTACCGTCAAGATCGAGCAGTTCCCGAGCTTCATCTATGGCACGTGAAAGTTGAGAGGTATTCACCTGGAAGAATGAAGAAGCCGCTACCCTGAAACGGGAACCCCGTACCTCTTCTTCGTAATGCTGCTCACCTGTTACCAAACCGATATGCGAAAGATCCATACGTGGCTGTATTAACATCGAATCTGTATTTGAACCAGCCCTGATTGCCATCTGGGTTTGCCCTGCAACATTATCTTGAGCAAGATCAAGTACTTTATTGATTTGATCATTCATCAACAGGCACCGATCTATTTTTACGAAATGACGCGTTATAGCATTTACATAACCAATCTTGCCCCGATCGTCTTTCTTACCGACGGTAAAGCGTCCATGATTACGGTAACTGAGTTGTGCGGAACTGCCTATAGTGGGATCTACAACCGCTTGTGACAAACTTTCATATTTGTCAATTTCCCTTTGAACCCGCGCCTGCTTTAAATGGAGTTGATAATCATAAGACGCATGCTGCCACTGGCATCCGCTACATGTGAGAAAATATTCACATTCGGGCACAACCCGTTCTTCAGCAGGTTCTAACACCTCGATAACCTTCGCGACAATCCTCTCAGGAAATCGCTTCTGCACTTCGACAACGACCTTCTCTCCAGGAAGCCCCCCACTTACTTCAAGCGGAGCACCTTGAATCTCAGAAGTCGTATCTCCCGAATCATTTATACCATTGAGTGTGGTTTGAAATTGATCCCCAGGATTCAAGTCCACATGGCCTGTAATATCCGGACCGCTATATCTTCGTCTGCGCTTGTGCTTTGCCATTCGATATGACCAAACCTCACTTTTAGGATAGGCAATCAGGAATCAATATTAATTGCAATAAATATCCTGACTGTCTGTTATTCTGAACTACTTGAGAGAACGTTGCCTCTAGCAAAAATGCCGAATATTCAAATCCCCTAATGTGAATCGAACAATATCCTTTGGTTTCCAAATCAGAAAAACCTGGTTCCCCAACAGTTGAACGGAAGTTGCCAGACTGGTTCAAAGTCAAAGCTCCAGGGGGAGAGAATTTTCTTGAAATACGTAAGAAAATCAAAAATGCCAGCCTAAACACGGTCTGTGAGGAAGCTGCCTGCCCGAATATAGGCGAGTGTTGGGACAGAGGCACGGCAACATTCATGATTTTGGGAGACACATGCACAAGGGCGTGCTCGTACTGCAACGTCAAGACTGGCTGGCCAGGCACAGTCGACATCGCAGAGCCAATACGGGTAGCCACCACAGTAGAACAGATGGGATTGAGCTATGCAGTCATAACGTCTGTAGACCGAGATGACTTACCAGATTATGGTTCAGAAATATTTGCACAGACCATCACACAGATTAGACACAGGATTAAAGATTGTAAGGTCGAAGTACTAATCCCAGATTTTGAAGGTGAATTCGAATCACTAAAGCGAGTGATCAAATCCGGGCCACACGTTTTAAACCACAACATTGAAACTGTCCGACGAGTGTTCCGAAAAGTACGCCCTCGTGGAAATTATGACGTCTCTTTACAACTCTTAGATCGCGTAAAAAAGATCAATCCCCGTATGCCTTCTAAATCCGGAATAATGGTCGGTCTAGGTGAAACCAAATCCGAAATACACGAAACCATGGCTGATTTACGACATGCAAACTGCGATCTATTGACGATTGGGCAATATCTTAGACCTTCCAAAAGACACCATCCGATCATCCGGTTCTACCATCCAGAAGAGTTCCACGACCTAGAAAAAACTGGGCTTGAAATGGGATTCAAACATGTCGCTGCTGGTCCACTCGTACGTAGCTCGTATCATGCCGACGACCAGCACAACGCGGCTATCGACATGATCCTAAATCCTGCCAACTCCTAGACAAAATGGGCTAAATCATGTCAACCCTGTACGTTGTCGCCACACCTATAGGAAATCTGTCCGATCTGACCGAACGCGCTGCAACGACCCTATCGTCTGTTCCCACAGTGGCTGCCGAAGATACACGCATCACCAGAAAACTGTTGAAACACATAGGCGCATCACCTCTTCTAGAAAGTGTTCATGAACACACTTCACCTCAAAAACTCAAAAAAGTAATCTCAAGACTCGAATCAGGCGACATGGGATTTGTCACCGATGCTGGAACGCCAAGTATCAGTGATCCCGGAGCCTCCCTTGTTAAAGCTGCATTAGAGTCCGGACACAATGTTGTCCCCTTGCCGGGTGCTTCAGCGTTGACAACAGCATTATCAATAACGGGATGGTCATTTAACCGTTTTTTGTTTTTGGGATTTTTACCACGAAAAAAACAAGAACGGATATCGCTCTTGGAAAGTGTAACAACCGAACCCGGACCGATAGTAATTTATGAATCGCCGCGCCGAGTGAAGGCAACACTTGAGGCTCTAAATGAGGTTGTTCCCGATAGGCAGTTAGTGATCTGCCGTGAACTTACCAAACTCTATGAAGAAACATTCCGAGGAACCCCAGCACAATCCGTCAATCACTTTTCATCGGTTAAAGGTGAATTTGTAATCGTCATAGAAGGAGCAACAGAATCTACTTCAACGATCATTACAGATAAAGAAATCAGGAAGGTGCTATTTAACCTCCAATCGCAAGGATTATCAGGACGATCCCTCGTAGAACAGACGGTTCAAATCACAAAAGCCACAAAAAACAGGGTTTACCGGCTATCTTTAGACCATGAGCAATAATTTGTCAGTTTTACCAAAAATAGTCTGGCTTTAAGGAAGTTAAAGCTATAATGAACGCTGTTCCAATCGATTGTTGGAAAGCAAAGAATATCCTGATCGACCGCCATTAAATCCTGATTCGTAAAATCGGACCCTACCCACTTGCCTCGTAAAATTCTTGTCGCCGTAGCTTGGCCGTATGTAAATGGTGAACCACACTTAGGTCACATCGCAGGCATGAACGTGCCAGCCGATATTTTTGCTCGTTTCCACCGAATCGTAGGCAATGAAGTCGTAATGGTCTCGGGATCGGACATGCACGGTACCCCAACCACTCTAAAAGCTGCAGATGAAGGCGTCTCTCCAGAAGTCATAGCCACTCGGTATCACGAAATATGGAGTAAAGCACTTGAAGATATGTCCTTTTCCTACGACCTATACACACACACGCATACAGATCGTCATCGTGAAGTGACACAAGAATTATTCACAAAACTCAAAGAAAACGGGCACCTGGTTGAAGCTACACAATCTATGCCTTTTTCTGAAACAGAACAGCGCTTCCTGTCTGACCGGTTCGTTATTGGCACATGCCCGCACTGCGCATCCGATTCAGCACGTGGCGACCAATGTGACAACTGCGGCCGCACCTTGGACCCGATCGACCTAATAAATATTCGAAGTAGCCGTGACGGATCCACGCCTATTTTCAAAAACACCACGCATCAAATGCTCAAGTTAGGCGATTTCCAAAATGCACTTGAAGAGTGGGTCAAAGATAAGGACGACTGGCGACAGAACGTCCGGAATCAAACTCTCGGAATTCTCCGGGAAGGGCTACATGATAGAGCCATCACTCGAGATATTGATTGGGGCGTCCCTGTTCCACTTGAAGGGTATGAATCGAAACGCATATATGTTTGGTTTGAAGCGGTAATTGGTTACCTTTCCGCAACCCGGTCTTGGGCTGAGCAACAAGGAACACCTGATGCCTGGAAAAAATGGTGGGTAGAGCCAGATGGTGAGTCATATTATTTTCAAGGTAAAGACAATGTTTCATTTCACACAATCATGTTGCCATCGATTCTTTTAGGAAGCGGAAAATTAAACATGCCGACCGATGTTGTAGCAAATGAATATCTCAACCTTGGTGGGATCGACTTCTCAAAGAGCCGAGGACATGCAGTATGGCTGCCGGATTTCCTTACAAGATACGAACCGGATCCACTTCGTTATTACCTTGCTTCTATTATGCCCGAAACATCCGACTCTGAGTTCACATGGCAGGGATTCCATGCAGCAAACAACAACGAATTGGTGGCCACCTTCGGAAATTTCGTACATCGAGTCCTCACAATCACCACCCGGAACTTTAACAATACGGTCCCAACTCCAGATAAATTAAGCAAAGAGGATAAAGTTGCACTAAGCGCTTGTGACACTGCGTTAGAAGAAGTATTCAATGCGATCGATGCACGAAAATTTCGTGATGGACTTAGATGCGCCATGCGACTGGCTCAAACAGGAAATCGCTATATAGACGCAAAAGAACCGTGGAAGACTGTTAAAACCGATAAAAAATCCGCTGGGACCGCACTATGGGTTGGCTTAAACATCATTTCAACCCTTCGAACTGTGTTCTACCCGTACCTACCAACGTCTGCTGACAAGATTCACAACATGCTTTTCAAAGATAGCGACACTCTCTCAGATGGTTGGTCCAAGAGAGAAATCATTCCCAATGCTCAAATTCAAAAACCAACGCCACTGTTCCACAAACTGGATAATGCGATCATAGAAGAAGAAAACGCACGACTAACCGGTACCTGACCAGACATACAATGAAACATAGTTAAGGATCCATGGTCAAAGAAATCACACAGGAAATCATTTACAAGCCGATCGAAAATGACCTGCAAGCTGTAACTGCAGAAATTTTATCAATCACTGATAAAACTCTTGAAAATTCTTCATTGCAGGATAATGGCCTCGAAACACAGCTGGGTCATATCTTGGCAACACCAGGTAAAAGGATTCGACCTGCACTTACACTTTTGGCCTCAAGGCTCTGGGGCCACTTCAGCAAATTACAGATCAGACTGGCCGCAGCTGTCGAATTACTCCATATCGCGACCCTCGTCCACGACGATACAGTCGATCACGCGGATACAAGACGCGGACACCAAACTGCCAGCAAACTATGGGGTCGCAACATGGCTGTAATACTAGGAGATTTCCTGTTTGCCTCATCAGCAAGATACGTATGTGATACGAACAACTTTCGGATTGTAAAACGTTTCACAGAAACCGCAACCGAACTGGCGAGGGGTGAACACAATGAAATCTACACATCCTGGCAAACAGACATAACCCTTGAGGCTTACAAGCAACGAATCTATAACAAGACCGCATCTTTATTCTGCACTGCAGCCGAAAGTGGTGCGATCCTAGGTGAAGGCAATGAAAAAAGTGCGAAAGATGTACGCAACTACGGTTATAACATCGGAATGGCCTATCAAGTGTACGATGACCTCCTCGACTACAAAGCAACAAGCAAACAACTCGGCAAACCATCTGGGAACGACCTAAACTCAGGAATTATCACACTGCCTGCAATAATCGCATCTGAAAACGGTGCCAAAGATAAAATTTCCAAATTTTTCAACTCTAGAGAGGAAGCAAAATCTGATCTACTTCCAATAACAATCGAAGCAATTATTCAAACAGGCGCCTTAGAGAAAACAAATGAAGTAGCAAATAACTACATCAAAGCGGCTATGAAATCTCTTGACGATATCCCTCCCTCGGAATATCGAGACTCTATGATTTCTCTCGCCGAATACGTACCAAAACGCAAGTACTAGTCCGATGGCACTGCAGATGCCTAAAACAACTCGCAAGCGAAAACCAACTATTAATCCTAAACTCGTCCAGGAACGCCTTGATGCCATCTATGGGCCGATTGAATGGCGACCACGTATGATCGCTGTGGATGAGTTGATATTCACCGTACTTACACAACACACATCAGATCTTAATGCCGAACGCTCTTACGATGCGTTGCGGAAAGCTATGCCAACATGGGCCGCAGTGATCGAAGCTGATACTCACAAGGTTGCTGATGCCATACACCATGGTGGATTAGCAAACCAAAAGTCTGTGCGCATACAAAAAATTCTCGTAGAAATACTACAACGGCTCGGTCATTTCGAACTAGAATTCCTCTCAAACCTCCCAATGGAAGAAGCACGTGATTGGCTCACTTCCCTTCCCGGAGTAGGACCAAAAACCGCAGCAGTGGTCATGGCTTTTTCACTAAAGATGCCTGCCTTTCCAGTCGACACTCATATCCTCAGAGTATCTAGGCGACTTGGACTAATAGGACGCAATGTCACTGCTAATCAAGCCCATCCGGTCATGGAAGACATGATTCCGAGTGAAGACCGCTACTATATGCACGTGTTATTGATCACTCATGGTCGCCAAATTTGCAAAGCAAGGATTCCGCAATGCGGACGATGTCCGCTTAACCAGGAATGCCCGGCAAGCTCGCAATAAACAAAAAGTCCCAAAAACTAATCGCAAAGATTTCTACCGATAACTAATAAAGAATTGCGCCGGGAGTGCACCATTAATAAGCCGGTACAAATCGCTGTTAAGCCGAGTCTAAGGTATCCTGATATGTAGTGGATAAAGACCGACTGGTGCCGAGAGGCGTTACGGTTCTAAAGCGCGGCCCCATCGTCCAGCGGCCTAGGACATCACCCTTTCAAGGTGAAGACCGGAGTTCGAGTCTCCGTGGGGCTACCATATTCGAATAACAAAGGCCTCGATAACTTCGAGGTCTTTTAGGTTAAACTTCCACATAGGGATTACATGTGAGGGCAGGCACCCGAAGGCTATCGCGACTAAGGAGACATACTTGACCGATTGCATACCAGGAGCAGAAGACAACCGACATGATTTTTCAATTGTGCCGGTCGCTGTTAGCACTAATACGACTCTAGTATTTAAGATTTGTAGTTTCTGCGGAACCTCTTACAGGTATGTAGATCAAATCTGGGAAGAAGTACCCGTAGAAGACTCTACCAGGTGAGATCAAGGCAGGACACAAGCTTGATTCTAAACATTTACATGAACCTTGATTGAACCTGAGGTTTTATCCCAGGCTGCGTCAAATCCGTCCTGTATGTCTTCAAGGTGAAATTGGTGAGTGACAATTTCTCTGTATGGAATCTCGCCTGATTCCAAAAGGTCAATTGCGACCTCATAGTCATGACGGCCGTCGATTACCCCGTAACAAATCACTGATTGAACTCGGATCTCTCTCAACAGGGGCTCAAACAGATCGATCTCCAAAGGAATCTTCATGCCACCAAGATAGAGCATAGTACCTTGGTTACGGGTTGCCCTGATGGCTTGAGCAAAAGATTGAGATTGATGGCCTCCTACTGATTCAACTACGAAATCAGCCCCGATACCCGCAGAAGCATCCATACAAGCTGCTTCAAATTCTCCCTCCCCTGAACCGACAACCACATCTGCACCCATTCTCTTGGCAGCTTCAGCCTGCTGCTGATGTCTTGCCGAAGCAATCACAGTTCGTGCGCCAAACGCTTTAGCCACCGCAATAGAAGAAAGCCCTATAGTTGCGGAACCGACCACACCTACAACATCCCCTGGCTGCATTCGTCCATAACGGAATCCGTGAACGCTAACAGCCATGGGCTCGACAATTGCACCGTCAACCCAAGTGAATGAATCAGGCAGCTTAAATAATCCTGCTGGCTTACGGGTCATGTACTGGGCAAACCCACCACCTGTGTCCGGAGCAAGTTTCACGCAATGCTTATACTGACCATACCTACAAAAATGACATGTCAGACAAGCTCTCCCCGCACCAATCATTTCTATCGCCACCCGATCTCCGATCGAAAGGTTATGCACACCCTGGGGAAGCTCAAGAATCTCCCCTGCCGTCTCATGGCCAGACGCCAACGTCTGGGCCTCCGTTCGACTGGTCGTCATATGAAGGTCTGACCCGCAAATCCCGGTCTGGCGGATGCGAATCATCGCTGCTCCCGGATACATCTCAGGTATCGGAACATCCTGAACAACATATCGCCCTGTTCCGTCATCTAGCGCGGCCCGCATCGTATCAGACATCAAAGTTCCTCTTCATTAGGCAACATATCGCTGTAAAAATTAAACACTACTAATAATTCAACCAGTCGTCCCCATTAATGGCGCATCTCACCTCACATCAATAAGTGTATCCTCATCACTGCATTAACACCGAATCATTTATTAATCCTCAAGAGACAATCTTATGACCACAACTTCGAATTTCCGCGGCGTATATGCAATTCCGGTTACACCGTTTAACGAAGATTTGACAATAGACTGGCAGTCACTTAGAAAGTGCATAACTTTCAGTGTTGAGGCTGGAGCACACGGGATCGTCTTGCCGGTAAATGCCTCAGAAGGTCCATTCCTTACCGATGCAGAACGGAAAGAGGTACTGAAGACCGGTATCGAAGTCGTTGACGGGGCAATACCGGTTATTGGTGGGGTAAGCGGTGCTTCCACCACTATCTCGATCGAATTAACCGAAAATGCTGCCAGCCTCGGTGCCGATGCCGTGATGGCCATGCCTCCAAATGGAGCTGCCGGCTCAACTGTTTGGGACCACTACACAGCAATCGCTAACGCTGGACAACTCCCCGTTTGGATACAAAATAACAAGCCGCCTGCCGGACCTGTCGTTCCTACGAACCAAATGGTGAAGTTATTGAAAGAAGTAGAGCACGTGGATTACGTGAAGGAGGAAAGCTATCTTCCAGGTCAGATCATGACTGATCTCCTAAAAAAAGCGGGAGGCGCGATTAAAGGAGTTATGGGCGGAATGGGTGGACGTTACCTCGTCGACGAGTTTAGGCGAGGTTCTTGTGGTACGATGCCGGCAGGTCATATCACGGATGCCCACGTACAGCTATGGCATGCTCTGGAGAACGGTGGAATTGATGAGGAAGGGCTACAGATAGTAACTGATGAGGCGCGAGGAATTTGGGAACAGATGATCCCTTCTCTGAACTTCGAATTCATGTTCGGCGCAAACGCCTATAAAGCAGCCTACTGGCGACGAGGGATTATACGTACCCCGCTAACACGAAACCCCGCTAACAAATCACTAGACAAGCTAGACTATGAGGAGTTAGACAAAATCCTAGATCGAATGAGTGACCTGCTGAATGGTTAAAGTCGTACGGAAATCATAATGCGTGAAAAACTACGCGATAAAACCCGAGATAAGCTCGCCGAACAACTTAATGCTATCGGCATAACCGCAACCTTGTCTGAGCGAGGCCGGCCTGAAGAAAAAATTGGAAACCGTGTATTTAGAAGGTCCCTCGGGATAATTGATATAGCCGATGGCGGATTGATCAAGTGGATCAACATTATCAAGCAGGACCGTCAAAAAGATTCGCCGCCGCGATGGTGGATCTACTTGGGTGTACCCGGAGACCTGCAACTTCCAAAGTCTCGTTCGGTAAACATACGAACCAAGCGAAAAAAATCCTTTCCACTCTTCGGGAAAATTATCGGCGTCACATGGAAAGGACAAGATCGCAACCACGGTCTTGCAAAGAAGCTTTCGGACGACGTTGAAACTGACAATCTTGCCACCGGCATAGGGAATATCAGAGTCCAGACCCTACATGAAGACTTCAATGGATGGTCGATTGAAGTCGATCGAAGATTCGATCCAACCCATGAAATCTGGAAATCACTCCAGAGGGTCGCGGATATCAGCGTTAAATCTATCGCTTACTTCTAGAGGTGTCTATCTCTTGATATCTCGGCGTTTCATAAACGCTGCGATACCGACGATGATAGGAGACAGGACAATGAAGGTCCCGAGGATAAATACCATCGCCCCTGGCGATATGCCAAGCACGTGATCGATCTTCGCGCTCAACCACTCCCATAGAGTAGGATCGATCGGTTCCGAATGATGAAGAACCGTTTCAAGTGGATTTGGCATTTAAGAAGCACCAGCATTAACTGATCCAGAATCTAGTTCATTACTTTGACTGATCCTGTTGAATCTGACTGAATTGGTTTTTTCACTAATAGAAAGACAAACTACACCCGCGGCGAGCAAAGTAAACGCACCTACAACAAACGGAACGTTGTAAGACCCCCAATTAGTAAACGCCCAGCCGAATAAAAATACTGCCAAAGCTCCCCCGAATGCATGAGACATGTTAGCCAATCCAAAAAGCATCCCAAGATTGCGAACTCCGTAAACGTCCGCAGTCAGTGACGCGGTAAGGGGCACGGTCGCAAGCCAGGACATTCCTCCGATAACCGCAAATGCCCAAAGAGCAATATCACCTGGAAGGAAAATCAAGGTCAGGAATGCCAAACCCCTCAGAAGATAGACACCGCCAAGCAAATTCTTCCTCTGGAAACGATCGGACAGCATCCCTACCACCAGTACCCCCGCGGCATTGATACCACTCAATAAACCAAACGCCAAAGCAGCAGTCCCAGTTGTTATATCTTCGCTGTTTGCCCACCTAACAAAATGGACCCCAATCGAGGTGGTGGTTATGCCGCAAACAAAATAACCAAAAGACAATTGCCAAATAGGCCTTGAGGAAAGAGCGTCGAACCATTTATCCACAAACTTGGGGCCGACAGCATCAGCAGAACCATGCAGCCCTTCTTCAGAATTTGGGTCAACACCATCAATAGTAAGTCCAATATCATCGGGCTTACTTTTCACTACTATAAGTAGGAGTGGTATGCCAATAAGCAGCGCAATTAAACCAGTAATTATCCATGCTAATTGCCATCCAACTTCTATCAAGAGGTAACTAAGAAAGGGGACGAAAACCAATCCTCCAACTGATCCTCCTGAGACCAGCACGGCCATTGCTACCCCGCGCTTCTTTTCAAACCATCTAGCTACGATAACGCCCGTTGTCTGGAAGCCAATTCCACCAGATGAAAACGAAATAATAAATCCGTATAAAACCATCAAACCCAAAACACTTGAGATTGTGGCCACGCCCGCCGTAGCTAGGCCAGTTACGAAAAAAGATGCCAATAGAACCGGCCTGCCGCCGAACTTATCGGTAAGCCACCCAAATACCGGTTGTGAGAAACCGTTAACGAGTGTGCCAATCGCCGCAGCAAAAGATATCGCGGCTGTTGAAACAGCCCAATCCTCTTCCCAGGTTTTTACGAATACGCCAAAGCCCTGCCTTGCACCAATGGAAAGAAAAGTCGCAAAAAAAAGGGCTGCGATGATGTACCAGCCATAAAACAGTCTAGGCTGATTATGGCTTTTTTCACTCACGTCTTTATTTGTCAATAATCCATCAGGCCCATCACCGAAACTCAATCTACCCCCATTATCGCAACCGCATCTCGATTAATTATCCCCTCAATCTCCTCTTCAGGAATAGTCGGCAGATGATGGTCTTTGGCAAATTTTGGTAGAGCCCTCAAATGGTCTATATTGTCCTGAGGACGTGTAACGGGCCAATCAGAAGCAAACAATATTTTTTCAGTCGCTCCCCATTCGTGAAACAGCCTCATACCCTGCCAAAAAGAGTAAGGACGGTAAAACTGCGCCGATACATCAGCCCAGACGTTAGGGTGCTTACGGACAACTGAAAGACAATCCGCCTGCCATGGATGTGCCAAGTGAGCCAACACCATAGTCAAATTAGGGAACGCCATTGCGATCTTGTCTGAAGTCAGGGGATGCGCATAAGTCAAAGGTGCCTCAGTCATCGGCGACGTTCCTTGATGAAAAACGATAGGGATTTGATCCGCTTCAAGTCTGGCAAATAGTGCGAATGCCTCGGGCCCCGTGGGGTCGAAATCCTGGTAGTTGGGTCCCAACTTGATCCCTTTACATCCAAGATCACCAACACATCGGTCGTACTCGTCATTCACATTCGGGTCAAGCGGATGCAACGACATGAACGGAGTGATTTTATCTGGTGCATGCTTCGCTGTCTCGGAAGCCACGTCATTGTGATTCTTACCCTCTGGCCAGCCGCCTGCAAGAAGAACTGATTTTTCTGGAAGCCACGGGCGTGGAGCGATTCCAAAAATAAACGCTTTATCTACAGCTTCCATATCACGCAAATAATCAGCGATAGAGTTAGTAAGCTGAACCGTCTCACCAGACCTCATAGCTGTTTCGGTCACCATATCCTCGGGAGGAACTGTGTCCTGGTGACTAGGTAGATGTGTATGAACGTCAACGATCATTTTTATTTAATCTCCGACTTTTAACAACGTGCATTTCGATCGGTGTGCTCAAATGTTACGCCAGACAATAGCTTGCCGTAAGCAGTCTGAATCGTTGAGATGGCATTTACTTGTGCAAGAGAACTGATATATACATTTGGATATGAAGGATATCTCGTTCAATGGTTCAACAACACAAGGTGACAGCGCAAATTTTCGCAGCTGGCAAAACCGTGTACTTTTCAGTTACACAGCCTTCTACATGTTTGTTTATATGGGCAGGTTCAATCACTGGCCAGCCGGACC
>VFGZ01000046.1 GCA_009392215.1 SAR202 cluster bacterium | reverse complement strand
TCAGTTCTATTTCACTCCCCTCACGGGGTGCTTTTCACCTTTCCCTCACGGTACTTGTTCACTATCGGTCGCCAGAAGTACTTAGCCTTGGAGGGTGGTCCCCCCAGATTCCGACAAGATTTCACGTGTCCCGTCGTACTCAGGAACCAGACCAAGAGATACACACCTTTCATCTACGGGGCTTTCACCCACTACGGCCAGCCGTTCCAGGACTGTTCGATTAGATGCGTATTTTGTAACTCTCCGAGACCTCTGGAGAAGTCTCATGTCTGGCCCTACAACACCACAAATGCATAGGACTCCAGTCCGTTAGGCTCATGTGGTTTGGGCTGTTCCCCGTTCGCTCGCCGCTACTAGGGGAGTCTCGGTTGATTTACTTTCCTCAGGGTACTTAGATGTTTCAGTTCCCCTGCTTACCGCCCAAGTCTCACGACTAGGGCAACTACCGAAGTAGATGAGTTCCCTCATTCGGAAATCCCCGAGTAAGCTCGCTAGGCAGCTAATCGGGGCTTATCGCAGTCTTGCTACGTCCTTCTTCGGCTTCTGGCGCCAAGGCATCCCCCATGTGCCCTTAGTAGCTTGACTCACATTAAGGAATCATCTACCTGGTCTCGGAGAATGCGGAATCCACTATTCGATTGTAAATGTACGCGGTCCGTCCGATTTGAAACGGACGGAAATCGCACCTTAAACAGCGTGTGCGTTTAAAGGCTAGCGATAAGTTTACCCGCTAAATTTTATTCCAGTCAACAAAATTACAACGTATTTAAGGTTGGATTTTCGAAGCTTTAAGCCCCGATGAACTTAAACGGAATATCTCACGCTATCGCGGCATCGGACGCTTAACAACAATTAGGAAACAACAAAACCACTGATACTTTGTATCCTTCAGCGACCATAAATAACGCTCCGCTCAATAACTTCAGGTGTATCGCATAATGAAACGTCATCCTGATATAATTTCGTCGCAACAACCTGTTGCATTATTCCGCCGGACCAATAAGTCAGTTAATTCCGTACTCTGATGTCCGACAGCGAGTAACAAGGGAGTTAAGGATGCCGGCATATGCCGTCATCGGAGCCCAATGGGGCGACGAAGGCAAAGGTAAGATCATTGACGTCCTTGCCGAAGATGCTGCGATAATCGCACGCTATTCCGGCGGTAACAACGCCGGCCACACAGTCATGAATGATGCCGGCACCTTCAAGCTACACCTTGTGCCCTCTGGTATATGTTGGCCACATGCAATGAACGTGATAGGCAATGGTGTTGTTGTTGACCCTGATGTTTTATTGAAGGAAATCAAAGAAAACAAACTTGACCCTCAGCACCTTACTGTGAGCGATCGCGCCCATTTGATCATGCCATGGCACATCATTCTAGACAGACTCGAGGAGGAAAGAAGGGGCAGCACCGCGATAGGAACAACCGGCCGAGGAGTTGGGCCGGCTTACGTTGATAAAGTTTCACGCCAGGGATTACGAGTCGGTGAACTATTAGATCCTCAAGACCTTGTACTAAGACTTCCAGAGATCGTCAATTTTAAGAACGAGATGATCACTAAGGTATATGGTGGAAATCCCATTAACATTGATACCGTATTTCAAAAGACCAGTGAATGGATCAGCGAACTTGCCCCATACATTCGGCCGGTCGAAAATCTGATCGCTGAAGCACTTGACTCTAATCGCAATGTAATTGTTGAAGGTGCGCAGGGTGCATTACTAGATCTCGACCATGGGACATATCCCTATGTAACCAGTTCAAATCCTACGGTTGGTGGCACTCTAACCGGGCTTGGAATGGGACCAACATCATATGGTGGTGTGGTCGGCGTCTATAAGGCTTACTGTACTCGTGTAGGTGCTGGGCCATTCCCAACAGAAATCGAAGGTGAAGTCGCCGAAAGTCTACGAGGTGAACGCTCAAACCCAAACTCTGAATACGGAACTACAACTGGCAGAGCTAGACGAGTAGGGTGGTTCGATGGTGTAGCAGGTAGGTACTCGGCTAAAGTAAATGGCTTCGACGCGATGATCATTACAAGGCTAGATATTCTCGACGGATGGGATGAAATCAAAATCTGCATAGCCTACGAGATCGACGGCATTAGAACCGAGCAATTCCCTGTTGATGCTGCAATGCTGGAACGAGCAAAACCAATATACGAAACGGTACCGGGCTGGAAAGAATCGACTCGCTCTATAACCGACGAAAACCAGCTAAATGATGGGGCAAGAGCATACATTAGTAAACTTGAACAAATCGTTGGAGTGCGAACAAAAATTATTTCGACAGGTCCATTAAGAAAAGAAACTCTGGTACTCGATCCAATAATCAATCACTGATGAACACGTTACGCTAGGCGCATGAAGTTAAATCGTTGACATAACGATACGTGCCAGCGACTCTGAGTTGTGTCTCACCTTCTCACCGTCAACCCATGCCAAGTCACTCAAAATAATCTCTCGAGCATATTTTTCAGCATCGTCAATGTCCAATTCAACTGGAACAGCCATCTCATCGGCATAGCCGCTCAGCACATCATTAGAAAAAGTTGCAGTGTTTGCGAGCAGGTAATCAAGCTTGCGAAATCCGATATAACGAACTATTTCATCAGCAAACTTAGAACAGCTGTATCCATCTGTTTCTCCCAGTTTTGTCATTAAATTACACGCATAAATAACCGGAGCTTCCGTATCACGAATTGCATTACTGATTGCATCAACAAGAAGATTCGGAATGACACTCGTATACAAATCCCCTGGGCCCAAAAGTATGGCATCAGCTTCAGTTATCGCATCTAAAGCTCTAGGATTTGCTTCTACATCCGCATCGAGGAAAACATTGTCTATACCCGGTCCTTTACCACCTCGCAAATCAATAGCAGATTCTGTGCGTATCACCTGCCCATCCATCAACACGGCGCAAAGGTGTGCCTCATCCAAGGTGACTGGTAGCACTTGACCCTTAAGCTGCATCATACGGGACATCTCGTCGATAGCACCTTGAACTCCCTGATAAACCGTAGTGAGTGCGGCCAGGACAAGATTTCCAACACTATGACCCTTCAGACTAGAACTGGAATCAAACCTAAAATCTAGTGCATTATTAAAAGCTGCAAGTAGCTCGTTTTCTTCAGGGCTAAGGGCAACTAAACATTGTCGAATATCTCCAAGAGGGGGATATCCAAACTCATCGCGTAAGATCCCTGTACTTCCTCCGCTGTCGAACATCGTAACTACAGCAGTAAGATCGGTATCATAAGATTTCAGACCACGAAGAGCGACAGAGGAACCGCTACCGCCTCCTATAACGACAATTTTTTTTCTGTCAGCACTCAACCAAAATGTCCTCTCCGCGGCCGGTTTGGGTAATTTGCCCAAGACACCCAATACGATGTAATCCTTAAAGCTTACAAAAATGGGAAATTACGCATTTACATGGTGAGGCAAGAAACTTGAAACACACCTAACAAACTGGCATAACTACTTCAGATCAATCGAATACTGATCCATAACAGGATCGAATCGTTCACTAAATAATTTGAGTTCGTCAGCATCCGGAATCATAGGAAGGCGGGCAGGACCCACATGAAACCCGGACCTATTCAAAGCATATCGCACTGGTATCGGGTTGGTAATTATAAACAGGCCGTTAAATATGGGAAGCAATCGCAAATGTTCCGCAGCAGCAGCTTCTACGTTACCTTCCAAAA
This sequence comes from SAR202 cluster bacterium, assembly GCA_009392215.1. GTDB lineage: Bacteria > Chloroflexota > Dehalococcoidia > Lucifugimonadales > Lucifugimonadaceae > Lucifugimonas. The sequence goes on along the minus strand of VFGZ01000046.1, from coordinate 53,698 downwards.
TCAATCCGATCATGTTTGTGATCTGCCGGCTGATTATATTTCCTGCCACGCTGACTATCCCATAACCGCCAGCAGCCATAGTAGGAAAAGTCTCATTGTCGTTACCGCTCCAAACATTAAAATCTTCTGGAGCACCCTTAATTACATAAGCAATCTGATCAGGATCGCTAGAAGCCTCCTTAACCCCCACAATGTTTGGAACTTGCGCAAGTTTCAAAGTGGTTGCTGCATCCATATTCAACGCTGTACGAGAAGGAACGTTATACAAAATACCTGGCAATGAAACGGCATCTGCAATGGAAGTAAAATGCTGATACAAACCACCCATTGTTGGCTTGTTATACGCTGGAACGGTTAGCAATAACGCATCTACACCAACCTTCTCAGCTTCTCTAGATAAGGCAATAGAACCACGGGTATTATTATTAGTCGTACCGGCTACCACCGCTCCATCTTCGCCGACAGCCTCTTTTACTACAGCAAACAACTGAATTAATTCTTCGTCGTTCATCGCAGGTGCTTCACCTGTAGTCCCACCGATAACCAATCCATCAGAGCCCGATTCCAAAAGCGCTAATGCCAGTTCCCCGGCACGCGTGTAATCAACATCTCCCTTTTCAGTAAAAGGGGTAACCATAGCTGTCAAGAGACGACCTAGTTCTGCCATTTTTTGACCGACCCTTCGTCGGCAAGATGCACTTGCTATTTACTTGTTCGTTGTGACGCCGGATTCAGGGCATCACGGCGTAGAGCTTCATCCATAATCTGTAGGGCATTCAATGCTGCGCCTTTTCGTAGATTGTCACAAGACAGCCATAAAGCTATTCCGTTCTCATGGGCAGTATCCTTACGAATACGCCCGACCAAGACATCATCACCCCCGGCTGCCATTATTGGCATAGGGTATTGATTCTGACTCGGGTCGTCTACTACCAGCACACCGTCATACTCCGATAGGACTCGCTTTGCATGATTGACCGTAACATTAGATTCAAATTCGATCTGCAAAGATTCACTGTGAGAGATTTCAACCGGAACACGAACACAAGTAGCAGAAATAGCCAAGCTTTCATCGTGAAGTATTTTTCGTGACTCATTCAACATCTTCTGCTCTTCCTTCGTGTAACCGTCTGGCAGGAAATCATCCACATGCGGAAGAATATTAAACGCTATTTGGTGAGGATAGACAGATGAATCAGTATTTGTACCTTCCAGTACATTTCCTGACTGTTGAATAAGCTCTTGTTGTCCCGCTGATCCTGATCCTGTGACCGACTGATAAGTGGCAACGGTCACAGCTTTGATCGCAGAAAGTTTACGTAACGCATCTAGGACCATAACAAATGGCGTACTAGTACAATTAGGTGTGGATACTATCCCGGGATGCCATTCAATATCATCAGCGTTAACTTCGGGTACAACAAGTGGAATTGAAGGATCCATCCGAAATATTGAACCCTTATCAATAACAAAAACACCTTGCTCGACAGCCCGAGGCGCCAGGCGCCTGCTGACTAAACCGCCGGCAGCAAAAAGCGCGACATCGACCCCATGAAAGGTATCGGATGCAGCCTCTGCGATTACAATCTGATCATCACCATACGGGATTTTCCTGCCCGCGGAACGAGATGATGCCATTAGAGTAATCTTATCCGAGGGATGTCCGCGTTCAAGAAGAAGTTTAAGCGCCGTACCACCGGCGGCGCCAGTAGCACCTACTATGGCTATATTTAGATCGCTACTATTCATTTTTCAATGTATCGCGTTTTCATTCATGAAGACTTAAATTATCTAATCTTGCTGTAGCAATAGAAAAGCGACCAAAATAATAAACGATATTATTAAGACCGTATCATCTACTGAGTATTCAACTTATCTAGCCCTAGTACACTAGCTAGGCCTATGACAAACTCATCGGATTCACCAACTCGCTTTACTGCGACCATCACACCTGGCATAAAACTTTCACGATTAATCGAATCATGAATCATCGTTAATGTCTGGCCTAACGCCCCAAACACCACTTCGTGTCGAGCGACGCGACCGGGCATTCTCGCACTATGAACATTAATTCCCTCGAAATCACCACCTCGTGTACCTTTCAAAATCTCCGACTCGACAACATTATGTTCAAATCCTGAACCCCGGCCTTCAATCATCGACTCGGCAATGGACAAAGCCGTACCCGAGGGAGCGTCAACTTTGGCCTCATGATGACTTTCCAACAAATCAGCATAATCAAAATACTTGGAGGCGATTCCTGCAAGGTGGATTAAAACCACCGCTCCAAGAGCAAAGTTTGATGCCGAGATAACTCCTACCTGATTCAAAGAAGATAATCTCGCTATCTCTTCCAAGTCATCGGGGGCCAATCCAGTAGAACCTGAAACAACTCTAACCCCTGCATCAATACAAGTAATAATTGCACTTTTAGCAGCCTCGCCGTTCGTAAAATCCACGACTACATCAGGTTTAACTATTTTGAATAAGTCAGTAAGATTTCTAGTCAGCGGAACAGATATTGTTGTACCTGAAACTACGGTTGAAGAGGAGGATGCAGCAATATCAACTCCACCAATCGGCCTCACCCCAGGTTCAATAGCAGCGGCCGTAAGAACCGTTGATCCCATTTTTCCTAACGCACCATTTACTGCAATTGTAATTTCCGAAGCCATGCTTTGTTCCATGCTCAATAATTACTTAATTTAGCGACGACGCGGCGGACCCGAACGTCGACCGCTCCCATCGTAACCACCAGTTTGACGCCTTGGACGTCGGTCACCGCCACTAACATCATCACGACCTGCACGTTCTGAACGTGGGGGTCTGCGATCGGAATCGAAATCGCGTGATTGACGTCTCGAATTGCGCCTGCCGCCACCACCACGAGAGCCACGATCTTCACGATCATTTCGCCCACCAGATTCACGCGTTTCTGAGCGGGAAGTATCAATAGAACCCCCACCTTCTTGATTACTCTCTTCTAATAGAGCCCTATGGGATAGGTCAATCCGCCCCATACCGTCTATGTTGATAACCATCACCTCTAGCTCGTCCCCTATATTTACAACCGATTCAACATCGGGAACTCGGTGCTGGGCAAGCTCACTAATATGAACCATCCCGTCCTTACCTGGAAGAATCTGAACGAACGCACCAAATGGCATAATTCTAACGACCCGACCTGTGTACTTATCTCCAACCTCCACATCTTTGGTAAGAGCGTTAATAGCAGCTTCAGCCTTCTCCGCATTCTCTCGATCAGGCGAGCCAACGACAACTGTACCGTCGTCTTGAACATCAATGGTCACACCAAATTCATCAATCATCCCTCGAATAACTGAACCACCAGGACCGATAATCGCACCAATTTTATCTGTCGGAACTTTGATCGAAAGCATTCGAGGGGCAAATTCACTCAAATCATCTCGGCTGTCCCCAATAGTGTTTTCCATATTGTCCAGAATCGCCAACCGAGCAACTCGAGCCTGCTCAAGAGCTTGACTCATTATTTCGAATGTAATTCCCTTTACTTTGATGTCCATTTGCAAAGCAGTCACACCATCACGCGTCCCTGCAACCTTAAAGTCCATATCACCAGAATGATCTTCGGCTCCTTGAATATCAGTAAGTATCGAATATTTACCAGCGTCGCCGGTTATGAGACCCATAGCTATGCCGGCAACAGGCGCAGAAATAGGCACTCCACCATCCATCATCGCTAATGAACCGGCACAGACACTGGCCATAGACGTTGAACCATTTGAACTTAATGCCTCAGATACAAGGCGAATCGTATAAGGAAATTCAGCTTGGGGCGGAACCACTGGCTTAAGAGCCCGTTCGGCCAGCGCACCATGACCCACTTCACGTCGCCCGGTGAAACCGAACCGTCCAGCCTCGCCTGTTGAATAAGGAGGAAAGTTGTAGTGATGAATAAAATGCTTTTCAGTCTCAGGACCATAAGCATCTAAACGTTGGCGTTCGCCAGCGGACGCAAGCGTCAAAACACCCATAATCTGAGTTTCTCCACGAGTGAAAATACTTGAACCATGGACTCTAGGCAAATAACCAACTTCAGAGTTCAACGGGCGGAGTTCATCTAATTTCCTGCCGTCGGGCCGAATATTGTGTTCCAATATTGTGCTACGAACGGCCTCTGTTTCGAGAGCATAAAGTGTGGATTTAACATGAACGGGGTCATGATCCTCAGACAGTTTTTCTAGGGTGCCATCCATCACCTCGTCCATACGAGCCTGACGCGCAGTTTTATCTCCGGGTTCATTAAGTGCCTCAATAAACTTCCCCCCAACCAGATCCCTTGTAGCTTTTTCAGCAGCATGCTCTTCTGCAGAAACCTCAGGAGCTGCCCATTTCTCTTTACCTACCTTGGATTGAATCTCCTGGATCTGTTCAACAATCGCGCCATTGACCTCTTGAGCCAACTCAAGTGCGTCCAGTAACACTGCCTCTGATACGAAATTCGCTCCAGATTCCACCATCATTGTGGCATCTCCGGTACCGGCTACCATCAATTCAAGATCACTAATAAGCAATTCTTCATAGGTAGGATTGACGACAAGCTCACCTTCGACAAGCCCAATTACACAAGCACCAATCGGGTCGTTAAACGCGATGTCTGATATTGCAAGAGCTGTAGATGCACCAACAATCCCCAATGCGGGGTAAGGATTAACATTATCTGTTGCCAAGATAGTAACGATAATCTGTATCTCATTGTGGATTGTCTTAGAAAACAAAGGGCGAATAGGCCGGTCAATCATACGGCTGGCCAAAATAGCCTCAGTAGCGGGACGCCCTTCTCTTTTGAAAAAACCACCTGGGAGCTTACCCGCAGCGTAAGATTTTTCAGCAACATCCACAGTAAGTGGCAAGAAATCCGCTCCCGGACGAGGTTTTTTCGAAGCCGCAGCGGTTGCAAGCAACATGGTGTCACCATATTTAATCGTTATCGCACCTGCAGCTTGATTGGCGACTCTACCGTGCTCAAATGCGAGGACCCGGCCGCCTACTTCCATTTCAAAATTGTTTATCATTTTTCCTATTTCTACTTCTATACGTGTAAATCCCGTTGTCAAATTTTGTAACGGTGTGTCGGTGCCAGCGTGGCCTAAATAAATCCGCCACCTGCAACACCTGTATCAGCAGATAGCTTCAGATACGGATTGAAACATGCAAAGAACTTCCGAGTTGAGAAATTATTTACCTGCGGAGTCCCAGCTTGTTCACAAGGTCACTATAGCGACCAACATCCTCTTGATTGAGGTAATTAAGCAAACGCCTGCGTTGGCCGACTATTTTTAGTAGGCCGCGCCGACCACTGTGATCATGGTTGTGATCGCGTAAGTGCTCTGTAAGCTCATTAATACGAGCCGTCAGCAGCGCTATTTGAACCTCGGTCGAACCGCTATCATTTGCGTGAGTTCGATACTCCTCAATTACAGCAGTTCGTTCTGAATGATCCAAGTTATGTGCTCTCCAAATTTTGGCAAATCCTGGGCAATATTGCCAAGGTTCCGAATAATGGGATTTTTATTTTCTAAGATTACTTCGTTTCTGTTCTGATAATCATCGGACCCTCCAAGAGTATCACGAAGGTGGTCTTTCCAACACAGTTTTATCACCACAGTTTGAGTCGTAATAGGTAAAACAGGATCAGATTGTCGACTCAGATGTGAGTGAAATTTATCCATGTTATAAAGCGCCATATATCGAAAAACCACCAGCAAGCTCGTCCTGAATTGCTTGACAGTTTAGAAATGCGCCGATTAACATTGCGTCTGTATATGTTGCAAGTCGTTGTTGTAACTCAAGCGTAATGTGGGATAATTACCCTCTTCTTACGCAATTTTGCGTTATTTGCACTTTGAGTTAGAAGGCGTATGCAGCGCGAGGTGACTCAAATATTAAGACTGGAGGACGGAGCCCAATGACAGAACCGCTCCGCGGAAAGCTAAAGACTTTCCTTTTGATAGGTACAATGTTCGCCCTGATGGCTGCGATTGCATGTCAGGGTGAGCGCGGTCCGGCAGGCCCCCCTGGTGCTCCCGGCCTTCCCGGCCTTCCCGGCCTTCCCGGTGACTCTGGTGAACCTGGTGCCCCCGGTGAACCTGGTAATCCTGGCAACCCCGGAGCTCCTGGTGAGCCTGGCGAAGCTGGTGCTCCTGGTGAACCTGGTAACCCTGGTAATCCTGGTGCAACCGGTCCTGCTGGCAAAGACGGCAAAGATGGTGCCGATGGTAAAGACGGTAAAGACGGTACAACCCACATCGCCGGACTTGCTGTAGTTGGCGGAAGCTCCGCAGAAATAACTGATGGTGCGGCGTCCTTCACCATCATTGGTGGTGGATTTGCCAAAGGTGAGAGTATTTCGGTGTCAGCGAAGAAGAGTGGTTTTGACAAACTCCTCTCAGCGTCAACGTCGAAGCGCAATGATTCTCTAACCGTTGCAAATGAAAACGGTGCTTTCTCACTTGATGTCGATGCTGATGGTTGGGCAGAAGGTATTTATACCATCTTGGCCACTGGCGACCATGGTAACCGAGGAGCAACAGCAGTCTTACTTGTAGACAAAGTAGATGGCTAAATCCTCATCCTCTTGATGGATTAAATTAGACGCCCCGGTGTGACACCGGGGCGTCTTTGTTTAAGTCAATCAGTAACAAATATCTTGTACAAAAATATTCGTATCACAAGCAACACACAAAATAAGAAAACTCAATTACCCAAGCTATTGTCAAATGTATTGATAAAACCCCAAGATACTGACGTGTAAGGCAATCTCTATTAATGCCAAGCCAATTAATCAGTGCTCAAAGATTCAACATCAATGAGTTCAATCTTCACTCGCCTTATCCGACGACCGATTACAGTCTGAATTGTAATTTTTATATCATCGACAGTAACTGTGTCTCCGGGAGATGGCATTTTGCCTAATTCACGCAATACTAGCCCACCTACGGTGTCAAACCCTTCTGGAATTATCGACGTTTTAAGAGTTTGGTTCATGAGATCTATCGAAGCTCCAGCATCAGCAATGATCTCTTGTGGATCAACTACCTGTATTTCCGGACCATCCACATCAAATTCGTCAATCAACTCTCCAACGATCTCTTCAATAAGATCCGTGACCGTCGCCAGGCCAGAAACACCACCATACTCGTCAACCACAATCGCCAAACCAGTTCGATGTTCTTGTAATTGCCTTAATAATCTTTCTAGACTTTGAGACTCCGGTACATGTAGAGCTGGACGGGCTAGATCCTCGACTGGACTGTCAGGATCTCTATCATTGTCCAAGGCCGATAGAACATCACGAGCAAAAACCACCCCCACAATAGCATCTGAATCGTCTCCGTAAACTGGTATTTTACTGTGTCCCCCAACTGACATGAGATCGGCAACAGCACCAATACTGGATGTCGCAGCTGTCGTATTCATGTCCACACGTGGCACCATAATCTCACGGACTTTCACAGTATCCATCCTCAAGATTCCGCGAATCATCTTCAACTCATTTTGATCTGCTGGGATGACTGATTCCTCTATAAAATCTAAACTTTCCTTAAGCGCTGCTGAAACATCTTCATCAACTGCATCATCTCCTCGGCCACGAGAAAGTGAAAAATCAACAATATTAGAAATCCCAGGAATGACACTGGTCCAACGCAAAACCATTCCAGCAGGCTTACTCATTGTTCGCGCCCATTTACGCTGATATCCAGATAAGCCCGATGCGACCAGTTGAAGCACGACGGCTCCTATAGCTGTTATCAGCCAACTCAACCCAAGTTGGTAACTTAATGCATAACCTAAGTCCAAAATCGCAAATATCAATAGACCACCCGATATAAGGGCAACGGCCTGAACCGTTCTACCAATCAAGGTAGATTCAGCGCTAAGTCTCCCTGAGAACCCATCATCCTGATGGTCGGCACGTGATTCACCATTGGGACTGGCGCCCACACCGTTACTGGGATTACGAACCGCCGACGGGAGAGGATTTATACGCGTACCGAGTGAGGAAATGGCTAAGGCAATGAAAAAAAAAGAACTGCCTGAAATAATCAACATAAGCAGTAACAAGTGTTCAGATGACATAACAATTCACCTTAAACCTCGTGACTTGCCTATTGGTATCAGGAGGCTGGTCGGAGCTTCTAATATTTTCTACTTTTCTAATCATTCCCTTGAATTTCTGTCCTGGAGGATTCATCAGACATATTTATAAGTCATTTGGAGGTTGAGGTTATTGATTTAGCGGGCACCCCAACCACAGTTTCACCTTCATATACCTCGGATCGCACAACCGCTCCTGCCCCGGTACGCGCAAAGTTGCCAATTTTTACGGGGGCTATGAACATGGTATTGGAACCTATGAATGCACCGTCTCCAATAAGCGTCCTGTGCTTTTCAATGCCATCAAAATTGCAGGTAACGGTACCAGCACCGATATTGACGTTTTCACCAACGGTAGCGTCTCCCATATAGCTGAAATGCGATATTCTCGAGTTAGATCCGATCACTGAATGCTTAATCTCAACGAGATTACCGATCTTCACTTCCATCTTCAATTCAGAACCACCGCGAACAAGTGAATTCGACCCCACAAAACATTTATCACCAATTGTCGAATCGACCACACGAGCACCATCAACTGTTGCGTCGTCCAATATTAGGCTCCTCGTAATCTTTGTATTTGACCCAATTATTACGTTTCGGCCTATTTTCGAGCCCGCTCCGATATGACTGCCAGCGCCAATATAAGTATCGCATCCAATTTCTACATCAAGATCAATGTATGTTGAGTCTGGATCTTGAATTGTGACGCCACTTTGCATGTGTAATTCATTAGCACGTCGCCGCATTATTTTTTCTACAACAGCCAACTGTTTGAGATCATTAATTCCCCTACCCGCATCAGGATCAGAAACCAACATCATTGCCCGACCTAACTCTGACGCGTTTTCAATAACTCTAGGTAGATAAATCTCACCATTTCGAGCGGGTTCTACTGAATTAAGAACATCCCATATCCAGTTATTATCGAAACAATACCAAGCAGTGTTAACCAGATTGCTATGCAATGAACTTTCGTCGGTTTCAGTTTCTTCAAGAACTGAAACCGGCTGACCTAAATCGTCAAGTTTGACTCTGCCAAGACCTGAGGCGTCATCAACTTCAGATGCCAAAATAGTCGACAATGCGTTGGACTCTCGGTGTAGAGTGATCATCCGTCTCACAAACTCACCAGTTACCAGAATCATATCTACAGGCGCTACAACGAGTGTGTCAGCAGCAGCAAATACTGATCGGGCCGCTTTTAGAGCATCCGCGGTGCCACGAGGTTCTGTCTGAACGGAAATTTCAATATCATCCCCCAAAATATCTTTAAGTGCAGGATGGCCTGCTAATGCTCGAGATACCACAACTTGAATCGCCCCAATCCCACCAGCACGCATTATTCGTACGGTATGGGCAAGCAAGGATAGGCCCGCGACTGTATGAAGAGGCTTCGGTTTCTTCGTCCGCATTCGCGCCCCGTTACCAGCAGCGAGAATAATTCCTGCGACTTTCATTCAACCAACACGTCTTACAATTAGTTGAATTATGTTCATAACAGAACAGTCGACTTTAACGGGGAGTAGTTTCATTTATGCAAGAATCTGCTCAAATATTTGCTGATAAAGATAGGATACTAATCATCAGGTAGTTTCATCGTAAAGATCCAGTTTATCCCAAGTCAACATTTTGACTTACCGCCCGCAAGTAATTTACATAACCGATGTACCTGTAAGTGCAAAAACATCCATCAAAATCGATTACTCGATTGTTATAGTTGAGCTGTTAGGAGAGATGGCTGAGTGGCTGAAGGCGCCGGTCTCGAAAACCGGTATATGCATTCCGCATATCGCGGGTTCGAATCCCGCTCTCTCCGCCAAGCATAATTTGGCTTGTGTAATCACCTACTATTAGCGATAAGCTTAATTATGAAAACTAGTTTGCCAACACGGAGAGGTGCCAGAGCGGTTTAATGGGCACGCCTGGAAAGCGTGTGTGGGTGCAAGCTCACCGCAGGTTCGAATCCTGTCCTCTCCGCCATTTCGCCTACTAAGGTTCACAATTCCAAACATAGTGACCGATTGTTTTGAAACTTAATCGTCCAGCCACATAAGACACATCATCAACAAATACGTAACCCCACATCCTCTCACAACATATTCACGTATAGTCCAGCGGAAAGAGGCTTGACAAACTCGCGCGTGAAAACAATGTTTAAGAATGAGACATGGTCAGGTCGTATAAATGAAACAAGTCGAATTAACAAAAATACGGTGACATCTCTTTCAATTAAAAGAACGAGCGATAATCTGGAATTGGCTATCGATCCGAGGATAAAAATTTGACGACAGATGTAAAACGTGACTTGGTAATCGTAGAATCTCCCTCCAAAGCTAGGACAGTTGGAAGGTTTTTAGGCAAGAATTATGTGGTGCTCGCCTCTATGGGCCATGTACGTGATTTGCCAAAAGACTGGGATGTTGAAGATATTGACATCAATTTCCAGGCACCATATATAAACACAAAAAAAACGTTAATAGCAGAAATTAAAAAAGCAGCCAAACATGCCGAATCTGTTTACCTCGCGACAGATCCCGACCGTGAAGGAGAGGCGATCTCCTGGCATCTTGTTGAAGCAGCAAAACTCGGGAATTCAAAAGACCTTAAACGAGTAGTTTTTCATGAAATAACCGATGCAGCAGTCCAAGAAGCATTTGCGCATCCACGCCAAATCGACATGCATCTAGTAAATGCACAACAAGCACGCCGCGTGCTTGATCGTGGAGTTGGTTACAAGGGCAGTAATTTTCTTTGGTCCAAGATACCTGGCGGAAGGCGCAAGGGCCTTTCAGCAGGCAGGGTGCAGTCGATTGCTCTAAAAATAATAGTCGACCGTGAGCGAGAAATCGAAGCTTTCAAACCTCAAGAATACTGGGTGATAACGGCAGATCTCCAAACACAATCAGCGCAAAATAAACACATTTTTTCCGCTTCACTCAAGACCGTACCCGGGCAAAAAGGAAAGCCCATTATAAATAATGAATCAGCTGCGATGGAAATCAAAGGTGATCTAGAGCGAGCCGTATATAAAGTTGCTAACGTTACTAGGCGCGAAGCTAGACAGCGAGCTCGCCCACCATTTACTACAAGCACGTTACAACAACAGGCAGCCCGCTCGTTCCGATTTAGCGCATCACGTACTATGCGCATAGCTCAAGATCTTTATGAAGGGATCGTAAAACAAAATTCGGAACCTGAGGGCCTGATCACCTACATGCGAACAGATTCAACCAATCTCGCTGAAAATGCTCTGAGCGAAGCCGAAAAACACATCATCACACAATATGGAGCTGATTATTCATCGGGTCCCCGTCGCTATAAAACTAAAAGCAAATCAGCCCAAGAAGCTCATGAAGCGATCCGGCCCACATCGATAGACAACACGCCCGAGAAAATCAAACAGTACCTGTCATCCGAACAACTTCGCCTTTATACGATGATCTGGAAACGAACAATCGCAAGTCAAATGACTGATGCAATCGTCGACAATACAGGTGTGGACATAAAAGCAATCGCAACAAATGGCAAAGAATACATAGTGCGAGCAACAGGATCAGTAATCAAATTCGATGGATACCGAAAACTGTACATAGAAACTCAGGATGAAGATGCTCAGAACGACGACAGTGAACAGTTACCATCGTTACTAGAAGGTGATTCTCTCGAAAAGCAGACAGTCGAGGCTAATCAGAAATTTACGCAACCTCCACCTCGTTTCACTGAGGCAAATTTAATACGCTTTTTAGAAGAACAAGGAATTGGAAGACCTAGTACTTGGGCCACGATTGTTGGCACAATTGAAAAACGTCAGTATGTTGATCGTGAAAAGAGCCGATTTAAACCAACTCCCACCGGAATGGCAGTATCCGACCTTCTCACCAAGCACATTTCAAGCATTATGGATACCGGATTTACCGCCTCTATAGAGGCCAAACTGGATTCTATAGCGGATGGGGATCAAAACTGGATCAACATGCTTCAGGAATTCTTCGGACCATTTGTAAAAGAAGTAAGCACTGCAAAGGAGAAAGCTGATCGAGTTCCATCGCAACGTCTCGTACAGCTAAGTGATGAAAAATGTGTCGGCGGAGACTATCTGGTCATACGCCAAAGCCGATATGGAAAATTCTTGGGGTGTGGAAAATTCCCCGAATGTCGAGTTGCAATTTCAACTAGACCCGGCGAACGTGCTTCAGGCGAGGTCACGGAAAACTGGAAAGTCGATTGGGAGACTGCCATGGAAAACTGCGCAATCGCCCACCCAGAAGCAGCAGCAGCAGTGGCTGCCGAAGCCAACAAAAAGCGCGGCTCACGCAAAAATTCAAAAAAACGAGATAAAACGTAAGACAAATCTGAGAGGTAACGTTTGTTCAATCCGGAAGGGATCCGATGACTACGAGTAATCGTCTTCCCTCACCTGCGATGGAAAGAATACTACGAAAATCAAAATCTCCGACACTGTCAAATCATATCTATGATTTCAAACACCATGCCAGTACAACACTCCAGTTAGCTGATAATACAGTACGCAATTACGTAAACGACCTGGTACCACTCGTCAAGTATATGGAGGAATCCAATCTGCATGACCTGAATAAGGTCGATCGATCATTTTTGCGAGGCTACCTCGCCTATTTGATGTCAAATGGATTCAATCGAAACAGTGTTTCAAGAAAACTTTCTACGCTAAAATCTTTTTTCAAATTCTTAAGGCAATCAGGAGATATCAGAGATGAACAAACCGGCATAATCAAAGGGCCAAAAAGAGAAAAAAAACTACCCGCTATAGCTTCGAATTTTGAAATAGATCGCCTTCTTAATGCTCCAGATCTAAATACTAATGCCGGTATCCGTGATCGTGCACTGCTCGAGCTTCTTTACGCCACTGGATTACGAGTGTCGGAAATTCAATCCATGGATATTGACGATATAGACCTGAAAACTCAAGAAATCCGTGTGGTAGGTAAAGGATCGAAACCGCGTGTTGCACTATTTGGCGAGCACTGCAACCGTTGGGTTGTAGAGTACTTAGAACATGTTCGATCAAGATTCACAGGTAGAAAACCCTGCTCAGCCATGTGGCTAAACCAAAAGGGAGGAAGGCTTTCTTCACGATCCGTCCAGCGGATTGTCAAGAAATATGCACTACAGGCCGGTTTAGCACCTCAATTCCACACACACTCAATACGACATAGTTTTGCCACTCACCTTTTAGACGGTGGAGCAGACCTACGTGTAGTTCAGGAATTGTTAGGGCATAGTAGCCCCGCTACCACGCAGATCTATACACATATCTCAGCCGAGCAAAACCGTCATGTCTATTTAAAAGCACACCCTGGAGCAAAAAATAACACTAAGAATGCAGCGCCTGACAGCAATAGACCTGTAAGCTCAACTTAATCACCCATGAAACTCACCCAAAACCTTGGAAGCATGTGTTGTCAAAAACAATAATCATAATAAACGGCCCAAACCTGAATAACCTCGGCAAACGAGATACGTCCCTTTACGGTACAAAAACACTAGCCGATATTGAAAACGACATTTCCCTAAAGGCATCGGATATTGGAGTGGAAGTGGAATTTTTCCAATCCAACCATGAAGGTTCAATCGTCGAATTCATCCAACAATGGTCGGAACAAGCCAAGGGGGTGATAATTAACGCAGGAGCATTGACTCAAGTTGGGTACTCTATTCTCGATGCAATCCTTGATACCAAACTTCCACTCATCGAAGTCCATCTTTCCAATATCCATGCCCGTGAAGAATTTCGCCAGAAATCCGTATTTGCTGGCAGTGCTATCGGCCAAATAGCAGGTTTTGGTCCTGCAGGTTATCTTTACGCCCTAGAACATCTATCCTCGGTAATCGACCGTTAATTGCCTTAGGAGATACTTTGAATTGAGTGATTTCCGATTCCCATTGCGCGTTGAAAAGCTTCGAAAGCGTCTAGCACAGGATAATCTCGACGCTATCTTTATAAGTAATACTGAAAATAGACGATACATCTCAGGGTTTGAAAGCAGCGCTGGATATTTGTTGTTGACAGAAAAAGACGCTGTCATATGCACTGATTTTCGCTATACCGAACAAGCTTCTCAGCAGGCGCCTGGTTGGAGAATTAATCGTATAGGAGGCAAACCCGATTGGTTAGCTGCCCTAGTTAATGAATTGAAAATCACCACACTTGGGTTTGAAGCGGATGATATGACGGTTGATACTCTGGACCGCTTCCGAAAAAGTTTGAAAAACAATAACGCTGACCCCACCTTGAGAGCGACATCAAGTATTTGCATGGAACTGCGAGCAAGCAAAGACGATGTAGAACTAGCGCTTCTACAACACGCAATAGACATCGGTGACCAGGCATTCGAAGAGACAGCCAAGCAACTCGAAGTTGGTATGACTGAAAAAGAAGCTGCCTGGATATTTGAGCAAGCAGTTCGTGAACGCGGTGCTGAATCCATATCATTCCCTACGATAGTTGCAGTCGGACCTAACGCAGCCCGCCCCCATCACTCTACAGGAGACACCAAGATCCTCGAAGGTCAGACCATAATTTTTGATTGTGGCGCTAAATATAAAGGCTACTGTTCGGATCTCACACGTACATTGGTTTTAGGTGAATCAAGCGACGAAATAAATCGCATATATGACATCGTATTGACCGCGCAATTGGCGGCGATAGATATGGTCAAACCAGGTATGACAGGTGAGGAATGTGATGCAATTGCTCGAAAAATCATTGCTGAAGCGGGATATGAAGACCACTTTGGACATAGTCTTGGCCATGGATTAGGACTAGAAGTACATGAAAATCCTGGGGTCGGACCCAACTCAAAAGGCAAACTAAAAAACGGCATGCCTTTTACCATCGAACCGGGTATTTACATCCCTGGCTGGGGTGGAGTTCGAATCGAAGATGTAGTCATTCTGAAAAATGACAAAGCCCAAATGCTAAGCCATGCTGCTAAAATTAGCCCCTAGTTCGTAGACCATATTGCTAGGTTGTTTACTAACCGATAGCCTACTTTTGTTAATGAACTTTGCCTACTCTTTGATTGAACATTGAGACCCCTGACTTGAACACACACTCCAATGACCATATCCTCTAGTGAAATCCGCCGTAATATGACCATCATTTTGGACGATGAGGTCTATCAGATCTTGGACTGGCAACACCGCCAGGCCCCAAAAGCCCCACCTACGCTCACCTTAAAAGTCAGACAGATCAAGACAGGCAATGTCTACGAACGAAAACTGCAGGGAAACCAGAAACTCACTCGTGCTGAGGTAGATACACCATCTATGCAATACCTTTATCCAGATGGCGATATGCACAACTTCATGGACACTGAAACGTTCGAACAATTCGCCATTAGTGAAGAAGTGCTAGGTAACGCCCTACAGTACATTTCAGAAGGCGATACTATTGAGCTAATGATGTACGAAGGCGTACCCATATCGGTAGAAGTGCCCTCTTCAGTAACACTTGAGATCAGCGAAACTGAAGTTGGGCTTAAAGGTGACACCCAAAGCGGAGCCACCAAACCCGCAACCACCACCACTGGTTTAGTACTTCAAGTGCCGTTGTTTATTTCTGCAGGAGATCGGATAATGGTCAATTCAACATCAGGTGAATATACTGGGCGTGCTGACTAGCTGATTAAGGCCGTGGACTTTCTATACCTTTTCGGACTTCTGCAATAAGCGCTCTAGGGCAACTTTGGAAGAATGAAAATATGGACAGCAATTACGATTCAAAATATCCGGTAACAAATAATGCTGCAATCCATAATGCTTACACAGTTACCGCTATCAGTGAATACCTGAAATCCGCCTTAGAGTCCGATCCTCGATTGGCAGACATCACTGTTATAGGCGAGGTTTCTGGATACAGAAATCCATCGTCTGGGCACCACTATTTCTCTTTACGAGACGAGCAATCCGTAATCCGGTCTGTGATGTTTAGATCTGGATCAGGAGCCCGATTTTTGAGTGATGGTTCTCAAGTTATTTGCCACGGAACTGTTTCGATTTATACAGCGAGAGGTGATCTGCAATTATATGTAAACGAAGTCAGCCCAGACGGGATCGGCGCACTGCAACAAGCTTACGAGAAATTGCGAAAACGACTTGAAGCAGAAGGTTTGTTTGACATTGATCGTAAACGTGAATTGCCCAAACTACCAGATCAAATAGCAGTAATAACTTCTCCTACGGGAGCGGTGATTCAAGACGTGTTGAATGTACTTACACGAAGATATCCTCTAGCAACGGTGATACTCATACCAACGTCAGTGCAGGGAGAAAAGTCAGCACCCGAAATAGTCAAAGCATTCGAAGTCTTAAACTCCATGGAAAGTATCGATGTTGCGATTGTAGCCAGAGGAGGTGGATCTCTTGAAGATCTCTGGGCATTCAATGAAGAAATTGTCGCCCGAGCCATATTCTCAAGCAACGTACCGGTTATCAGTGCAATCGGCCATGAAACTGATAATACGATAGCCGATCACGTTGCTGATAGGCGGGCCGCAACTCCTTCCGCAGCAGCGGAGATCGTAGCCCCAGATATAACAGAGCTCGCAGGGCAGGTTGATGCGAACGCATCGCGTATCGAAGAAATCATTTATCGGAATATTCATGATAAAAGATCATATTTCGAGATGTCGATTGACCGCATGAACTTAAGGGCTCCAGATGTAGTATTGCCCAGACAAAAAATTGATGATTTGCTAATACGAGCGAAACTCGCGGAGCAACGATTACTAGAATCATCAAAAAATCAATTAGCGACAGTTAAAGCATCTCTTAACGCGCTTAATCCAACAAAAATTCTGGGGAGAGGCTACGCAATAGCGAAACTCGTCAGCGGCAATGCAGCGACTAGCGCCTCACAATTTCACCCAAAGGACAAGATAACCGTTATTTTATCTGACGGGTCTGTTGATGCCACTGTCAATAAAATCCTAAACAATTCAAATGAAGCAAGCTCAACCACACTATGAAACTAAAGAACCAAATATTGCCATATTTGAAATATGAACGGATCATTGATGTCTAAACCCACTCAAAAACAAAACACCGAACCAGCAACTACATCTTTTGAGAATGCGTTTTCCGAACTCGAAGACGTGGTTAGGAAGCTCGAAAACGGAGGGCTCTCGTTAGACGAATCTACCAGTCTGTTTGAATTGGGTATGAAATTAGCATCAAAATGCAATGAGATTCTGACATCTTCCGAATTGAAAATCACCAGACTTCAGAAAAATTTTGCTGAACAAATGAATCTCGTTCCTGATGACAAGGATGTTGACGAAGAGGACTCCTAAGTCGTGACTACAACATTCTTTTCAGACAATACTCACCTGCTAAAGATCGGCTGGTTCACTACAGGTCGAGGAGAAGGTTCATACGGTCTTTTGGAATCAACACTTAATGCCATAGATTCCGGAGAATTACATGGCAAAATATCATTTGTTTTTGTCAATCGTGTTCAAGGGCAGACAAGACAGACTGATCGACTCCTAGCTCTTGTCAGATCTCATGAGATCCCATTGATAACTCTATCTTCACGCGATTTCCGTCGGGCTCATGACAATAAGCCATGGATGAATTTACGTGAGGTTTTCGATAAGGCCGTAATCGAATTGCTTAGCCCCTACGATGCTGACATAGCAGTACATGCCGGTTACATGCTTATCGCTCCCTTGCTTTGCTCCGAGTATTTAACCTTGAATCTTCATCCCGCGCTCCCAGGCGATACTATCGGAATGTGGCAACAGGCGGTTTGGGATGTAATAGATAAAAGACTTAATAGAACCGGAGCGATGATCCACGTTTCAACCATAAACGTTGACGAAGGACCCGTAATTGCAACGACTAGATTCTCGGTCAGAGGCAAGAATTTCGATGCCCACTGGAAGGAAATAGATGGCTTTGATTTAAATACAATAAAACAAGACAAGGGCGAGGCATTAGGACTATTTAAAGCGATTCGTAAAGCAGGGTTACTTAGAGAACGTCCACTATTGGTCGAGACGCTAAGGGCAATCTCACAAGGTCGAATAGACCCCACTGGATCTAACGGCATCACAGATCTTACGGACCTAGTCGAAAAGTCGGTGTTGAATTAACAAATAAGAAGCTCTGCACAACTTTAATGGTCAACAAAATCCAATTGAGCAGATCGACCACAAGTTACTATTAGAACTAGTCAGGCAGCAGCTTTGTGTTTACCGGCGGGGAGTTTATGGTCGAGACGTTTTTCATTCTCATCAAGCAATAAAGGCCAATGATTATCGGTAACGGTCTCAGAACCGATAATGCATTTGACAACCCCTTCCATAGAAGGTAGTTCATACATAACGTCAACAAGCAGTTCCTCAACTATAGATCGTAGACCACGCGCCCCAGCTTTATGCTCACGAGATAATGTTGCCGTTGCATCTAGTGCACTCTTTTCAAATATGAGCTCAACGCCATCCATTTTAAACAACGCTTCGTACTGACGAATCAACGCATTCTTTGGCTCAGTAAGAACCCGTATCAGTTCATTATGACTGAGATCTGACAGGCCTATTACTGCGGAGACCCGCCCAACAAATTCAGGAATAAATCCGAATTGCAGGAGATCAACCGACTGTACAGCGGTAAAATCGGCGTCTTCACCATTAACAGGCTTTCCTGTTGCCTTAAAACCTATCGAAGTTGCATCTCTTGTTTGACGATGTTGAATAATTTCGCCGAGACCATCGAACGCCCCACCTAAAATAAACATGATATTGGACGTATCGATTTGAAGAAACTCTTGATGAGGATGCTTTCGCCCACCCTGAGGTGGGACATTCACAACTGCCCCCTCAAGAATCTTCAACAGCGCTTGTTGCACACCCTCACCTGATACGTCACGTGTAATTGACGGATTTGCTGACTTACGCGAAATCTTGTCTATCTCATCAATATAAATGATGCCTTGCTCAGCTCGGGCGATATCAAATTCAGCATTCTGTATAAGCCGCAACAAAATATTTTCGACATCTTCACCAACATAACCAGCCTCAGTAAGTGAAGTGGCATCGGTAATAGCAAATGGTACATCGAGAATTCGTGCAAGAGTCTGCGCAAGATGTGTTTTACCACATCCCGTAGGACCGACCAACATCACATTAGTTTTCTGAAGTTCAACGTCAGGATCCTCAGAACCAAACCAGATACGCTTATAGTGGTTATAAACCCCTACTGAAATTACCCGTTTCGCATGATCTTGGCCGATGACGTACTCATTAAGTAACTCGAACATGTCTTTGGGTGTGGTCGGCTTAGTTTTCGGTTTGACCACCGGTAAATCATCAGCAATGATCTGCTGACACCTGCCAACACATTCATTGCAGATGAATATCTTGGATGGGCCTGCAATCAGCCTTCGTACGCTTTCCTGTGGCTTCCCGCAAAAAGAGCATGAATAGGCCTCACCATTTGTTGTGGTGCTACCGCCATTTGTTTGATTGGTTGTCATATCCCAATTACCTAACCTAGAATGCTTTATTCAGATGTGGGAGGATCTGGCTTCAAGACCTCATCTACTAGACCATATTCAGCTGCCTGTTCTGCGTTCAACCAGAAGTCGCGATCAGAATCCCGAGCAATTCGTTCGTATGACTGACCGGTATGATCAGCGATAATCTGCCGCAGGCGATCCTGTATCCTCAGAGTCTCTCTGGCGTGGATTTCGATATCGGATGCTTGGCCCTGTGTGCCACTGAGTGGCTGGTGCATATGAATAGTGGAATTCGGCATAGCGTGCCGCTTACCAGCAGCTCCTGCAGTAAGAAGCACCGTTCCCATACTCGCACAAAGACCAACCGAAAAAGTTGCAACATCACAAGGTACGTACTGCATCGTATCGTATATAGCCATGCCCGAATACACCTCACCGCCGGGCGAGTTAATGTATAGATTGATATCTTTTTCAGAGTCTTCTCTGGCTAAAAACAAAATTTGAGCGACAATCAAGTTTGCAACCTGTGCGTTTATCGGAGTACCCAGAAAAACTATTCGCTCTTTAAGAAGTAATGAATAAATATCGTAAGCGCGTTCTCCGCGAGCCCCGGTCTCAATCACCATAGGCACGATACTTTCAGGAAGATGGGGCATCAAGTTCTCCTTATTTATCATTCTTTTTTTTACCGTCAGCATTGGGTTTGTGGGTAATAGCTATAACTTTATCTATCGCAGCACGACGCTGTAGAACCTTTTGAATTGCATCTCGCGCCTCATCCGTTTCAAGATTTTCCTTCTCATACTGCGGTTGACTTTGCATAATCTCTGTTTCCGCGGCAATGTGCTCAGGAGTTATCGTCACTCCTACATCTTCAACAAGCGTATCAACCACAAGCATCCTTTTAAGCCGCAGCTCCGCAGAATCTTTTGCTTCTGAAACGATTTCTTCTGTCGATTTACCAAGTCCCTCTATGTACTGTTGGAAATCAATATTGTATTGAGACAGTTGGCGTTGCTGGTCTTCAAGTACGTGCTCGGCTTCGTGTTCAATTATCATCGGTGAAACTTCAAATTCAGCGTCGTCAACCAAAGCATCGATAATTTTTTGCTCAAGGGACCGCCGTAAACCCTCTTCAGCCTGTTGTTTAAGGTTATCGGCAATCCGATTACGCAATTGCACAACTGTTTTAGGGTCATCACCTAAAGAGGCTACAAACGCATTTGTCATCTTTGGCAACGTCTTTTTCTTTACATCAGCAACAGTTACATTGAAATTTACCTTCTTACCAGCAAACTCCTCATTAGGGTAATCTTCGGGAATATCAAGCATAAATTCCTTTGAGTCACCTGCTTTAAGCCCTTTCATTTTTTCAGCAAATCCTGGAACCGGATTCATACTACCCGCCTCTACCAAGAACTCACCACTATCCACCTTAGCAAACTCTTTACCTTCAACTAAACCACTTGCTGAGATAGTTATTAAGTCACCGATTTTTACGGCCCGATTAACAAGTTCCCAAGTAGCCTGAGACTCGCGCACTTGAGTTATTTGTTCTTCAATTTGCTCCTCAGATACCTCATCAACTTGGTCCTCAAATTTAAGATGTTTATAACTACCGAGAGTTGCCACAGGTGTAAGCGCGATGGTTGCATCAATTTTCACTACGGGTTCACGTTCAATCACATTTACCCTAGGTGGGGTATGAGTAGCTTCGATATCAGATTCTTCCACTGCCGCACCCACTGCTTCTGGAACAAGAGACTCCATCGCCTCATCCAGAAGATAATCACGCCCGACGAACTGTTCGACAATACGGCGAGGCGCTTTACCTTTTCGAAAGCCAGGAATGTTAATCCGCTGCGAAACCTTATCGTGGGCTCGTTGAAGATGACGCTCAACGCGATCTTCTTCTACTTCAATGTGAAGAATAGCCTGACGATTTTCAACGTCATCACGAGATACTTTCAACGTTCTCTCCGAAACATTCAAACAAAATCCACAGTAGTAATACACATGAAAAGAGCGCCTGAAGGCGCTCGCACATCAGTCTCAATTGTAACTCAGACCGGGGATTTAGGGCTTACTTTATTCCAAAATTGTTCCTAATAATGATACCCCTATGTCTTTGGGGTCACGATCCGTAAATGCAACTCAGCAAGTTGCTCATTTTCGATGGTGGATGGCGCCTCGAAAAGTGGATCAGTCGCTGTTTGGGTTTTCGGAAACGCTATGACTTCACGTATAGCACTCTCCCCAGCCAGCATAGCGACAAAACGATCAAGACCTAAACCCATACCGCCATGAGGTGGGGCTCCGTAAGTAAAAGCCGTAAGAAGTTGACCAAAACGCTCAGCGATTTCGTCTGCCGAATAACCGATAACACTGAAGACCTGTTCCTGGATGTCACGGTCATGTATACGGATGCTACCTGAACCCATCTCCATTCCGTTACAAACGAGATCAAACAAATCAGCGAGCACTTTTCCAGGATCGGTCTCCATATATTTCAAATGCTCTTGCTTCGGTGAAGAAAACACGTGGTGAGCAGGTTGATATTTGTTCAGATCCTCATCCCATTCAAATAAAGGAAAATCATAAACCCAGGCGAATGCAAATTGTTTGGAATCAATAAGCTGAAGTTGTCGGGCCAATTCATTACGCAGATTCGACAAAACCGTATTAACCAATTTCTCTGCCCCGGCTACGATAAGTATTAGATCCCCCGGTCCAGCTTTCATTTCAAAAGCAATATCTTTGACTGATTGCACTGATAAGAACTTCTTAAGGGGAGATTTAATATGATGCTCCTCAAGCCGTTCAATCGATTCAGCATTCTCATCTAAAGATATGAAAACCAATCCTTTTGCGCCGCTCGATTTAGCAAAATCAGTGAGACCGTCCGTCTGACGTCGACCATAGTTACTGCACCCGGGTGCGACAAATCCACGGACTACACCCCCAGCAGATTTTGTTGAAGAAAACACTTGAGCACCGGACCTAGAAGCAAGTTGCGTAATGGTAGTAAGTTCCATACCGAATCGAAGATCGGGCTTATCTGTACCAAACCGCTCTATTGCTTCTGCGTATGTAAGCTTAACGAAAGGCGTCGAAGTAGTACTACCGGGCACAATTTTCTCAACTATTTTCGTGTAAAGATCTTCAACGATCTCCATCACATCATTCTGGTGAACAAATGACATCTCAAAATCGAGTTGGGTGTGCTCTGGCTGGCGATCAGCGCGTAAATCTTCATCGCGAAAGCAACGAGCAATTTGAAAATATCGCTCAACTCCTGAAACCATGAGAAGCTGTTTTAATTGTTGAGGTGATTGAGGCAGCGCATAAAAATTCCCAGGATGAATGCGACTCGGAACCACATAGTCCCTAGCCCCTTCTGGAGTACTCTTCAGCAGTATTGGAGTCTCAACATGGATAAAATTTTTCTCGGTCAGAAAATCCCACATCATATGGGTCACCTTGTGGCGTAGCCGCAGCAACTCTTGCATGCGAGGTCGCCTAAGATCGACAAATCGATATTTCAAGCGGGTATTGTCGTCAACGTCAGTATTCTCAGAAACCTCAAACGGAGGTGTCAGTGATGGATTAAGGACGATTAGATCACTAGCCGACAATTCAAGCATACCGGTGAACAATTCAGGATTTTCTGCCCCAGGTAAGCGTGAAATAACTTGCCCTTGTATCTGTACAACCCATTCAGACCGCAAGGTCCCTGCGATCTCGTGAGCTCTCTCCGAATTCTCAGGATTGAATACCACCTGCAGTAATCCACTACGATCACGCAAGTCAATGAATATCAAATTGCCATGGTCACGTCGCCGATGGACCCACCCTGCGACAGTTATTGTTGAGCCAATGGCAGATTCATCGACCTCTCCGCAATTCATGTCCTTGTACAAGGGATTCTTCCTGTTCGCTCTTTTTGATAATTAGGCTGAAACCGAATTTATTTCTTGCGATCTACAAGATGCCACAACCCACCTGTCAATGCGGATGCAGAAACTAGTTTCAAAAGGTCCCCAGGTATAAATGGATAGAAAGCGCCTGACAACAACTTACCTTCTGCTGGCCATGAGAAATCAAACACCGAAAGCCAAATTAATGCTGGAGCGTAAATAAGCAAAGAGCCGATCAGCATTGGCCATAAACTACGCCCTCTATTCCAACCTCGTTGGGATAAATAACCTATAACGCCCGTCGCCAGTATAAAACCGAGCAAATACCCACCAGTCACACCATGAACCACATAATCCCATCCAGCGCCGCCTTTAGCAAAAACTGGAATCCCTAACATACCAACAAGATAATAACCAATCGCAGCCAATAACCCCAATCTTAAACCAAGTACCGAACCCAGCATCAAAACCCCAAACCCTTGCAGAGTGATGGGCACTGGATTATCAGGCAGATAAAAGCGCGCCTGAGCCAATAGCGATACAAGAAAAATTCCGATGATAACCGCACCTGTTTTGTGCCAAAGATTTACGGTTGGCAAGAGACATTCAAATAAAGACGGCCCAGGCGAATCTAATAAGAAACGCGTCTTAGTTGAACTAGTTGAAATAACGGTTTGTTGCATAGCTCTCTCCAGAGGATGTCACTGCGACCTTTTCGATAAAGGTTACTGATAGACGCACACTCAGAATACCGAGAAATAAAGTGACTTTAAGATCTCATTATATTTCCTGCCGAGAATAGTTGAGTTCAAATAAAACCATAGATCATCAGAAAAATAGGCTCACTACCTCAAACTATCCAATTTCTAAACAGGAATTCCAAACTCACGTTTCATGACCTGCAGAGCGACGAAGGTTTCCGTCCGGCGAACACCATCGATAGCGCCTACCTCGTCACGAAGGAATCTTCCGAGAGATTCGGCATCCTGCAGGGTAGCCCAAGCGAATACATCGTAAGTACCTGTAGTCGCTGTTACCCAACGAGTATGTTCTAAGTTTGACATCTTTGCGGCCACTGTATCTATCTTGTCAGGATCGACCTGCACACCGATCAGTGCTTCAGAGTTGTACCCTAATTTACGAGGATCAGGCAACGCTATAACGTTGATGATCTGCTCACTGATAAGTCGCTTGAGTCTCCGTCGAACAGTGCCTTCACTGACGCCGACATCACGAGCAATTCGAGCATTAGAGGCACGCCCATCACGCTCAAGCAGGCCGATAATCTTTTCGTCAAGTTCGTCCATTAGCACTTAATCCAATCCTCAACTAGTGATTTTCAAGTTACAATTAACGCGTCCCGACAGTATTCAATCAGATCAGTAACCGTTCAAAATGGAATCATCCCAAACCACACTTTGAAAATACCACGCGCTATAACTGCGAAATCCTACAGGAGTAATCAATCATACCGCCGTAATCGGATATTTGGGCAATAATATTAGTGCTTTAAAGTTTTAGACTCTAAAAAACACGTCTGAATGAGTAATCTGTGCTTTTTGCCATCAAAGCAGGTACAGTAATTAATATCGAGTTATTTTATAATTTGAAGGTCAATCAGGAGTACGAAATGGTTAGTTCCAAGACCGTTGTAGAATTCACCGAAGCCGCAACGGCAAAGCTACTCGAAGTTCTTAAAGAGCAAGATGCTGAAGGTCAATACCTCCGCATTGCCGTCACAACTGACGACCACGGTGGGGTCGAGTATGTGTTTGGCCTGGAGGAAAGTCCTTCCGAATCTGACAAGGTGGTCGAGGGTGTTGTCAAGGCACTTGTCGATGATGAGAGCGCCCCAATGCTAGACGGTTCCACCATCGATTATGTCGAGGGTTTTGAACGTTCGGGTTTCGTGATTTCCAATCCGAATTTCTCCTCAGGATGTGGCTGTGGGGGCGGTGGCTGCGGTAGTAGTGGAGGTGGTTGCGGCAGTGGCGGTGGCGGTGGCGGTTGCGCCTGCGGCGGCCACTAGACTTCCTAAATCATTTACTCATTAAAAACTTAGCTTGGAATTTTCCCTTCAAATGGGAACCAAACAGGCTGTTCACGACGGGTTTTAGATACGTATAATCCACCGTGCGTTTTTTTACTAAACAGGATTATGCAAGAGTTAAATATCATAACTAACAGGAGCTGCATCGGATGACGTACATCATCGCCAAAGACTGTGTCGACGTAATGGATGGTGCGTGTGTGGACGTATGCCCAGTCGATTGTATCTACTCAAAACCTGGCGACACACAGTTGTTCATTAGCCCTGATGAATGCATCGATTGCGCTGCATGTGAACCTGTCTGCCCAGTAAACGCAATTTTCCCTGAGGATCAAGTTCCTGATGACCAACAAGAATTCATCAAATTGAATTATGAATATGACTACGATTCATCGGAACCAGGTGCAAACGCCTGAAACATATACTTCCCTGCCCGAATAGAAAAACATGCGTGATGGATTTTCTACCATCACGCATGTTTTTCTATACAGTAAAGCCCTCTATAGATTAAACTGCACATTCCCCTTCACCACGTTCGAGTTTGTACACCACCGTTTTTCCCCAATCCATGTAGGTTTGAATGTTGTCCCGGTCAAGGGGCCCTACCTCAGCCTTAAGTTTTGCAAACTCCTCTTCAAAAAAGTTAACACCAAAACGTTCAATAAAATTCGAAAAGTCTTCTCCGTCTTTCCGATGCTCTGAATAAGTGTGAAGGATTGATTTAAGAGCTTCTGGTGCACGTTTGGCTGGAATGCGGGCCTTCACACGCTCACCAACTTTGGTGCCACCGGCTTCTGTAGATCTCCCACCAAGAAACAGTTCATAGGCAGGAACCTGACCACCGGGCCCTTTCATAACCGCACCATGAAAGCCAATGCTTGCTATATGGTGCTGGCCACACGAATTCGGACATCCACTCGCTTTTATATGCATTTTTTCTACTAGTGGATCTACCTCTCCCATTTCATCAAGTACTTCACCAAGGGCTTTATTTAATCCCATCGAAGAAGTAATCCCCAATTTACATGAATCCGTACCTGGACAGGTCACAACATCACGAATGGTCTCGCGTCCAGATGCGCTAAAGCCAATCAATCCGAGGGCGCTGTATACGTCGTATAGAGACTCCGTGCGTACCCATCGGTAAACCAAATTCTGCTGCTGATCAAGCCTCGCACGCCCGATAGCAAACTTACGAGCTACATCGGCCAATTGCGACCATTGGTTGGCGTATACATCCCCACGCTCAATCCTAACGTAAACCATGTTAAACCCATCTTGTCGCTGAGCGACAACATTGGTTCTTTTCCAATCTTCAAAAGCAGGATCATCTTTATGTTCGGGAGTCCCAGGAGATGGAACAGCACGTGCATCCGATTCTTCATCGTCCACGAACATCAGAGACTCAAGATCAATTTCTTTTTTAGCCCAATCAAGTTTCAACTCCTGATCAACCATTTGACGAAATTTATCTATGCCCAAACGCGCAATCGTGAACTTAATCCTAGCTTTGGCTATACTCTTTCGCTCTTCATCTTGACGGTTAAAAACTCTCAAAGCAGCTTCGCAGTGTTTGATGAAATCCTCCACGGGAACAAAATCTCTCAACGTCTGTGCCATCATAGGGCTGGTAGAAAGGCCACCACCAAGGACGATCTTAAATCCCCGTCTTCCGTTCTCAATGCGCGCAACCATTCCAACATCGTGCATCAACACCATAGCCTCGTCTTTTTCCGAACTGGAAAATGCAGTCTTAGACTTACGCGGCATATTTTGTGTAGTCGGATGCCGCAAGAAGTAACGGGCATAAGCTGCTGCATAGGGCGTGACATCAAAAACCTCATCTTTAGACACTCCCGCCGAAGGAGCCGCCACAACATTACGCACAGTATTCCCGCAAGCTTCTCTGGTCGACAATCCTGCATCACCAAGCATACGAAGCAGGTCTGTTGTTTCCCCAAGGGGAACATGATGATACTGAACATTCTCCCTCGTAGTGATATGACCCTTTTTAAGTGGAGCATAT
The DNA here is from genome assembly GCA_009392215.1 of SAR202 cluster bacterium. Taxonomy (GTDB): domain Bacteria; phylum Chloroflexota; class Dehalococcoidia; order Lucifugimonadales; family Lucifugimonadaceae; genus Lucifugimonas. Next base: position 26,063 of record VFGZ01000046.1, on the reverse strand, counting down.
TTATCTGCTGCTTGACCCAAAACATCCATTTGATCGGCGGTAAGTCCTCCAAAAGGGATTTTTACTCGGATCATCTGACGGTCAGGTTGCCGTTGCCCGTACACACCCTGTCGAAGTCTAAATCTCAAAAACTCAACTTCGTCTTTTTCCCCAGCCTGAAACAGCTTCACCTGATCTTCAAAATTGGCAACTTCAGGCGCGTCAATCTTCAAAACCCCAGTGCCTTCTGGATTCGGGATCCAGTTCTTCGTATCAACTCTTCCGTTAGTCACCGCTGGTTACCTCTTTTTGCGTAATGTTTTTCTAAATCGCTGCAATGCAAAAAACTTCATATTTGGTGGTATACAGGCTCGAATTGCTCACTTAATTCGATTGCCCAATTTACCGCCGGCACTAATCATTGCAACAACAGTATTGGAATTTATATACAGTTAGCATCATCAAAGATATTAGCACTCCCGAACAGCAAGTTGGCGCAATTGGCCCTAATAGTAATACCAAAATAAACTCACTCCGACTCGCTTCATATCAAGAACAAGATCAACATATTAAAACTGATGCACTTAATCAAGACCTAAGCACAAAGGATTTAAATTGTCAGCAGAACGAAAATTTCAAGGTATCCATTTCATGCTGCCTACACCGTTTGACCAAAACGGAGATGTCGACACATCTTCCTTTGAGCAGTTGGTTAATGGCGCGCGTATTGCAAAATGCACCGGTGTGGTCGCGCTAGGAGTCATGGGAGAAGCACACCGTCTCACCGACTCGGAGCGAGGGCCTATCATCGATGCGGTTGTAAAAGCCGCAAGTGACGATCTGACAGTGACTATAGGTGTAAGCGCAGAAAGCGGACATTCACTTGCTTCCCGAACCCGAGATGCGCAATCAGCAGGGGCAAGTGCCGTAATGATAGCCCCTGCAAAAATGGCAAAGCCAAATTCAGTATCTACATTCAACTACTATGAAGCAGCCCAAGAAGTAACCCAAATACCCATTGTGATTCAAGATTTACCTGAGCAAACGGGAGTCCACCTCGAACCAGAATTTATCGGAAAGTTACATGGAAAATTACCGGATGCTAAATATTTAAAGTTAGAAGATCCTCCTACTCCTCAAAAAATTACCAAGGTAATTAATGCGACAGGTGGACATATGGGAATTTTCGGAGGTCTAGGCGGCGCATTCCTTTTTGAAGAGTTACGGCGGGGAGCGATAGGCACCATGACCGGTTTTGCATATCCAGAAGTTCTGGTGTCTGTATACAACTACATAGTAAAAAATGACATTGAACGCGCTCGCAATATTTTCTATTCATGGCTACCACTGATTCGATATGAAAATTCAGCAGGAATCGGCCTATCTATTCGCAAAGAACTAATGAAACGGAGGGGATTCATTAAATCCGCCGACGTTCGTTCTCCAACTACACCTATTGATACAAGAACTGAGGAAGAACTAAATGATTTGCTGATCGCACTTGATACGCACATCAAGGATATATAAAAATGAAAAGTGACTATCGCACGAACTACTAAAAACAACCTCAAGCAATTAACTCTGAACTCAAACCAGCATGAGAAACCATCTAAAATCAAGCAGATCGAATAAGCATATTTTTTGTGCTCACTGCGGAACTCAAAATCCTGCAAATGACTATGCTTGTTCCAGATGCGGGGAACGATTAGCGAAAAGCAAAACTGATAGTTCCTCAAATATCGAATATGTTTCCTGTCACCAATGCCAAGACACTAACGATGCACGTTCACAGTATTGCTGGACCTGCGGGTGTGAGATGAGTGAATCTATTCCAGTAGCCAGTACATCAAACATCCAGGCCACAGCAACATCGAACAACCAAGCAGGCGATAGCGCATCCACATCCCCGAACAATTTAACCCACCCACCAAGTAATCAAGTGGATAGCCAACAATCACTCAATGCTGGAACCCAAAAACAGGCTCCACACACAACTGAAGAAATTCCTTTACAAAACACCTCAGGCAAATCCAATGGGGAAATTCCTCATGGGGTAAAACGTTGGAATTGGGCGGCATTTTTGATGCCTGCAGTTTGGGGACTTTTCTCCGGTGTACCATTTACAGGTCTATTATTTGCCGCAGCTTTTCTACCGTCAAACGCTCAATTACTTATTATGATCGCTGCAAGTCTGTTCTTGGGATATAAAGGTAATGAACTCGCATGGCGAGGGAAAAAATGGCGCTCCGTGGAACACTTCAATTCATTCCAGCAACAATGGACATCATGGAGTATCAGACTTAGTGCGGTGATTGGCGTGATATTAGTAATTTTCATTTTCAGCCAGACGGGTGGTTAGCGTCCAACCTAACTTTTCACGGATCAGGGCTTCTGTTAATCGACAGGATCTCCCCGACGTGGGGGACATCCCCATTTCTCATCATGCTGCCGAGTCAGGTTAGACAAGTGAACCCTGAAATCATCACTCTGTATCGGCGGAGTTGTCATAATTAAGGCGTCTTCACCATTATCGGAATAGTATCTGATGCGTAGTCCGGTTTTTTGAAATCCATATTTCATATACAAATCAATAGCGGCATCGTTTGACCGACGAACCTCCAAAGTAACCACTTTGGAATTGTTTGCAATTGCTTGCTCAAGGGCATTAATGAAAAGAAGCTCCCCAATCCCTTTGCGACGATCGACCTCTCGCAACCCAATTACTATCACATGTGCTTCGTCGAGAACAAACCATAATCCAACATACCCTGCGATGTAATCGGGTGGTAAACGAGGAGGATTTAAGTAATCAAGAAAATATCTATTTATCGTACGTTTAAACCGCGCTGAAATCCGAGAATCCTCTTTTTCCGCTTTTGTCTCTAACATCAATCTAGATTTAATCTTTTTTTCACTCGAACGCCATTGACGTACGGCATTCAAGTACAGTCCATTCTCGCGAGTGATATCACGTGATATACGACGTAAAGGAATCAAGTCAGAAAACACTTCGCGCTCAATACTTTCCATTATCACAACATCTTGAACAGAAGCTGAGCGTATATAAAATTCGTTCCGCTTTGGGACATTTAATCCGGCAGAATGATCAGAAGCTACTAATCCGCTTGGAATCCCACCAGTCAAAAGAAATTTTTTGCCCCTAGCGATATGGTTAGCGGTATCAAAACGCATATTCAATTATTATGCAAAACATCTAAGTCAACATTATTGATCACAAACATACATCGCCTACCTTATAGATAGGAATACACATTATCTAGTCTATTGCCTATCGCATTGCCTTTCGCAAAAATCAACTAGAGCAGAGTCCCTTGCCCTGAGGATTGACCAGGATGCGGCTTGAGGCCGATATGCGAAAATCCCTCGGCCGTAGTGCGACGTCCCTGAGGTGTACGTACGATGAATCCAATCTTCAAAAGAAATGGTTCAACTACATCCTCGAGAGTTTGCTGATCTTCATTAATCGTCGCAGATAATGCTTGTATCCCCGCAGGCCCACCATCGTAGTTCTTCGATAATGTGGTTAGATAAAGTTTATCCAATCGATCTAACCCAAGAACATCAACTCCTTCGACTTCAAGTGCCTCTGAAGCCACGACCTTATTGATCACGCCAGCATGTCTAACTTGAGTGAAATCTCTAACGCGACGAAGTAAACGATTGGAAATTCTAGGCGTCCCTCTAGAACGTTTCGCAATTTCTATCGCACCGCAATCATCAATTTCGACCTTCAAAATGCCAGCCGAACGTGAAATCACCTGTGCCAATTCTTCAGTAGAGTAAAAATCAAGATGATAAGCAAGACCAAATCGTTCTCTTAGCGGAGCACTCAACATACCAGCACGTGTGGTGGAACCAATCAATGTAAATGGTTCTAAAGGTAAATTTATACTTTTCGCAAACGCTCCAGCACCCGTCATAAAATCCACTCTAAAATCTTCCATTGCAGAGTAAAGATATTCCTCTACTGCATGAGATAACCGATGTATTTCATCAATAAACAACACATCCCCTGCTTTCAGGTTTGAGAGCAGCCCGACCACGTCAGCAGGACGTTCCAAAGCAGGCCCGGATGTGTGAACGAGTGTAGAGTCGAGTTCTCTGGCGATGATATGCGATATCGTCGTTTTACCTAGGCCGGGAGGGCCGTGAAATAAAGCATGATCTAGCGTATCGCCACGTTTCTTCGCAGCAAGCACAGCAATTGAAATGCTATCAACCACCGCTTTCTGACCAACATAATCTCTAAATCTACGCGGACGTAAATCTTGCACTAATTGAGTTTCGGGCTTTGAAATTAATGCTTTGCCTTCTACATTCTGCTTCTCTAAGAGTGACTCATTCGACTCACCTGATAGGGCTCGAATTCCATCTGCCGATGAGGTCGTTTGAACAACTCGTTCACGTGGATTTTTATCTTGTCCTATGGACTTTGGGGGCACACGTCCACTCCAATGTTTTTTAACGTAGCGATCAGAACTTTTTGATTACCAGTTACTTGGGTAATTGCGCTTTGAAAACCTCTCGCATAAGTTCTTGCACGTCATCAGCGATATCGGAATTATTTCGAATTGCATTTTCAACTTTATCTTGTGCTTCAACTGAACGGTAACCTAACGTCACTAGAGCTTCAACTGCCTCAGCCCTTGCGTCGGCAAATTGCTGAATTTCAGACTCTCCGGAAATATTAACATCCTGCAGCAGTGCGGTCGCTGCCACTTTACCTCTTAATGTCGCAACAATTTTCTGAGCAGCCCTACTGCCAATACCCGGCAGACGCTGAAGCGATCCAAGGTCCTCAGTTTCTATAGCCGAAGCTATGGTAGAAACTGGAAATACCAATGCAGCGGCGGCCTTGGCCGGCCCAATTCCTTCAACTTGAATAAGTTGTTCGAAAAAGGCCTTTTCGGTTGGATGGCGAAAGCCAACTAACATGGGCTTGGGTTGTCGATCCGTAACATGGTAGTAAATTTCTAATTCAACCTCAGATCCCGGGCCGATACCATCAGTCGTCAGTGATTGATAGACGTACGTAGGCAAACTTATTTCATATCCTATCCCACCAGCAACAATTACTGCACACCCTGGCTCGCGAGTAAGACTCCTGAGAGATCCTTTGATGTAATTGATCATAAAACTATTTGCTCTACTTGATCGCTTCTATAGCTTCAACAGCTGAGCTTCCTGCCATGATCGCATGACAAATCGCCATAGAAAACGCATCCGCTACATGCTCATTCTTCGCTACGTCGGGGGCATGTAGATGCGCAGACACAGCGGCCTTAACTTGTTCTTTATCTGCCCGACCAGAGCCAGTAACAATATTCTTTGCACGAGTAGGCTGATAATTAAAGACAGGCACATCAGCTTGACCGGCAGCCATGACTGCTACTCCACGAGCATGACCCAATAAAATTGCCGTCTTCACGAATCTAGCATGAGAATGCAAATCTTCTATCGCGACAGCCTGAGGCTTAAATTCTGCGATTACATCACTTATAGCTGAATAAATCATGAATAGCCGCTGCTCCATAGGTACACCAGACTTTGTACGCACAACACCACCTTCAACAACCGTATAATCTTGCCCGTCAACTTCAATCAACCCGTAGCCGGTATTGGTAAGCCCAGGATCAATTCCTAGTATTCTCAAGTCATGAATCCATTTACAGCAGTTTGAATAAAAAGCATTTCACTCATAAAGTCTAGCCATACCCCTTTCCAACCTCTAAATGAAACTGTCGTGCCACAAATCTCAAAAAGTTATATGGAAACCCAACATGACAAAGTATCGTTACCACTAATAAAACAAATATCACTTCATACGCACAAAACACTCAGGAAAAATTAACGATGCAGCCGTTTTATACCGAACAGCAAATACTTCTTGCAAACACTATGCGTGAATTTGCAAGTAAAAAACTGGCTCCGCTAGCACACGAAGTGGACAAAACCGAAAAATTCCCTACTCAACAGTTTCGTGCCTTAGCTGACTTAGGTGTCACCGGGATGACTTTACCCGAAGAGTTCGGAGGATCCAGCGGTAGCTATAAAGATTTCATGGTAGTTGTCGAAGAGATTGCAACGGCCTGCGGTTCAACCAGTACGGTACTCATCACGCATGTTTCTCTGGGTGCTCAAACTATTTATCACGGCGGATCTAACGCTCAAAGAGCTCGTTGGTTACCTTCATTGGCATCAGGCGAAAAAATTGCGGCGTTTGCTCTGACCGAACCTTCCACCGGATCTGATGCCTTGGCTTTAGAAACTTCACTTACACGAGACGGAGATGATTACATTCTCAACGGTTCAAAATTATTCTGCACCAACGGTGCTGTCGCTGATATTTTCTCAGTATTTGCCAATCATAATAAAGAGGCTGGGCATAGAGGGGTGACCGCAATCGCAATTGAGACCGGAACCCCGGGTCTCACTATTAATCCACAACACGGTAAGATGGGAATGAAAGGCTGCGCCACAGCTGAATTAGTTTTCGATAACTGTCGCGTCCCTGTAGAGAATCGACTCGGGAAAGAAGGCGAAGGCTATAAACTGGCTCTCAAAATTCTTGACTCAAGTCGCATCATGATCGCAGCTCAATGTTTAGGCCTCGCCAACGGTGCATTAAGTGCAGCCATTTCATATTCAAAAAGTCGAATAACGTTCGGAAAACCAATTGCAGCCCGACAAGCTATTCAATTTTCTATGGCTGATATGGCGACTGAATTAGATGCAGCCAGATTATTAACTTATCGCGCTGCAGCGTTGTACGACCAGGGACTCCCTCACGGAAAAGAATCGGCAATGGCCAAGTTGTACGCTTCTGAAGCAGCAGGTCGAATCGCGAGTAAATCCCTTCAAATTCATGGCGGAGTCGGATACTTCAAACCATCCCCAGTCGAAAGAATATATCGTGACCAACGTGTCACTGAAATTTATGAGGGCACTTCAGAGATTCAACGCTTAGTGATTTCGAGAGCGCTGTTAGCTGATCTCACCCAATGAATTACCCCAACTAAACGTATTCAACAAATCCAGTAAAGATTGCTGACACTCAATTCCCTAATTTGAATCTTCATAACACTAACCACGCAACCTCAATGATTGTCTAGGTAAACACTTGCTCACCTCGGTAGTCATTATTAGAGTTGTGAGCTGGTTTCGAATAACGACGAACCAAAGATTAAATTTATCAATATCTATGCAGCGGATTATAAGTAGTGATCTTTAACGTCACGGGACTATTATCGGGAGTACTTGGTGATAGTCGGAAGCACAAAATTGAAAATGAACAGTTCATGATCGAAGATCGTTTGCTAACCCGTATCAATGGTCCGATACATTTGATTAGAACTGATAGAACCGTCATATTACACGCTGATATTACAGCTGTGACCCAAGAAACTTGCAGCAGATGCCTCGAAGTGGCAACTGTAGACATCAGAGTTAAAATGGATGAGGAATTTTACCCAATAAATTTGGACCTTATGGACCAATTTGGTGACAGGGAAGCCGATGATGATTTTTACTATGATCCAGCCCTGATTATTGATAAACGAAATTTTTTAGACCTGACAAAAGCACTTGGGCAAGCACTAATTGCCGCAATCCCTATCGCACCTTTATGCAAAGACGAATGTCTTGGTATTTGCGCCGTTTGTGCAGCCAACCGCAACTTGAACGACTGCACATGCCCGAGAAGTCGCTCGGATCTGCATTGGAAATCTCTTGATAAATTACTAGAAAAAGGAGCAGAATCTCCTAGTTGAATGCAATTAGTCTATGATTCTCACTAAATATGCCACCACTTCCAAAGAAAAAACATACTCGGGCCCGTAAGGGAAATCGAAACGCTCACAACGCCATTAAACTACCGTCTTCTTCAGTTTGCCCATGCTCGCGGCAAGAACGAATTCAACCCCACATAGCCTGCCCGGAGTGCGGCAATTTCAATGGGCGTACAATGCCAGGTAATTGGCCCCAAGTAAATCTACTGGAACAAGTAGAGCCTATCGAGTCTGAATCAGTCCAGCCCGAAGCGTAGAACGTGCTGCTAAAGCAGGAAAGCAATTCTTAACATGAACGACAATAATAATTCAAAGATTGCCTTTTTATTCCCTGGCCAAGGATCCCAAGCTATTGGTATGGGCAAAGATCTGTATTTAAATTCTATTGCGGCACGTGAGGTTTTTGACGAAATTGATGACGCACTCGGTCATAAACTGTCAACAACAATGTTCGAGGGACCGGAAAATGAACTAAAGCGTACAGAAAACACTCAACCTGCAATCATGGCAACCTCAGTAGCTGCATGGCGAGCAATGGAAGAATCTACTGGGGTGCTTCAGATCCCAAATGCGATTGCTGGACATAGCCTTGGGGAATATTCTGCTCTTGCCGTTGCTAATGTCCTTAGCATCACCGATGCAGTAAAGCTCGTTTTGAAACGAGGCCAACTAATGCAAGGGGCTTGTGAACAGCGTCCTGGCGGTATGGTTGCTCTAGTAGGGCTAGATGAAATAACAGCTGAAGAAATATGTAGAGAATCTGGCGCTCAAATGTCGACTATAAACACAGACCAGCAAATCATTATCGCGGGTGACCATCAAAGTCTCACCATGGCAATTGATATAGCTGGTACGCGTGGAGCGAAGAAAGCTATCCCGCTACAAGTCGGCGGTGCATTCCATTCTGGACTTATGAGCCCAGCACAACATGGTTTAAATGAAATGATTAATTCACTTACATTTCACGACCCACTGGTCCCTCTGATTGGAAATGTGACCGCCAAGCCATTAGAGACCGCTGATGATGTTCGTGAAGAACTGAGGCTGCAACTAACCTCATGCGTCCAGTGGAACGATACCATCAAGCTCATGGTAAACGGAGGCATCAACGATTTCTATGAAATCGGCCACGGCAGGATCCTTTCTGGAATGGTAAAACGCATCGACCGTAAATCGAATGTCACCAACATCCACGATTTCGCGTCAGTCCTCGCGTACGCGCGAGCTTCGTGACCCCTTAATTGCCTTATCTGGCTAACTCATAATTAATCACCTACTAGATACTAGAAAATGGGGTGTCAATGCGGACAGCCAGGTCAAAGTTCTCCTGCCATAAGCAAAGCCATCTAAATGGGTCAGAATTCTTTTCTCATGAGCCAGACCGGCTAGATGAATTAGTCAACGGCGACCCGATCTCTGAAAATAACCCGCAGATCCGCGGTGGCCGTACCGGATCGAGGGCAGCCGCTTTACAGGCGCTATATGAATCAGATTCATCAGGACACCCCGCTGTCACTACTGTCAGACGCCTAGCTAAAGAACAAGGATTAGCAATTGACGACATTGACTTTGCCACACGCTTAGTAAACAAGTGTGAGAATCAAAGGAATCAGCTAGATTCACGTATATCGAAGGTTGCATCGCAATTCCCTTCTGAACAAATGCCACTTGTAGAACGGAATATATTGCGAGTCGCTATAGGCGAATTAGAGATGGTAGATGCTGCCCCAGAAAGCGTGGTAGCAAATGAAGCCGTCGAATTAGCTCGTTTATTCGGATCAAATTCGTCTGTAAAATTCGTTAACGGAGTGCTCGGTGCTCTGCTAGGATAGGTTGTCCTTCGGCATATAAACGATAGCCGGGGTATATTACAAAGAGTTTAATTGAATGTTCATCGCGGGTGAACAACCTTGGGAGTTGTACTAAATGGCAAGTGTGTTAGATCGAGTACGCGAAATTGCGGCCGACAAGCTTAGTAAGGACATTTCAGAAGTTTCTGCAGAATCCTCGTTTACTGCAGACTTAGACGCCGACTCTTTAGATGTTGTCGAACTAATTATGGCAATAGAGGAAGAATTCGGCACGGATGATACACCTCTTGAGATATCTGACGAAGACGCCGAAGGCATCATGACAGTTCAGGATGCAGTCAACTACCTCGCTGATAACAACATCAGTTAATTTTCCGAACTCCGCAGTTCATGGAATACCGTTGCAGCTTGCTGCCTTTTGTGCACATGAGATCTGCAAATCGCTAAATAAAGGTGTGAGCTCATCAGGTGTGGTGGCGAACAACGCAAGGTGTCATACCGGCAAGGTAGTGGGCGTAGGCGGATTGTTTAATGCCACATCCCGATCAAAGCCCGGTATGGTATAACTGTTGAACAATCTGCTAGATCCGTTCGCACCGTGATGTTCATTTTATTGTGATTGTAATGTGCCGAAAACGCTTTCAAAAATCACTGTAATTCAATAACGAAAATATTTGCTGACTTCCGATCATATAGGTCATGCACCAACACTCCCTAAAAATAAGCGGCGTGCCTGATAGTGGTTTATCAAGTGCAAAAATACTGATAATTCGGAAAAGGCTTTAGATCAAATGACGATCAGCAAGAATTGCCGTGTGACGGAGAGTAGCGGAAGCTATTAGTACATATTGCATTGCTAGTGAAAACGTATTTATCACTAGCCAAAACTGATTTAATTTCATCATTCACCTGGATATTTAGCATTAATAACCAGCAAATATATGTTTTGGATACATGATCAAAAAAATACACCAAAAATTAGAGAGACAATCTTTTAGACTTGGAAACTTTGCCTAACCCAACGAAACAAACCCAAAACAATAACCTGCAGAAATTATCCCTATTGACCAAAGATTAACCGAAATGAAGACAAATACTTCTGAAACCCCATGGATTCGAGTCATACCACTTGGTGGACTAGGGGAGATCGGCAAAAATATGATGATCCTCGAAACAGTCGAGGACATTGTTGTAATCGACGCCGGAGTGCAATTCCCTGAATTGGACATGCCAGGGGTTGATGTAGTTATTCCAGATATGGACTACGTCGAAGAGAACATTGAACGGGTTAGGGGATTATTGATAACCCATGGACATGAAGATCATATAGGGGCTGTTCCACATTTTCTAAAACGAATACCAGTGCCAGTTTACGCTCCTGCTATGGCCGAGGCTCTGCTACGGGAAAAACTTAGACAGGCTGGAATACTAGATATAGCAGAGTTAGATGCCGTTGAAGTAGGCGAGCAATATACCATGGGAGGATTAACCGTAGAGTGGTTCAGCGTATGTCACTCAATACCTGACTCCACAGGAATAGCTATCCAAACACCAGCCGGAATTGTCATTCACACTGGTGACTTTAAAATCGACAACACACCAGCAATTGGCTATCCATCTGATCTAGGAATACTCTCGGAAATATGCCAAGACGGTGCTCTGTTAGTGATGAGCGATTCCACATACGCAGAATATGAGGGCTACTCAACATCAGATCGAGAGGTCGTACATAATCTCCCAAACTTGATCGGAGCAGCGGACGGGCGGGTAATTGTGTCAAGTTTCGCATCGCAGATAGCTCGAATCCAGATCGTCGCCAACGCGTGTATCACACATGATAGAAAACTTTGCGTAGTTGGTCGCAGTATGGTCAACAACACTAAAATCGGACAAGAATTAGGACACCTTAATCTCCCAGAGGGCCTGATAATCACCCCCGCTGAAGCCAACAGTCTTCCAGATAAAAAAGTAGTAATTTTGACCACGGGCAGCCAGGGAGAATCACAATCCGGCCTAGTGAGAATGTCAAATAATAACCATCGCGATATCACCATTCAAAGTGGAGATACGATCATCATTTCAGCTAGCACCATCCCAGGCAACGAAGTTCACGTGAACGACTCAATCAATGAACTAGTCCGGCTGGGCGCTACAGTGATAACAAATTCCTCCCAGCGCACCCACGTACCGGGACACGCAAGAAAAGAAGAACTGCGGATGCTGATAAATGCCACCAGACCAGAATACTTCGTGCCTATCCATGGCGAATATCGAATGCTCAAAGCCCATGCGGATCTTGCGATGGAGGCAGGAATCAAAAATGAAAATGTATTCTTGCTAACTGATGGCGATGTATTGGAATTAGACCATTATTCCGGAGAAATTATTGACAGGATCGAAGCAGGGCATATATTCGTCGACGGCTTAGGTATGTGGGATGAATCAGGTAATGTCATTTTGGAAAGGCGATCGCTGTCCCACAATGGAGTCGTAACCGTAGCATTCTCACGAGATTCCATTACCGGGGCACTAGTGGGCAAGCCAAAAATAGTTTCCGCAGGCTTCGTCCATATACAAGATGCCGACAACCTACTCAAAGAAGCTTCAGATACGTTAACTCCGGTGCTTGCTCAGCATCTGACAAAGCCAATAGAGTGGATGGAATTGGAAAGGGTAGTCCGTAATACTTTAACTAGTTTCCTCAGGCATCGAACCAAAAGGCGGCCACTAATCATAATAAGCGCAATCGATGTTTAAACCCAAGATAAACAAGAATCACGAATATGTTCGTAATTAGGTCATTACTGAAAACAATAAAGCGCTTTTTAACGGCCATTCCAAAGCAGTCATGGTTCTTTCTAACAATCGCCGGATTAGGTCTGGCTGCTTACTTCAATTTGCACATAAAAATTGAAAGCCTATTTGGCTGGTCTGTTATTCCATTCGGCCTGTGGCTGGTTGTAACACTCTTCCTTCTAATATTTAACCGAGCACAGCTAAAGGCCAAATGGCGTTGGATATTTGCGGCGTTTACTACATCATCTGCAATCTCAGGAATGCTTGGTATCTTTTACGCCCCAGTTGGTTGGTTTAATAGCGAGTCTTATGGAGGTGATATTGGAATATTCATATCGCGTGCACCAATTGAGTGGACGCGATTCGATGTATCCATGCTCGAATATTCGATAGCATGGGTGCGTGTTGCAACTCTTTTGCTCATCGGATTTAGCGTAGGTTCTCCAAAACAGGCAAAAAAAACAGGCAAGCTATCAGCCCATATCCTAACCTCTACATTAACGGTTCTAAAATCTACAATCAGCCTTTTTTACAATCGATTCAACACTTGGCGAATTGAACGGTCACAAGCAAAGGCTTTACAGAGAGCCGATCAAGCTGCATACGAAGCCGACCAACTGATGCAATCTCAGACTATTGCGACCAAAACTAAAACTGCATCCGTAAAAATTCAAACCAAAGACAGCAAACCGATAATTAAGGGATCTAGCGCGAAACCTGATGAAGTGATCGAGGTCAATAAAGATGACTTAGCTAAATTCGTTGAACGACTCCCTGAAGATCCCGCCACTCCAATCACTATCGCGTATCCCACTCCAAGTGAACTCGAGGCTGCTGGAAGCACCACTGCACCTGCTCCCGATTATTCGGCAGCACAAAAATTCCCATGGCAACTGCCCAGCACTGAAATGTTAGCAATCGCTGAACCAGGAGGTATCACCAAACAAGAGATCGAATACACCAGCCTTAAGATAGAAGAATCGCTGAACCAATTCGGAATCGACGTAAGCGTTGATCAAGTCCGTCAAGGTCCAACGGTAACGATGTACGGTCTGAGTCCGGGCTGGAAAGGTCGATCAGAAGAGAATACTGGTCAACGTGTTCGGGTGGACACAATACTAAATCGTGAAAAGGATATAGCCCTTGCATTAGCATCACCTAATTTAAGGTTTGAAGCACCAGTTCCAGGCGAATCCGTCGTTGGCATCGAAGTGCCAAACGCCCATCCTACGGCAGTAACTCTACATTCAGTGATGCACTCTGCCGAATGGAGCCGGTTCAAAGAGACTGCTGCTTTACCCGTACCACTTGGCTTGGGGAGTGGTGGTGACCCCGTAATGGCCGATCTCTCGCGGATGCCGCATACGCTGGTCGCAGGCTCAACAGGTTCAGGTAAGAGCGTGTGCATGAATGCGATTATCACTGGCTTAATCTTGACGAAAACGCCATTGGAAGTTCGATTGATCATGATCGATCCGAAGCGAGTTGAATTAACTCCCTATCAGGGCATTCCACACTTATATCATCCAGTAATTGTGGAATCAGACAGAGCGGTGATAGTCTTACGATCACTTGTCGATGAAATGATGGGGCGATTCCGACAACTTGAAAATGCTGGCGTGAAAAATATCGCCTCCTACAATGAGAAAATCTCCGAAAAGATGCCTTACCTCGTCATACTAGTTGACGAATTGGCTGATCTTATGTTGACGGCTGCCGGTGATGTGGAACGCCTGCTCGTACGACTAGCTCAACTTGGTCGAGCAACCGGAGTACATCTAGTAATTGCCACCCAAAGGCCTTCGGTTGACGTGGTTACCGGACTGATCAAAGCCAATTTCCCAAGCCGTATATCATTCGCTGTCATGTCACAAATCGACTCACGAACCATACTTGATTCAGTCGGAGCAGAGAAACTCTTAGGACGCGGTGACATGCTCTATATGCCGATCGACAAACCCAAACCATCCCGTGTGCAAGGAGCATTCCTGACCGACAATGAGATCGAAGGAATCGTCTCCAAATGGAAAGATGCGAACCCACCACCGCTGCCTGAACTAGTGGTTTCATTTGAAGACACATCTGAGGCAGATGAAAGCATTTCAAGCTCTAGCAACGGTGATTCATTGTTCGAGCAAGCAGCAAATATGGCTCACTCACAGAAAACTTTATCCGTATCGCTTCTACAACGCCGCCTGCGCATAGGGTATCCACGCGCAGCGCGCCTTATGGATGAACTAGAAGATGAAGGCATTGTTGGAGCCGGCGAGCCGGGTAAACCCAGACCTGTATTGTAAAACTGATATTAATCCCATACGCCAAGTCCTAACAAAGATCATTTCCAGCGATATTGATTTGGGTATATCACGACAACTGGACTACTAGGATTACAATGGATCGAAGTAGATAGTAATGCTACGAGCTTGCACTCGACAGGAGTGGAACACAACGAATTGGCAGATATAACTCCCCTATTCCCGGATGATCAACCTGAGGAATTGACGCCTATAGATCTAGAAAGCCCACGCCAATCTTGTCTGGCTTGCGGAACGAACCTGTCAAAATCAACTAAATACAGACGGTTGAGGATTTGCCCAAAATGTGGATACCACTACACAATTTCGGCCCGACGCCGTATTGCAGCCATAGTTGACGAAGGAAGCTTTAAAGAGACCAATAAGTGGATTCAATCCCTAGATCCGCTGGAATTCTCGCCTAGGATTTCCTATCGCGTTAGGTTATTACAGGACCAAACTCGAACCGGACTCACTGAAG
Source organism: SAR202 cluster bacterium (assembly GCA_009392215.1). Taxonomy (GTDB): domain Bacteria; phylum Chloroflexota; class Dehalococcoidia; order Lucifugimonadales; family Lucifugimonadaceae; genus Lucifugimonas. Next base: position 10,894 of record VFGZ01000046.1, on the reverse strand, counting down.
CAGCAATAACAGGTACTTGCCTGATCGGCGGAACTCCTGTGGTGATCATAATCCTCGATTCAAGTTTCCTTGGAGGTTCGATGGGTGTTGTCGTAGGTGAAAAAGTCACCCTTGCACTGGAAATGGCATCTCGAAAAAAAATGCCCTGCGTAGCAATGATTACAACTGGAGGGACTCGTATCCAAGAGGGTGTTCTCTCACTCATGCAAATGGCAAAGACTACCCTTGCTGCTCGAGCACTAAGAGATAAAGGTCAACCGTTTATTGTCGTACTCAGTAACCCATCTACAGGCCAAGTTCTTGGCAGTTTTGCATCAATGGCGGATATTATTTTTGCTGAACCAGGTTCACATATTGGCTTTGCGCCTCTCGCTGACATCCGTGAAATCGAAGGAAAACGTATCGGCAAGGAACACACAGCCGAAGCATATCTTGAAAGAGGCCATCTCGATGCAATCATTGCCCGGGATCATCTAAAACATGAATTAGCTTCAGTGCTAGATCTCATCTCACCAGAGTTTAAGTTAACTGCATCTCGACGATTTAATTACGCTGCATCCCCCGAACGCCCACGAGAAGCTTGGGAGATGGTCAAACTGGCTCGTCGGCCTGATAGACCCCGAGCACGGTTTTATATCGACAACGTCTTCTCCAATTTCTTTGAGCTGCATGGAGACCGTGTATACACCGATGATCCCTCGGTTATCGTTGGATTAGCGCGGCTAGGTGGTCAAAGTGTGATGATCGTCGCGCAACAAAAATCTAAACCGGTTAATAATTCCAATAAGTCTGAATACGCCACCCCTCATAGCGGCGAAATCACACCTGGTGGGTTCCGCAAAGCTCGCAGAGGAATCATACTTGCAGAAACATTCAATTTACCCGTCGTAACAATTGTAGATTCGCGTGGGCCAAAACTTGGAACTGAAATGGAGCAAAGAGGTTTAGCAAGCGCCATCGCGCGGATGATAGATCAGATGGGCGGGGCAAAAATCCCAACACTGTCAGTTTTGATAGGAGAAGGCGGTTCCGAAGCGGCATTAGCCTTCGGATTAGCAGACAAAGTGTTGATGTTGGAAAACGCTATATACACACCCATTTCACCAGAACGTGGCGCTCAAACTGAACTAAATGACCCCGATAGAGCTTCAGATCTAGCAAAAGCTCTTAAATTAACTTCAATAGATTGTATGGAGATGGAAATCGTCGATGATGTTGTACCGGAACCTGAACAAGGTGCACACGCTTCTCCCGTTGAAGCTGCGCGTCTACTGAAGCGAGCCCTAATGCGTGAAGTATCCAATCTTTCTGAAACGAACAACAAAACTCTCATCAGAAGGCGACAGAAAAAATTCCGCAAAGTCGGAGAGTACGGCAATCGATTTCGCAGTGCACTACGTAGAGAAACAAAGGCCTGGCAAGTAGGCTTAGCAGCAGGAATGCGCGCTTTACGTCAAGTACCCAAAAAAAATATCAGCCCAGAATTTATCGACGATGAAGAACTGCCAGACATTGATAATCAAATAACCTGAGAAATTCAACGCTCATAATCAGATTCTAGTTGCTGGTGACCTCAGGAATTCCTGAACTCGTTCTCAGAATGCTAAAATCTCAACCCGAGATTTTAGCTGGCAGGAAAATCTTAACGCGCCTTGGGAACAGCAACTGGGATCATTAGCAAGTCAGTCAGGTAATTGAACCACGTTCTCCAGAGTTCCGCCGTTCAACGCACGCCTTGCGTTCTCAAATGAAAAAACAATAGCGCGATCAACGCGTTCCTGTGACGAACCTGCCAAGTGTGGAGTCACAACCACATTATCCATTCTCAAAAGTGGCGAATCCATCGGAGTCGGTTCTACTTCAGTCACGTCTAATCCCGCACCCATTATCAATCCGCGCTCCAATGAATCGATCAATTCGGATTCGTTGTGAACCGGACCTCTACAAGTGTTAATGAATATCGCATGTGATTTCATAGCAGCGAATTCTGACCGTCCAATAAGCCCGGTAGTTGATGAAGAAAGAGGAACATGAACGGTGACAATATCGGAACGATCAAGTAATTCATCCATTGAAACTCTTGTAACTCTTAATTCTCGTTCGTGCTCTAAGGGGAATTCTCTTATGTCTGTGTAAAGTGTCGTGGTCTGAAATCCTTGCAACATGCGAGCAACCCACGTGCCGATGTTGCCGAGCCCTATTATCCCAACGGTACGACCGGATAATTCGTACACGTTACCAAAATCACCGGACTTTGCCGGTTTCTGCCAGGTACCAATTTTGACCCCATCGACCCCTTGTGGCAGGCGCTTATAAACCATCATCATCATACCGATAGCATGCTCAGCAACAGATCGTGCGATGGCCGGTGAATTATTACAAACCTCGATACCCATCTCACGTATGGCAGGAACATCTAGTTGGTCAAATCCTGCGCTCATAACTTGTAATAACTTCATTCTTGGCATCTTAGACAGCATTTCTGATGTTATAGAAAGACCGTTGGTTATAACTACAACCGCATCTGCTAATGCAGCGGCCCGCTCTTTTTCCGGTGCTTCTGGACTCACAACTCCCCAATCCAGATCGCTTGGCCCCAATTCCAAAGCCCGAACCGTCCGAGCTCCATCATGCTCGCCGTAGTAAATAACCGCGTGACCCATAAAACCCTCCGACTCTTTAATCACATTCCAAGTATATGATTATTGAATTTGCATACTAGATACAGTCATTTGAATACCAAACAGAATATATCGCTGGACGACCTGTTCATACAACTTTATCTGCGAAAAAAATGAATACTCGATTTGACGATCGCTAACTTGGTTCTACAATTGGAGCACATATTCGTGGGGAGCCCGGGTAATCCTAGCTGAGAGGGCGGTAGACATATTCGCCGCCGACCCATACACCTGATCCGGATAATGCCGGCGTAGGGAATAACCCAAAACCACCTACAAGCCGACATAATCTTAAAAGGCGGTTTTTACTGTTATGCGACAAAAAAGATATGAGGCAAGTACGAATGGATGACCAACTTACGATTGCTGGGAAGACGTTCAATTCTCGGCTCATGACAGGCACCGGTAAACACAAAACCGTTGAAGACCTGATGGCATCAGTTGAGAAATCTCAAACTGAAATCATCACCGTCGCTATACGACGTTTGAAACTGGATAATCCAAATGAGAAAACCATCCTTGATGATCTCAATTGGGATAATTATCAGATCCTACCTAATACTGCTGGATCCAAAACCGCTGACGAAGCAGTATTTACCGCTCAACTTGCTCGAGAAGTGACTGGATCAAATTGGATCAAAATCGAGGTTATCCCAGATCCAAAGTATCTGCTCCCAGACCCTATTGGAACTCTTGAGGCTGCGCAAAAACTGATCAAAGATGGTTTCGTATGTCTTCCCTACATGGGAGCTGATCCTGAACTTGCAAAACGACTGGAAGATATTGGATGCGCTACAGTGATGCCGCTTGGCTCGCCTATTGGTTCAGGTCGAGGAGTGTTGACTGCGGAAGAAATTCAAATAATCGTGGAACAATCAAGTGTGCCTGTCGTTGTAGACGCTGGTCTTGGCGTCCCATCCGATGCATCAACCGTAATGGAATTAGGTGCAGATGCGGTGCTCGTAAATACCGCTATTGCCCAAGCCACAAATCCCGGTTTAATGGGAGAAGCATTCAAGCTCGGAGTCCAAGCTGGGCGAAAGGCATACCTAGCAGGTCGCATCCCCGTAATAGACAAGGCCTCAGCGAGCAGCCCGACTGAGGATGTCGCAGTTGGGGTTACCGCAAGCAGTTGATTCGGCCATTAAATAACAAAACCCTATCTGTTGTAACCGATTTAAACGTAATCCCGGATTGGAATCAATTAGCTGTATGCGTTATGGCCTCAATTCGAGGTGGAGTGGATTTGATTCAAGTGAGGGCGAAATCACTAAATGTGAAAAGACAGAGAGCACTCGCGACAAATATAGTCGAGCTTGTTGGAGCTCACGCTCGAGTAGTCGTAAATGGCGACCCAGAAGTAGCAAAAGCAAGTGGAGCAACTGGCGTTCACCTCCCTGAAGACGGAACGCCTATATCTACGGCTAGGGCGATCTTAGGACATAGAGCCCTTATCGGGAAATCAGTTCATTCTACTAGAGCCGCAATTAAAGCTGAGCAAGACGGAGCAGATTACATCTATTTCGGAACAGTTTTCAACACGACATCCCATCCTGGTGGTCCTACAACCGGACTCTCAGGAATAACTAAATCATCAAATGCAGTTTCAATTCCGGTTATTGGTATTGGTGGAATCAATGCCCAAAATATTAATAGTGTGATGGATGCAGGGGCCTCAGGGGCAGCGGTTATTAGCGCGATAATTGGGCAACACGATGCATACAGGGCCGCAAGAACACTCAAACAAGCTATGACCGGTGGACGATCAGGTGCCGTATAAAGCATTTAGAGGATAAAGTAATGAATTCCCATGATTGAAATCACGGTCAACGGAAATATATCGAAACTCAAAGAACCGACCAGCATTAACGAATTCCTAGAATTAAAAGGATTCGGAGGTCGATCCGTCGCTGTAGCTATCAACTCAATCGTTATTCGCAGAACTTCATTCGACAGCACCATTATCAATGACGGTGATGTTATCGAAATTGTTCGCCCGGTCGGCGGCGGTATGTAGCCATCACCATCTCCAGCGTTACCCCTTCATACCCGAACGGATATCAAAATGATCAAGCGCCTTCAGTAGGCAAAAAAATCACCACGATCGCCATCGGTGGAGGTGCACTGTTTCTAGCTGCACTCGATTTCTCAATTAATGTAAACCTGCCCAAGTTTAGATCGGATTTAAACGAAACATTAATCACTGTCCAGTTGATTATCATCTTCTATCACGGTGCCAGAAGTGGATTCGGGTTTATCGCGGGTGGAATCGCCGACAAGTTCGGCATCAAATGGCCACTTTCAGTTGGCATTGCTTTGTATACCACCGCTGTAGCAATTATCTCTATTCAAAATTCCCTGACACCGATTGTCGCCTTGCGTGTGCCGCAAGGGATAGGAGTGGCCATACTTTTCACCCTCGCCCCTGCCCTTATTGCTCGGGCTTTCGGACCTTCACGGCGAGGGAGTGCACTCGGATTCACATTAGCTGCGATGGGTGCTGGCACTTTCACAGGGGCTCTGGGCGGAGGATTGCTGGGAGAAGAATTCGGATGGCCAGCGATTTTCTGGATGCGTATTCCGATAGGAATAGCACTGCTGATCACTACTATGATCGGGCTCAATCAGAGTTACGCTAAATCTGTTCGTATTAGAGTAAAACAACGTTTTGATCTGGTTGGATCCACAATTCTTTTTGCTTCACTTTTCACCTTTGTACTGGGGTTATCATTCGCTCGCGTTGATGGATGGATAGCGCCTTTGCCAATGACACTACTTATAACTTCAGGTGTTCTTGGACTAACATTCACTAAGGGCAATAAAGCAGGAAATTTCACGATCTTGCCAAGTGGTTTGACAAACTTTCCTGGATTCAAATCCGGGGCTGGTTCAAATTTTCTTGTAACTGTAGCATCTTTCGTAATGTGGTTCTTATTCCCGTTTTACGTAACGGATGTAATGGGAAAGAGTGTTTTAACTCTTGGCGCTCTGTTGGCTTTAATGGCCATTATGAATTTAGTTGGGTCAGCTGTTGCGGGTTACCTAGCAGACCGCATTGGGGACAGGCTTATCACACTCATCGGTGCGATGTTAACCGCCGTCGGGCTTGTGGTGGCTGGAATGCAAGGAAGTGATCCTGCCATGTTATTTGTCATATTAACAACTATGGTCATTGGCGTTGGCTTTGGTGCCCATCAGGCAGCAGTTTATGCCCTCACACTGAGGGGGACTCCAACTGAACATGCTGGCAGCACAGCAGCAGGCCTCACCGTATCGCAAACTATCGGTACCGTCGTATCAATTGCATTGATGACATCACTACTTAATTGGCAGCAATCAATCAGTGGAAGAACATTCGTTGAGGCATATCAGAATCTATATTTGATAGCCGGTGGCATAGCGGTTTTAGCGGGTGCAATCGTAATCAAAAAGCAACCAAGTGGTATCAATAAAAGGATTAATGTCGATTCAAAGCAAGAATAGATATGGTCTGACGCCCGTCTCATAGATAACCCATGTTATGCTTCGCCCCATACTCAAAAATAATCGGTCGTTACTCACAGTTTTATCCGAAGAATTTCGAATAGAAACGCTTATATTCAACGCATTGTTCACCGTTCGACTTTCGGGAGAGTTTCCATGTCAATATCGACAAAAATAGTTCTGGTACTTAGCGGAGCATTTATCCTTTCTGCCGTAATGGCTTCATGTTCTTCAGGCCCCACAACCACCGAAATCGTCCAGACATCCAAGGCACAAAATAAACTTGATAACGCGGCTGCCACTCGTGAAGCAGCAATCGCAGCAGGCGAAAATCCTGATGAAGTACAAGTGAAAATCGCAGCGGGCAGTCAGGCCGATAAGATCAATAAACAACGTGCGGCCACGGCAACTGCACAAGCTGAAGCAGGTATCGAGGCTGTAGGCTCAGGATCTGATATTAAAAAGGAAAAAACTGTTCTAGATATTGAAATGCCAGATGGCCCAGCCCAAAGCGGTACGGTAGAAGTGGGGATTGTTTCGAGGGGAGCAGAGGGTATCAGGTTCGACCCTGAAATAGCGAAGATCACAGTCGGGTCTACTGTCTCATGGTCGAATGATCGGTTAAGTGCGAGCAGTGCAACCGCAGATGAAGGACAAGAGGAATACTGGGATTCTGGTGAGCTGAAGAAAGCATTGTTCGGGGTCAACCCAACTTTTGAACACACCTTCAACACAGTGGGGTGCTTTACCTATTCTTCTCTATTCTCAGGTGATACAGGATTGCCGGGGGCAGGTCTCGGAGCTATATGTGTAGTAGAAGAATAAATACCTAATCCTAGACATATGATAATGCCCTGAAAACTTAATATAAAAAGCCCCCGTTATAACCGGGGGCTTTTTATATTACCGAATGTAACTAATCGATCTGACGTAATCTCGGGTCAAGACGATCCCGCAACCAGTCACCCAAAAAGTTGAGAGAAATCACTACCAAGAAAATCGCAGTCGATGGCACCAGCACCTGGTGTGCTGCAATAGTCAGGTAATCCCTACCTTCAGTGGTCATCACACCCCACGCTGGAGTCGGTGGCTGAATACCAGCGCCCACAAAGCTAAGAACCGACTCAGCAAGGATCAGACCAGATGTGTTCAACGTACCGACAACAATTGCGGTGTTAAGAATCCCCGGCATAAGGTGCCTAAACAATATTCGGAAGTCAGATGCACCGTTCACACGAGCAGCAGCCACATAGTCAAGACTTTTCAAGACCATTACCTCGGCACGTACTACCCTCACAAACGATGTCCATGCAATTAATGCCAGAACAAACAAAAGAACGGTCAATCCTCTACCAAAGATCAAGGTCACAATCAAAGCCACCATGAGGAACGGCATCGCGTACCAGATATCCACGAACCTCGTTATCAGCTCGTCCAACACTCCGCCATAATACCCAGCAAGCATTCCAAGCGACACACCGATCAACGACCCAATCAACAGCGAGACCAACACAACCTGCATAGATATACGGGCACCATGAAGCACCCTGGAGAATACATCTCTTCCTACATGATCGGCACCCAGAAAGTGATATCCCTCTGTCCATAAGCCGTACCGGGGCATATCACATTTGAAGGGCTGATCACGCCCGGTAATTTCACCATCACCATTAATGTCGACCCAATCTGCCTTTGCATACGGAGGATTCCAGTCATCTGTCTGAATACATTTAGACCTCTGCAATACAGGAAGGTGTCGATCCCCTATGATGCCGACATCTCGCTCATAAGGGGCAACAGTAGGACCGATAATTGCAGTAATGACCAAAATAATCAGAACAAAGATAGGAATAACCGGGTAACGTCGTACAAACCACCAAGCCTGGGCAAAAGGCCCTCGATTATGTCCCATCGGTTTCAGAGGTGTTTCAATGGTCGCTGAATCGACTTTTTGAATTTCTTCCCGAGCGTCACTTGTAGTCATAAGGGATCCCCGTTATTCCGTACTGTCGCCAAGGCGTACTCTTGGGTCAATTATCGTGTAGGCAATATCTGCAATGGTGGCAAATACCAAATAGATCAATATGAATATGAAGACCGTACCAAGCAGCAACGGAAAGTCATTGTCATTAACAGCTCGGTAAAGCGCCTCATAGCCGATACCAGGCCACGAGAACACTATCTCGACAACGAGAGCACCATTCAACCAGCCAGAAAAAGTAAGCAACGCCGATGTGACAGGGACAATCAAGGCGTTACGAAGAGCATGTTTATAAATAACCCAATTCCAATTAACACCCTTGGCCCGAGCTAACCGAATGTATTCAGAGTCGAGCACTTCGAGCATGGATGATCGAGTGAGACGCATAAGACTAGCGGCTGCGCCCCATCCTAGTGCCATACAAGGAAGCAGATATTCCTTCCAGTCAAATTCCGGAGATCTACCACCCGCAGGCAACCACTCCAACCAAACAGCAAAAATCCATATCGCCACGAGGGCCGTAACAAATGGAGGAGCAGCTTGGCCAACGATGGCCAGACCTCTTCCGAAATAGTCCCAGCCGGAGCCGCGCTTAACAGCAGCCAATACACCCATGGGGATTCCCAACCCAATTGCAAAAACCCAACTACCTATCGCGAGCTGTACCGTGGCACCAACCTTACCCCTCAATAATTCGGTTACAGCTCTATCGCGTGCAAGAGAAACTCCAAGGTCTCCTCGCAGAGTTCTGCCTACCCAGTCCACATACTGCTTCCAGAGTGGATCGTTCAAGCCCAACCGATCTCCGAGAGCTTCCCATTGCTCGTGCGATATGCCATAACCCGAGTCAGGTACAAATAGCTCTCTCGGATCATTGTGAAACTGTATTAAAACGAAAATCGCTATAGTCGCGCCAATCACTGAAATAATTGAGGAGATAAAACGTCTTGCCAGAAAATTAAACATCTATTAGGCACTTCCCAACTCATGCAAACCGGAGCGTGTTGTAGCGAAACCCGTTGAACAACCGTCTTGTAAGGCTGCATCATACTTGAGTTTAAGTCTCTTTGAAGCCTGCACAGAGACCTTAAACCTTAACAAACTTGCGGGAATTCTAGCGTCACCAAGCACTTTGTCAACGATCACTAACTGAGTACATAACCTTATTAACATTTTTTTGATGCATAGCTAAAGATAAGCATGCCTTATCTCACAAGTTAAAAAAGACGGGGGCCGGAAACTCCGACCCCCGTCTCAGTTAGTTAGCTAACTAACTGATTATCACAAGTATGAACTCTTAGTCGTTCAATACGATGAACTCTGGGTTACCAGACACGTTTGAATAGTGCTGCTGGTATCCATCCCATGACTTGATTCGGTCATTGACTACGATTCCTTTCGGAACCTGGAACACACCGGCGTATTGCAGCCAGAACATGCTGTAGTCGACCCAGTTCAAGTGCTTCTCGGCTCGGACGCTAGCGTCCTTCTCACCAAGAATCTCAAAGAGCCATTTCGCACCGGCCTGAGATTCGAAACCAACACCCCAGCCAGGTCGTGATGACGATGTGTCTACCGTCGGCAGCGGCCAGTCTATCGGGTATACGTTGGAGTGAACGTCACCGTTCTTCAAAACAGGCAGGTACTGGATTCGTTGTCGCATCCGTGGGCTAATAACTCCACCGTAGTCTTCAACTAGACCCGAAATCTCGATACCGAGACGTGTCCAGTCAGACATGATGGTGTCAGCAACTTCAAGACCAACGGGTCCTGCTTCTGCTGCATAAGCCTGCAGTACGAGCTCACCAAATCCTTGGCGCTTACCGTCTACCAGTGGGTATCCAGCTGTCGTAAGCAGATCTCCAGCAGTCTCCAGGTCGCCATCAGCGATCTTCCACGGAACAGTCTGTGCTGTTCCGGAACAGGTGACGTCGTTACCGAGCCAGTCGAAACAACCGGTCTCCCGAGCTGCGTCCCAGCCAGGGTACTCAGGACCCATGTACTCGGAGTAGATCGGCGTGCCAAGGTCGTTCAACAAAGAACTGAGGATGGCACCACGGTCGATAGCGGTCGAAAGGGCAAGTCGAACTAGTCGAGCCTGCTCCATGTCGTCCATACCGTCTGGGTTGTTGTCGTCCGTGTAAGGAGCGTTGCCACAAAGATCGTGGCCTGGGGCATCACCATCTTCACAAGTGTTGCCCTGGTCACCCCAGGGGTTACCAATCCACGGGTAGTCTTCCGCGTACGGAGGGGCATCCCACGGAGCAAGCGGCTCTGCCGTTCGAGCGTGAGAGTGCTCCCAGAGAAGACCCGGGAACAGGATTGACTGACCAACATATCCACCAGGCATGGTCTCCAGGAATCTGAAGCCGTCGGCTACAACCTCTGGAAGGAGTTTGTAGTCGAGGGTAACCATGTCGATAGAACCATTCTTCAGCATTGCGATCTGGGTTGTTGCTTCAGGAACCTGAATTCCTGTGATTTTTGCAACGTTACCAGTAGTTCGCCAGTGGCTGTCAACGGCATGCATTGAGCAGCGGTCACCAGGCTTACAGTCATCACCCTGGACATAAGGGCCGGTACCAATGTGGTGTGATCGGGCCCAGTCAATACCATGGGTATCGGCTGAAGTTACTTTGTGTACACCACGTGCGGCTGAAAGACAACCGAACTGGGATACGGGTAGGCAGTAGTAAACAGGAGCGACAAGGCCGATTTCCACCGTTAGATCGTCAACTGCTTTTGCCTC
>VFGZ01000045.1 GCA_009392215.1 SAR202 cluster bacterium | reverse complement strand
TATGCATTCCGACAGAACCTCATCAACTTTACTGGAGCCCGAGTTATTGGAATGGATCCAGACGAGATCCGACTTGAAATCGATCAATTATCCGCTCTGGCAAATAAGCGGGAACAGGCTGCAATTATTCAACAACCGAAGTTCCACGGAACCTTCGAGTCCAAATTGCACAACTCATACCTTCTCGATTTGATACAGACAGCTCTAGAGATCGACGTCGACCTCGTACTAGTACGCATCGCCGCTAGGCCGAATCACGACGGTTCCCCAAACGAGCCTTATGATCTGGCCAAGTACTCATCTGATCTCAAACAATACCTCATAGCCCAAGAGGTAGGCTACATAGACATGACAGGCCATCCCAGCGTAGACGCTGCAATGTACTACGACGGATACCACCTGAGACACCGATTCCGCCCGTACTACACAGAACTGTTTGCCGAGTGGGTTCACACCCTCGGAGGCTCCGACTGATGAGGTTCCAGACATTTGATTACGGACTATTCCTCGTAGTCATTTTTATCGTTTACTGGTTTCTTCCAAGAAGATTGCAGAACTTCCTCCTACTTGGGGCCAGTTACTTGTTCTACTCATATGTAGATCAATGGGTGGGACTGTTACTGGGCGGATACACCCTAGTCACTTATTTTGCTGCACGAAAGATCCAAGCAAATCAGAAACATGCCCGTTTATATTTGGCCATCGCCTGCACCAGTTCTCTAGGTGTACTTGGAATGTTTAAATATGCCAGTTTCTTCGTCGAAAGTTTCATCAGCGTATTGGAAGGTGTCGGCCTAGCTGGATCGGGGTCAACTTTACGGATACTCCTTCCGGTAGGCATCTCGTTCTACACTTTTCAATCAATCGGATATGTCATAGATGTCTACATGGGTCGAACCTACGCACGTCGTAACTTCCTCGATGTGGCGCTATTTATCAGTTTCTTCCCCCAATTAGTGTCTGGGCCGATCGAGCGGGCAAAGCATTTATTACCCCAAATTGAAAATAAAAGAAAATTCTCTATACACCAAACAAGTGAGGGTCTATCACTCATCGTTTGGGGTCTATTTAAAAAATTAGTCATCGCAGACAACGTCGGAATGATCGTGGATACTATTTTTTCAACTTCATCCCCAGGAGCGGCAATGTTATGGGTAGGAACATTCGCTTTCGGCGTTCAAATACTCGCCGACTTCTCTGGTTACACTGATATCGCCCGTGGGTCTGCACGTCTGCTTGGCATACATCTTTCCATAAACTTCCGACACCCATGGCTGGCCTCTTCACCTAGAGATTTCTGGAGGCGTTGGCATATATCACTTTCATCATGGCTTCGCGATTACGTATATATCCCATTAGGCGGAAACAGACGCGGGAATTACCGAACTGTTGGCAGTATCCTAATTACCTTTGTATTGGCCGGAATATGGCATGGTGCAGGGTGGAATTTCATACTTTGGGGGCTATTCCATGCAGGTCTGATAATGATCTGGCATTCAACAAATTTGGGAACCTTCCGCGTAGGTACGATAGGTTCAACATCGCTTACGTTCATGACAATCGGAATCAGTTGGATTTTATTTAGGGAAAACGACTTAACCTATATAACTAGTAATCTGATGGCATTTACAGGCAACGTTCCACTGGCAGCCTTCTTTGCTGTAACGACTTTAATTTATTCGTTGCCTATCTGGCTACATGCATTCGCCAGTCGATCGAACATCGGAACAATTCTGCGGGAAAATGACCTTGTACGGACCAGCGGACAGACCACTATGACACTTATATGTTTTATAGGAATCTTGTTGTTCGGTGACAATAACGGATCGGAGTTTATCTACTTCAGATTTTAGATCCGACCCTTATTTCGTAAGCCATTTCTCTAATTCTCGACAGTTTGTTGACGGTTCGAGTAGATTACGCCCATCCCCTTCACACATCATTACAACGTTTCCTATAACTGTGTAGTCGTTATAAGTGGGAAACCGGTTTGAGCACGAACGTCCAGAAACATCAGAAAAATACCTTGGCTCTGGTTCGAGATATGAAGCTGAAAAGGCCTTGGCAGTTGCTGGTGTGACCACTTGAACAGCAGACTGCCCTGCAGCATCTCGGCAGGAGATACGATCGATGCCATCATCCGGAGCTTGGCCATCTTCGTCTCTACGAAAAGTCTGGGCATCCGCTGCAGTCACGCCAAGTGTATTCGCCTGTTCCGCGGTCGCATAGATGAGCACGCCGACTTCTTTTGAGTTGAGAAATCCCCATTTTGAAACTTCAGTTCCTTCGTAATCATAGAAAAGGTCTTTCTGAGGCTTCCACCCGATAGCTTTGAGGTCGTCTGCAGTAAATATAGTTTCTGAAGGTATCAGACGGATTACTTTCGGCATATCCCCGTCCCCGTCCCCACTGGAAACTACCGAATCATCAGATCCACAAGCCATCAACACGACCACAATCAACAGAATAGACACTGGAAGTAATTTAAGACTCGATGTTTCTCGAACTCGTTTCATAAACGTTAACCTCTGCAATAGCTATAAAGCATGCATTTAATCACATGGAAAAAATAAGCACAAAAATAGTACCCGAATTCATGAACTTTCGGGCTGACTGGACCTAAATAGCCCGGCCAACAGTTTCCGGGATATCAACCGGACTTGGATCTTCGGTTTCAATCATCCACCCTGCTAGCAGAGAACGCATATGTGAAATGACCGCACTATTCTCGGGTAAATGAGCCACGTTCGTCAGTTCCCATGGGTCTTTTCCAAGGTCATACAGTTCGTCGATTTCACCCGGGCCACCATCGGTACCAGAAGTTAAAGTCGCACCGACCGCCATTGGATCAGTCACATATTTCCAATCGCGTGTCCGAACCATTTTGCGGCGTCCTTCAGCTTCTCTTGCCCACAGCGTCTCAATGATCGTATGGTAACCAAATGGTTCGGTAAATTGCTCTAAATGTGCCATGGTTACAGGAGGTCCGCCCGCGCCATATTCAGAAAAAGCAGCAACACGTGCGGGAAAAGAGGTTACTGTAGGTAAAGGTCTGCCTTGGATATATCGAGTTTGCAGTTCATTCAATGGCACACATTTACGTTCTGATTTCCGATTCCAACCAGCACCTATATCCGAAAAAGAAGCCAAGCCCTGTAGTTCGAGCAGCGTCGGGAGAATATCAACAGTATTTGCCATGGAGTCATCCACCTCACCCTCCGGGACACCACCATGAGGCCACGAAACTATCATCGGCACCTTAACTAATGCGTCGTAAAATACCCCGCCTTTTACTGCCATCCCATGTTCACCCATAAAATCCCCATGATCTGCAGTAAAAACTACAATTGTGTTCTCACGTAAATTCAGGGCATCTAACTTATTGAGAATTCGTGAAATACCATCATCAACAAATCGAGTCATTGCCTGATAAACACTGATCACACCTCGCCGATGGGCTTCACTATCTTCTGTTTGACGCATCATACGAGCCAGAACACGGTTTCGCTCTGGAGCAGTGCCATCTGTGTATTCCTCCGCACGTTGAGGTGGCATTTCAACATCTTCCGGCGGGAACATATCTACGTAACGACGGGGAGCTTCAAAAGGTTCGTGAGGATCCGGAAATGAAACCAATAAGGCAAATGGCGAGTGCTCTGACGCATCACTCGATTGCGAGAACATCCCATCAACATATCGGTCAAGAAACTCTTCAGTCTGAGAGGTAATAACCGAAGTGCCAAAATGTTCTTCTGGCCTATCAGAAACCTTATAAGCAATACGAGGACTTTGTGCATTCGAACGGAGTGTTGCGCGATCTTCGTGTGCGGTGTTTAAATCTTTTTCTGAAACCACCCATTCCATTCCGGTGTTGCCCACGTTTTCACCTTTGTAGGTACCTTGGGGTAGACCGCCATGGGAAATTTCACAACGCACATCAAATAATTTGAGATCACCCGGCTCAATAAAGCAGTGATTCTTACCAATCAATCCCGTGACGAACCCGTTTTCCTTCCAGATTCTGAATGCATGCTGTTGATTTTCTGGCATCAATGTTTCATTGCGCCTACAACCCGTTGAATGGGGATAGCGACCAGTCATAATCGATGTCCGCGCTGGGACGCAAAGGGGATGAGGCGTGATCGCATTTTCAAAACGAACGCCTTCGGCAGTTAAACGCTCAAGTCCTGGAGCATCAATTCCTATATCCGAATACATCTTTAAAATAGATGCTTTCATTTGATCGGCCATTATGAAAAGAACGTTCGGTGGTCGCTTATTGTTCATTGATCATCCACACACTCAAATAAATGCTTCGTGCACTTAAAAATTAGGCTGCATTGTCTTGCAAAATTAGTCATCTTAGAATAAGCATTCCTACGTAAATGTTGTGCCTGTTCATTTAGCGCCACACAGGTCGTAAGCAAGTGCTAGCATACTGCGAGTTCCACTAATCAGTGATGCTATCCCTACAGATTCATCGGTACCATGCACACGAGCCAACATCGGATCATCGTCAGGATGTGACCCCGTGAATCCATATGTAATAATGCCTAAGTCACGTGTGAATCGCGAGTCAGTAAAACCATTACTGATTGCCGGAATCCAACGAATATCATCACGGCCAATAGCAGCCCTTTGAGCATTTTTAATCGAGTCAGTTAACTCAGTCTCAAAATCCGAAGAATTCGGTACAGACATGTAATCGATATCATACTCAAGACCTTCGATCCCATCAAAAGCCTGGTCAAGTTGACGTCGAACATAGGTTTCATCCTGGAACGGCAAGGTACGAATGTCGCAGGTTAACTTAATCTCTTCGGGAACGCTGTTCGATTTAATACCACCCGAAACCATCGTCGGTGTAAGAACCAAACGCGACAAAGCCTTGAGCAAAGAACCTAAGCGCGGAGAAGTTTCGTTAATCTCAGCAACCAAACGATCAATATTCTCCGGTGAAGGCTTTTCTTCTATACCGAAAGAACCCACGTGATCGAAAATTTCCAAAGAAGTGTCGAGTTCTGGTTGGTACGCTTCGATTGCGCTTAATGCACGTGAAAGACGATAACTAGCGTTCACCCCGGTCCACGGCACTGAGGCATGAGCACTTTCTCCCCTCAATGTAATATGCAACTCCATACGACCTTTTTCCCCGGTGCCAAGCAGATAAGTCAGTGAATTACCTATCTCTACAGGAGTTCCACCACCTTCGTTCACGGCAAATTCAGAACTCAAAGATTCAGGATGGGTATCGGCAAGCCAACCAAACCCCCAGCGTCCCCCATGTTCTTCGTCAGCTCCACTTACCAATCGCAGACCATGAGAGAGTCTCACGCCTGATCGTTTCATAATTGCCATCGCCATCAACTGACATGTGAGCAACGCTTTGCAATCGGATGCCCCTCGACCATAAACACGCCCCCCTGATATCTCGGCAGCAAAAGGATCGTAATTCCACTTAGCTTCATCTTCGACGGGAACAACATCAGTATGAGACATCAACATCAATCGAGTTTTACCATCATCACCAGGATAGATGGAGATGATATTCCCGCGATCTGGATCCCTTGAAAGAATCTCTGAGTCGAGTCCGTCTTGGGAAATCCAATCTCGGATAAACTCAGCAACGGCGGTCTCGTTACCCGTAGGCATGAAGCCGGTATTCACGGATGGAATTCTAACCAAGGTCTGCTCTAATTCAACTATCTCGTTAGTTGACGATTCAACCTGATCCAACAAGCTTTGTAATGATGGCATTTTATGATCCTAAGTCAGTCGGCTATAGTCTGCACCGGACGCTAGCATTCGAAAACCGTATCGTCAAGATATTGGGAATATTGTGATATCTGTACATGCAAAAACGCGTGAAAGTTTCTCAAACTCGCAGTAGCCGTCGACTACATCTATTTCCCCTCTATTGTTAGGCTTAGATTCGCATGAGTTGGTCATACAGCATCCGAGTACGACACACTATCAAATGAAAAGACTCTTCAAAAAATACACATCCCCTTCCACCGACAATATATCCAGTATAGCGTCACTATTTTTGGCGATGACAATCGCTATGGCAGCCTGCGGGGATGGTAAATCAACAGCACCCACAGATGAAGTTATTTTTTCAGCCGACCGAGAAGGCAATATCGACATTTACAAATTGCAAGGCGCTTCAGGTGATATATCCCGTCTTACCAGTGCTGAGGGAAAAGATCACTCTCCCGCATGGTCCCCAAAACGAGACATTATTGGCTTCCTAACGGATAGAAACGGCTCAAATGAACTCTGGCTAATGGACTGGAACGGAGAATCAAAACGCCAATTATCAGGACCAGGTAAAACGATTACAGGTTTTCGTTGGGCACCAAATTCAAAAGTAATTGCTGTAGAAATCGAGGAGACACATTCCCGCTGGATAGGAATTATTGATATCGAAACAAGTGAACTCGTACCCATAACCGCCGCAGAAGAAGATGTCAGAATCGGTGGGTGGTCACCGGATGCTCAATGGCTACTTTACGCCATGGTAAATAGCGAATCCGATGGACTCAGAAAAAGAAACCCAAACGGAGTTGATGAGATAACTATAACATCGGGGTTTCATACTGAACCGATCTGGTCACCAGATGGACGTTGGATCGCATTCAGCCAAGAATCCGACCAAGGCACTTCGGATTTGATCATAACGGACAATAATGCTGAAAATGTTGTAACCGTGAACGCAGATCAATTCGATGAAACTAATTTTGAATGGGCTCCGAACAGCAAAAATATAGTGTTCTCGAGTAAATCGTCAGGGAATGCTGATATTTATACAGCCACGCCTGACGGCAAAACTGTGAAACAACTCACGTCAAACAGAGTCACAGATACTCTTCCCCATTGGAATTCAGACGGATCATCCATACTTTTTCTTTCAGGAAAAGATGGCATATTTGATCTCTACTCTATGGATAAAAACGGCGATCAACAAAAAAGAATGACTTCAAATTTCAACAGAATTATTAATGCAGACTGGTGATTCTGGCAATTCAAAATAGCTCTAAAAATTAAATGCTATTTTTCCTTGTTTTGAGTCAGCCCAAGACGACCTCGCCAGCTACGACGTGGCGTGGAGCTTGCAACCGACTCGGATTCCACCGGCTCGGGTTTAGAGTCCACATTTTTTCGTAGAGCAGGCGGTCGGGGTGTTGACCGTCCATTAGCAGCCCTACCTGGTGACTGTGAAGATGTTCCGCCCACGCGTCTACGTGTAGGCGTACGACGCATTTTCGTACCGTTGTCATCAATTGAGTTACCAGTCGATGAGGCCGATCGTATGGTTGAGGGCTTTCGGGTTCGAGACGTTGGCGATCGACGAGTTTTAGCACTCGCTGTAGTTCCCTTACGGACACCTGAACGTCGCGCTGATTTTGCTTTGGTTGCAGCTTTATTCTCTCCGTTAGGAGAGGCTGCTTCATCCGAAACTTCTGGTTTGGCCGATGCAGCAGCACGAGAACGAGCTTGTGCACGAGTCATCCAAAGTCCTGTGAAATAGGTTTTATTAAATTTGATTGTCACATCAGCGACCCGACCGGATTCCGCCGAGAGGTTCATATCAAACGCCGCAACTTCTATGTGCTTACCTACGTCTTTCACCGCCTGTAAGGCAGGATAAAAATCCGCATCCCCACTGACTACAACCGCAGTGTCATAATGATTTTTATACGCATGGGTTATAAGGTCGGTCGCCAACATCACGTCCACACCTTTTTCCACCATAATTTCCCCACGCTGCTTCCAGATACCAAGTCGAACTTCTACATACGGAGTGTCATACATTGAATCAAGGAACTTTTGCTGTTCCGTACCCGCAAGAGGATTGGTATCGGATTCTTGACGAATGTTGTAGTAGTAAGTTCTTTTGAGATCTCTCCCGTTCGCTAATTTCATCGCGAATTTATCGAATTGCAGATCATGTCTCCCGCAGCTCTGAGTCAAAACGTGATACAGGTTACTTCCATCTATGAAAACCATCACACGATCGTTTTCACGGACTACTGACGATTTAGAAGACTTTGAGGGCATATCAAACCTCCATCTATAATTCATAACCAAACGCGCAGCGTGAAAGCTGCCCGTTTAGGCGTCTGTTTTCGTAGTGGATTGGCACTGATAAGGCGGGAAATGTATAAAAAATAAAATAATAGTAATCGCCAAGCCATCCACTTCTTTTAATTGTAACTCCGATTTGAGTCGCCTGATAATTAGAATTCCGAACCTGTATTGACAAATATAGTAACTAAGACCGTCTTGACTCCGAAGCTATAGGCAAAGAATATTGCGTAACGCCATGAAATGATCCGAAACTTAACCACACTGAATTGACTTAAAACACCGCGCTTACAAAACACAGGGAAACAAAATGAAAGCTATCAAACAGATAAATCCACCTTGTGAAATGCCAAATGGACTTCAATGGACAGACGAAGGCTTGTTCGTAATGGATCAAAAGACGGACAACGTATACGTCGTAAATGAAACTGGCGAAGTATTACGGGTCATCTACACGCCTACCGCCAACGGATCCGGCATCACGGTCGGCGGAGGATTCTTATGGACCGCTTCAAATGGAGAGTCCGCATCACGCCCCAAACGCTCTACCGACACAGGATTGGGGTATATCTACAAACTAGATTTGCAGACTGGAGAGGCGATAGATCGTTTTCGCACACCGGATGGCGGCGGCATTCACGGAATCGAATGGGATGAGGGGAAAATATGGATCACCGCTTTTAATCCCCTTGCTATCTTTCTCGTTGACCCATCAGACAAATACAAGGTAGTTCACAAATTTCGTGTACAGCTGCCAAGGCTACATGGACTGGC
>VFGZ01000044.1 GCA_009392215.1 SAR202 cluster bacterium | reverse complement strand
GGTTTGACTGGTGCTACTTTGGTTCTGGTCTTGATGACGTATCCTTACGCTCTTTTAATGATTCGAGGAACCTTAAGAAGAATGGATCCTTCTCTCGAGGAGGCTGCGCGGGCGATGGGTTACGGTGCTTTTCGTACTTTTATAACGGTTACTTTGCCTTTGATTCGGCCTGCGATAGCGGCGGGATCTTTGTTGATTGCTTTGTACACTCTTAGTGATTTTGGTGGAGTGGCATTGCTCCGTTATCAGACATTTACATCGACGATTATGATTCATTACGAATCATCTTTAGATAGAACCGTTGCGGCAGTGCTGTCCCTTGTGTTGGTGGGCTGTGCAGTATTGTTGTTATTGGGAGAGGGTTTTATTAGAGGGAGCGGTGCCTACCATCGCAGTACAGTTGGTGCTGTTCGCAGGTCACGTAGAATTGATCTTGGTAGATGGCGTTGGATAGGATTCTTAGTAGTCGCATTGCCTGTTGTTGTGGGTTTGATAATCCCTGTTGGAGTTCTCTGTCATTGGCTTGTCAGGGGGCTTTTACATGATCAAGAACTACTACCATTATTGATTCCAGCTCGTAATTCCTTGTATGTCTCGCTTGTGGCTGCATTGGTAACCGTGATCGCTGCATTGCCAGTGACCATTTTGGTGGTGAGGTTTAAAAGTAGATTGAGTAGATTGATTGACCGGTCGACGTATATTGGTTTCGGCTTACCTGGGGTCGTCGTCGCTCTTTCATTGGTGTTTTTCGCTATCAATGTGGCGCTCCCGCTTTATCAATCGATTTGGTTGCTCGTGTTTGCTTATGGTGTCTTATTTTTGCCTACCAGTGTTGGTGCACTTAGAAGTTCTCTCATGCAGGTGAATCCAAGGATAGAAGAAGCTGCGCAGGGTCTTGGTAAATCGCAGTTGAGGGTGTTCTTTTCTGTGACAATCCCACTTGTAATGCCTGGTGCATTTGCAGGAGGTGCCATGGTTTTTTTGCTTACAATGAAAGAGCTTCCAGCAACGTTAATTCTTTCACCTATTGGCTACAGGACTCTTTCGACTTCTATTTGGTCATCTGCATCCGAAGCTTTTTTCGCTAAGACGGCAGCAGCAGCATTGTTATTGATTTTCGTTGCAGGTGTTCCAACGGCGTATTTGACTTTGCGAGGTTATGGCAGTAGCTCGGAAAAACTCAACCAAACTTTGTCCGTAACCTCAAATGAGGAATCTTAATGAAAACTCCGAGGAGGGGAAGCCGCTCTGAAGCTAGGACGCTGAACACAAATAGCCGCAGTTCTGCGGCGAGCGGGGTTATTCATTTAGAGAGGGTCGAATGTAGTTATCCAGGTTCAGAAGTCCCTGCTATCAGTGATTTTAGCTTGCTTGTTCAACCGGGTGAATTTATAAGTATATTGGGCAGGAGTGGAGCTGGTAAGACGACCGCACTACGGGTCATTGCTGGTTTTGAACACGTATCGTCCGGTTACGTTCGCATTGGTGGGCAGTTGGTTGGTTCATCATTCGTTCACATAACACCAGACCAACGGCGGGTTGGCTTAGTATTCCAGGACTATGCGCTTTTCCCTCATCTTTCAGTTGCAGGTAATGTGGAATTCGGGCTTAAAGACCATTCAACTTCGGAAAAACGCGCCAGGGTTGGTGCAGTAGTTGATTTGGTTGGTATGGGTGGTTATGAGTCTCGTTTTATCCATGAATTATCCGGAGGGCAACAACAGAGGGTTGCGATAGCTCGAGCTTTAGCGCCAGATCCAATAGCTCTTTTGATGGATGAGCCGTTTAGCAATCTTGACAAGCAACTTAGGACAGTACTTCGTCGAGATGTAAAAAATATTGTTACTGAGGCCGGCGCTACTACAATTTTGGTGACACATGACCGTGAAGAGGCTTTGGCTACATCAGATCGAGTTGCAGTCATGGGCGATCGGAGTATTGAACAGATTGGCACGCCTGAAGAGGTTTATTTGAACCCAGTTTCAGCAGCAGTAGCCAAACTTATTGGTCCATGTGAATTGATATCAGGATCGTACCGGGCTGGTTTGGTTGAGACCGAAGCGGGAACATTTCCTGCTCGTCAAGTAGCAGGAAATGTTTTATCTGACTCGAAACAGGTTCTTGTATTGATGCGTGCTTCTGAATTAGAAATCAATCCAGTCAAAGGTGCTGAAGATCCTGGAGGTGCTATCGAACTTCGTGAATTTGAAGGTGAATTTAGCGAATACACTATACGTCTTGATTCTGGTGCTCTCATTAGAGTGCGTCGACGTGCGGCAGAAGGGCTGTCAAAGGGTCAACGAGTGGTCGTTCAAACGCGAAACAACTTGCCGCTGATAGTGTTTCCAAATGTGTCTGATGAACGTGAAATGTAGAGTTAGTTAGGAAATTTCTTAATTACCAGGCAGGCGTTCTGTCCACCAAAACCAAAGCTATTAGATATGGCTATGTCAATATTGGATTCTCTAGCTTCGTTCGGGATGTAATCGAGATCGCAATCAGCATCAGAATTTTCCTGGTTAATTGTTGGGTGTAATATACCGTCTTCGATGCTCTTCACGCAGGCGATAGCTTCTAATGACCCTGAAGCCCCTAGTGAATGTCCGATCATTGATTTTGTCGAACTGATTGGAATGTCATAGGCGAGTTTTCCAAACACCAACTTAATAGCGGCTGTTTCTGATTTGTCGTTTATAGGTGTGGATGTACCATGTGCGTTGATGTAATCGACTTCATGTGGTTCGATCTGAGCGTTGTCCAGAGCACGTGACATGGCCTTACCTGCACCAATGCCATCTGGATGTGGCTGTACCAGGTGATAGGCGTCCGAGGATACTCCCCATCCTGCAACTTCTGCGTAAATTTTTGCCCCGCGTTTTTGCGCGTGTTTCAAACTTTCGACGATGAGAATTCCACCTCCTTCAGCCGGAGCGAAACCATCTCGTTTGAGATCAAACGGTCGGCTTGCTTTGACAGGATCTCCTGCCCATGTTGTAAGAGCATGCATGGTGCTGAATCCGCCCATGCCTATCTCACAGATACCTGCTTCCGTTCCACCAGTTACAACAACATCAGCTGTACCCCTGCGAATAATTTCAGACGCTTCGCCAATTGCCTGAGTTCCCGCGGCGCAGGCCGTTATACAAGTATTGGTATAGCCGGTTAAGCCAAATGTTCTTGAAATGTTTGCGGCAGCCATGTTCACTAACATCATTGGAATGTAATAGGGGCTCATGCGCCCGGTTCCGCGCTTTACTCGAATCTCCGCCTGTTGATCAGTTTCTGGCAATCCTCCCGAACCACTTCCAATCAAGACACCGATACGATCGAGGTCTTCTTGTTCCAAATCTAACAGGGAGTCTTCTAGTGCCTCATTTGCAGCGGCCACAGCAAATTGGGAGAACCGAGCCATTCGTCGCGCTTCTTTACGATCCATGAAATCGCTTGCATTGAAATCCCGTATTTCTCCGGAGACTTTGCATGGAAAACCGGTAGGACTGACAAGGCTTATTTCGCGGATACCCGACTGCCCGTCTTTTAACCCCGCCCAAAATTTATCCACTGAGTTTCCTAGGCAAGTAATAGCGCCCATTCCAGTGATTACAACTCTATTTTCGTATTTGGTACTCATCTAACCGATTTTGCAGAACTTTTATGTTTGTGACGTATCTGTCAGTTTTCGTCTCATCTATTAGGGTTTATGTCTGGGTATATCTCAGGGTTTAACTTATGTTCGATTTCAATTGTCTCAGCAGCTACAAATAGTGACCCGGTAGCAATTATTAAATCACCAGGCTGAGCTATACATTTTGCTTTATTTAAGGCCTCCATTGTGTCCCTAGTGGTCGCTGCTACGGTAATTTTACTCTTATGTAAAGTCTCTTTCAGTTTCAAATGGGTGAGAGATTTGGGGTGTCTTGACTCTGTAACAATAATTTTCGGGTTTAGTGGAATTAATTCCTTTACTAAGCCTGTTGGATCGTGTCCGGCAATTACACCAATTATAAAAATGGTCTGATTTCGTTCAGGGAATAAATCTTGGATTGATTTACATAGTGCTCGTGCCGAAGCATCATTGTGTGCACCATCGACGAAAATAGCGTTGTTGTTGGCTGAAGCATGAGTTACCAGTTGATTTCTCGCAGGCCATTTCATAGTTTTTATATGCGCTGCGCTTGCTGTGAAATTTACCGGCAAAGCCTTAATGTTTACTTGATTGAGAGCAGCCATAGCGGTGCAAAAGTTATCGATCTGGTGTGCCCCTAGAAGAGGCAAATGTGATCGTATAGTTTCTTTTCCTACGTTGAATTCTAAGTTAAATCCGTTTAATCCCAGATCTTCGATATTTAGAATTTCCACATTAGATTGCGAATTGATCACATTACTTTTTTGTTCATAGGCAGTTGAACAGATTACTTCATAGGCCTCTAGCTTTTGAGGAGCCAAGACCACTGGTATTTCTGGTTTGATGATTCCTGCTTTTTCCTTAGCAATTAGTTCAATCGTTCCGCCTAGTACGTTTACGTGGTCAAGACTGATTGGTGTGATTACGGAAACAAGCGGAGTGATGATATTTGTAGAATCGAGTCGACCACCTAGGCCAACTTCGATTACGCTGATATCTGCTCCAACATTGGCAAAATGGCATAATGCCATCGCTGTCTCTAATTCGAATACAGAGACCATTCCGATGTCATTATCGATTTTTACTTGCTCGACTGCTGGCCAAAGCTTGGTAATGAGATTTGAGAATTCGGTTTCGGAAATAGGGACTCCGTTTATTCTAAATCGCTCAGTAATTTTGTGAATTGAAGGGGATGTGAAAAGGCCAGTTTTATATCCGGTGCCTGCCAGTGACCAGGCGATTAGAGCAGACGTGCTTCCTTTTCCCTTGCTGCCTGCAACATGGATGTACTTTTGACCTTGGTGTGGGTTTCCTAAATAGTGAAGAAGTCGTTCTACGCGCTTGAGGTGGAAATTTGGGGGGTCGTTAATGCGAGATTTTCTTTCAAAATCAGCGAGAGAAAGTAGTTGCGATACCGCTTTGTTGTATTCCAAGGACATGGTTTGATTGTGATATTAGCTATGCGTCAATGGCATTATGATCAATCATACGTGCAGAGACTTTAAATTTTGTATTGTTAAATATTGATATTTTTATTTCAAGGATTAGAAAAGCGAGTTCGGTTATCTCTATTCAATGGAATGTTAGATAAGGAAGCTTAGGAGATTTGTGAAATATCGGGACATTATTGAAAACGCCCTCCAAAATCATGGTGCTGATTACTGTGAGATCCGTATCGAAGAAACGGATAATACACGGCTAACCTATCGTGGGGATTCACTCGACAGTATCGGGCAAACCAGTGGGCTTGGTGGAAATGTCAGAGCAGCCACAAAAGGTGGCTGGGGATTTGCTAGCTTCAATAGTCTCGATGAATTGCGTTCGAAAGTAACGGATGCGACCGTACAGTCTAGGGCTGTTGGTGATTCAAAAACCCAACTTGCAGAAGTTGATCATTTTGTAGATATAGTTCCACCGCATATCGTTTGTGATCCATCTCGGATTCCTCTCGGGGAAAAGAAGCGAATTATGGATCACTATAAAGATTTGCTTTTGTCAGTTAATGGTATTAGTAGCGCCGATATTATTTATGGCGATACGAGTCGAAAAACCTTTTTCGCAAATTCTGATGGTGCCTACATAGAGCAAGAGCAGGTTCACGTTATCTCGCGTATTTCGGCTCAGGCGCGGAACGGGGGAGATGTGCAGCAAGCGGGATTTAGCCTTGGGTCACTGGGGGATTTCAACCTTGTTCTGGATCTAGATGACCAAGTTATTGCTGCAGCGAAGCGCGCAGTGTCCTTGTTAGATGCTAAATCACTCGAGGGTGGGGAACGAACCGTCATTCTTGATCCCGTGCTCGCCGGGGTTTTTGTTCACGAGGCATTCGGTCATCTTTCAGAAGGCGATAATGTTTACGAAAATGAAAAATTGAAAGACATTATGTACATGGGTAGAAAATTCGGTGGTAAGCACTTGAACTTTACCGATAGTGCAGCGATACCCGGTTTGCGCGGCAGCTTTAAATATGATGATGAAGGTACACTTGCGACCCGAACACCATTAGTTCGCGATGGCGAATTGGTAGGGAGATTGCACTCACGTGAAACCGCAGCCAAACTTGGTGAGCAACCAACTGGAAATGCACGGGCTATCGGTTGTAACTTTCCGCCTATTGTTCGAATGACAAATACGATTATTGAGCAAGGGGAAGCTACTTTCGATGATCTTATCCAAGGTGTTGAGGACGGGGTGTACGTTAGAAACTGGTACGGAGGTATGACTCAGCACGAGATGTTTACGTTTTCGTCGGGGGAGGCATACATGATACGTAATGGGGAGATCCAGGAAGCAGTTCGACCCGTTATGCTGACGGGTAATCTATTTCAGACTCTTGATAACCTTGATGGTGTTGGGAATGATCTGGATATGAACCAAGGTGGCGGGTGTGGTAAAGGCGGTCAGTCCCCCTTGCCGGTTTCCAACGGTAGCCCTCATATTCGCATACAGAAGTGCCTTATTTCTGGGGCATAAATGACTCATAAATAAGCATATGAAAAAACGAACTTGAGAGTAGAACTTTGAGCGAGTTACTTTTAGCTGCTGCCACTTCAAAATTTGGACAGGCTGAGGTTTACCGAGTCGAGTCGGAAAGTCACCCGGTTTTATTCGAATCGAATAAATTAAAAGAAATCATGCGACGCGACACTTCGGGCGTAGCTCTACGGGTGATCGATGATAAGCGAATAGGTTTTACTTCGACTACAAATTCCGAACGTGAAATGGAAATGTTGGATCGGGCTGGTTCACTAGCTCCATTTGGATCGGAAGCTTTTTTTAACTTCCCAGAGCCCACTGAGTATCCAACTGTTGATATTTTTGATCCGGCTGTCCCAAAAATTTCGCAGTCCTCCATGGTCGAAACTGGGGAAAGCTTGATTGAGCGTTTACTCGACGAATGGCCAGATATACTGTGCGACGCGCGTATTGGTTGGGGGACCGGTCGCGGGCGGATAATGAATTCGGCTGGGATCGATCAGGCATACGAACAGACCAGTTATTACTGTTCTTTAGGTGCTCAATTAATACGCGGGACTGACATGCTGAATATTTGGACGGGCTCTAGTTCCTCCCATGTATTAGCCGAAAATGAGATCGATCGTTTGTTGCAGACTGTCAGGAGGTCGTTGCGATGGTCGGAAAATATCGCAAAGGCGACTCCGAGTACTGGCGATATCCCAGTAATTTTCACTCCACGTGGTTTCGCAGCAACTCTTCTTCATCCCTTACTTTCAGGATTTAATGGCAAAAATGTTGTTAATGAGTCCTCACCTCTTTGCGAACGATGGGGTGAAAAGATTGTTGATGAACATATATCGGTTTATGACAATCCTTTGATCGGTGGTGCAAGCGGTAGCAGACCTTTCGATGATGAAGGTGTTGCCAGTAGTAAGACCGTATTGATTGAGAATGGGATTGCGGGGCAGCCGCTTTTAGATTTGCAAACTGCTGGGCAGCTCGGCAAATTATCAACAGGTGCTGCTGGTCGTGGGCTGGCCACCACTCCATCACCGAGCTCATCCGTTATAGATGTGGCAGCAGGAGACACTGATTTTGAAGACATGATTGCAGGCATCAAAGAAGGACTTATTGTCGAAGAATTGCTTGGGGCTGGTCAGGGCAATGAGCTTGGTGGCGATTTCAGGGCAAATGTATCGCTTGGTTACAGGATTTCGAATGGTGAGATCGTAGGGCGCGTTAAGGACACAATGGTTTCTGGAAATGTTTACAGTGTTCTCTCGCAGGTTGAGAATATTGGCGATTCACCAGAGTGGATATTTGGATCATTGCGATCTCCTGCGATTCAATGTAGAGGCGTCGAGGTAGCTACGAAATCGGACTAGGACATTTCGTTTTAATTGCGAGTTAGAATTTATTTATGGGTCTGGACGAATTTATTAACCAACTTCCCGAAGATGATCAATCTGCAATCAATTATGCCTCCTTGCCTGAACTTTCTCGATTAACGGGGCCTGAGGCAAGTGAATTCGGTCAACTTTGGCTGGAGTGGAGTTCTGAACGGGTTCTTAACATTGTTGAACGGATGGTATCTCTCTGCGAGACTCAACCTGATGTTGAGTTCGAGGTTATTTACAAGCAAGGTTTGAACCACCCTAATCCGGCTGTGCGTGTTGCTTCACTCAAAGGGCTTGAAGAGAGTGAAGATCGAGCGCTTGTAGTACCGCTTAGTAAATTACTGAAGTCTGATCCTGAGCCAGAAGTGCGGACCGCCGCCGCAATCCCACTTGCGCATCTCTCGATGATGGCTGAGACCGGCAAGCTTAGTTTGGCGTACAGAGAAACTCTTGAAGATACGCTCTACGGTGTGCTGGAAGATGAAGAAGAAATACAAGATGTGAAGCTTAAAGTTATGGAGGCTGTTTCGGTTTTTGCCGCTGAGCGTTTGACCTCGCATATTGAATTGGCATGGGCTTCAGGAGATTTAAAGGCTCGGCAAAGTAGTCTTTTTTCTATGGGACAAACATCCGATCCCAGGTGGATTGGATATGTAATTCCTGACTTGGAGCATGACGCGGCTTCCGTGAGGTATGAAGCGGCGATGGCAATGGGTGAGCTCGGGGAAGAACATCATTTACGTGTGATGGACGCCCCTCTTGATGATGAAGATTTGACAGTTCAACTTGCTGCAATTTCGGCTGTTGAACGAATAGGTGGTGATGTGGCCAAGGCAAAACTTGAGTCAAAACTGGCTAGTCCAGAACCTCAGGTGGTGGAGCTTGTTCAGCAGGCCTTGCAGACCATGAAGGATGAGGAGGATTTGGACGAGGTAGTTACGCAGGAGATGGCCCGCTCAATGTTTGGTGCCACTGACACTTTGCCCGGGATTGATACTGAAGGCTACGAGCCTGCCGAACTGGAAGGCTGGGAGAATCTACCCGATCCCAGTGAGGTAAATGACTTTGGAACGGGTATCACCGAAGAGGCCGAGGAATTAGGCCTCGATCGTGGAGATCCGTTCGATATTGACCTGCCGCCTGAAGATCCCTGGGACCATGAAGAGAATTTTTAACGTACTTTCTTCAGGCTAGGGTTTTTGTTTTTTGCCTTTAAAGTCTGCGGGCCTGCCTGAATGCGAGCTGAGCGGCTCCGAGTAAGCTGACATCATCCCCAAGGCGGGTCGCCGTTAAATTAATACTTTCGCCGTACCCTGGCAGTGATCGTTGGATGACGGTTTTCCTCAGCTTGTCCCAATGTCGTTGTAACCCTTGGACTACTCCACCACCGATTACTAGTGCTTCGGGATTGAACACATTAATTAGCCCACCAAGTCCGATGCTGACATTTTCGATTGTTAATTCCACTACTTCCTGAGCTATTTTGTCTCCATCATCGGCAGCATCGAAAACCATCCTTGAGGTTATATTACCAGGGTCGCCGCCTGCCATTTTGGCAAGGGGGCCTTTGCCGTTCCAGCGATCTTGGGCGGTACGCGCTATTGCTGGCCCGGACGCGTTACCTTCGAAGCAACCGTCGCAGCCAACGTTACATTTATAAGCTCCTGTTCTTACAGAGATGTGCCCTACTTCACCTGCACTACCTGAAGCTCCTGTGACCATTTCTGAATTCGCGATGATTCCTCCTCCAACACCTGTGCTGATCGTTACATAGATGAGGTTCTCGGCACCTAGATGGTCACCGAATCGAGTTTCTGCAAGGGCAGCAAGGGTAGCGTCGTGTCCGATCCATACTGGTAAGCCCATTGCAGCGCTCAGTCGAGGTTTCATAGTTTTATCGTGCCATCCGGGAAGGTTGGGAGGATGATTATATGTTCCGGTGTCTGGTCGGATTGGACCAGCTGTTGAAACCCCGATCCCAACGATTGTAGAATCGGCGGGTGCAGTAGCTTTTGCGGAATTGAGTAGTCGAGTCAATCGGTCGCTGGCATCCTCAATGCCGCGGTCGGGTTCGGTGCTTATTGAACCACGCCCGACCATATGACCTTCGCCGTTCACCAGTGCTGCTCTGATGTTTGTTCCTCCGATATCGGCGGCGAGAGCGAATTGAGCGTTTCTTATGGTCATATTCGAGATAATAGCAGTTCGTTTTACCTACATGGTCTCTGGACGCTTCCTATTAAGGCGTTCATCATTTAAGGATGCCTGAAATTACTCATGACATAGATCTTTCCTCGGTTCCGCATCGGCCGGGCCAATCTCAGGATTTGGAAATTAAGCGCCAGCGAGCATGGAATCGATTGTCCGAGGAAGAAAAATTGTGGATAGCTGATGCCTGGGACTTGACGGGAATGATTCCGTCGGCACCGGCGTTTAGAGAGATGCAGAATGCTTCTGATCGTGTTTTGTACGTTTTGGTCGGGACTGAGGAAAGCCTGACTCCGGATGAGTTGTGTTACCTGATGATCGCAAGGTGGTTTCGAAATATCGATCCAGCAACTGCTCGAGCTAAGATGGCTCAACTTGTTAGTCAGGGTTATGCCCGGCATACCGGTATTGGCCGCACCACTGCGACAGAAGTAGGTTTGGTGAAGCTAGAAGAGATGGCAAAGCATCACTACGGTCATACCGTGGCTGATTATGAAAGGCGTTTGGATCACCGTCGCACGACGTCCAAAAATAGGGTGGTGGATCGAGGAGAGTCTAATCGATCGAGTTTCGGTGATCGAAGTGCGCCCACCGGTCGTTTCCGTAAGGAAATTCAAAATAATCGTGAGCCCAATGCTCGCCAAGATGGCTGGAGTCGTTAGTTATCTGTAATCTTCAGCGTTGTCGATTGGCGCATACCCAATGGTCTTTTTAGCGTGGTTGGTATCCCAAAATCTCCAGGTGTTATCCGAAACGCCGTAAAAGATTTCATATTTGAGAGGTTGAGTGAGGCATTGACCGACCAGATTCGTTAAATCTCGGTGGCTGAGCCATGTTGCCATTGATCGGATAGATCCCTCAGGACTGTTCTGTCGGTTTACACTTCCAATCCTAAGGCAGGCGACCTCGATACCGAAGTGCTCACTGTAGTATCTTCCGGTTGCTTCACCGAAAACTTTGCTTACGCCATAATCAGAATCAGGTCTGACTGGAACTCTGTGATCTATCTGTTTGAACTTACCTGGGATAAGTCCTTTGTAGTCGCCAACCCGAATTCTGCTATATGGTTCATCCATTTCGAAATTTCCTACAGCATGGTTTGAGCTTGCAAAAATCACTCGCTTAACACTGTTAGCTCGACATGCCTCAAAAACATTGTGAGTAGTTGATATATTGTTCCTTAGAACATCTTGCCAGGGTGTTTCAACAGGAGCATTTGCCGCAAGGTGTACTACGGCATCGAGTCCAGCAAATGCTTTTGACATTGATTTGTAATCGGCACCATCAGCGATAATAGTAGGGACGTCAGGAATTCCTTCTGGCTTCGTAGAATCCAGTCCTGAGAATTCGAATTGGTCAGATAGCGCGTTAATTAATGTCGATCCGATGAGTCCGGATGAGCCTGTTACGAGAACTTTCATTATGATCTCCCGAGTTAGCTTTTGCATTACATTGATCAGGATGAATGATCTGGGTCGTAATTTTAAGAGCGATAAAATTGGGGCATTTTCAACCCGCTATTATCCTTTTAATTGGTATTAACCACTATGGCGGGCTTCATTTTTTAAGTGATTTCCTTGTGTATTGTGCGTTATTACTTTCTGCTTGTTGAACATCAACTCCTTTGAAGTCTGTCCAGAGAACTAGCGAAATCTGAAATTGAGCTTTTTACCATGAATATGTGCATTCAGCAGATTTTGTAAGAGATTTTGCGTTGATCATGGTTGCAGCAGCTGTGGCCTTGATTCTCTTCCGCTTGATTCGGCAACCGCCGATTCTTGGGTATCTGCTCGCGGGCCTGCTAGTAGGTCCTTTCGCGTTGCAGGGCAGATTCGTTCAAGATACTGAAACTGTTTCATTGGTTGCTGAAGTGGGATTAGTTGTACTTCTGTTTGCGATCGGTGTCGAGTTCGGATGGGAGCGAATTCGAAAAGTTGGGCTACGTGTTGTGTTGATAGGTGCGGTAGAAATCACCGGGATGATTTTGCTGGGTTATTTTTTGGGTCGTTCGCTTGGATGGTCTTCTACAACATCGATATACCTGGGAGCAGCTCTAGCGTTTTCTAGTTCAGCGGTTCTTGTGCAGATTCTCAGAGAAAATGGCCAGTTGATGTCTCTTCGAGGTCAGTTGGTCGTAGGCATATTGGTTGTCGAAGATTTTGTGGCCGTGGTTATTCTGGCAGTATTTTCTGGATACGCGACCCAGGGTGATGAAAATGCTCTGCAAGTATGGCCCATTGCAATCAAAATGGGTGTGTTTGCGATTGGAGCTCTGGTATTCGGCACCCTGTTCGCTCCCCGCCTGATGGATTTGCTAGATTATCTGAAATCTCGCGAGACCCTTTTGATCGGAAGTTTGGGTATATGTTTTGGTGTGGGACTTTTAGCTAGAGAGATGGGGTTATCTGCTGGCGCCGGTGCATTCTTGATTGGAACTGTGCTTGGCGACACTCGACACCGAGATCAAGTTGCTCGACTTATAACTCCTGTACGCGATGTATTCGCAGCATTATTTTTTGTTTCTATCGGGATGTTGGTCAATATGGGCGATATACCTCAGTTCTTTGGAACTGCTTTGATTGTTACAGGAGTACTTTTGGCTGGAAAAATCTTTGCAGCTACTATCGGTACGCTTTTAACAGGGCATGACAGCGAAACCGCACTTCAGGTAGGCACCTCTATGCCACAGCCAGGGGAGTTTTCGTTGGCGATTGCTCGTTCTGGGACTGAGTCCGCTGCTGTCGGATCGCAACTATATCCAGTAGTAACGATAAGTACATTATTGTCATCATTTATTTACCCGACTGTATTCCGGTCACATAAACTGATCAGTTCGTTTTTTGGGTGGTTGTTGCCAAGGAAAGTCAAGGAAGAGATAGCAGCTTTTACGGTAACCATAGGAACGGCCAGAGGCGCAATTACTCCGACAAAATCTGTACCACATGATTTTGTCGGTGATTTGCGTTCGCTTACGGTCAATTTTGGGATTATCGGACTTATCGTAGTTGCTGGGGTACTGATGTCAAAGGCTGGAATCGGTTTAGCTCTTGAACTGGGGATAATGCCTGATCTTGTCAGTGTTGTAATTCTTTCAATAGTTGTAACTCTTGCGGTTCCAGCTGCAGTTATTCTTTTGAGAGTTTTATCAAGAATTGTGACGACATTAGTTGGACGTGCATTTATTCGTTTCAAAGTATCGGACAATTTAAATGTGGCTAGCGACGTTATCATTTTTGGCGTTTCGAGTGCGTTCTTACTAGCGGTAGGAATATGGGTGGTAACACAGTTGATAGAAGTTATACCTGTGTCAGATATCACATCTCCTATCGTAGCGATTGCTATGGTTTTCACTGCAGCTTTAACCGCAACCATAGCAATGAGAATCCACGGTCAAATGGATAAGACATTTCGCAGAACGGTTTTGGGGGATTCTTCGACGCATTCAGGCGATAAGATTGAAGTTGGAGGTCCGGAGACCGATTAGTGATACCGCAATTACTTGCTAATGTTTGATGCATTAAATGGGAATAGCTTAGGATCCGTATACTTTTGCACACTCAAGTTGCTAGACGTCAGATGGATTGTCAATATGATTCATGTATCAGATGAAATAATCGACCGGTTTAGGAATGTGTCTTCCGCTACGGCCTATAGTGCCGTATGGAGACTTCCTCCGCCGGATGGTCAAGAATGGTTTGCTTCTGCCAATTACCAGTTGTGTCTTATGCGTGGGGTCAAAGCTTTCACGCCTGGGAAGAAACTGGTAGGTCGAGCACAGACCCTGCGTTACCTGCCTGCGAGGCCCGATTTATTGCAGGAAACAAGGAAAGGGGCAGATTCACCTGAATATCGAGCCATGGCCAAGTGCGGTCCTAACGATGTGCTGGTTGTAGAGGCTCATACCTTTGATCAGTATTCCTGCACCATGGGTAATATGAAAACGCGACAGCTATGGCATAAAAAAGCAGAGGGTCTTGTTACTGATGGAGCGATACGTGATTTACAAATGATCACGGATGAGTATGATCTTGCTGTTTTTGCCAAGAATCGTTCACCTGCAGGGAATTTGCCGTTTCTAGAGTCTTTTGAAGAAGGAGGCCTGGTCAATGTCGGCGGAGTGTTAGTCATGCCAGGTGATGTGATTGTTGCCGACGACGACGGTGTAGTTGTAGTGCCAGCTGCTAGAGCCTTAGAAGTAATCGATTGGATTGACGAGCAAGAAGAAGCAGAACAATTTGTAATTGGACTGATTGACGAGGAGCAAGTTCCACCAGGTAAGTACTATCCCATTTCATCTGAAACCAAAGAACGATTTAGGAAATATAAAAAGCTAGGAAAGGAATAGACGCGCGGACTTGTTTTTCATAATTTGCTGGGGCTTTCTGGATTGAGCATGTTCGTTGTATTGGTTTTGAAATAGTAAACATAACATTTGAGATGAGAAATGACTTTTAATATTGCTTTAGTTGGTTGTGGTGGCATGGGGCGTCGACACGCCCATGGTTACATAGAATTGCGTAAGTATTTCGATACCGTATCTATGTCCGCTGTGTGTGATGTGCACGAGGATGTAGCCTCTGCGGTGGCGGGTGAAATCGGTGCTGCCACCGGTAATTCACCTGAAATTTATACGGATTTCGACGATATGTTGACTAGTTGTGATCTGGATGGTGTAGCGATAGTCACCAGCACTCCTATGCATCATCGGTTTGCGGTAAAAGCAATGGAAGCTGGATTGCATGTGATCACCGAAAAGCCGATGGGTCTGACTCTTAAAGCGTGTCGCCAGATGAGGGATGTGTCTATTGTCACGGGAAAGGTCTTGGCCGTTGCTGAAAACTATCGGCGCGATCCAATGAACCGCCTTGCCAAGGCATTGATTACTAATGGAGCGATCGGCATCCCTTACTTTGCCATCGATATTGGCGTTGGTAGCTCTAACGGCGCTGTTATGCATAGCACAGTCTGGAGAGCTAAAAAGGAACAGGCAGGTGGTATGCCACTTGATGCCGGTGTTCACAATGCTGATATGTTGCTTTATTTGATGGGTCCAGTTGACTCGGTATTTGCTGAGACTTCAATATTTGAGCCCCACCGCACGTTACTTCCAATGAACCAAGTAGCACCGGGACTCGCTGCGATGTATGACCATCGCAAAGAAGAGGGGTATACGACTGGTGACGAGGTTGAGCAGACGGCCGTCGATACAGCTTTTGGAGTGATCAGGTTTAAATCAGGTGCAATCGGTCAGTTGGTAATGACTGATACATCGCATGGTCAGTCTCTTGGGGTCTCAACTATTTCAGGTAGTAAGGGAACGCTCTACAGACCGGCAAGTCGTTCAGGACAGTCTCCTCGTATAGTAACTGAAGATGGTAATGAGGTTACCGGAGATGCTTTACTTGATTTGGTTCCTGAATTTGTGCTCGATAAAACGACTTCGACTTTATGGGATGGGGCTCAAAGGATCAGCTCATACGATATGGATTTTCGTCTAATTGATTCAAAGATATTGGCTTATGAGTACATGGATATGGTTCAAGCTGCTGAATCAGGAGGTCAACCTGAGGTTGGGCCTGAAGAAGGCATGGAAGCTCTATCACTCGCCTATGCGTTGTTTGAATCGGGAGTTAAGTGTGAGCCTGTTAGTGTCGAGGACGTCACGGATGGTTCGATCTCTTTCTATCAGGATGAAATCGATAATGAGATGGGGATATAGATCTGGTATAAAAAACGCGTTTAATCGTAAGAAGCGGAGTCCCCATATTCAGATTTCAGCCGCAATAAATCATTGGCCGGCAGAGCCTTGTTTACAGCGTCAATATTAGCCTCAAGGTGTTTTATGTTCGATGTTCCTGAAATTACGGTTGTGATCTCTTGTGGCTCAGCGGCGAATTGATATCCCTTGCGTATAAGTTTTGATGGGTCTCCGTGGGATAGCCAATCAAGAGCTTTACTTCCTGCTTTTTCTCCCCATTCATTCATACGTTCATTTAGTTTTTCCGGACGCGTCAATGTTAATCGGATAGGGGCCATATTCAAGACTGCTGTTTTTGTAGATACCGCAAGGGGAAGAGCGTGCTTGGTAGCCCATTGATTCATAATTCCATATTTGAGCATGACGGAGTCCCAAACATCAGGATGCCGTTCCATGCATAAAGACATTCCGTGATGCTTTGGATCAGTGCTTAGCATTTCGGTTACTCCAAGAAATCGTGTTTTCCCTTGCTGTTGAAGATTTTGTAAAACTGGGATGAATATTTCGGATAGTAAGTCGTAGTGCTCGGGTCTGACCCCATGTATTTGGAATAAATCGACGTAGTCGGTCTGCAGCAATCTAAGACTTTGTTCAATTGAACGTATTGCTGTTTTTGGATCTGTTGTGATTCCATCCGCACGTCGGTAGGACCATTTAGTTGCAATAAGATAGGAATTTCTGGCGTGGCCTTTGAGTGCTCGGCCTAACATAGCTTCACTGTCGCCATAGTCCTCAGCCGTATCAAATAAGTTAATCCCAAGGTCGATTGCACGATTCACCAACGCTGCTCGACCGGTATCGTCTAACCCTGTCTTTTGGCCGAATTGAGATGGCCCTCCGGTACCGTAGCTTAGTAGCGAAACTTTGACGCCAGTTTCACCTATTTCTCTGTAATGCAATGGCTGTGATTCTCAGTATTCTATGATAGAGCGACCCATAATATTGCCACTCTCTAATTCGTGGCAAGCTTGATTGATCTCATCAAGTCGGTATCGCTTTGTCACTAATTTATCCAGAGGAAATTTACCTTCTTTGTGCAGGCGTAAATACATGTTGAAATCTTTGTCGGGATAAGTTGCGCCTAAGGAACCGCGGTACTGGCGCTGGTGAAACATAAAGTGCCCTGGCCAAACTGTCATTTCTGGACCAGGCATACCTATAAGTACAGCCATGCCACCAATGTTGTCCGCTCCTGAACCACCGCTGCGCGTTGACGGAAGTATCTGTTCATTTGTGATCCGAAGTCCAATGGCGTCAAACGCGTAATCTGCACCACCGCCAGTAATATCTATGATTGCTTCTACTGGATCAAGGTCTTTTGCGTTCACTGTATGAGTTGCTCCAAACTCTTTAGCGAATTCAAGTTTCTCATCATCAAGGTCAACTGCAATTATTGGGTAGGCTTCCAAGATTGAGGCCATTTGTATTGCGGACATACCAACTCCTCCAACACCGAATATGGCGACTGATTCTTGAGGTCGAACTTTCGCTGTGTGAGTAACAGCTCCGGCACCAGTCAGCACGGCGCAACCTACAATGGATGACAGGTCTTTTGGAGAGTCATCTTCGACTTTGACTACATATCCGCCCCATACGATCGCATCTTCCCCCCATGTATATGTTGAGGCATCTAGTGGTTGTTCGTTCCAGGTTACTCCTGCAGATGGAGCACGCCATCGACCACGCGTTGGTTCACGCGGAACCCAAGTAACGATTGCAGCATCACCTTCTTTGATATGGGTTACGCTCGAGCCGATATGCGTTACCACTCCGAAGCCTTCATGGCCTAGAAGTGAGGGTGTGACTGTTTCAGGGTTGTGCATTTGGTGCAGCTGCGAATGACAGACCCCACTTGAGTATAGTTTTACTATGACCTGATCATCCTGTGGATCAGGGATATTGACCTCATCTATTACCAGCGGATTGCCGTGACCAGTATGGATGGCGGCTCTACTTTTCATGTTTTATGTATCCCTTTTTCGTAGTCATCAGTGAGTTCAATGTTTAGATGCTCACAACTTAACAAAATTATTTGTTATCCGGATATTTTTGCAAACCATCAGCCAGTATCTTGCCATTCTACTCATTCATTATCCATCCATCACTATCTCAGTTTGAGAAGTGTAGTTACATCAATACTGCAAGAAGTTAGTACTGGAAACATGGTTATATCTGGCGGGCTACCAGCCAGAAGCATGTCGATTGTGTCTTCTCCTAACTCTTTTCGAAGGCATTCGAGCTGTTCCTCTGAGAATATGGATTCTAAATCGGTAGAAGTCATGGGAGTCGCAATGTCGGCGGGTTGCTTGTCCTTTGACAATTGCTCAGAAGTTGGTTCAGGGGTTGTTTTTAAACTTGCTGGTTCTGTGGCAATTGGTTGTTGAGTTACTTGTATATTTACTGGATCTTTAACGGTTGCTTCAGGGGTTGTTTTTAAACTTGCTGGTTCTGTGGCAATTGGCTGTGGCGTTACTTCTATGCCAACTGCTTGTATTAGATCTTTTAGTGATAATTCACATGCTTCGATCACCATAGAAATTTCGATTAGGTCTTTTAATTCCAAAGAATTATCTGAAGCCGATTCTATTATCTTGATAGTTTTTTCTTCGTTTTTGCTTAGTAAGCATCTTATTTGGCTAGCTGATAACCCAGTGCTTTCAAACGTTGAATCATCTAGGACTTGGCACTCGATAAGAAGTGGAAGATGTTCCGGAATTTTAGATAAGTCAAAAACATTTCCAGAATCGTCAACCTGCAAGGCTTCTAACACGTCGGTAAGGTTGATTGGTCCGAGCTTATTTGCTGCACATTCAATGGAATTAATACCGCCAAATTCGCTAAAACCAAAAAAAGACTCACTTTTCGAGACCTTTTCTCGTTCTTCAATGTTGAGGCACAAGGCAGATTGTAATAGCACGAAAATCGAATCAAAAGCTATATCTTGGGTGGTAATTCCCAAAATGATTTCAATCGGTATTCCGCTGGTTTTTTCTCTGATGCAATTTACTGTCGTGTCACTTATTCCAGCTGAATCAACCGTCATTTGACCGACTATCAACTCGTCAATCGTTTGTTGTGTGATGCACTTGTTCGTCGCGTTAAGAACCTCCTTCGATAATGAACTACCTAATAAACCGGAGGTGTAGTTGAGATCAATAACAGATGCAGCATTCTCTCTTCCTCCGAGGTTGTTGGCCAGGCAAGCAGATTCAGTTTCTGTCAAAGCTTCAAAGAGACTGTCATTTTGCGCGTCTAAAATAATCGGTTTAAATGGAACTATGGTTGGATTTGGAACTGTTGGAGTGATTGCAATAAGCGTCGGTATTGGTAGTGCAGGTGCCTGTGTAGGTTCAGACGTCTCATTTGAACAACTGACTGATGCAATTGCCAAAACCGATATAAATATAAAAATTGCTAATCGCTTATCGAACATTAGGAACCCGGCACCTGTAGAGGATCACCATTTAGAGATAATGATACGGGAACTTACAAACAGGGAGATAAAGTTTTTCGATACGGTCAATTTTTCATGGCAATCTATTGCTGGTGACGGAATCTGATCGGGGATATTGGTTGAAATACACGTTGTGGCTTATCTTAATGATGCCTGAGTGGGATTAACCAATTACAGCGATCGAGACGTCTATATCCCTGCTGCAGTTCCCTGTTTGTTGACCGGATAAATACCGCTGATGAGACCTGCATCTGTTTTACGAATGCCATTTGGAGTTGAAAACTGTGCAGAGACGTAGTCCGGCGTGGCGACACTTACACTATGGCCCATAGATTCTAAGGCAGTACGGGTACTGTCACCTAATCGGCCATCAATTAAGACTTCATCGGTCTCGACATGAATACGCGGAGCTTGGATGCCTTCTTGTAGGCTTTTTTTGAAGTCAATCACGTTGATTAAAGATTGAGCTAAACCAGTAGCTATCCGCCTGCCTCCACTCGATCCTATCGTAGCCCATAGCTTCTCATCTTTCTGAAGGATAAGCGGGGACATATTGTGAACAGAGCGCACCCTCGGGTAAATTGAATTGACAGTTCCAGGTAATGTTTCCGGCCAACGCATAGCGTTGTTCATCACTGCACCTATGGCACCTATCACCACTCCTGAGAACCCTACGTTTGACTGTGTCAGGGAAACTGCCATTCCCTGGGAGTCAACGGCGTTGATATGGGTCGTTCCTTGATCGAAAGATACCCCCGCCGGTTTTAGAAAATTCTCAGGCTGAGGCGTATCAGAATAGGGCCAAGGATTACCTGCATCTGGGTATTTGGCAGAATTGTGGTCGATTAAAGCCGCACGCTCTTTAGCGAAAGTCGAATTAATCAGCGCTGAGATAGGAGAACCGGTAACTTTAGGGTCACCAACGTAGGTGTACCTATCTACGGTGGCTAACTTGAATGCCTCAATCACAAAGTGT
Source organism: SAR202 cluster bacterium (assembly GCA_009392215.1). Classification (GTDB taxonomy): domain Bacteria; phylum Chloroflexota; class Dehalococcoidia; order Lucifugimonadales; family Lucifugimonadaceae; genus Lucifugimonas. Next base: position 2,528 of record VFGZ01000044.1, on the reverse strand, counting down.
AAATATTCAGGAGAATTCCAACTGAGTGATTTTAGATCAAACTGCTGAAGAATCTGCAACGCTTCTATACTTAGCGAACATGCGTTTGCGCCTGGCACACCTGATATATTGATTCCCCGGTACTCTCCGTCGAGGGTGCCCTCGTAAACGATCGGCTGGTAAGTAGCGAAATCATCAGATGTTAGTATCCCTCCATTTTTTTGTATTTCTTCCACCATCGCCTCGGCTATTTCGCCACGGTAGAAAATTGAAGGGCCAGATTGCGCGATCAAGCGCAAGGACCTCGCGTACATCGGCAACTTAAAAATATCTCCCGGAGCGGGCGGGAATCCGTCTGGAGTCAGTAAATTTGCAGTTGCGGGGGTTCTGGAAATCAGAAAACGAGCACTGAGAATTGCCAACGTCAGTGCGAAACTGATTCTGTAACCACTTTCGGCGAGAGTTGCGGCTGGTTCTATGATGTCTTTAAGATCAAAACTACCCCAAGCATCTAAGGCTTTGCATAAACCAGCGACGGTTCCGGGTGTTGACATCGACTTGTACCCATGTACATTCTCATTATCGATTACGGCTGGTGCCGCAAATCTCTTTGACATTCTGTGCGCATCTGGGTGAGGAATTTCCAGCGTATCTTCATAACGGAACATCTCGGGTGATGCATTTTCCCCTGTCACCATACTGTAGTCGATGCACTTCGTATCACCATCAGGCATGCGGATAACCATTAAACCACCTCCACCAATTCCGTTGGAAAGGGGTAGAAGAACTCCGGAAGCAAAAGCTGTCGCTACTGCCGCATCAACCGCATTGCCGCCCCTTTCGAGGATGTTGGCCCCGACACTTGCCGCATCTGAATGCTGGGCAGTTACCATACCGTTTTGTGTTATTAGTTCAGGGTGATTGAATTCCGGTTTTGAAATGTGGATATCCATCTAAGTCTCCTGGATGTCTACCTAACTGACCAAGTCATAGTCTTGAGCTTTTCAATCGAGTTGTAGCAGTTCGCGTCTGAGTAAGCTCATAGCGCCCATTGCAGCGCGTTTTCTGTCTGGAGCGCCCCTTCCTGCAGACCTAACGTGACGAATTCTGTCTCCAAATGGACCAGAAACCGCTATATACGTTTCACCTTTGCCCAGATTCTCGGATCGTTGTTCACCTTCTTCTACCCCGTGAACAGCGATTCCATAAGTGGCACCAGCAGTTTGTTTGGTGGCACGGGCTAATGCAGTTGCTTTATCCGCCCCGTTATCGAATGGAGGTGTTTCTCCGCCTTCTCTCGCTATTTTGTTTAGGGAAGTATTTGAATTCACGGTGGTGCTTTGCAAAAACGATGAACCAGCAGCATCACGTATAGCAGTTGCAACAGAGCCTCCGCTTAGATCCTCGCAGGTTGCAACTGTCGCATTTAGATCAGATAGAAGATTACCGATTACAGATTCAATTGTTTCTTCGTCGACGGCAAAGATATTGTCAGTTAGGAGCTTGCGAATTTGATCGTCGACATTGTCGATGAGCTTATTTGCTTTTTCAACATCCTCTGCTAAAGCAGCAATACGCACATCAACTTGCCCAGGATGAGCTAGAACACCGACGGTTGGATTCTTTGATCGTGCGATCAAGTGCCCTATGAGGTCATCGACAGCGCTTTCACCAAGATCTGCGACTTTCAGGATACGGTAGTGAATTATCTGTTTTAGGTTGAATTTTTTTCGAAGGTAGGGGATGATCTCATTTTCGACCAGCCATTTCATCTCAAAAGGTACCCCAGGAAGGCTGATTGTTACACCACGGTCAGTCTCTACGATGAAAGCTGGTGCCGTTCCATTAGGATTTTTCACAACTATCGCGCCACTTGGTATTTGTGCTTGGCGTTCGTTATTTTTTGTAAGGATGAAGCCTCGCTTTTGGAATCTTTCACGAAGTTCCATAAGAGATTCAGGATCTGTTTCTACAACTCGTCCCGTAACTGCAGCGATTGCCTCACGGGTTAGGTCGTCCTGTGTCGGTCCAATTCCACCTCCGGTGATTACCACATCAGACCGGTCTAAGGCGCTATCAAGGATATCGGTCATTCGATCAAGGTTGTCTCCTACTGTTGTTTTGTAGAAAAGGTTTACCCCATTTTCTGCGAGTCGTTTTGCGATCCAGGATGCATTAGTGTCGACGATTTGGCCTAGTAGTAGCTCAGAGCCTATTGAAATAATTTCGGCGTTCATGGAAGGGTTGTGACCTTGTTCGTTTGTATTTGTCATGGTTGCTAGTGCTTGTTTTCCACAAAGTAGTTTGAATTTTGCGATGGGTCAACATGCGATTTGGTTTGCAATTTATCAATATTTTTGCTTCATATGACTTGACTGATGGAGAACATATGTTCGATAATAGAACAGTTGTGCTAATTAAACCGTTAGCTTTGAGGACTTGATATGACTCGGTTGGCACCTGAAATGACTGAAAGTGATTCTTCGTTGATTTCTATGTTAATCCCGAAGGCACCTTCAGGCGTGGCAATCTCACAGGATAGGGATGCT
>VFGZ01000043.1 GCA_009392215.1 SAR202 cluster bacterium | reverse complement strand
CGGTTCCTACATCTACCTGAGTAATGTCACCACCAAAATCTTCAATTTGCCTCTTGATAACTGAGGCTATGTCCTGACCTCGTACTGCCATCGAACTCTCTCTCCGGGATAAACCCGTTCTACTCTAGCGACCTATTTAGAAAACCGTTTAGCCTTCAATCAACTGGCCGCTCGGCCAGTGAATCTCGCATCAACCTTAATCGTGTTCGTGTACTCCCATCAATTAGATGGTCACCAACTTTCGCCTCAACTCCGCCTATTATTTCGGGGTTCACATTTTCTGTAATTTTCACTTCACTCCGCCCCACCATACTCGCAAGACCTAATGCCAACCTGTCACGCTGTGCATCACCCAACGGCACCGCAGTTATTACATCTGCCCGCGCTATCCCACGATACTCATCAACCATCTCACCAAACAAGCGGTACATTTGGACAAACTTAGTCACATCATGATTCACCGTCATTAAGCTAATCGTATTCCGGACAAGCACATCGATGCTTGGAAGAAGGGTGGCTATCCCATCAAGTTTCGCCTTATCAGTGACCTGCGGAGCATCCAAAAAGTTCAACACATCTGGGTCAGCGAGAACTTCGGATGCTCTCGTCAAACCCTCTTCCCATTCATCAAGAGAATCGTGCTCTTTGGCCAACTCAAAGGCGGCCTGTGCGTATCGTCGTCCGGTTGCTGCCATTTTTCTTTAGAGTCCCCTTCACTGTTTAAAAGAAAAGGACTCTAGTTCTTCCTTTCTCCAATCCCATCTTCAAGAACCTTATCAATAAGACTTGAATGGGATTTCGCATCAAGTGATCCTTCGACAATTCGTTCAGCCGCCGTAATAGCAAGTCCAGCAAATTCTTTGCGAACTTCCTCAACTGCAGCTTCTTTTTCACGGGCAATTTCAGTGCGAGCACGTTCAATCATTGATTCAACGTCAGACCGTGCACGATCTTGCTCCTGTTCTCGAAGCTTCGATGCGGCATCTCGTGCCTCAGCAACGATCTTCTGCCCTTCAACGCGGGCAGCAGCAATTTCTGCTTCCACGCGCTCTGCAGAGGAAGCTGCTTCGAGCCGCGCTGTCTCAGCTGCTTCAAGACTGTCCTTAATCTTCTGTGCACGGCTATCGAGCATCCCCATTATCGGGCCATATGCCAGCTTGTACAGCAGGAAGAACAATATCAAGAAGCTGACCAACTGAGTCAGCAACTGCTGAACGGTTATTCCAAGCGCATCCATAATCGTTCCTTTAAAACGCTTTCCATTCGTTGAAGTCGTTAAAGGCGTTGAAGGCAAACAATACTCGCCTTCAGCAGCCCAATTGCAACTATTCGATAAGGTCGAAAACCATATCCAGACTAGTCACATGGATTCCAACCGAATTAGACGAATAGAATGATAATCGCGACGACCAACGCATAAATTGCGATGGCTTCTGCGAACGCTAGGGCAAGAATCATGTTCTGCTGAACAGGACCGGTGGCTTCCGGGTTTCGACCCAGCGCTTCCATAGCCCTACCGGCTAACAGACCTATACCAATGCCAGGGCCAAGCGCCCCAACACCTATAGCGATTGCTGCTGCTAGAGGCTTTGCTGCATCTGCTTCCAACTGATTTCTCCTATTAACTTCGTTCATTGAGGCGGTGGGCAATCACGACAATTTGCGATGTTGCCCACAACATCAAATTTTTAGAGGGACCCTGATTTCAGTGATCCTCCGCGTGGCTGTCGTGATCACCGTGACTCGCGACCGCCATAACACCAAATACAAGAGTGAGCATTGCAAAAATATAAGCCTGGATAACGCCCACAAACAACTCCAAGCCCATAAATGGGATGATACCAATAAGCGGCAATAAAAATGCCATTGCAATCAACAGGATTTCTCCAGCAAACATGTTGCCGAACAAGCGGAAAGTAAAACTCATTGTACGGGTAAGTTCACCGAAACCTTCAAGAATTCCAACAAATGTAGAAATTGGACCCTGCTTGATTGGGTTTACTACAAATTTTCCTCCATAACCTCTAACACCTAAAGCGCGAAACCCCCATATCTGGACCGTGAACATGGCAACTATAGCAATTCCTAACGTCGTGTTTATATCCGTAGAGGCTCCGCGGAGATAAGGGACCAAAAGACCAGCTGTTTTCCCTCTGAAGTCGTATTCATTATCGTCACCGCCAATAAATACTTCCTTAACTACACCTTCATGTATATCGTGTTCTATCCGTTGATATACCGCATCCTCATAAAATTTATCTCCAACCTTGATCTTATCCTCTAGTTTATGCAGCTCGTCTGAGGTAAAAGTCACGATTTTATTTAGAGGGACTCTTTTCTGTTCGCCATTGCCGAGGGGCACCCAAATTCCATGGAAAGCTACAAATGTGTCAGCACCATGTTCTTCTAGGAGATGCACCAACGCCAAACCATGAACCTGTTCGTCACTGTACTCAGGATGTTCGTCATGGACTAACTCTTCAAGATCATGAATATGGTGATGAACCCATTCTTCGACAGTTTCGATTCGGCCTACAGAACCAACACCTGGGAGAATACCAACCCAATTGATGATTACCACAACCAAGAAGATTGTGGAAACCAAAGCTAGAAACCGTCGACCCGATTTTGGTTCTCCGCCAGCGACTCCATCCACCGTGCCACTGAAAAATTCATAGATCGCCTCCATGAAATTCTGCCACCCCGCCGGTACATCCTTCACATTTCGGCCGGCTCGCCAGGCAACAAAAAGAAGAATAATTCCACCGAACCAAAACATTATGGTCGAATTTAGAAGTGGATAACTGCCTATATAAGCGACTCGCTCGGCAGGGATAGAAATAAATGGGATCGGACCACCGAGTTGTCCAAGACCAAAAGAAGCACCCAATGCCCCACCCGCCACGGACACCAATAACGCCACAATTCCAGCGATGGCAATCGCAAGGAGTTTGGGACTAGAAAGAAGTTTCCCCAACCGGCTTGTACCTATTTTTCTTTCATTTTCTAATGGCCGTTACCGATTCCCTCGCATCGAACTGAGAAGCCGGATCATGCCAACAGAAGCTGTCAATACACCGAGCGCCAACCCTAACACTGTAAGGACAGGAGCCGTGTCAAATTGTCTATCTAACCAATATCCACCATAAGCTCCTAGACCGATCGTAATACCGACAAACCAGCCAATACCACCGAGCCGACCTAGAAGAACAAAAGTAGCGGACCAGCTACCTTTTGAGCTTGGAGTATCACTCTGCGTGGAACAGCTTTCTTCGCTATTGGTATTTAGCGACTTTGGTGTGTCCGGCACAGGTAATCCCCTGCTCTGTATAACCGACTGGGAATGGTATCACGAAGGCATCAAAATCAAAACGAAATTTTTAACAAATCACACTTTTTTGAGCTAATAATCGATTGATGAATAACATGGCTACCTAAATTGTCATCACGAAAACACAATGTGATCCAAAAGTTTGCGATGTAAAGAATCTGAGAACACGCCAAAAGATCAGCACTTAATTGGGTCGTACCATGTTTAAATTAAATTCAATCTCCGGCAACAGGCTGATCCCCGTCAGAATTGGATCCGTCTTCAGATTCATCATCAGCATCGAGATCTCCAATATCCAACGATTCTATAAATTCTGAAAAAACTGACAGCCTTTCGCGTTCCTCCTCCCCAACAGGACCGCCAACTCTCGTCGGAGGATTAGAATCGTCATCAGTGCCGATAACCGCAAGCCCAGTATCCTTATCAAGCCGCACACCACATTTTTCCATCACTTCAGGAGCCGCAAATATCTGGACATCCGCTCTAACTGCAAGCGCCAACGCATCGGACGGGCGGGCATCAATTTCAACCGTTTTGTCACCTTTACGAACCACTATAGTTGCGAAGTAGGTATCATTCTCCATACTAGATACGACTATATGATCAATGATCCCACCCATACTTTTGATGCAGTTGTGCATAAGGTCATGCGTCAACGGTCGAGGGACCGAGACTTCCTGCAGACGAACAGCGATTGCGTCAGCCTCCGGAGGGCCGATCCATATCGGGAGGTAACGCTCAGTATCTTTTTCTTTAAGAATTACGACGCGTTGATGGTTAAGCAAACTAACTCGAATGCTATCTATAACAAGCTCCATCATGTTGCAGACCTCCAAGTCGACGAATGACAGACCAGTCATTCGTAACTCCACCAATAATCACCTCAAATGGTACACCGATCACCGGACTACACCCCAATCAAGGACGATTGACAGGAACATTATCTAGAATCTGGCCTACCATCCACCTCATCATAATTAATAATAGAAACTTTTTTACGTTCGGCATCTCGCCGTGTAAACATCATTCTCCGTGAACATTTCAAACATTTCATACCAATATCTGCACCGATTCTATAAACCTCCCAATCACGGCTGCCGCAAGGATGTGGCTTCTTGAGAGTTATGCGATCTCCAACATTAAACGGAGTCCCTGACATTAACAAAACCTATCAAATTCTTAACATTAATAATGAGGACGGAAACCTATTGTGATTTAAGAACATTATTTATTTGATCACGCAATAATGCAGCTGCACGCTGGGCCTCACGTTCAAAATTTAAAGAGTCATTAGACGCATAAATGATCCCACGCGATGAATTAATAAGGAATCCTCTACCGTGTTCATTCATTCCTGCTTTCGTGGTCTGTTCCACTTCTCCTCCCTGAGCTCCCACCCCAGGAATGAGAAAATGTAGTTCAGGATGCCGGGTTCTTAACGTTTTTAAATCATCAGGAAAAGTTGCTCCAGCAACTATCCCAACATTCTGAGCCTTCGACCAGCGATCAGCCATTGCAGCCACCCGATCAAACACCCGGGTCTGATCACCAGCACCATCAACTATTAAATCTTGAATATCGCGTGAACTAGGATTAGACGTCCGACAAACGATATACACCCCGCGCCCTGGATGCTTCAGAAATGGCTCAACAGAATCACTCCCCTGATAAGCATATATGGTTGCTATATCCACATCCCAAATCTCATACATCGCACGAGCGTAAGCGGTTGCAGTAGTGGAAATATCTCCACGCTTTCCATCACCGATAATTATGTGATCCGGGGCTACATCTCTAATATGTTGTATCGTCTTTTCAAGTATCTTGAACCCTTCGATCCCCATAGCTTCGTAATAAGCAAATTGAGGCTTGAAAGCTGAAACAACATCTTTTGTGGCATCGATGATCGCTATATTAAACGCCGCTATATCATTTATCGGAGCGCGGTCAATACTCGGGTCGAGCCCTACACACACAAAGCTGTTCATTTTAGTGGCAGCAGCATCTAGCTTTTCGAACATGGTCTTCAAAGGTGCCTCCTAATTTGACATCTCTGTTTAGCTTAGCGCTGTCAAAGTGCACGCCAATTATTACACACAAGATGTTTTCCAACACTCAAACGATCTAGAAGATTTACTACACAATGCCGAACGACCCGACTCGAGAACTCCTCGACCTAATATATAACCGCCTATTGAAAAAGAATGGGACACTAAATTGGTGGCCAACGACGTATGAGTCGAATCAAGGATTCGAGATAGTTACTGGTGCGATTCTTGTACAAAACACAACTTGGGAAAATGCACGAACGGCACTGGCAAGTATGCACACAGAAGGCATATGGGGCTACCAAGCCGTTCACAACACGATGGAATCGAGACTGGCAACCGTCATTCACTCATCGGGTTATCACAATATCAAGGCCAAGAAACTCAAAGCGTTTGCCAAAATAATAAGTTGCGAATACAACGGTGATGACGAGAGATTCTTCTCCCACCCACTACCTGAATTACGTAAACAACTTCTCAGCATATATGGTGTCGGAAACGAGACGGCCGATGACATAGTCTTATACGCAGCTAAAAAACCTAGCTTCGTCATAGATACTTACACACGAAGAATAATCAACAGACTCGGATGGAAGGTTGACGGCAATGACTATGAAGACTACCAGCGCTTATTCACCGACAACCTCAAAGCCGACGCAAAAGTATGGGGGGAATTCCACGCACAATTAGACGTCCACGGAGCGCAAGTTTGCCGAAAAGTCAAACCCCTGTGCCAAGAGTGTGTTTTAGCAGACCTGTGCCCTTCGAGCAAAAAACAATTTGACTAGCCATGATGAGGCGTCTTCAGTTCTTATTCGGGCGGACCCGGTATTGGTACTACTTGGGCAGCAAAAAATGAAACGTCTTGGTGTTCGCTATCAGCAGAGAATTCAATCACTACGGATGTCGGGAATCCGAACACCGAATCAAATCCAAGAGATACTCTAGATGGATCACTATCAAGCGCCTCCTGTATAACCGTAAACAATCCATCTATGCTGTAGTAATGGTCAGGATCCGGGAGGTCTGGAATAACGAATCCCGCGGGCTCAGACCCATCAGCGGTAACGGCGTCCTCCGCCCAAACTACAGCGTCAACTTCATTCTTCAAAACACGCACCTCTACATTAGCTTTTTCATAAGCAAAATCGCCAACATTCCATTTGAACCCAAATTTGTAATTATCGGTTGGCCTAGTAGCCCAGAGTTGACGATGAATATCCAATCCCAAGAGCATTGCTGTTTTGCGGTCAACTTCCGCATCGTCTGGTATAACAGGTTGCGAATCATCAGGTAATTTCGCTACAACCGACGACGAAGGAATAGCGGTGGGCAAAAGAGTGGAATCTGATGCACAAGCAACACCAAATATAAATACGAACAACAAAGCTAAGTAATATGTTTTTTTCATGTCTGAGTTACTTGAGAAATTTAAGTGTCGAATACACCGACACTGCTTGATTTAAACACTAAAAATACGTCGCAACCCATAAGAATTCCAAGGTCTTTCAATGCAGTTTCCGTCAACTCAACAATAAACTTTGGGCCTGCATCGACTTCAACGAAGACTTTTCCAAGGTTGGACCAGGTTTCAACAACTTTGCCTTCAATAATATTGCGAGCAGAAATATTTGCTGGCCGCTGCGCTGCCAAAATAATTTGATTCGCGCCTAACGAAACCAGTACACGCTCACCCATGCTTTTACGTTGGCGTCCCGCCCATATTTCGACTCCATTGACTTCAACTGTAGTTAAATAATCTGTAGAAGGACCAATAACCCCATCAAATATATTCTCAAATTTATCAATACCTTCAGAGTTGTTGACATAAGGCAACAGAGCGGTTGGGTGATCGAATCCAACTACTTTTCCAGCTTCCAGCATCATTGCATTAGAAGCAACTGACACGACTTCAGAAATAGAGTGTGATACGTAAATCATGGGCATCTCAAACTCCGCATGTACTCGTTTGAGATAGTTAAGTATCGATCCGCGCCTGGGACTATCAATCGACGCAAGCGGCTCGTCCAATAAGAGCAAACTCGGCATAATGGCAATCGAGCGAGCGATCGCTACACGCTGGCGCTCTCCCCCAGAAAGTGTAGAGGGCTTGCGACTCATGAGATTAGATAATCCCATAAAGTCCGCCAGTTCAAGAGGGTCAATATGACGTTTATGCTCAGGAATCAATTTCCATCCAAATTCAATATTGCTCCTAACATCGAGATGCGGAAACAATGCTCCATCTTGATAAACCGTTCCCACGCGCCGATTCTCAGGCGTAACCCAAACCCTATTAAGGCTCGAGTACCAAATCGTTTCACCCATTTGAACGTGACCGCTGTCAGGGCGAATAGAACCAGCAAGACAATCAAGTAAGCTCGACTTGCCTGCACCCGAAGAGCCAAACACCGCTGTGATCCCATCACCAAACTCTCCAGCCACATCCAACAGAAATTCCGATCGTTTCATATGTATATCAAATGAAATCATGAGGAAGGATTGTTCAGTCGATTGAGACCCGTTGTGTTAGGCGATCTAGGACGGTTCAACAACCAATTATGGACTGCCAGAGCGATAACACCCAATAACAGCGAAACGAGAGCAAGACGCCACGCTGAATTAGTATCACCCGAAGAAATTCTTGTGAATATCGCCGTAGGCACGGTTTGAGTGCGACCTGGGATATTGCCCGCAACAATAATGGTGGCACCAAACTCTGACAAAGCCCTCACGAAGCCAAGCAATACGCCAGCTATCACACCCCGTTGAGCCAGTGGCAAGGTGACGGTGAAAAAAGTACGCAATGATCCCGCACCTAGGCCTTTCGCCGCCACCTCCAATTTCGGATCAACCCCAGCCAAAGCAATTGTGAACGATCTGACCACAAGAGGAAAAGACACTACTGAAGAAGCTAGGACAGCCGCGAACCATGTGAAAGCGAGAGTTGAGCCGAACAGTCCCTGACTTATCTGCCCTAGCCAACCGTGTGTACCCACAAGCCACAACAATACATATCCAACCACAACTGGAGGCAAGGCTAGTGGTAGAGAGACAACAATATCAAGGAAAAACTTACCGCGAAAATCTTTCCTGACCAACAACCACGCCACTATCAGTCCAACCGGCAACGTCAAACCAGTCGCCACAAAAGCAACCTGTAGCGAAAGTGCAATTACTGGGATGTCGAACATCATAAAAAAAGATCCTAAGGTTGAGACGTTCAAGGTTCATTTGTAACAGGAGTCTCAAAAGTGAATCCAACCCGCACAAATAGATTACGGGTTTTGGGCGAGGAAGCAACAAAACTCAAAAACTCAGCGGCAGCTTCCGAGTGAACGGCATCTTCAATTTTTCCTCCAGCATATTCGATCGCTGAGTATGTTTCCTCGATTTCATAGACAATTGAGACTGACTCTGAGCTAATAACATCAGTTTTATAGACGATCCCATAGTCAGCATTGCCTGACTGAACTGCAGCGGTAGCGGCTCGAGTGTCTAAAGCAAATATGGCATCTCTGGAAACATCTTCCCATAGAGCTGCTGATTCAAAAGCCTCCTTGGTGAATACGCCAACTGGGGCCATACTAGGATCACCAATTACTAAGCGGGGTCCCTCATCGACAAGTTCTCTCAATGAAGTTAAAGCTGCCTGATCCGAAGGAGCGATCGCAACAAGTTTGTTACCTAGCCCAAGCAAAAAATTATCATCAAAATAGAACCCCGCTTCTCTAAGGATTAGGACGGGGTTATCCCCAACAAAAATAAAGCCATCTGCCGGTGCACCGAGTTCTGCGATCTGATTTGCCAGCATAATCGATCCCCCAAAACTAAATTCAACGCGATTACCGGTCTCAGCCTCATACACGTCAGCAGCCTCCACAACCACATCGGATAGCGAAGCAGCAACAAATATAAGCGGCAGGTCACTGTTTCCGCCGCTATCGCAAGCAACCATCAACGCGATACATATCACGAGCGAGATATGTCGAAAAAGATGTTTTTCAGACCAAGTTATATGTTTAGTGTTTTTCAGAAAAATTGTCTCTGATAGAATTTAGATATCGCCATCAAGCGGTACAACGGCGGTACAACGCTTTCCAATATACGGATTATAGTCAGCACTGCATTTGCAGCAATACATGAGGTGCAAATTTGGACACAGCGAGCGAAGAATTCAACTTCACGAGCTTTTCCTACCTACCCTTTTACACAAAGGTCAACGTACGCTTGCTTGATCTTGCAGAAGTTGGCAAACAACGAAAAATAGTCGACTTGGGATGTGGTACTGGGGGAGTTACAAAATTAATTTTGGAACGACTTCAATCCGCTAAAGACACGGTAATTTATGCTGTCGATCACTCAACTACAGCATTGAGAGCAGCGGCAGAGGAAATCGGTGAACGCAAAGAACTAGTCGTCAACTACGTTCATTCAGAAGCTCAAAATCTAACAGACGCTGTGAAGGACCGGGTAGACGCTATCGTTTACTGCAATTCAATTCACTACGTGCCGGACAAAGCAAAGCTTTTAAAGCAAGTCAAAGAAAAGCTAGCTCCCCAAGGCATATTTGCTTTCAACACATCCTTCTTTGAAGGCTCTCATCCAGAAGATAGCCATGAGTTCTTTCGAAAATGGATGATGCGTTCACTACGGATACTAAAACGTGAGCATGGCTTGTCACCAAATAAATCTAGCAAGGTTGAATCACGCGTTCAGCTAACGGCCAACCAATATGTTGATCTTGTAGAATCCGCAGGCCTCAAAATATTGGTAAATGACTTAAATCGCGTCGAAGTACCCCACGAAGGATGGCACCAAATATCCGGTTTCTCCGATTGGATTGAAGGTGTAATGCCTGGGGTGCCATTAGATAAAGGCCGCGCATCGTTACAAAAAGGACTCGCTCAGATCTGGACGGAAATGGAGCTCAAAACCGTCCCAAGAGTATGGTTAACGGTAAGCGCTTCGAAAATTTAACACTCTGTAATAAATACAGGGATCGTTTCCTTTAATTCAGAGTCCAAATTTCAATTACAGTCAACTAAATTCCAGCGACTTACATGTCACCAAGGTACTCAGCCAAAGTCTTGACGTTATAATCTTGACTCTCCAATTCTTCGCCTGATGCACCCTCTGATTCAATCGCACAACGAGCCGTGTCTATAGAGGTAAAGCATGGAATACGTTGCATAACTGCCGCTCTACGAATATGAAACCCGTCCTGCAAGGTAGATCGATCACCGGTGACCGTGTTGACTACAGCGCTCACAGTTCCATCTTCGATAATATCAACGACTGTACGACCTTTTCCGCCCTGTAAGCGTTTTTCGACCTCAGTGACATCGACTCCCATCAAACGGATCATTTCCGCCGTACCACTTGTCGCGTAAATTTTATGCCCCGCTTGGTCAAGTAAACGAACAAGACCGGCAGAATCAGGCTTATCAGGATCAGCAATGCTCAACAATACAGATCCTCCTTCTGGAACGCTGAGCCCGGATCCGAGCAATGCCTTGGTTATAGCTCCATCAAATGTTTGGTCAATTCCCATCACTTCACCTGTAGATTTCATCTCTGGGCCCAAGAAGGTATCGACACCAGCCAACTTGGACATTGAAAACACAGGCGCTTTTACTGCAATCAAATTTTGCTCTTTGGCAAGTCCGCTTGCGTAGCCCTGTTCCTTAATGGTTTTTCCTTGCATCACCTCAGTGGCTATACGAACCATAGGCGTTCGAGTGACTTTGGATATGAACGGTATAGTCCTAGACGATCTGGGATTAACCTCAATTATGTAAACCTCCGCATCTCCGGAATCATCTCTATGGTGATCGACATTAAAGCCGCGATATGTACCACCCCCAGCGACGATGAATTGAATGTTCATTAGACCGACAATCCCAAGTGCAATTCCGACCCTACGAGTGTAATCAACAATTTTTTGAATCTCAGCCTCAGTCAATGATTGTGCTGGGTATACAGCCATGGAATCGCCAGAATGGACACCGGCCCGTTCTATATGTTGCATAATTCCAGGAATTAATACATCTTCGCCATCACATACCGCGTCAACTTCAACTTCCAGTCCAGTCAAATAATGATCGATCAAAATAGTCTGATCAGGGAATTCTCTCAACGCTGTTTCGAAATAACGATGAAGCTCAGGTGCAGTTTGAACAATTTCCATTGCTCTACCACCTAACACATAGCTTGGTCTGACTAAAACCGGGTATCCAACGTTCTCCGCTATTTCAAGAGCAGCTCCCACGTCAGACGCCATTCCACCGGGTGGTTGGGGTAGACCATAACGAGCCGTCAACATCTCAAAACGCCCACGATCTGATGCCAAGTCGATCACATCAGGATTAGATCCAAGAATGGGCAGTCCTGCAACGCCCAAAGATTGCGAAAGATTGATAGCCGTCTGACCACCAAATTGAACCATAGATGCCGGAGTTGAATGCCCATCACTTTCATTCTCAATAATATCTCGAACGCTTTCCTCATCGAGTGGTTCAAAATACAAACGATCAGATGTATCGAAGTCAGTCGAAACAGTTTCAGGATTTGAATTAACCATTACGGCCTTGATACCCGACGCTTGCAGGGCTATCGCAGCGTGCACAGAACAATAATCAAATTCAATCCCTTGGCCTATTCTGATCGGGCCGCTTCCCAAAACAACAGCGACAGTATCCTCAGATGGTCGAGCCTCGTTCTCTTGTTCATAAGTTGAATAAAAATACGGAGTGACAGCCTCAAACTCACCTGCACAGGTATCTACCATTTTGTATACAGGTTTTAATCCCCACTCTTTCCGCATCGTCCTCACCTGTTCTGGGAGATAATCTGCAAGCGTTCCAATTTGAGCGTCGGAAAACCCCATTCTCTTTGCTTTCCGCATAAGAATAGGGGTCAATTCTTCCGCCAATAGTTGACGCTCCATTTCGATAATTCTCGCGAGGGCGCGTGTAAACCAAGGATCTACGCCTGTCTCAAGCGTTACCGACTCTGCAGATCGTCCACCACGCAACACAGCTGCCAATTTCCACAACCGATCATCATCCGCAAGAAGTTCTGAAGGACCGTCACCCATCCAATCAGGATCCTCCCATAAAAGAGAGCCACGTCCATTCTCAAGAGATCGGATTGCCTTCTGTAACGCAGCCTCAAATGTACGGTCGATTGCCATTACTTCACCCGTAGCCTTCATTTGAGTGCCAAGAGTGCGATCACCTGTTGGGAATTTATCGAATGGCCATCGAGGAATCTTTACAACACAATAATCGAGCGCAGGCTCAAATGCAGCTGTAGTTTTCTCAGTCACAGCATTTGATATCTGGTCAAGTGTTTTACCCAGAGCAATTTTGGCCGCAACCCTTGCAATAGGGTAACCGGTCGCTTTGGAAGCCAACGCAGACGATCGACTGACTCGCGGATTAACCTCAATAACGTAATACATAGATCCTTCATCGTCATAACCTGCCCCTTCACCAATCGTGTCCGCCACCATTTTAGAAGGACGGTACGCCAATTGAACGTTACAACCACCTTTGATATCGAGCCCAGTAATAATGTTTAAAGATGCTGTACGAAGCCGCTGGTAGTCTTTATCGTTGAGCGTCTGGCTTGGTGCAACAACAATGGAATCACCGGTATGTACCCCCATCGGATCTAGGTTTTCCATGTTACAAATCGTGATGACATTTCCCTCACCGTCTCGCATCACTTCGTACTCGATCTCTTTCCAGCCGAGAAGAGAACGTTCAATTAAAACCTGTCCAACTTTGCTAGCCGCAATGCCACCGCCCGCAATATTTCGAAGTTCTCCTTCATTTTGTGCAATTCCACCCCCTGTCCCACCAAGCGTATAAGCGGGTCGGACAACTGCTGGGTAACCGATCTTGGCTGCAGCAACGACGGCTTCCTCTACAGACTCAACTGCATACGATGGGAGTACTGGCTCACCAATCCGTTCAAGCAGGTCGCGAAATTTCTCACGATCTTCAGCCATCTCAACTGACGCCACAGAAGTACCCAAAGTCTTAACGTTGTACTTTTCAAGAATGCCCAACTTCTCGAGATCCACCAAGAGATTGAGACCAGTCTGACCGCCAAGAGTTCCTAACACGCCATCCGGACGTTCTCTGGCAATAATTCTTTCAAGAACAGGAACAGTTAATGGTTCGATATAGATACGGTCAGCCATATCTTCATCCGTCATAATCGTTGCCGGATTGGAATTGACCAAAACAACTTCAATGCCCTCTTCTCGGAGAGAACGACAGGCCTGTGTTCCAGCATAATCAAATTCAGCAGCCTGGCCAATTATTATCGGACCAGAACCAATTACAAGTACTTTTTTTGGCAACTCAATGAGCGAATCAGTGCTCAGAACTCTTTTCAATAGCGTCTCCTCTTAGCGCCCCAGAACAGCATCATTCCGTGTAATAGACAAAAATGTGTAATTCCCAATCCTTTGTCTCACTCCTATTTGATCATTCTCAAAAAACGATCAAATAAATACTCACTATCGTGCGGGCCCGGAGAGGCTTCAGAGTGATACTGAATAGTCATAATTGGCAGTTCTCGATGCCTAAGTCCTTCAACCGTGTCGTCATTCAGATTGAGGTGACTGATTTCCATCTCCACTGGGAGACCTGCTGGATCGACTGCGTAACCATGATTTTGCGCGGTGACATAAACACGACCAGATTCAATATCCTTAACCGGTTGGTTACCTCCACGATGCCCAAAATGCAACTTAAATGTATCCGCTCCAAATGATCGAGCAATAATCTGATGACCCAGGCAGATCCCCATAATAGGGACCTTACCTATCAATCCTTTGGCAGTCTCCACAGAGCAATCAAGCAATTCCGGGTCACCCGGACCAGGCGAAAGCATCACCCCGTGAGGTTTCTGACTCAAGATTTCAGCCGCCGATGCGTCATCTGGGACAACAACGACCTCACAACCTCGGGCGCGTAATGATCGAAGAATGTTCAGTTTAACCCCATAGTCATTGACCACAATCTTAATTCGATCCTCGCGGTTATCCCCTTCAGCCAGTGTTGATTTAACTCGACGACCCATTCCTCCTTGAAGAGCCCTAGACCGCAAATCACGATAAGCCCGAGAGCCTTCTCCAGCATCACCTTCCCAGGCATAAATTTCATCAGTGGATACATCTCTTACAACATCAAACTCACCATACCGAGGAGCATTTGACAGTACCTCCATAGCATGGGATACGCTTCCATCAGGAGTGATAATGCCCATCATCACTCCTGATGACCGTAGTTTTCGGGTAACCGCGCGAGTGTCTATCCCCGAGACACCCGGAATGCCATTCTGAGAAAGGTAATCATCAATGGTGCCCTCAGATAACGGATGAGAGGGGGCATCACAATCCTCACGTACTACAAAACCCTTAACCTGCACCCGTGTGGATTCAACGTCTGCCTCACTCGTACCATAATTCCCTATCATCGGATAAGTAGGAACAAGAATTTGACCACCATAGGAAGGATCGGTGAGCATTTCCTGATAACCAGTCATAGAGGTGTTAAAAACTACTTCACCGATAGCCTCTTTTTGAGCGCCAAGCGTTAGTCCCTGAAATACTGAACCATCTTCAAGAATCAAATATGCGTCAGTTCGTGAATCACTCATCCGCTGTTCCTGACTTCAGGTTGAGACTGAAACACAGTCTTACCCTTATATATCGTTCGGACAACACGGCCTGTCATTTCAACTCCGGTTAATGGTGTATTCACACTTTTCGAAGCAAACGTACTTGGATCAACGATCCACAGGGCCGATGGATCAATAAGAGTGACATCAGCAGGAAACCCTTTTCTCAGCCTACCCAGATCACGCCCTAATATGGATGCCGGACGTGTTGTCAACGATTCAATCAATCGCACCAATGAAACTTTTCCACTATCTGCTAAAACCAATACCGAAGAAAATGCCGTCTCAAGCGCGTTGATCCCTGGCGCAGCTTCGTTATAGGTGCACACTTTGTCAGTCGATGCATGAGGAGCATGATCCGTAGCGATGATGTCGATGACGCCTTCTCGCAAAGCATCCACTAATGCCTCCGCATCCGCCTTGCTGCGCAACGGAGGATTGACTTTTGTATTCGTATCGTAACTTTGCAACCCAACACTAGATGGCACCTCACCTTTCAAGCCGAACACCCACTCTTCACTAAGGGTTAAATGATGAGGAGTAACCTCAGCGGTAACTTTCACTCCACGATCCTTTGCCGAACGCAGCACTTCTACAGATCCGATTGTAGAAATATGCGGTATATGAAGTCGCGCACCGGTTAGTTCAGCCAAATATAAATCTCGGGCAACCATAGCAGTCTCAGCCTCATTTGGAGCCCCTGGAAGACCAAGCCTGGTTGCAACCAAACCCGCGGTCATAACCCCTCCTGCAGCTATTTTTTTGTCTTCAGCATGATTTATAACAGGGAGACCGACTTCAGCTGAATAAGCGAGAGCCTGGCGCATCAAATTAGCGTCTTCGACAGGATTGCCGTCATCAGAAAATCCAATTACACCGGCATCAGCAAGTTCACCCATAGGAGCAAGCTGTTCGCCATTTTGACCTACCGAAATAGATCCTATTGGCAGAACTCTAACTATCCCTTCAACACCGGCTCTTCGGATGACGTCTTCAACAGTGCCTGACGAATCTTGAACAGGATCGGTGTTGGGCATGGCGCAAACTGTCGTAAACCCACCACTAGCAGCAGCATGAGTTCCGGAACTTATCGTTTCTTTCCATTCCTGCCCAGGATCCCTTAAGTGAGTATGAAGATCGATAAATCCCGGGGAAATTATCAGACCGGTAGCATCAATAAGCTCATATCCATCTAATTTACTCCCACCGGTTTCCAGCGTGATCTTTTCGATCCTGCCATTAGCAATTAATACGTCGGATATCCGATCGATTTCCTCGCCAGGATCTATCACTCTCCCACCCGTTATTGCCAGTTTATTTCTGGCTATCAAAAGCATCTCCTTTTATATCGACGGACGGCATCATTTGATCTCCGAGTTTCCGTCATTTCGTATCGCTGAAACAGAATTACCCGGAGCGCAGAGTGTGTATAAAACGGCCATACGCACCGCGACACCGTTACGAACTTGCTCCTCAACAACGCTTTGCGATCCATGCGCAACTTCGCTTGAAATTTCCACTCCTTCGTTCATGGGGCCAGGGTGTAACAACAACGCTGAGTCGTTCGCTAGAGCCATTTTCTGAGAATCAATACCCCAACGCGCCGAGTATTCGCGCAGACTTGGCAGATGCCCAGCATCTTGCCGTTCTTTTTGAATTCTCAATGGCATAACCACGTCAGCTCCATCAACCGCTTCCTCGACCGATTTCGCAATCTGTAATCTGCCAAACCCTGACTCAAGCGCCAATGTAGAGCCCAATTCCCATTCATCAGGAAGTAGCGTATTAGGACTACATACAACGACTTCAGCACCCATTTTTTGAAACGCTATGATGTCTGAACGCGCCACTCGGCTGTACAAGATGTCCCCGATTATCGCTATCCTTTTGCCCGACAGGTTTCCTAGGTGAGCACGTACAGTGAAAAGATCAAGTATCGACTGCGTCGGATGCGCATGAGTTCCATCGCCAGCATTCACCACTGAAGCATCAATGTGATTCGAAATGAAATAAGGAGCGCCAGAATGTGGATGACGTACAACCAAAGCATCAATCTGCATCGCTTCTAGCGTCTTCACTGTGTTCAATAAAGACTCACCCTTAGAAACACTACTAGCAGATGCCGTCACGTTAATGACATCAGCGCCTAATATTTTTCCGGCCTGCTCGAATGAAACCCGGGTACGGGTACTGTTCTCAAAAAACATAGTAATGATCGTCTTACCACGTAATGCAGGCGTCTTACGGACATCTCTAGCTGTGATTTCCAACATACCTTCGGCTGTATCCAACAAACCTGATATTTCAGAAGCGCCCAGATCATCAACATCAAGAAGATGCCTGCGAGTTTGTAATCCAATCATGTTTTGCTCTAAATAACTGGGCGATAAGGTCGATTGTTGCGCCATCAGTGCTCTTCCCCGATCAGTACAGCATCCTCACCATCAATTTCGAGCATTCGGACTTGCACACGTTCACCACGTGATGTGGGAATATTCTTACCGATAAAATCAGGACGAATTGGGAGTTCACGGTGCCCTCTGTCAACCAAAACTGCTAGTTGTATGCGACTTGCACGTCCAAAATCTAGCAATGCCTCCATAGCAGCGCGAATAGTTCGCCCTGTATACAAAACATCGTCAACTATAACCACCAGTCGGCCATCCACACTGGTTGGGATATCAGAAGGCATGAGAGGCTGACCTGAAGCAACCTGGGGGTCATCGCGCCATAGTCTCGGATCAAGACATCCGACTACGGGTTTATAGTGTTCTATATTTTCAATGTTTTCCGCTATGCGACGTGCCAAATGAACTCCACGAGTTTGCAAACCAACCAGAACAGGATCGTCAGATGAAGCATTTTGCTCGAGTATTTCGTGTGAAATCCTCGTCAGCGCTCTGCGAACACCATCACCCGTTAGCAGGATTTTATTGTTGCCACTCGGCAAATTGACTCCATTTTTAGCATTCGTAACATGGCACAAAAAAATCCTTGCATCGCCGGCAAGGATTTAGAATCACTCTGGTGACAATTAGCGCGTGCTCCCGAACAGAAATGAGAAGGCACACCCTTAGTCGAGTTCCCTTGCCAGCCTCACTGGACTGGATTTAAAGGCCCCTAGATATTTATTTAACTGATATTCAGACTACCACTCAAATAGAAATTCTACAATCACAGAAAACTATTGACGTGTCAATCTAGATCATTACCCAATCGGAATCTTGACTTCGCTCAGACTCTGATATCGCTTCCCACAATTTGGGGTATATTTTTGACCCGCAAACACATCGAGCAAATGGCATGCGTCGTTTTCTAACGACAAGTAAATTGCAAAACTTACAACGTGCGGCGTAACGGATTCGCGTTTGCCACTTTTCAGTTGACACATCAACATATCTTCTTGGCTCGATATCCAATTCCTTACAAACGGCTTTAAATTCTCGTCCGTGTGCACTCGGCTTATTTCCAAAACGAGCGTGAACGATCGCGTGAGCGACTTCGTGCATGACTACTTCACGTATATCACCATCTTCACCCATTGCAAGCAATCTTGAAGATATGGCAATTTGTTTAGCGGATGGCATATAAGAACCTAAAGTAGATCTCATACGGCGAGACACCCGAACTTCGGGCAATTGAAGTTTTGGCTGATGAATTTTAAGAATTTCAGAAATCATTAAGTCGATAAATCTTGATTTAGGCTTCTCTATTGCTCTCTGCTCTATATCGAATGAATATTGGAGCGACTTAAAAGATAATTTCGACAATTTAAGAGCAATTTTTACTGCAATGTTAAACCCGTGCCTAGTGCCCTGTGGTTTCAAAGTGGAAATGCTGTCACCCTCCAAACTGTTTGGAAAAATGGGAGAAACATGGAGAATGTAGATTTCCAAATTTATTACTTGGCATTTTCCCTATTCTCAAGAGAATCTTGACAGCGAGAAAGTACTTATATCAACAGGAAACTCAGAGCCAGCTAAAAGATTAGCTGCTGCCAATCCCATTGATGGACCCAACAATATCCCATGCCGTCCGCCACCGGTAATGATCATCAAACCTTGAGGTTCAGATACAGCCTCAATAATGGGCAAACGATCCGGTGTCATAGGTCTTAAGCAGGCCGTTTGCTGAACCAATTCCGCATCATCGAGATATGGAAGAATTCCTACAGCCGATCGTATAATACGGTCACGCGCTACGGATGTCGCGCTATCATCATATCCAACATTTTCTTCAGTCGTCCCAACCCATAAAAGATCATCGGGTTTAGTAGTCGCATAATCTGTATCCCACCAAAGAGAGACCTTCAACGGCGGATCTGGAGCGTCGAGGCGTAGAATCTGACCTTTTAATGGGGTTACAGGAACGTTAATTTCAAAATCCAAGAGTAATGGTGAACTCCAGGGACCCGCAGCTACAACAATTGCATCTGCCTCGAATTCCTCATCGCCTGCCACCACTCCAGATACTCGCCCGCCTTTTACAACAATATCGGTCACACTTCGGTTTACCAATTTGGCACCATGCTGCTCAGCCGTTTGCCATAAACTCAGTGTCAATTTATAGGGATCAGTTTCATAAGCTTCACCGACATAAAGCCCCCCCAACACATCCGGCGAAATCCTCGCGTCCACATGGCTTAATTCACCCATACTCAACCAGCGGATATCTTTGGCGTAATCCTTGGCATAGAGATCATATATTTTCATCATATGATCCACATCCGAGTGTTCTACTGCCAATATAACTGAAGCCTTTTTCAATAAATTGAGCTTCTCCGAATTGCCCCCATTCAACTGTTTCGCCAAGTCTCGATGCAACCCAATCGAATACTCAGATAACACGTCATAAGGATTATTTGGGGAGCCTCCAAATAATGGGGTTATACCTCCCAAGGCGAAACCAGATGCATGAGACGCAATAGAATCACGTTCAAATAGAGATACATCATGACCATCTAGTGACAGATAATACGCTGCAGAACATCCAGCGATACCGCCACCAATAATTAGAATTTTCATAGCTAGTGGTCAGCCTTAAAATTAATCAACGAATGCACCGACCAAGCAATTAACTATGGAACCTAATCACCGCATAGAAATCGTCATAAGTAGGACGGCGCCATGCCAACTCCAATGTTCGTATTACCATATTTTTGGCTCCGACACAGATGTTGACGACTGATTAACAGCATCAACATTCAGGCAAATATACGTTAATTTATCTAGGATCGAATTGATGTGAAGTCTAACATCGGATTAGTTCCCAGCGACCTACATAAATACGATAGATATGGTGAGATAAAAAAACAACCGCACAACCGGTCGTAGAAGCTTTCTCAGAGACACCACTCTTGGGGTATTCTGGTTGTTGAAATTTTCATACATGTACGGAGAACGTGATGGCAGACGATACGAGTCGAACAATTCGAGGGCGGTTCACAACATGTGAGCTTGTGAGACGAGAAGAACTAACCGAAGATTTGATCAAATTCTGGATCAAGCCAGCGCAGCCATTTTCTTTCAAACCTGGCCAGTATTGCACGATAGGGGTAGAAGGTATCGAACGTCCGTATTCGATCGTATCTTCTCCCGACGAAAAAGAGATTGAACTATTCATTGAAGTTGTGCCCGTCGCTGAGGGTGGTCATTTAACCCCTTTACTGGATCATCTCGAGGTCGGAGCTGAAATGACACTAAGACCTCGTGCAAAGGGTATTTTTGTGCTACAAGCACAATTCAAACATCACATTTTTGTAGGTACTGTAACCGGAGTAGTACCCTACCTTTCAATCCTTAGAAAATTCCTTAATGATCCTGAGTGGCCAGAGCCACAAGAAGGAATAGAGCGAACTGACTACACTTTCGACGTACTAGAAGGAGCAAGTTATTTAGACGAGTTTGGCTACGATGAAGAGTTAACTCAAATCGCGAGCAAACACGATTTCGTAAGATTTTATCCCTCTGTTTCCAGACCCACAGAAACACGTAATGATCCATGGACGGGGGCAGAAGGTAGAATTAACACTCTGGTTGAAGACTACGTGTCTCAACTCGGATTTAACCCAAAGGAAACCTGTATCTACGCGTGTGGCCACCCGCAAATGATCGAGGACGTTGGGCGCAGATTCGCTAATACCGATTACACCTTTTTAGAAGAGCGATTCTGGAAAGAAGACGAATAAAGTTCGACGTTAGCTCGAACCACTAGGCTCAAATGGGCGCACATAAACAGTCACCTGCTACTTTGATGTTGAAGTCTATGAAAAATACAGGCAACAGCACAATCCACTCATAATAATAGGTATAAGGAATTAAACATGTCAGAAAGAATCGGATTCGTCGGACTCGGAATCATGGGGAAGCCCATGGCCAAAAACTTGGTTGAAGCAGGTTACAACCTAACGGTTTACAACCGATCATCTAAAGCAATAAGCGAATTAGTACAACAAGGTGCACAGGCCGGGGTCTCATCTGCCGATGTAGCATCCAAGTCAGATATTACAATTCTTATGGTTCCTGACAGCCCTGATTCTAGGGCCGTAGTACTTGGAGAAAACGGTCTCCTTGAGGGTGCTACAAGTGGTGATTTGATTATCGATATGTCATCCATTGAACCAGGTGTGTCCCAAGAGATACATGATCGCTGCAACGAGAAACAGGTCAACTTCATTGATGCCCCAGTTTCAGGCGGAGAGCCGTTTGCCATATCGGGCGACCTAGCGATAATGGTTGGCGGTGATCCAGGTGATTTTGAACGCGCAAAACCGTTATTTGACGTAATAGGTAAATCCGCTGTGTTATGCGGACAAAGTGGTGCTGGCAATGTTACGAAACTTGCAAATCAGATCGTCGTTGGAGCAAACATTCACGGCCTAGCGGAAGCCCTTGTGTTAGCAACCAAAGCAGGTGTAAATCCTGAAACTGTTTTCGACGCCATAAAAGGTGGACTCGCTGGTTCCAATGTAATGAATGCAAAAGGACCAATGATGTTCGAACGAAATTTCAAACCTGGATTCAGAATCGAACTGCACTACAAAGACATTAACAATGCCGCAAAAACCGCCGATCAACTAGAACTTCCACTCCAAGTGACAGCAAATTTACAACAGGTAATGAAAGCCCTTGTAGGTTGGGGGGAAGGCGGTAACGATCATTCCGGTATCTTGAGCTATGTTGAAAAGCTCTCAGGAGTAACGGTTAGTAACAAGTAACGATAGGAATTTAACTTTACTCTAAAGGTTGTCACCTGGACCCCTGACCACACTTTAACTCGATACCAATCCCAAATACCAGGTTGGAAAGGGTTAAAACCAAGACGGCTATTCAATGATTCCAGCTGCGAAAAGTAAAGACTCGCATCGACTTAGAGCCTGATTAGAATCACGCCCTTCGCACAGCAATATGATATTACCGATAACTGCATAATCGCCATATAGCGGAGTCAAACCTCCTCGGTGAAAGCCACCACCCCGCCGATCTTTTGTGCCCTCGTCCCAACGCACGTCCACAGATCGGAGCAATGCTTCTTCACCAGTAACTTCCTCAGCGTACTGAATACCCATTTCTACTGCACTTTTATGGTCAGGATATATCCGTAGCTCGTATTGAATTGGCTCACTATCAGGTGGAATGTAATAACCCATATATGCTGCACTTGCCCTAGGCAAACCAGAAATGTCATACTCCTTAGCTAATTTAAACGGCGCGCCATCAAAGCTACTCAGGTCCCTAACCGCATTATCTTTATTGATCTTCATAAAAGTAGATCCACTGCTCTCATTGCCAGAACCGCAGGCAACTCCGAACAGAATAAGCGAAAGGACTACTGACGCCAGAGCATTTGATAAACAAGATCGCCCCAACTACTCACCTCGCTCCTCCAGATCATCCCTCGATGAATCTGAACCACTTTGAGAGATGTCATTTAAGAACTGCTCAACTTCTGGAGGCAGCATAACCGCAGTATCCGAAGTCGAATCAGATTCTGGAGAAATTTCGTTATCACTCTCTCGCTCGAAACGCTCTACCATTTCTCGCAGCGCCGGGTTATCTATCATCGCGGGAGTAACTTGTTCGTATTGTTTCGCACCCATGTCAATTTCTGGCAGCAACGGACTAAAATCGTACAATCCAGCAAGAATTTTTAATATCCGAGCGCTGCCGGCATAATCATCATCAAGTTTTAAATAAAGCGGAAGATGAACCATCAACGAAAGTGTTTCTAAACGCATATCCGTTCGAATTCGCTCTGAAATTTGGGAAGTCATAGAGGTCGGACCCTGATATCTCGACCCCCCCAACCTAACATCCTCTAATTCAGGAAGCTTCTCCCATCCATGAGCAGACCCTGTCACGGGTAACTTGCGAGTGTGAGGAACCGAGTCATACATCCCACCGAGTTGCAAGTAACGAGTCACGTTCAATGCCTTCAACAATTCGATAACTGAATCGTTAAAATCCTCAGCAAATACATGTGGCTCCAGTAATTCCAACAGTACTATATCGTTAGAATTAGTCCGACGGGCGAAACTAATTTTTGTGTTCGGCACGCGTACCGAGCGAACCCCATCTTTGATGCGAATTTCAGGCCTATATCTTGTGAAATCGTAAAATTTACTAGGACGATCAAGCTGCCCTATTTGTTCGGCCCCGTAGATTTTGTCGAGACGACCCAATACAATTTTCCCAACGTTGCCTACATTGATCCACGGTTTCAAGATCGCAATGCAATGCGGATCCTCAAGTGGAGGATCGGGCATATGTATTTCGAAATCACCAATTTTCATTTAGTAGAATCCCAAGTCCAGCATACACGGGGATTTCCAAGTTTATACCGATAAATCTTGAGCTCTTTGACGATGCTAGAATTTACCGTGATGCCCATCCAGAAATCTTGCGGCAGTTCCAAATTGCTAATTTCCCAAAAATAGGACCGTGCCATGATAAACAAGTTTGTATTTCTGCCTCCGCAATCAGACCTTTTTGCTGAATGGATTCCGAGACTTCTCGACAGTGCCCCTGGCTGGGACATCGTAGCTCCCGAAACACAAGCAGAAGCTAAACTAGAATTGGCAGATGCAAATGCAGCTTTCGGGACTATGACTCCCGAACTGATCGCATGTGCCCCGAATTTAAGGTGGCTCCAAGCCCCAGCGGCAGCACCAGATGCTGGCTATTACTTTGATGAACTCATCGCGCACCAAACCAAGGTCACCAATTTCCGAGAAATATATAACGACCACATATCAGTCCAAATACTCACATATATCCTCAGTTTCACAAAACACTCTCATTTGTATAGAGATTTTCAACAGAAGCGTGAATGGAGCCCGCTCGATGCACCACACCACGAGATTTTTCTGCCCGAATCCACAGTACTGATCATTGGAATCGGGGGTATTGGTAGCGAAACAGCGCGCTTGTGCAAAGCAATTGGCATGCAGGTAATCGGGATAGATGCTCGACGGGAAGAAAAACCGGAATGGGTAGACGATATGTTTGGTCCCGAATCGATTGAAAATCAACTGCCCAATGCCGACTTTGTAGTCTTAACGATCCCACATACCCCAGAGACAGAAGGATTAATGGACTCGCACAAATTCAATTTAATGAAAAACAGCGCGCTTTTCATTAACATCGGTCGTGGGATGACGACTAAGCTGGACGACCTTAACTCCGCTTTGCGATCGGGATCTATAGCCGGCGCAGCCTTAGACGTATACGAAATCGAGCCGTTGCCTAGTAAACACCCGCTTTGGGACGCTCCTAACACAATACTTACCCCACACATCGCAGCACAAGGTGGGCGCCATCTTACTGAACGCCGATATGAAATCGTTCTGGAAAATTTCCGAAATTTTTCCACAGGTAAACCGTTACGAAATGAAGTAGATAAAGCAACTTGGTTCTAATTCACGTGCTCCCTGATCGTCAGATTTCAATCCATATGCATCTGTAAAAATCTAATAAACCAGTCCCAACATAAAGGATCACTAGCTCCGAGTAAGGGATTTATTAGAAATCTTGGCGACCAATATCGTTTCACGGGCAATCAAATACCCCCAACTCTAAAACATTTACATATAATGCGAGCATCGGTCTTGACTCTGACTGAGCGATCGTGGGTAGAAAAACTTTACTACCCGGAGTTACGATTCCAAGAAGGAGGTGGTCTGTTTTAATGTCTAGTACCAAACGAGGTGTCCTACGTTAATGTAGGGCGCCCTACACGTAGGGCACCTCAAAGAGTAGGGCCACCCGATCAGCAAATGCCATAATGGCTATTCTGATCCGGTGGCCCTACTCGCGCCTACAATCTTTACAGTCCAAACTATTGCTATAGGTATCTAACTTGCCAACTCCTAAAATCCGACATTTCACGGCAACTGGTTTTGTAGTTAACGGCGATGCCACGCTACTACATTGGCATAAAAAAGTTCAGGAATGGCTGCCACCAGGCGGACATATCGATCACAACGAAGACCCTGTGCAGACTACGCTTCGTGAAATCAAAGAAGAGACCGGCTTTGATGTCGAGATCGTGCCAACTCAAAAACCGCTAAAGGTAAGTAATCTTGAACAAATCTATGTGCCGCACAGCATAATGATCGAAGATGTAGTAGATTCCGAATATGGTGCCCACCAACATATCGATCACATATACTTCACGCGACTTACCAGCGATATCTCCTCACCGACGGGTGAACTTTCACATCAAAGCGATAAATCTTCTTCGTGGCTTTGGGCATCAAGCACAGATCTGCAATCAGAGATTCCATTCAAAACACCAAAAGGAGAATTCCGAGCACCGCCTGAAGACGTCTTAAAGTTAGGCTTAGCTGCAATTCAACATGTCAACAGATAAGCCTTCCTGCATACCGCATGCTACATAAACACTTTAAATCAACCAATTAAAGATTCATCCAAATGCAAGCAATCGTCCTACATGGCAAACAAGATTTACGCTTCAACCCGAATCACCGCACACCCAAACCAGGTCTTGGCGAGGTATTGCTCCGACTAACGTACTCATCGATCTGCCAGACAGATATTGAAATGTGGCAGCATGGGATGTTCATCAATAACAGCGAACCCAGGATTCTGGGACACGAAGCAGCAGGCATCATTGAAGCTCTCGGAGAAGGTGTATCAGGTATTCAGGTTGGAGTAAGGGTTGCCGTAGAAAATGTTCGCACGTGTGGAGTCTGCTTTTTCTGTCGTAAAGGCACATCACAACTGTGTGATAACGGGCGAAATTTCGGATTCACAGATGATGGAGGACTTGCTGAGTACGGAGTTTGGCCAGCTGACCTCTGCATACCACTGCCAGATAATGTAACAAACGAAGAAGCACCTCTTGCCGAACCGACAAGCGTAGCTGTACATGCAGTTGAGCACACCGATATCTCTATGGGCTCAAGTGCAGCGATCATTGGTTGCGGAGTCGTCGGACTCGCCACTCTCCAAGTGTTAAGAGCCTCAGGAGCTACGGTGATTGCTATAGATCCACGAGAACAATCACTGGCTATCGCCACAGAAGTTGGGGCGACAGATATATTGAACCCCGCTAAGACCGACACGGCAGAGGCATTACGTGAACTCACTAACGGTCACGGTCCCGATGTCATAATCGAAACAGCTGGTGCCCCTGGCACTGCGCTGAATGCGGCGCAATGGGTACGAAAGGGAGGCCAAGCAGTCATAGTGGGATTCAGCCACGAGGATCAAACCTTAAATTTCGGACGAGCACATCAAGGTGAAAAAACGGTGATCGCATCATCAGCAACTTCCACAGGGGGATACCGAAAAGCCATTGAATTGATTGCCCAAGGTGCTGTTAATGTGAAGCCTTTAATATCCGACTTGGTTCCTTTAAATCGAGGAATACAAGATGGTTTTGAACGGATGTTAAAACCAAATAAAAACGTCTATAGGATTTTGGTCGGAAACGGTGAGTAAACCACACTCGTAGCCAAGTTTGCCGACAAGCAATATACGATTTTCGCTACTTACCGAAAAGCCAAAGTTACAAAAATGCCAGCCACACTAAGGGCTGCACCCGCCAATGCGTAACGGTCGAGACGTTCTTTAAGTATTACCATTGCAAGAACGACAGCCCACATGGGAGAAGTGTTAATCAATACCACCACTACCCCAGGCGGCGCATTATCAAGGGCTAATACGAACGTTAAAGAACTTGCCACGAACAAAATTGCCCCTGATATGAGTCGGGTACCATTTCGTTTAAACACCCGTGACACCCGACTCGATGGGATCATAAAAGCGATTGGTATAAACAAAATCGCTGGAACAAAATTTCGAATGGTTGCGGCCAGTACTGGCGGTGTATCTTGTAGTCCCACCACAGTAGAAAGAAACCCAACTGCCCATAAAATCGAAGTCAGCCCTGCAAGCCCTATACCAATATAGTCACCACTGGATCCATGTTCCGACGGTAATGACAGATCAGCGCGTTTTTGCACAGCGCCGTCGCGTTCTCTGTTGAGTAAGATCACCCCGCCGATGATAAGGATCGCTCCGCCGACCACACCAATTTGTGGAGAGTCTCCAAGGAAGATCCAGCCCGACAAAACTGAAATGCTTATAAAGATGCTCTGCGTCGTTGGATAAACCTTACTCACAGTACTACGAGAAATAGCCTGCCAGAACACCAGTGATCCCGCAGTATTTACAAGCGCTCCACCAGCTAAATACAGTGCTGAACGTATTTGGAGATCAGCCAAGTCATCAAGATACCCCGTGACTAATCCAATCCCTATTAGAAACAGAAATCCGACCCACACCTGAGTAGTTACGATATGGATCGGCTTAACATCCCTGCCGACGCCTTTAGTCACGACTCCAGTTAGTGCCCAAATAACGGCATTCAGGAGTGCTAACGATTCACCCACTATATCGTTCGCTCGTGAATATATTATCGACTGGCATGGTTAGAATCACGGTCCCGGCTGTTGACATACCTGCGTCAGACTTCCACAAGTTGAATATTTTTTTCGTTCCAGATGATTGGTCTCCCGTTCGCTATTGATTCTCCAGTGCATAATACCTTCGAGACAAGCGATATCCCACAGCTAATAAGCTCTCGATCGATGGGTTACATGAGCCTTAAAACAAACGGAAAAACAGGAACGGAAAGGGTTACCCCTCGATCTGTGGTGCT
>VFGZ01000042.1 GCA_009392215.1 SAR202 cluster bacterium | reverse complement strand
ATGCCCATTTAGATTTAGATGACAAACAGGCATTCACATACGCGATGACTTGAAGAAAAATGTATGCTCTTGATGCCAAACAACGATCGTTCCAACCATAAATCATAGTCGGATTCAAATGATGTCTACTTATGACTTGCTAATAACTGGCGGGACAGTTCTTGATCCTGCAAATAACCGTCATGAAATTGCAGATGTTGCTATTGCGGAAGGTCGTATTGCTCGCGTTGAGCCAGAAATAGATCACGCATTAGCAAAGTCTGTAAGTGATGTAAAAGGGCAATGGGTGATGCCGGGAATGATCGATGGGCATGTTCATGTCGGTGGGCGTAGGACTACATGGGATCCAGCCGTGGGGCATCGGATGCTGGCTATGGCAGGCGTCACAACCGGTATAGATTTTGGCTCTACGCCTGAGCAATTATTTGATGGTATGAAACGCCTGGGAGCGGGTTTAAACATGGGTGGTTTGTTTGTGATGCGCCCTGGCGAAACCATTCCAAATGACGATCCTCCACCTACTGAGGTTGAGGGGATAGTCTCCGACGCGCTCCGAAGAGGTGCCATCGGAATAAAAATCATTGGAGGTTATGACCCATTTACTCCGGAGGTTACAGCAAACATTATTGCCGAGTGCAATAAGCAGAAAGCATATGTTGGTTTCCATGTGGGTACTAAAACAGCTGGGAGCAGGCTTGATGGACTTAGAGAAGTCCCGGAGCTTGTCGGAAAAGGCCGACTACACGTAGCGCACATTAATGCATATACGCGTGGCTCAATTCTGGATCCTCTAGAGGAGGTTCAGGAAGCGATTTCAATACTCACGTCAATGAAAGGACAAATTAACTCAGAGGTACACCAGGCAGTACCTAATGGGACATCTGGTCTTTGTGATTCCGAAGGAAACGTTCTAGCTAATGTCTGCCAGAATTGTCTGAAGTTACGTGACTACCCGACAACTGCCGATGGTATCAGGCAAGCAATCAGAGACGGTTATGCGACCGTTCTTACTGAAAAAAATGAGAGTGTTCAGCGTGTTGGTGGTGATGAGGCCCTGGCGATATTTGATGAATTGCATACTGATTGCTCATTAAGTTTTCCGGTGAATTTGCCTCAATCGGCGATGTTGCTTACCACAGCAAAAGATTCTGAAGGAGATTTTGTAGTTGATGCAGTTGCGTCAGATGGAGGTTCTCACCCTAGAAACATAAATATCGAATCAACAATGGCCTTGGTTAGGTTTGGTGCACTTTCGCCTATTGAAATGGCGATTAAGCTCTCGTGGAATCCGTCCAGAATGTTCGGCTTGATTAACAAGGGTCACTTTAGTGAAGGTGCAGATGCCGACGTGACGATTATTGATCCTGATCAGGGCAAGGCCATAGCGACTTATGTTTCTGGCGATCCTGTTCTTATGAATGGAGAAATACATTCAAAGGGTGGGACGCTCCTTGTCACAGAGAAAGGTATTACATTTGCAAAGAATTCCGGTCTGGATTACGAGGTTCTAGATCTTGACAAAAGTAAGCTTTATAAAGAATTTTAGTAGTCGGTCTGATTCGATTAACGCTGTCTAGATACAGTCCCTTCATATGCACACAAAGGTCGCCCATAGGTCCCCATAGGGTTAATACAAAGCGGTAGGTGGGTGTTCAGGGTGCTGAGGTTTTAGATTAACAGCTTTCCATCCATCTGAGATAGATGTTCGATGCGTCAGCATCGAAAGTTACGACCGCTAGTGCATGCCTCTCGCTTGCATTTGAACAACTTCGTCAGTCCAAAATGTTTTAATGTATGCGATCGTGGCCTGAACTTCCGACTCCGAAAGTATTCCTCGGAATCTGGGCATTATCTGGCCGTTTGGTACACCATCGAGCACCCAACTCACTAATTGTCTGTCATTGTGGTGCCAAGTATGACCGTCGACGGTATGTGCTGGAGCTGCCGGCAAAGGTGGCGGATTGCGGGCATCGCCATGACAACTCGCGCAATGGGCTTCATATATCGGTTTACCTTCGTTCACCAGCGATGTTGTTGGTTTTATTGGATATCCCGAATCATCGCGCTTGCCGACTTCCAGCGGGTCTAATGACGAACAAGCAGCCAGAACTACGACTAGTACGACACCAACAAGTAGTGCCGACCAAAGGATTAAATAGGTTCTGGTACGCATGATGCCGAAATTATGCCACAGACTTGGCGCGCCGATACTCGCCACGTATTAAGACAAATAGGTAGGTGGGTGTCATGGTGCTGAGGCAATGGATTCACAATTGATGAATGGCCAGTGGTATAGCTTGTGGGGGCAGGTCACATGGATGTTATGCTGCCAGACACTGAGTTATGACTGAACTCGGCAGTGCAGTAACCCTAATGACAAGGAACTTCTAAATGCTCGTAATTGATGGCGATTACCCAATGGCTCTCGCCGTAAAAATGAACCGCGATCTGACGCTTCCACTTGACCAAGTAAGAACTGCGCCACAGATCTCCCGCTCGCTACCTAACCGAGAGGATTCAGAAACCATGTCCTCACTACCCGAAATGCGACGGGGTGGAGTAGCTGCTGCCCTCGTTAAAGTAGTAGTGGACCAACACCGTGATGGTGCACCGATTCCTGGTGGTCCCCGCAGTGATGAACTGTCTTATGCGCTTGGACAAGGGCAGATGGCCTACTACCGCATATTAGAAACCAAAGGCGAAGCGCGAATACTCCGAACTTCCTCTGATGTGACCGAGCATATGCAGCAATGGGAAAACGCCGTGACCCATGATGACCTACCAGTTGGCTTCTTTCTCGGCATGGAGGGTGCCGATCCCATCCTGTGGCCAGAACAAGTCCATGAGTGGTATGCCGACGGGCTCAGAGTTATCAGCCTAGGCCACTACGGACCCAGCCGATACGGACACGGCACAGGCACTGGAACCGAAGGCGGGTTATTTGAATACGGCCCGGAACTACTTCGAGAAATGGATGCCTGCGGTATGATCTTAGACATCACGCACACCGCAGATGAGACCGTCCGTCAAGCACTCGACATTTTCGACGGCCCAATTCTTGCGAGCCATCAAAATTGCAGATCGATCGTACCAGGTGAACGCCAAATGACCGATGAATTGTTGAAACGTGCCATCGAACGAGGCGCAGTCATCGGAGCTTCAATGGATACATGGATGCTAACTAGAAACGTAGAAAGAGACTGGAGCAACAAAACACCACAATCTCGATCCGATCTGTTCAATCCTGAGGACGTAACTCTTGAAGATGTCGCCGACCATATCGAACACGTATGCGAGCTGGCGGGTAACACATTACATGCCTCAATAGGCGGCGACACCGACGGACAAGGTGGAGCTATCGGAGCACCCCACGACGTCGATACCGTCGCTGATTACCAGAAGATGACTCAAGTGCTCGGAGAACGTGGGTGGAACTCTGGTGACATCGAAAACATTATGTGGCGGAACTGGAAAAGATACTTCGAAGAATTTCTTCCTGACTAA